>NZ_JBIUTQ010000028.1:0-68937 GCF_044741965.1 Streptosporangium sp. NPDC087985
GCAGCAGAAACCCATTCCGCAGACACTTACCGCTTAACCTGCAGAAACAGGATCACGCGGAGATCAACTCATACACCACTTCGCTGGACGTGACCGCGGACGGACACGCGAAGACGGAGTTGACCCCTCGGTCGGGACACACAATCTGGCAGCTATCGGGGGCGGGGGAGGAATGGGCCAGGAGCCCTGCATGGTGGACTCCTGGCAGGCGTGGCGACGCCGTCCCTCCGAAGCACACGCCGCCACGCCCGTCTCTACCGGGCCTTCCCGGACAGCAGTGCCGTCCAGGTCGCCCGAGCTTCGGCGATCGACCAGCGGTGACTCTCGTCCACCTGGTGGCCGCTGTCGAGTTGCGTGGTGCGTCGGATGAACGCCCGTCCGCCGCCCTCGCACAGTTCATAGACCGTGGCCCGGCACACGCAGGTCCACGCCACCGGCCGCACCCGCTCCGATGTGTGGTGCGGCTTGTGCCAGTCGAGCCGGACGTGATCACGTTGCGCCATGCCCAGGTGCGGGCTCACGCACGTCTCAAGCAACATCACAACGGCGCCGCCCCCGCTCTGGGAGGGGGCGCGGGGTGCGTCGCGCGGAGAGCGGCGTAACGGTCAGCGATCCGGCGAGCGGCTGTCGCCGGGTTGTCCGCCGTGTGAGCGGCGTACTTCCTGCGGCCCGTCCGCGCGGAGTGTTCGCCGTTCCACCACATGAAGCGAAAGCCGTCGGACCACACGAGCAGGTCCACCCACACGCTCAGCAGGGCCGCACCGTGCCCATGGTGGACGTCAGAGGTGATGCCGAGACTCTCAAGCTCCGCGTGAAGCCGTTGCATCGAGCACAGAGCCGGATCGTCAGCCGTCGAAACCTGTGAAGTAATCATCACGTTCAGCTAAGCCGCCGCACTCCGGCAGGGCACGATGACAATGGGAGATAGCCAGGGATACGGCCGTATCCGCGAATATCCGGAGGTGAACGATGGGCACCCCAGGAACACCCCCCGAGTGGGCCGTACGGCTGCGCGACGAGCGCAAGGCCAAGGTTGGCACCGTGGCCGACATGGCACGTCGGCTCAAGGAAGTCGCCGGGGAGCAGCGCGGCAAGCTGCCCAGCATCGACGACCTCGCCCGGACCATCCGGGGATGGGAACGCGGCAGCCACTACCCCCGCGAGCGTTACCGCCTGCTGTACGCCCGCGCGCTGCGGAGCACCGAGGCCGACCTGTTCGACCTCGCCGAGCGCCCCAGCCTCCCGGTGCCCGCGCTGCCCCTGCCGACCATCGCACCTGATGCCGATCTGTTCGAGCGGATCGCCCGCAGCGTCCAGCGACCCAGCCGGGTGGATCAGCGCACCGTGGACTGGCTGGCGACCTGTCTTGCCGAACATCGCAAGGTCGAGGACACCATCGGCTCGCGTCCGTTGCTTGGCATCGTGCGGCAACAGCTTGGCGTGGTGGTCGAGCTTGCCCAGGGCGCCCGCGGATCGCTGGCCGACACGGTGGTTGACCTGGCCTCGCAGTACGCCCAGTTCGTCGCGTGGATGTCCCTGGACATCGACGACCAGGCCGCCGCGCTCGCCTGGTACGACCGCGCCCATGACTGGGCGTTGGAGATCGGCGACGTGAACATGGCTACCACCACGCTCAGCATGAAGGCCCACCAGGCGTGGAGTGCGGGCAACGCCCGCAGATGCGTACGGCTCGCCGACGCGGCCCGCTGGCACGACGGCCAGGTTACCCCCGGCGTGCGGGGGATGGCCGCGCAGATGGCTGCCCGCGGGCACGCACTCGCCAGTGATGCCCGGCCCGCCCGCACGCTGCTGGACGAGGCCGAGGCTCTGATCCGCCAGGCCGCAGAACACGCCGACGACGAGCCCGCGTGGATGTACTTCTACGACGAGACCTGGTTCCGCCTCCAGCGCGGCATGACCGAACTACAGCTCGGCAACTGGTCCAAGGTCGACCTACTGACGGAAGGGCTGTCGGGCCTGCCGGAGAGTTACAAGCGCGACCGCGCCTGGTACGGCTCATGCCTGGCCAAGGCTCACGTCGAGGCCGGAGACGCGGCGATGGCCGTACAGGTGAGTCTTCGTGTCGTGGCCGATGCCGTCGAGCTGAACCGCCACGCGAGTAAGGAACTGGTCGATGTCGCGGTCTTGCTTGCCGAGCGCAAGTCACCCCAGGCCGTCATCTTGAAGGAGGCGCTCACGGCTGCTGGTCGTACGGATGGAAGCGCGCTCTGACCGGCTCGGACAGGTGAATCTCTGGGTGACCAACTGAGTGACAACGACCCCGGACGGGGCTGGACGTCGGTGGATCACCGTGGACCGTATGCGCAGGTGGGGGCGGGTATCAGGCATGGTCCCGCCCCCTCCTGGGTTGCCTGGGGGTCAAGGGGTCGCAGGTTCAAATCCTGTCGTCCCGACGCAGTTCAGAGGGTCGATCCGAGAGTTCGGATCGACCCTCTCGGCGTCTCGGGGACCGAGATCAAGCATTGGCGGGACGCGTGTCAATGCTTGACCGGTGGTCAAGCTGGATGGCGCCGTTACCTGGTCGGTGCAGTGTCCTTAGAGGCCGGCCGGGTGGTCGGACAGCCAGGTGTGGTGCCGTGCTTTGAGCCCGTTGCGTTCGGCTCGCGTGGACAGGATTACGTCGGCGCCGCCGTCATAGGGGTGATACAGCCAGCCGAGATCCGGCGGCCCGAGGAGCACACCGTTGATTTCGTCGTCGGCCACCGCACGTAACAGGATGTCGATGGTGCCCGGCTGCTTGGTTGGCCTGTCTCCGCCTGGCCGTCTGACGACGTCCCCCGAACGGCCGGGGTCGTGGATGGACGTCGCCTACCTCGCTGGTCCCGCGGCCGGCGCGACTACCGGGATGTCGCTCGCCGTCGACGGCGGCATGTCGGGCCTGCGGCTACCCCGGATCTGAACGGCTGCCCGTGCCTGACCGGTCACGGTGGCCCTCCCCATCTCACGAATGCGGGAGGGCCACCGTGACCAGCGTTCACCTACCGGGCTTAACGCCTCGGCCGGTCATTTCGTCCGTCTACAGCCCGGCGCACTGCCCCGACTTCGGGCCGGACGCGGTATTGGGCTCGCCGGCGTTGGTCGGCGCAGGGGAGTTCCCCGCGCACGACAGTGGCCCGCCAATGTGGTTGCCGGCGACAATCGTCGCCGCCGTGTTGTCCTGCAGGACGAGCGGGCCACTAACCGTCGAGCCGTCGATCGTCACCTGACCCGTCATACCAGTGACCCTCACCGGGCCCTTGATCGTCGCCGGCGCGCAGTCCCCCTTGTGGTTGCCGAGCCAGGCCCGCGCCCCACCGGTCAGGGTGGCCGGCCCGGACACTGTGGTACCGCACAGCAGAACGTCGACGGCCCCGGACGCCGTCAGCGGGCCGCGCACTTCGGACCCGGACGCGTAAAGCCCGGCACCTGCACGCACGGTCACGGGTCCGGTGATCGTCGCGTCATCGAGGCACGTGACACCCGAGGAGACGGTCAATGGGCCAGAGTGGGGCCCGATGATCGTCTTCGTGCAGGACGGGACGCCGGTCGCTGTGAACGGCACGACCCAGGTCTGGTCCTGATAACTGTAGGTGACGGTTCCGCGGTACACCTGGTCCGCCGGATAGGTGTGGCTCCCGCTGACCGACATCAGGTTTCTACCCTGCCGTTGGCTCGCCACGTAATCGCGCCCCGCGATGCTGGCCGGCTCCGTCGGGGATCCGTCGCCCCAATCGATCACGGCCGCGACATTACCGGGCGGAATCGAGCCAGCGGTCATACGCGCCAGGGGCGCATTGCTCAGGGTCTTGTCCACGCCGAAACGGGCGACCGTCCCCATCGCCGCCGTGCTCCAGGTGACCTGGGATATGGTGCCGAAGTTCACGTTCGCGAACGCCCATCGGGGTCCGGCCACGCTGAGCCGCTGCCGATACGCGTCGTAGTCCTGGGTGAGCACTTTGGGGGACCAGGCCTTTTCGAGGATTCCGGCTAGCCGCGGGAAGACCATGTACTCGTTCGTGGCCAGCCCACGCATCTGCTCGCCCCAGATGGGCGCCTCGATACCGAGGATGTCCTCCGCCTTCGGCCCGCCGTAGGCGGGTTGAGCCCAGACCGACCGGTACTTTTCGTACACCCATTCCGGGTCCCACGAGTAGGACTGGAGAAGTTCCGTCCGCGGCGTCCTGCCGGGGGACCCGTCATACCCGAAGTCGAGATAGGCGTTGTATTCCGGGGTCACGATGACGTCCCGGCCTTGGTTGAACCACTCAGGCTTGATGAGAGCGGGCCCACCGCCGGTGTAGTCGGACCAGTAATGGTTGATGGAGGTGGAATTCGGTGCGTATCCTTCCAGCGCTGGGTTCCAGCCCATCATCCGCTTGCCGTTGTCGTTGACGATGATCTCCATCTGCCGGATCCACCACTTGTAGTCCTCGTGGGGCATCCCGATGGCCTCGTCCCCGCCGATGTGGATGATGGGTGCGGGAGAGATCGCGGCAAGCTGCGCGATCGCGTCTCTCCAGAACGCGAGGGCCCGCGCACTGGCCGGGTCATTCGGATTGGTGCAGAACCGGTCGGTCTGGGTCTGGCCTTGGCAACCCATGACCGCGCGGCCGCCCAGGGCTGTGACTGCCGCCGTGGCATGGGCCGGGCTCTCCAGTTCGGGGACGATCTCGATGAACCGATCGGCCGCGTACTTGACCAAGTCCTTGAAGTCCTCTTGCGTGTAGAAACCCGCCAGGCAGCCCGCTCCGTTGCACCCGGTGCCGTCCAGTGCCGGGTAGCCCTTGATCTCAAGGCGCCAGGACTGGCTGTCGCTCAGGTGCAGGTGCAGTTGGTCGCCCTTCAACGCTGCCAGTTGGTCGATCATGGACCTTACTTCGGCCACCGTCAGGAAGTTACGGGCAGGGTCGAGTTGGAGACCTCGATGCGCATAACGTGGGTAGTCCACGACCGTTATGGGCTGTGCCGTCCATGGCCCCACGCCAATGGAAGGCGAGTGGCTCGCCGCCGGCAACAACTGCCGAAGGGTCTGAAAGCCGTTGAACAGGCCGTGCATGTTCGGGGCCACGACGTTTACGCCCGTACTTGACACCGTGAGGGAGTAGCCTTCGGCTGCGGCGACCTCGTTGCCCTGTGGAAGGCCGGGCACTGGCGCGAGGGTGAGGGCGATATCGGCGGCGGTGGCAGAACCTGTCACCACGGGGAGTCTGTACCCGGTAGCCGGCCGCAGGTAGTCCGCAAGAACCTCAGCCGTGGCAGCGAGGCCACTGCCGGAGACCACGATCCGGGATTTAGCCGTGAGCTCCCACGGCTGACCGGTGCCGGGCGTCTGCTGCACCGGCACGGGAATGATTTGACCCACGACTGGCGCCGGCTTGGGGCCGGACCATACCTCGAACTCGTTGATCGTGTATCCGGTCTTGGAATTCGTGGCCAGGGCCTGCATCCGGACGCAGGAGATCGGGTCCTTGCGATCGATCACCTGGGAATCCTTGTCGCTCGGATTCACCACGTGGGCGACCGTCGACCACGTCTGACAGTCGGCGTCCGTGGCGACCTGCAGGTCGTACTCCGTCGGCTTGGCCGGCGACGTCCAGAGGCTGAACACCTCGTAGACCGGGGCGGGCTTGGCCAGCTTGACCTGGAACCAGTCCTGAGTCGGGTCATAGCCACCCCCGACCGACGCATAGTTCGAGGTCCAACCGTTGTGGACGAAGACGTCGATGGCGTTGGCGGGCGCGTACGTCGCATCGGGCCAGTTCATACGTTGAGACTTGGCGGAGGCGACCACACCCGGCAGGAGGGCGAGATTGACGCTCTCGGCCGTGGTGCTCATCGAAACCGGGAGGGGGACGATCCGGGGTGATGCTGGCGAGGTCGACACCGTGCCGGCCTGTGCGGCGTTCGCCATGACACCGGTGAGGGATGTGGCGAGGAGCGCACCGATTGTCAAAGCAGAGACCGCGCGGGCCCGAGGCCGTCGACTTGCGCCACGGTCCCTTCTCTGCTCGCGCTTCGCCGATAGGAACGAGATCTTCACGTCACTCCTTAAATCGGGGTACTGCATACCTCCAGCACGGGCCGCGTTCGGGCATTGATTGGACATGTCCGGCGCACCCGCTCGACGCTGCAGCGTCCGTGCAGCTTCCTGATGTGGTGGTGGGGGAGTTCACGCGGCCAGGAGACCGACCGTCCCGGCGATCTTCTTGCTCATCTCGATTACCGCCTTGCTATTTGGGGGGTGACTGGTCTATACCGGTTGGCGGTCTTGGGCGGCGGATAGATCCCTTATGTGGGGATCTCAGGCCGTCAGGGTAAGCAGAAGTTAAAGTTTTGGTCTATACCGCCATCTATCGGATTGGCAACAACGGTGGTTGTTGCCACAGCCGGTCTATACCGGTGCGGGCGACGTCGACGGCATCTCGGGAGTGAGTCGGAACTCGATGGGCGGGGGCCGTCGACCGGGAGATCAGACGCGGCAAACCCGATGGACACCATCGGTTCAGGTCGGTCTGTACAAGGAGAACGGCCGCCTTGCCGACCTTCGCCGGTTCCCTGAGTGGCCGCCTGCTGCGATGGCCGCGCGAGATCGCGCCACGAAGCGATCACTCAGTCGCTCGTTCACTTGCTGTAGTGGGCCCGCCTGAGGACACTCCTTGGAAGCCGGCACGTTCGCCCGAGCCGGCGACGCCGAGCCCTTGCCGCAGCAGCCGCGGCGGCAATCTCTGTCCCGCTGATAGTGGGACAGGCATTCGCCGACACGCCCACGACGTCCGCCGATCCCTCAGCTTCCCGGCACGAGGCCACACGATCCCGCCACCGGCGAGGTCGTCGGCGACACCATCACCGAGCAGACACAACAGGTGCTGCGCAACCTCAGCGCCTTGCTCGCCGCCCGCGGCCTCGACTTCTCCGACGTCGTCAAGGTGACGGCGCATCTTCACATCTGTCTGCAGGTCACCGAGGCCGGTAGCCCTTCCTTTTACGGCTGGCTGGCACGGCCCGGCGACCGGAGCCATTCTGTGCGGGTTTTTGTGCCTGCCGCTGTGCCGGTTTCTCCGCAGGGGAGGCGGGGGTACGGCCCCGCGAGCTGTTCACCGTCCGGCCGCGGACGATGCCGATGAAATCTTCCACCAGGTCAGTGGTCGCGTCCGTGGGCCAGGTCAGCGCAACCTGAGACTGCGGCGCGTCCGGCACCGGCCGGTAAGTGAGATCCCTGCGGTGGTGGAGGCGTGCCAGCGACAGCGGAACTAGGAGAATCCCAGTGCCGGCCGCTACCAGCTCGACCGCGTCCGCCGTTGTGGCCGGGCGGGTGAACGCGGGCAGCCCAGGCCGGACCGTCCACTCGATGGTGTCGTCCAGAGGATTGAACACCTCGTCGTCGATAAGGTCGGCGATGGCCACCTCGTCGGCGGCGGCCACCGCGTGGTCCTTAGGCACCATGACCACCGTGGTCTCCACGTAGAGAGGAATCACGCTGAGCCCGTCCCGGTCGACCGGCAGCCTGACGAATCCGGCGTCGGCGCCGCCATTCCGCAGGAGTCCCACCACCTCGGCGGCGGGAACCGCGACCAGGGTAACCGGCACGCCGGGCATTCTCTCGGTCCAGACGCTGACCCATTTCGCGGGTGTCACCCCAGGCACGTAAGCCAGTCGAAACGTCGTACCGGTCTCTCCATCAGTCACTTCCTCAGGGTACCGATGTCAAGGGAACCTGTTCCGGCTGACTACTCTTGACGTCATGACCTCGCCCAAACCGAAGACCATCCAGACAATGAAGCCCGTGACCGCGGCCAAGAAGCTGGGTGTCCCCCTCTCGGCCACTCCCGCCGAGTTCCAGGCGAGTGTCGTCTCCAGGGACGAGCTGAACGAGTTGCAGTCGACGCCACCCGCCTGGCTCGCTGACCTGCGCCGCAACGGCCCGCACACCAAGCAGGTCATCGCCGCGAAGCTCAGGGTCTCCATTGCCGGCCTGATCAGAGGTGGGATCACCGGACCACTCACCACCGCTGAGATCGATGCGCTGAAAGCGGAGAACCCGGCGTGGCTGGAGCGCGAGCGGTCCAGCTACGCCGAGGCCCGCAAAGAAGCACTCCGCCTCAAGCAACGCTAGATGAATGAATCCAAGGGTTCAGTGATCGTAGGCGGTCAGTGAGCGGTGGATCGGTGCGCCGGTCTTGTCGTTGTGCCAGATGGCGACGGTGAGGGCCAGGGTCCGTTGCAGGACCCGGGTGATGACCCCTGCGGGTGTCCGGCCTCCGTGTCGTTCCAGGTCGAGCTGGCCCTTGAGGGTCTGGTTGATCGACTCGATGGTCTGCCTCAGTGGTTTGAACAGCTTGGCGCCGGGCCGCTCGGCTTCACCCTTGCGCGCGGGCCGTAGCAGTTCCACGCCCTCGGTGGCCAGGTGTGCTTCGAAGGCGTTGCCGAAGTAGTTCCGGTCGCCGATCAAGGTCTGGCCGGGCCTACTGGTGAGCAGACCCGGCTCGGCGGCGAAAATCTCCAACAGCGTCTGCTGTTCGTTGGCCTTGGCGCCGGTCAGTGCGAAGGCGACCGGCAGTCCGCCGAGGGTGCAGACCAGGTGCAGGCGCAGGCCCCAGAAGTAGCGTGAGTGGCTGGCGCAGTAGCCGTACTGGGCCCATCCGGCCAGATCGGAGCGTTTGGCGGTCTCCCGGGAGCGTCCGCATTCGACGGAGGTGGAGTCAATCACCCAGACGTCGTCGCTCCACAGCGTGGTGTCCATGGCCAGCGCCCGGACGACATGCCGGATGAGGCCGGCTGCCCGGCGCAGGCGCTTGTTGTAGCCGCTCTGCTGGGGCAGGTACGGGAACAGGTGTCGCAGGTGGGCATGGGCGTGGCGCAGCCAGCGGGCCTCGGAGGTGAACCCGAGCAGGGCCTGCATCACTGCGAGGGTGACCAGCTCGGCATCGCTGAGCCTCGGGGAGATCCCGATCTTCGGCCGCCAGGGTGTGAGCTGCGGCGAAGCTTTCAACAGGTCGTCGGTCTTGACGTACAGTGCCGTAGCGAGGGTGTCCAATTCGGTCGTCACAAACCGACTTTGGACGCCCTCGCCCCGCCTGCGCAGCCAATTCGCCAACAACAAGTGGGGCCCGGACGGTCAACCGCAGGGCCGGTGCCTGCCGGGGCGAGGACAGGGTCATGCCTGCATTCATCCACCGGCCGGTAGTCCTTTGAGGCGCGTTGTCTGTTCTTCCTGGACCTGGCGGGCCGTCTCCAAGAAGTCGATGATCACGGCGATTTGCTGCTCGTCGTAGCGTCGGAGCGCCAGCATCCCGGCCTCGCCGACGGGTCCGTATACCTCGTTCTCGGCAGTTCGGGCGGCCTCGGTGGCGGTGACCAGAACCCGCCGCCGGTTGGCGGCATGGCGGCTGCGGGTGACGTAGCCCGCTCGTTCGAGGCGGTCGATGGCGGTCGTCGTCGCGGCCGGGCTGAGCTTGGCCGCAGTGGTGAGTTCTCCGGCTGACATGGGCTCTTTGGCCAGGATCAGATCCAGGCAGCGCAGGTCGGTGCGGTTCAGCCCCAGCGCGGCCGCGGCTGCTTCGTCGAAGGCATCGAAGCTCTGCTGAAGCGTTCTCATTCGCACGGCGACTTCGCGCATGTCATCATCTTTCGACATTCGAATCTTTCTGTTATCTTAATATTCGATAGTCGAAATTATAGCTTAAGGAGGCTGCCATGCCCACCAGCGACGAACAGATCACGCAGTTGTTCGACCGGTTCATGCAGGCGTGGACCGCCAACGACGCCGTCGCCTTCGGCGCCTGCTTCACCGCTGATGCCGACTACGTCTCCTATGACGGCACCCACGCGACCGGCCGGCCGGCCCTCCAGGACAACCACGACCGGCTCTTCCGCGGCGTGTTGGCCGGCTCGGCGCTCGTTGGCGACCTGGAGTCGATCCGCCACATCACCGCGGACGTTGCCATCGTTCACGGCATGGCATCGGTGCTGATGCCCTGGCGCTCCAAGTTGCCCAAGCGCCGCCTGTCTCGGCAGACCCTCGTGGTCGTCCGCACCGAACAGGGCTGGCGGATCTCCGCCATCCACAACGGACGGGTGCGGCCGGTGACCATCCCCGCCCCCGATGCCTTCCCGTCCCGCATGTCCCAGGCGATGAGCCGGATCGGTCGGCGCCTGGGTATGGGTCGCCCGGCTCCCGGCGCTGCACGGACAACCTCGTCCGCGACCCAGCCCTGACACCGCGACGGACCGCTCAGCCTCATCCCTTTAGGCGTCGGCGCTGCCGCCGAGCGCGGTGTAGAACGGGCGGCCGCCCCCGAACTCCTGGCGCCAGACGAGGGGATAGTCCGCGCCACAACCCTTGGACTCATTCATCTAGACAGCTGAGATCCTGCACGTCTCCGACCCCAGACACGTCTCCAGGCTGCCGCCACCGCCTCGCTGAGTGACTATCTGAGTGACAACGGCCCCGGACGCGTGCGGACGGCCGAGCATCTGGGCGGAACGTTCACCAAGGTGAGATCCTGGATCGCCCAGGATCCGTGCCCCCTGGCGTGCCTTACCGAAGGTCCGCAGAAAGCCTCGGCCTTCGGGCCGGGGATGAATGCGGTCCCCGTCAGGGGATGGCCCGCCGTCAGGCGGGACATCCCGGAGCGCGAAGCGCGGACCCAGAACGTCAGGCTGGACGGCGTTGCTGTTCGATGTAGGCCTTGATGATGGTCGGTGGAGCTCCGCCACAGGAGGCGGCGAGGTAGCTGGGGGACCAGAAGTGGCCGTGCATGATGGCGCGGTTGACCCGGCCGGTGAACTCCTTGCGTAGGTAGTGCGAGGACACGCCCTTCAACGAGTTGACCAGTTTGCTGATGGCGACTTTGGGCGGGTAGTGGACCAGCAGGTGGATGTGATCGTCTTCGCCGTTGAACTCGCGTAGCTCGGCCTCGAAGCCGTCGCACACCTCGATCATGATTTCTTCGCAGCGGCGCAGCATCTCGTCGTCGAAGACGTTCCTGCGATATTTGGTCACGAAGACCAGATGGGCATGCATCGCGGAAACCACATGTCTACCACGCCGGTATTCGGCTTCTTGAGTCATAGACCAGATGCTAATGTGTTCGAATCTGTGAGACGTGAACGACAGGTGGGGCAAGGGAGGTGTTTCGCATACTGACGGGGCGTAAGTACCGGCTGGAGCTGGACTTCGGGCAGCAGCTGTTCGCCGAGCGGGTGGCCGGGATCTGTCGGTCGGTGTGGAACACCGGCCTGCAACAACGTCGCGACTACCGGCGCAGGGGCGCTTTCATCGGCTACGCCGAGCAGTGCAGGCAACTCGCCGATGCCAAGGGCGAGTTCACCTGGCTGGCTGATGCTCCCGCCCAGGTCATCCAGCAGACGCTCAAGGACCTGGACGAGGCGTGCCGCAGGCACGGCACCTGGAAGGTCCGCTGGAAGAGCAGAGCGAAGTGGACGCCGTCGTTTCGGTTCCCGACCGCCAAGCACATCCCGGTCGAGAAGATCAACCGCAAGTGGGGGCGAGTGTTCCTGCCCAAGTTCGGGTGGGTGAGGTTCCGCCTGTCGCGCCCGCTGGGCCAGACCGTGAGGTCCGCGACCGTCTCGCGCGACGGTAAGCACTGGTCCGTCTCGTTCCTGGTCGACGACGGCATCACTCAAATGCCGAGGCATGCACGCCCCGACCAGGTGGCGGGGGTGGACCGGGGGGTGGTGACGGCTGCCGTCACCTGCGACGGGGAGTTCTTCGACCGCCGCCATGCCAGCGAGTCTGGCGTGTCCTCACCGGTGCCCCCGAAGGAGGAAAAGACCGGCCGCGAGGCCGATCTGGGCTACCTGTCGGCCGGTGAGGCGCAGCGGTGTCTGCGGCTGCAACGCCGGTTGGCCCGTACGGAGAAGGGCTCGGCCCGGCGCAAGGTGGTGGCCGGTGCGGTGGGGGAGATCATGCGGCGGGTTCGGTGGCGCCGGGCGGACTTCAACGCCCAGGCCGCGCACCGGCTCACCCGCGACTACGGGCACATCGTCTTGGAGGATCTGGGCGTCCGTGGCATGACCGCCTCGGCGTCCGGCACGATCGAGGAGCCGGGTTCGCGGGTCGCTCAAAAGTCTGGCCTCAATAAGGCGATCTTGGATAAGGGCTGGTACGGGCTGGAAGTCGCGTTGCGGTCCAAGGCCCGCTATACCGGCAGCGTCATCGGTAAGGTCCCTGCCGCCTACACGTCCCAGACGTGCTCGGCTCCAGCCTGCGGGAAGGTGGACGCGAAGAGTCGCGAGAGCCAAGCCCTCTTCCGTTGCACCACCTGCGGGTATACCGAGCACGCTGACGTGAACGCCGCAAAGTGCATCAAGGCCAGAGGGCAGGCGGCCGGGCCGGTCGTCTCAGGGCGTGGAGACTCGGGGTTGCCCGGGTCGGTGAAGCGTCAAGCACCCCGTTCCATAGCTCGCGGCGCGCCGCGAGCTGCCGCGTAAGCGGCACGGGAACCCCCGTCCCTCAGGGCGGGGAGCAGGTCAAAAGCGAGCAGTCAGGGGTCCGAAGGCGCAATCGGCAATAGCAAGCTTCTGCCTTCCGAGGCGTGGACTGATTGTGGAGGTTGTCCCGTAGCTCGTAGAACTTGATGTGGCGGTCCCCGCCTCGCGGCCTACCTGGTGGTAGGTCTCGAGCAACTACCACATCACTCCGAGTATGGAGACGGGGACCGTGAGCAAGACCTACCAGAACAAGCGCCGACCCGCACGGCACGTTGCCGAAAACATGGCCGTTCCACAGACCGTTAGCGTGGCCATGGACCAGATCGCCACCTCCATGAGAGACGGCCTGCTCGCCCTGGCTGTCCAGTCCGGACTGGCCGTCATGTTCGCGATCCTGGACGAGGACGTCACCGTCATCTGCGGGCCGCGGGGCCGGCACAACCCCGGCCGGACCGCGGTCCGGCATGGCAGCGACGCCGGATCGGTAGTGCTCGGCGGCCGCCGGCTACCGATCCGCCGCCCGCGCGTCCGCACCGCCGACGGCACCGGCGAGGTTGCCATCCCGTCCTACGAACTGTTCTCCTCCACCGAGATCCTGGATGAGACGGCGCTGGGCAAGATGCTCGGCAAACTGTCCATCCGCCGCTACCCGCTTGGTCTGGAGCCGGTCGGCGGCCGCATCGAGCAGGCCGCCACCGGCACCTCCAAATCGTCGATCTCGCGGCGGTTCGTCGCCGCCACCGAGCGCGCACTCGCGGACATGATGTCGGCCGACCTGTCCGGGCTGCAGCTGGCCGCGTTGATGCTGGACGGCGTGCACTTCGGCGAGCACACCTGCATCGTGGCGCTCGGGATCGGCATCGACGGCACCAAGTACCCGCTGGCACTGGTAGAGGGCTCCACCGAGAACGCCACACTGGCTCGTGAGCTCATCGTCGGCCTGCGCGAGCGCGGCTTGGACGTCACCGGCCCGATCCTGGTCGTCCTGGACGGCTCCAAGGCGCTACGCCGGGCCGTGTTGGACGTGTTCGACCATCCGGTGATCCAGCGCTGCCAGCTTCACAAGATCCGAAATGTCCGCGACCGGCTGCCGCTGAAACTCCGCGCCGCAGCCGAAAAGCGGATGCATGAGGCTTACCACGCTGACACGCTCCTGGCCGCCGAGGCCGGACCCACCGCGCTGGCCACCGAGTTGGACATGAAGTATCCCGGCGCGGCGGCCTCACTGCGGGAAGGCATGGACGAGACGCTGACCGTCTTGCGGCTGCAGGTGCCGCCGACGTTGGCGCGTACGCTGCGCTCGACCAACCCGATCGAGTCGATGATCTCCATCTGCCGCGACCATGCCGTCAACGTCAAGAACTGGAAGAACGGGCAGATGGCCCTGCGCTGGTGCGCGGCCGGCATGGCCGAGGCCTCCAAGCAGTTTCGCCGTGTAAACGGCTTCCTGCACCTGCCCAAGCTCAGAGTCGCGCTCGAACGGCACGTCACGCCCCAGAACGCCACTTCAAACTGCTACAACGAGAACGTCGCCTGACCGCGGGACCGCTCTTCAAGTTCCACGAACTGCGGGACATCCTCGAGTTATCACCGCTCGCCCGCAGCGAAGCCATCCCAGAAATGTGGGTGGCGACGCAGCGTCTTAAGACCGAGTCGTTCCTGCGGCACACGCAGGCGGGTAGAGAGCAGCTCGACCGCCCGCGGGCGTAATGCCGGAGGCAGCCAGGAGCAGACCGCGGGGTAGTCGGTGCTGGTGCGCTGGTTGCTGGCGTCGTTGCTCCGCCAGCGTGACGGTCCATCCAGGAGAAACCGGTAATAGGAAGAAGCCGGACGCAACGTCGGAAGTCCTGCGGCGGCAGCTTGCGCGGCGGCGTTGGCTGCGGTGAGAAGCCCGGCGAGGTCGAGATCTCCGAAGTAATGCACGACGTCGGGAGCTGGTTCGAGCAAGGGGATGCTCAGGACGCTTTGCACGAAGCCGTTGCCATGGCCCCAGCCGAGGTGCAGGTCGGGTCTCGCCGCTGGATCGAGGTCGCGCAGGGCGGTGAGAAAGGACGTGTAGGTGGCGCGGTTCTCCAGGACGAGCAGTCCGGTAGGTCCGGCGCCTGGCACGTGCTGGGATACGAACGGCAAGGCGGGCGGGAAGCAGGCCAGCAGCTCCAGAGTGAGAGCACCGGAGGTGAAGAGCCGGTTGTTCAGGTAGCCGTCGATGGCCTTCTCGTCGTCGAAGAGTTCCAGGGAGCGTTCCTGGACGGGAACGAACTCGGGGGAGGGATCGTCGCGGATCCAGGTGGCGATCCGATCGAGGATCTTCCGTTCGTCGGCTCTGGTGGCGATGGCCCCGGCGGCTTCGAGCAGATGAGGCCACACACGTGGAGAATGAGACGGGTGCATGACGGTCAGCGGTTCGACGCGCATGACCCAGAACGGGATGGCGGGAACGGTTCGACGATCCCAGCCGGTAGCCGATCTCGGCGCCGGCAGCGTGATCCTCTTAGCATTCTCGAGTTCGCCGAGGGCGCTACGGAATCTGGCCAGCCCCTCAGCATCGCCGACCAACCCAGGATCGAACCTGCTGGCCTCACCGAATAGATCAGTCACGGGGATCCGTTTGCCGCGGAACCGGATGACGAGCCGGGCAAGCTCGGCGGCGAGCGGTGACATCGGCTGGTTCATTCGGCGCTGTCCCACGGGTGGTCGGTGTGCGCGACGCGGATGCCGGTGACGTAACTGGCTTCGGGGACGATGTAGCGGCGGTTATGGGTGCGTCCTTCCCGGTTGTCGAGCCGGATGACGTTGGGGAACTGGATCACGGCGGCCGGGTCCTTCACTCCGGTGGTGTAGATGAGCTGGACGCCGTGTGAGGCGGCGACATTGCGCTGCAGCCGTATCAAGGAGGCGGATGAAGCCCGGCCGATGGGATTGTCGAGTAGCAAGACCCCTCCGGAACGTCCCTTGCGGCCGGTGTGCGCAGCGCGTAGCGCGGCGAGGGTGCAATAAAGCGCGACGCATACGGTCAGCTTCTCGCCGCCGCTCCACTTGGCGAGGCGGCTGATGTCCTCGGTGGTCCCGGTGGTGTCATCGGTGGGTTTGAGGACCTTGACGGTGAAACCTCGAGGTCCTGCGGCTTCGTGAACGGCGGCCTTCAGCAGCGGCATGCCTTCGGGCTTGAGCCCCTTCTCCACGAGCCTGTCGATGACTCTCTCGGCGTAGACGACTAGGTCGGCGTCATCGGGCCGGTCAAAGCTGATCCGCAGGACCTTCTTGTCGGCCCACGACCCGGAGCCGGTCTTCATGTGGGAGGCGCGTTCTGCTTTGCCAAGCATGTCAAGGCTGTCCTTCACCAGGTGCGCGAGCGCCTCGCTGAGGATGGCCTGGTCCTGGGCGATGGCACCGAGTTCGCCGGCCAGGGTCTGCGCCCGCAGCCGCAGTTTGCCGCCCAGCTCGTCGGCGTGCGGGCCGAGAAGCGCGGGCGGATCGTTCGCCACCCGGTCCTTCATCGGCCCGGAGATCCCCGTGAAGCGAGCGGCCGTGCGCCGGAGCCGGTCCACGGACGTGTTGAGGCCGACCTCGGTGCCGGTGAGGGTCTTGGCCGCGGTGCTCACCGCATCCCTGGCCTGCCGGGATCGGGTGCGCGCCGTGTCCTCGTCTTCGGCGAACGGCTCCGCGAGCTGCTCGCCCGGATCCGGGAGCGATTCCAGGAGCGTGCCGAGGAGCGTCTTGCGGTGCTCGGCTTGCGAAGTCTGCTGCTCGACGCCGTTGATGAAGCCTTCGGCCTGGGTGAGCCGTTCCTGCGCCCCCTGGTTGCGGAGCTCCTGCTCGGCGGCGAGGGCATCGGCTTCCTGGGAACTGGTCGGGACGACGGGCAGGGTACGGCGTGGCGGCTGCCGATAGACCCGTTCGATCGCCTCCAGTTCGGAACCACGTTGTTTCACCTGATTCCTGGCCGCGCCGCGTTCGTCGGTCGCCGCTTCCGAATCCTGCCGGGCGCGGGCGAGGGCGGCGGATCGAAGGTGCGGCTCTTGGCCTTCGGGGGAGGCAAGTAATCGCCCGGCGGTGGCGCGATCGGCGGCAGGCCGTTGCATGACTTCGCGCTTGGCGTCGGCGACTTGCCGGGCGAGGCCCTGCACCCGGTCAGCCAGCACCGATTGGGCGGCACGGATTTCCAGAGCCTTGAGTGCGTCTTGCTGGCAGCGGCGCAGAGCATCCAGAGGTGTGGCCGGATCCCCACGCACGTCCAGTGGATCGGTCGCGGTGTCGGGGAGGCTGTCGCGTTCTGACCGGTAGTCAGCCGCTCTGCGGCGCTCGGTTTCAGCGGTGACCTCCCACTGCTTGGTCTCAAGGAGGGCTTGCCGGGCATCGGCGTTGTGCTGGCGGGCGCGACGGTCCGCGTCGGCGCCGCGCTCTTGCGCGGCTGTCAGCTGCTCGCGCCAGCTGTCTGCATCGGCCAAGACGAGGGCGAACTCCTCAAGCCAGTTGATGGTGGCGTCGGCTTTGCGAAGATCGGTGTTGAGCACGTCACGAAGAGCATCGTCCAGCCGGTCGCCGTCATCGAGGCCCTGAAGCTCTGCTCTATTGTCCTCCTGCTCGTCGTTGATGGCCTGCAGCTTGCGGTCGAGCCGATCGATCTCGTCGCTCAGGATGGCCAGGTGTCCGGCGGGACAGTCGTCGAGAAACTGGGTGATCTGGCGGCGCAGCTCGTCGTCGGCCGCGCGCTGCCGGGCCAGACCCTGGTCCTTGAGGGTGTGGGCGTGGACGCGTTCCTTGAGTAGCCGGACCGCTGCCGCTGCCTCATTCTGGTCGACCAAGCCCGGTTGCAGCCGGGTCCAAGCCGCGGCGGCCAGGGAGTCCGCCGACACCACCCCGCCCCGGACCAGGACGTCCGCGGCTTCGGCGGAGTAGACCCCGATGAGCGAGGTCGTGACAGCCGCACGGGAGTTCAAGACTCGGGTCGCGTCGGCGACCCGGCTGGTCGGGACTACCACTCCACAACCGAGCCGGGCGATCTCGGGCAGGTTCAGTGCAGTCATCAGGTGGTGAGCGGGCATGACCGAGCGCAGATGGGCCCAGCCGGTCTGGGCGGGTACGCCGGCGTCAAGGAGCTCGCGTTCGATGCGTTCGGCGTCCAGGCTGGACGGCAGGACCTGGTTGCGTTCCTGCGCCTCGATGCTCCTCCTGTCGGCGTGTTGTTCGGCTCTGCGCAGGATACGCTCGTCGTCCGCCGCGATGACCGCGTCGCTCAACCGGCGCAGCAGGATCGGGCCCTCGACCCACAGGTCGACGATCTCGTCACCGGCGGTCTCAGCCAGCCCGCGTAGCCGTTCAGAACCGGTCAGCTCGGCCCATTTGGCATCCAGATCGGCGTGCCGCTCGACTGTCTGGGTGCGCGTCGCGTCGGCGGTGCTGTGCTCGCCCGCCAGGGCGGCGTCCCGGTCGGTGATCTCGGTACGGCGGGTACGGCGGTCCTCGCACCGTGCCGCCAGTTCCTTGAGCTGCCGATCGACTCCGGCGCGCTCGGTGATCACTATGTCGAGGTGGCTTTGGAGTGGGATGGTGTGGCTGGGGAGGTGACCGCGGGCGACGCCGTCCCTGCGGCGTTGATCGAGAATGTTGAGCTGGGTCTGGGCCTGGGATTCGTCGGTGGTCGCCTGTGTCTTGTCGGTTCGCGCTCGCTCCTCCAGCTCTCCATATTTCGTGAGGGCCTCCCTCGCGGTCTCCTTCTGCTCGTCGGCCAGGTCGGCCGCGAAATCGGCTTCTTCGGCGAGCGCGTTCAGACGGTGTCGCAGCAGGGCCGCATGCCGGGCATGTTCTTCGCGGAGTGGGGCGATCTCGGCTTCTTCGGCTGCGGCCAGCAGCTCGGCCTGGGCCAAGCGTGACTCCAGTTCGGCGAACGAGGCAAGCTGGACGGTGGTCTCCCAGGCCTGCACCAGAGCTCGCGCTTGGTCGACGTTCTGGCCCGCCTCCTGCTCTTGGGTTTCGGCCTCGGCCAGACGCAGCCTGGCGCCTTCCTTCCGGTACAGGTAGGCCAGGTCAGTGGCCGTGGAGCGATCGTTGTTGGCCGCGGTGCGGGCTTCTGCGAACACCGTCAGTTGTGTTTTCAGGCTTTCCTGGAGCTCCTCTGCGGCGGCGACTGCGGCGGTGAAGGACGCGGCCAGAACCTCCGCGGCGGTGGTGACAGCGGTCAGTTCACCGGCAGCGGCTTGCACATGCTCATAGCTGGCGGCGACGTCGCTCAGATCGTCGGCGGCGGCGCTGCAGAAGTCGCGCTCCTCGATCTTCTGCGGCTTGGCCGCCAGCAGGGCCGTGACGCTCGCGAGCCGGGTCGCGACGCTGGTGGCGGCGGCCGGCTGGGTGGCCAGATCCAGCAGGAAGTTGATGAAGTCCTTGGCAGCGGGGAACTTGAACAGGTCTTCCACGCCGCCCTCGACGTGGTTCATCTGCTTCTGCGTACGGAAGATCTCCGGATCCAAGTGCCGGTCCAGGAGCGCTTTCGTCCAGACGTGCTGCTTGTCGGTAACCACCAGGTTCGCGTGCCGGGCATGTGGTTTGGCCAGCTCGCGCAGCTCCTCCAGGAACCCGGTAAGCCGCCTGGGGCGTCCGGAATCGTCGCAGAACGGCAACGTGTCCGGCTCCAAAACGCCGGAGACGGCGTGGAAGGCGTAGAAGTAGCTGCTCAGCTTGTCCTTGGAGTCGGCGGCCTTCACAGGCTTGCGCAAGTCCGACCATTCATGGACCACACCGGTGACGAGGATTTCCTCCGGGTCGCCCAGCAGGGTCCGGCTGGTGTCATGAGGCTGCCATGTCGCGATCACGTGTGAGGTGTCGCCCGTGTCGACGTAGTCGGTGAGGCTGCGCTGCACGGTCCTGCCCATGAAGTCGTTGGCGTGCGGCAACAGAAGCGCGTACGTCAGCGACAGGATGCTCGACTTGCCTCCGCCGTTGCGCAGCCAGACGACCGAGTCCTGAGGTACGGCGGCGCCGTCGACCGGCGCGGTGAAGTCGAGTGGAAGATCGGTGAATCGGGCGGAACGTTCGCCCACGGTCCGAAACCGCAGCCCGGCGAGCTGATAGGTCATCCGCGGGATTCCTCTCTGCGGTGCAGCTCGGCGATGAAACTGTAGGCCCGCTCGAGAGCGACTTCCTTAGCGTGCACCCGAAACCGTTCGGTCAGCGTCCAGGTGTCCTCGGCCGAACTGTCGACGCGGGCCATACCCTGTCCTGTCAGCCAGGTCAGGATCGTCTGCACCCAATAGCGGGTGCAGCGGCTGGTCAACTTGCCGGAGCCGCGGCCGGCCTCCCCGTAATGCACCGACGGCAAGGCCAGATAGCTCCGCCAGGCCTCGTCCAGCCCCTCCTCGGGGATGATGTCGCCGGCGGCGTCGTGAGAGCGCAAACGCTCGCACAGCTCCCGCAGCCATGCATCGAAGTCCCTGGCTGAGATACGCCGGACGCGGTCGTCGCCGAGCTCCTGCGTACTGGGGTAGACGAACGCGACCAGGCCGGTGAGAACCAGACCGGCCAGCAGCTTGTTCTCCGGCTTTCCCGTGTAGGGCAGGTCGGAGATGCGGAAGGCCAGCGGAGACTCGGGCTCGATACCCAGGATGAGCCCGAAGTCGCCGTCGGACAGAACCCGCGCTCCCAAGCCGTGCAAAATCGCGTTCGCAGCGGTCTTGAACTCCAGTTCGGTCCGGTAGCGACTGAGAACCCGCTGGTAGTCGGGGTTGCGGCCGGGCCGCTGAGTCGGCCGGATCGCGAACGACACCAGGAGGCCTATATCGGTGTGGTCGGTGTCGATGAGACTCATGCTGACTTCCTGCTGATCGGGACCGGATTCGCATCGGCGAGGGCATCGGCGTTGGGGGCGACGATGACGTCGTCGCCGTCCCACCCGGGCAGTTGCAACGGTGTGCCGTCAGTGTCGACGGCGGTGCGCGTTCCCAGGATGCGGGCCATCAGGTCATCGGCCATCCGGCCGCCTTCATCGTCGGCGTCCTCGGGGGAGAAAGCCCACAACACGGCCAGGTTCAGGACCTCGGCACTCTGCTGGCGGACATGAGGAGAGGGGGCTTGGGCATCGTTCAGGCAGGCGTGCAGCAGCCGGGACAGCCGGGCGGGCAGGCCGACGCTCCGTACGGCGCGGATCGCCACATCGACGACCTCTGCCCGGATGAGTGGTGCCGGCAGGTCGGCGAGCTCGGCCTCATCGTCGCCCCGCTCGCCTGCGGCGGTGCCGCCGCTGCGCATCCACAAGTCGTTGATCAGCCGGTAGAGGCGGGGCAGTCGCGGGCTACGGGGGCCCGCCATGTCGATCAGGAACCGCTCGGTCAGAGTGCCCGCCTCGGCGCTGCCCAGCTCCAGGACCGGCAGGAGGATCTCCTGCTGCGGATCCGGCAAGTTGACCAACGCGGGCGGGCGGAAGGCTTGGCGTTCCTGCTCCTCCAGGAACACCCCTCGGGCCGCGATGACCCGATGATGCAATGACTCGTGGCGGCGCTGGCATTCCTCCAGCAGCTGAGCGATCCGCACCCCGGACGTAAGAAGCTTCGCCTCGCCGTTCACCAGCGCCTCCCGGACCTTCCCCAGCAGGTGCCGTTCGGTGTTCAGCCGCTCCCTGATGTGCTTGCGAGCAGCCTCCAAGCTGTCCGGTACTGTCGCGGCCCATTCCTCCTCCACGATCCGCAGATCACGGCGCGTTTGCTTCAGCAGCCGATCCAGCCCTTCCGCGAGGCTGACTGACAGCAGCCGGGCTCGTTCTGCGGACTTCAACGCCGCATCGAACGCGTTGCGGGCCAGCTGCCGTTCCAGCACCAGCTCCGTGGCGACCTGCTCGTCTTCGACATCGAAGTCGAGGCCGCCGATCAAGGCGTTGATGGCGTCTTTCGTGGCGCGGAGCACATTCTCGTCGCGCGACGCATGATCGTGCTCGACCAGGAGGGAGAAGGGGACCTCGCGCTGCCGGTGACCGGTTTCATAATCGGAGTAGTCGCTGGTGACGTATCGGAAGGGGGCCTGGCCGCTCGACCGGTTCAGCAGGGCGTCCACCACGAACATCGCGACGTCCACGTGCTCGCCGACCGGGCGTTCCGGAGCCGCCACCCCGGACAGCACCGACAGCGCGTCCACCACGTCCTGCCGGGTGGCTTCGAACTCGAAGCCCTGTCGCGCCACGACCAGATCGATGGCGGTTAAGGCCAGAGTGACGATGTCATAGATTCCCTCCGGCCAGTCCCGGCGGTGAGCCGCTTGCGCGGCTTCGATCACCGGGCTGAACCTCAGGAACGCCGCCACGCGCGCGGGAAAAGAGGACTCGTGCACACTGAGCCCGTCGGAGCCGATGGCGAACACATCCGCCGCAACGGGCCCGCTCCCTGGCTCGTCCGCCTCCCCTAAAAATGGCGTCATAGGCCTCCTTTGACCGCCGCGCCTTGATAAGCCGAGATGGTACGACCTGGCTAGGATAATTTCCGTCCGATTGGCGAACCAGCACGTGCGCTCAGGTGATCAGGTTCGAGGGTGATCGAGGCCTCGGCTCCCTTCGAGCTGGACGTGTCGAGTTCCAGCGAAAGGCGTCATCGCTCCACAATCTTTGATCCAGAACCTAAAGACGTGCGCGATCAAGATCCCCAAAATCAACAAATGGGGCCCACTGTCATGCTTAGGTGGGCCCTCGTATCGCGCTTGAAATCAGCCGCAGGCTGAACTTCTGGTTTGTCGCCGCTACTGGGCGTCTACTGGATGATGTGATCGCCGTAGTCAGCGGCTGACGTGGGACATGCGCGGGATGATCAAGCTTGCTGCACGAGATCACGACCGTGTTTCTGCAGTTCAGGGCATATGGCGAAGCGACTCCGCTTACTCTCTCTAAAGCGAGTGTCGATCGTGGCCGCGGAACCTGAAGGGCCCCTGTGCGGCGGCAACCCGATCGAAGCGCCCTCGGCAAAACCTCTCGCCGCCGGCTCAACCGTGGCGGCGACAGCGCCTTGTGCACACCATCCTGCTCACCCGGCTGGGCCATGATCAGCGCACCCGCCGCTACGATTGCTTGATCTTGTGGCTAGTTGTCCAGTTCTTGTAGGTTGTCGTGAAGACGGACTTGTAGATTTCTACATCGGTTATTGGTACACACCAGGCGATTTCGAACTTCTTCGGTCGGTCCTCATTGTCGATGGTGAGCTTGAAGATGATGTACGAGTCGGCATTCGTCTTGGCGACGTCGTCACCCGTCCATGAGTTGAGCAACTGTCGAAGCGGGCCGTTGGTGTCCTCGATGGCGAGGGTCCCGGAGTAGTTGCGCCCCTTGCGCTTCAACCGGGCGGAGTTGGCGACGATCTCCCGGATGATCGACGGCCCAGCCGTACCGGCAACGACAAGCCCATACCAGTCCGGATTTGCCGAGCTTATTCTCTCAATGGGTGATCCATCCGAACCCTGGTTCTTGGGATAGACCGTCTTGCTCAGGACCACATAACGACGGCTAAAACCCTCGTAAGTCATGATCTTTACGTCGAGATCGTCGTACGCCAGATGGTTCATGAATCGTCCGGTGGCTATTCCGCCGGCGTTGCTCTGAGTGAATCCCCCCTCGAAGCTGAACGTCCCCGCCGGGGTGGCCTCCATGGCGAGCTCGATCGCGGCGGCCAGCTCTGTAATCGTGCTCGGTGGCGGGGCTGGTTGGGGCGGCGAAGACTCGGTCTTCACGGCTGCTGTAGCGGTGGGCGTCGATTTGAGGTTTGCGCTCGTTGAACTCGGATGGCTGGTCGGGACGGCGGTGACGTCGGTCTGCTGCTTCCGCTCATCTGTATCGCCCGGTAGCACCTTCAGGGCGATGACCGCCGCGAGTCCAACGGCGATCGCGGTCACCGCACCTGTTCGACGACTCTTTGGGGCTTTCCGTGTCGCAGCCGGTACGGCAGGCCAGCTCGGATCTTCGACGGGAAGAACCCATGTTCGGTCCAATCGAGCCGTGACATTGTCGGCCGCCTCGAAACTGTCGATCGCCTGGGTTTCTTGGTGCGCTCGCCAGGCTTCAGCAGCCATGTCCAACAGTTCGCGCGATGAGGGGCGTGTCTCGGGGAGCTTGGCCAATGCTCTATCGACCAGGCCGCGTAGAAGGTTGGGGAGCATAGAGGTATTGACGGTTTCGTTCAGCACCTTGAGTGCCAGGACCTCCGGGCGCCCGGCCCCATAAGGTGGAACGCCCGTGGCCGCGTATACGACCAGCATCGCCCAGCCGTAGACATCGGCGGGTGGCCCGGCTGGTGCGTCGCTGTACTCTTCGGGGCTCACCCACCCTGGCGATCCGACGAGAGTACCGGTGCGGGTCATAACACTCGCGTCGAGCGCGCGGGCGATGCCGAAGTCGACGAGCTTAGGGCCGTTCGGCGAGAGGATGACGTTCGACGGCTTGATGTCACGGTGAACCACGCCTACCGCGTGCACGGCCACCAATGCTTCGGCGAGTCCGGCTGCGAGCCCGAACAACGCGTCGCCCTGGAGCGTCCCGTGAGTCCTGACATGACTCTCAAGCGTTGGGCCTGGCACGTATTCGGCAGCCAGCCATGGCCGAGCCGCGTTCCCGTCAGAGTCAAGGATTCGCGCGGTGCAGGCGCCGTTGACGCGATCGAGGACGGAGATCTCCCGAGTGAATCGTGCGCGGAACTCCGAGTCGCTCGCGTATGAGGCATGAATGAGTTTGACGGCTACGCGAACCCCAAGAGTGTCGATGCCCGCGAAGACGACTCCCATACCGCCTGCTCCGAGACGTCCCACCAGGCGATACGGACCAATCTGTGGCGGATCTTCAACGGTGAGCGGTCGGAGAGCAGCGGTTGCCGGCATGTGCTGGTTCACCGGGCTCCGTTCAGGAGGGAAGCACGGCGAGTGCCGGCCAATCGCGGGAAAAGTTCAGAGGTGTTTTATCCCATCCGACTCTCTCGTGTCGAGCGAGAATCATGTAACTTATGAGAATTTGCTGTGTCCTTTGCTGGATTTGCACTATAAGTCCGAAATTAGCCTATTTTGTGTGCACCTTCATGAGTCTCTGCAACCAACCGGTCAGGGGTGGGAGAGATCCTTATTTGACCCTCTATGCCTGGTGTCTGCCGTTGGTGGGCATCCCTGCGAATTGTTGGGGTTGTTGTAAACCAATGAGCCGAGGCGGCTGTCTTCTTGTGGCATGTGTCGCGACGGCGCACGTGGTCGAGGAGGGCGTGACGATGGAGCACCGGTTTAACTCGCCTCCCGGATGGCCGGTTCCCCCTGTGGGCTGGCGGCCTCCGCAGGGATGGCAACCGAATCCGTCGTAGCCTCCGGCGCCGCCCGGCTGGGAGTTCTGGGTTCCGGTACAGCCGTCGCCTCCGCCTTCTGCACCTCCGGTTCAGCCACAGCCCGTTCCCGCTCCCGTGATGCCGGAGCGCAGCGGTGGAGGGCTGTTCGGCGGTAAGAAGAAGCTGGAGGCGGAGAACGCCGAGTTGCGCGCGTGGGTCGAGCGGCTGGGCGGAATGGACGCCATGCGCGTCTCTGCGATGACCGAGGCGCTGCATGCCGAGCACCAGGGACTGCAGGCGGCCATCGCGGATGCCACGCGGCGTCTGCGCGAGGTTGAGCAGCTGATCGTGCAGACCGAGGAGACCGTGCTGTTGCAGGAGGCCAGTGTCTATGAGTATCGGCACCCACTGAGTGACGCGGTGGCCTACAAGGAGCGGCTGGCGCAGGTCAAGGCCCGCATCAAGGCGCTGTCCAAGAATGGCAAGGCGGTGCTGGGCTCCACCGGCTGGCAGGTCAACGGGTCAGCGGCCGAGGGACGCCGGATGGTGCGTGACTTCTCCAAGCTGATGCTGCGTGCCTACAACGCCGAGGCCGACAACTGCGTGCGCACGATGCGTCCCTACAAGCTGCAGTCGGCCGTCGACCGCCTGGAGAAGGCCGTGGAGATGATCGTCAAGCTCGGCAAGACGATGAACATCCACGTCAGCGGTGACTACCACCGGCTGCGGATCTACGAGCTGGAGCTGACCGCCGACTACCTGGCCAAACAGGAGGAGGAAAAGGAGCGCACCCGTGCCCAGCGGGAGCAACAGCGTGAGGAGGAGGCCGCGCGGCGGGAGTTCGAGCGGGAGAAGGCCAGACTCCGTAAGGAGGAGGCTCATTACCGCTCTGCGCTGTCCAAGCTGCTGGTCAAGGGTGATGAAGCCGGAGCGGAGGAGCTCAAGGCGAAGCTGGAGGAGATCGGGGCGGTGGTCAGCGATGTCGAGGCGCGGGAGGCCAACGTCCGGGCCGGCTACGTGTACGTGATCTCCAACATCGGCGCGTTCGGTGAGAACGTCGTCAAGATCGGCATGACCCGACGACTGGAACCCGAGGGCCGCGTCCGGGAGCTGGGTGATGCTTCCGTGCCGTTCAAGTTCGACACGCACGCGCTGATCTTCAGTGACGACGCGGTCGGGCTTGAGGGGCGGCTGCACGCCGCGTTGAACGACCGGCGCGTCAACAAGGTCAACCTCCGCCGCGAGTTCTTCCGCGCCACGCCCGCCGATGTCAGGGACCTGTTGCAGAAGATCGCGGGCCAGCACCTTCTGGAGTACCGGGATACTGCTGAGGCCCTGGAGTGGCGCCAGTCGGTTCACGCGAAGGCGGCAGCGGGCTGAGCCGAATCGCGCACCTGGCCGGAATACCCCGAGGGCACATTGGGGGCACATGGCATTGGAAGGAGGCGGAGAACAATGTCAAAGGACGGCAGCGTTCCTGCAGGTCAGACGGCAGACCGCTGGCTGGCGTGCAGGTCGTGAGCACGCCGAATTAGAACCCGGCCTACAGGCCGACGCGTCCGCCGTAACCCTCTGACCTGCACCGGAGGCGTCGCTTCATCTCTCGCAAACGGGGGCGGCTTCTGGCCCTCTCGCGGAGTCGGGCCGATCGGCTCAGCGGTCAACCGGGGCAGTTAGGTTCCATGTCCGGATGCAGGGCCCGACGAGGAGCTGGCCTATGGGCCGTTGCCAGTGACGGTGCACACCCCGTACGGGCCATTCGCGACGTCCTCCCAAATGACTTCGTCATCGACCGTGATGCGGCACGTCACCGACCCTTTGGCACCTGCGTTCTGCGCCCACAGGTACAGGTACGGGGTGTCGCCGACTTTGATCTCTTTGCTGTACGGCAGGGGCACGCCCTGCGCTTGCTTGATGTCGTACTTCACGCTGTAGGTGATGTTGCCCGCGCTGGTGGCCCCGTCGCTGCCGATGGCTTCGAACAGCACCGTGTGCGCACCCGACGTGTTCTCCTGCTCCTCTTGCGCGGCGGGCGGGCTGCTGTGGCTGAGCTGCGTGCGCCCTGTGTTGGGTCCGGGGTCGTCGAGGGCGCTGAACCCGGCGCCGACGATGCCGCTGACGACGAGCACCCAGTAGAGGATCCATAGGCCGGTGAGGATCCAGCCGAGGATGACGCCGGTCAACGCCATGCTGTGGCCGTCGGTACGATCCCTCCTGATTTGGCCGAGGGCCACGTGTCCGAACACCACGGCCAAGATCGATGTGAATCCGCAGGTGATGAACCCTGTAAGGCCGAGCACAAGGCTGGCGACGGCGAGCCCGTTGGTTTTCGGCGGCGGGGCTGCGTACCCGTAGCCGTATCCGGGTGGGGGTTGCTGGCCGTAGCCAGGCGTGTAGCTCACGGGTCCTCCACATTTCGGGGTACGTGTGGGACGCCTGTTACCTATGAACGGTTGTCGCCGTGGTCGAATCCGGTCACCTGCTTGTCCGGCGCGCTGTACGAACATTGCTGCGCAGGATGGCGTCTGCTTCCTCCTCGGACGCTCCAACCGCGTAGGCGAGCCGAGCCCGGGAGGTGTCCAGTTGGAAGACATCCGTATCTACGTGATCTACATTGTTAAGAGGGCCGCTCAAGAGGTAGCAACGCACGGGGACCAGGTGTGGACCACACGTCGTGCACGCAGCCGAACAACCCGCACGTCACCCGACGCCATCCGTAGCCACCTGAAAGCCGTTGAGCTGCGAAAACACCTACCCCAACGTCCTGGGGGTCAAGGGGTCGCAGGTTCAAATCCTGTCGTCCTGACCGCGTTTTCGCAGGTCGGATAGAGTGTCACGAGATCACGTGGCACCCTTTTCTGTTGTTGGGTGACTAACTGAGTGACTGTCACCGATGACACGGAAACGGGTGTCTGTCGGCGCCGTATTCCTCCTCCACCGACACTGGACATGCTGATCTCGCAGCATGAGGAATCACGGCTGGTCTCTGGAGAGCTGATCAGGTTTTGTAATGCCATTGTGCCGGAGATTGTCAGGTCCGTGTTGGCAAGGGGATGGTCCTCTTCGGCAGGCTCTAGTGAGACATGAGGAGGAAGTAACCTTCTGATGCTTAGTAGGGCGAGACAGGACCTTTGAGGATCGAGACCTTGAGTGTTGCCGAGCTGGGTGTCGGTGTGCGTGATGATGTGGCTGTGAGCTCGGAGCTGGAGGGCCGGCGGGCCGAGCGGCCCAAGCGGCGGAAGTTCAGCGCGGAGTACGACGCGCTGACCGAGCCGGGCGCCAAGGCGCGTTGCTCCGCCGCGAGGGCCTGTACTCCACGTACATCCTGGACTGGCGGCTGGCTCGTGACCATGGGGCACTGAAGGCGGCCGCAGGTGTGGGCGACCCTGTTGGACGAGGGCGTCTATCTGTGCTCGGTCTCCACCATGTACCGGCTGCCCCGCTTCCTCGACGACGCTGCGGCCACCAAGCTGCTGCGTACCCCCACCCCCGACCCGAAGGACACCCGGATAGGCCGCGACCCGGGCGCGGCGGCTCCGCCACGCCCCAAAACGGGGCCCTTACCTGGCGGAACGGTGCCCGTCGAGGATTTGGACCAGAAAACGATCAGCAGAATTCACGCCGTGGATCCAGGCTGAGTCATGGACAGCCCTTGTGGGCAGGCCGACCATCCCATATCTTCCCTTTCAAACATGTGATATGTGAAATGTCACACATGGGTGGAGGGAAGTCGATGGCCTTATACCGAGGACGCCTGCGTGCCCGTGCCGCGGCTGCAGCAATCTGCGCCGGTGTCCTGACCGCCACGGTGCTCACCGCAACCGGTGTGGCAAACGCGCAGCCGAAGGCCGGCCCGATCTTCAGTGACGGGCAGGCGCAGATCGTTCCCGAGTTTTCGGACTCCTCGCAGTGGATCCGCCAGCAGCTGTGGGTGGAGACCGAGTTCGACACCGACGGCGACGGCAAACGCGATCGTGTGCATGTCGACGTGACCCGGCCTCGGCAGACCGAGACCGAAGGTCTGAAGGTCCCGGTCATCTACGAGACCAGTCCCTACTACGCCGGCACGGCGTCCACGAACTCCCAGTATCTTTGGAACGTCTCCCACGAACTGGGAGCCGTGCCCCCGCCGCGCACTTCACCTCCGCTGATCCCGTTCCAGGCCAACCGGACGTCCGTCTCGACCAGCATGGTGAGCACGTGGGTGCCGCGCGGCTTCGCCGTGGTTCACTCCGACTCGCCTGGCACCGGCCTGTCCCAGGGGTGCCCAACGGTTGGCGCCCCGAATGAATCCCTGGCCCCGAAGGCGGTCATCGACTGGATGAACGGCCGGGCAAAGGGCTACACCGCGGTGGACGGTGGCGACGAGGTCGTAGCCACCGGCTGGTCCACGGGCAAGGTCGGCATGACCGGCACCTCGTACAACGGCACGCTGCCGCTCGCCGCGGCGACCACCGGCGTCGACGGCCTGGAGGCCATCATCCCGGTCGCGCCGAACACCTCGTACTACCACTACTACCGGTCCAACGGCCTGGTCAGGAACCCAGGCGGCTGGCCGGGCGAGGACATCGACTTCCTGTTCGACTACATCAGCAGCGGCTACCCGGACCGGCGTGCGTACTGCGCCGAGACCGTCCGCGTCAAGGAGATGAACGCCCATCAGGATCGGGTCACCGGTGACTACAACGACTTCTGGGCCGGGCGGGACTACCTCAACCAACTCGACAAGGTGAAGGCGGCCACGTTGATGGCGCACGCCTTCAACGACTGGAACGTGGTTCCCGAGCACAGTGTGCGCATCTACGAGGCGCTCAAGGCCAAGGGGATACCGCTCCAGGCCTATTTCCACCAGGGCGGCCACGGCGGGAACCCACCGCTTGTGATGACGAACAAGTGGTTCACCCGCTACCTGTACGGGGTACAGAACGGCGTCGAAAACGACCCGAAGGCATGGGTCGCGCGGGAGGCCGAGGCCTGTCCGCCAAGGACCGCGACCGTGGTGGGCGACCAGGCAAACGCCGCGACACTGAAGGTTGCCGACACGAGCCAGATCCCCCTCGGCTTCACGCTGACGGTGCCCCAGACCAATGCGAATGGGACGGTCACCAACACCACTCGCGTGGTTGATTCGATCCCCGACTCGACCACGCTGGTGCTCGCGTCGCCTGTGGCAACCGCAGCCGGTCAGCGAGTCGCCAACGGGACCACCGTGAGCATCGCGTGTTCGGCGGCGAACCCGACCCCGTACGCTGACTACCCGAACCCGGCCGCCTCCCAGGTCACGTTCCAGCTGCAGCCCGGCGGTAACACCGCCGGTGGCCTTACGTCGCTGGCCAAGCCCGGAACCGGGAACGAGACGCTGGTCGACGCTGGGAACACCGCCTGCAACGCCGGAACTCTGGCAACCCAACAGTCCGAGAACCGGCTGCTCTACACCACACCGGTGCTCACGGCACCGATGCACCTGTCCGGAACACCGCAGATCACCGTGCGGCTGGCATCCAGCAAGCCGGCGGCGAACCTGTCGGTCGCCCTGGTCCGCCTGCCGTGGACCGGCGCGTCAGGATGCACCTCGAGCACGCAGGGGACCAGCACCAGCATCATCACCCGCGGCTGGGCGGACCCGCAGAACCACAGCTCGCTGACCTACGGCGAGCCGTTGACGCCTGGCCGGTTCTATGACGTCACCTTCCCGCTGGAGCCCACCGACAAGGTGCTGCAGCCGGGCCAGCAGCTCGGACTGATGATCTTCTCGACCGACGCGGAGTTCACCTTGCGCCCGCAGCCCGGGACCCGACTGACCGTCGACCTCGCCGGGACGTCGGTCAAGCTGCCGGTCGTGGGCGGCCCGTTGGCCGTGGGCATCTGTCCTGCAGACAGCTCCAAGACCGTGGTGATCGGGGGCGTGGACAGCGGTGTCCAGAACCGGGTACTGGCCGGCACCTGCACCATCAGGCACCACATCCTCGACCAGGAGAAGTGGAAGAACCACGGGCAGTTCGTCAGCCACGTCGGTGACGTGGCCGACCAGCTGGCGGCGGCCGACCTGATCAGCGGACGCGATCGCGGCGCCCTGGTCAGCGCGGCTGCGCGGTCCAACATCGGCAAGTGATGTCTCTCCCCGGGGCCGCGCGGTCCGGCTCGCCGGCCCCGGGGTGGGGGCGGTCACTGCAGCACCCAGGACCCCTACCGAGCTGAGCCGCTTGCCGGCCACACGCTGATCCTCTCCTGCAGCGTTCCTCTCCCTCTTGCAGCGGAGCGCTCCTTCCCGGTAGCAGCGCATACCCCACGGCAGTGGCGGCGCGACCCAGCCCCGGAATGGTCAGCAGCAGGTCACGCTCCAGCGCGAAAGGGGCCATCATCGCCTCGATTTGCCGCCACGGCAGGCGAAGCGGGCCGGACTGCTCGACGTGGTTGCCCGCATCTCGACGTGATTGCCCGTATCTCGATGTGGTTGCCCGTATCGAGCAGCCTTGGGCGATTTGTGCTTGATCGAAAGTTTGGCCTTCGTTAGTCTCCCGGTAACCAATGGAGGACATAATGCGCAAATTGCACATAATCCTGGCGGGCGCATTGCCCGTTGCGCTGGCTTTAGGGGTAGCCGCACTCGCAGGGCCTGCTCAGGCCGACGCCCCCATCACAACCCGTCCGGTGATCGCCGACCCGAACCAGCGGGTCATGCCATACGTCGTGGTCACCCGGGCCAACCAGGGCCAGACGATGAAGACCGAGCGGATCATCAGTAGCAACGGCGGCACGGTCGTCTCCTCCTACCCGCAGGTCGGCGTCGTCGTCGCCTACTCCGCAGCAGACGACTTCTCCGCCCGGCTGCGCCAGGACAAGACGATCGAGGCGGTCGGCGCGACGCGAACGGCCAAGATCCCGGCAGGTTTCTTCGCCCAGCGCGCCAAGGCCGAGTTCACCGGCGCGCCCTATCCTCGGTCCAACGAGGTTCCGGCCGAGGGCCAGGGGTGGGACACGCTGGCGATCGACGTCGCCAAGGCACATGAGGTCACCACCGGCAGCAAGGACGTCACCGTCGGCATCCTCGACACGGGCGTGGACGACACCCACCCCGAGATCCAGCACGCCGTCGACACGAGCCAGTCCGTCACCTGCGTCGCGGGCTGGGCCGACCAGACGTACGGCGCGTGGCGCAACACCAGGGACGGCCACGGCACCCATCTGGCCGGCACCATCGCCGCCGCCCGGGACGGCAAGGGGACCGTCGGCATCGCCCCGGACGTGCGGATTGCCGCGGTCAAGATGGCCGATGGCGATGACGAGGAGACCCCGGAGTCCGAGGTCTGCGGCTACATTTGGGCCGCAGAGCACGGCTTCCGGATCGTCAACAACAGCTACCGCACCTACCCCTGGCGCTTCTCCTGCCCGAGCGACCCGGACCAGGCCGCCATCCTCAAGGCCGTTTCCCGGGCGGCCGCTTACGCGCAGAGCCGCAACGTGCTGTTCGTCGCCTCTGCGGGCAATGCCGGGACCGACTGGGACACCCGTACGCAGGACGTCGACAGCCCCGCGGACACGACTCCGGTCAAGCGGACCATCGACACCACCTGCCTCCGCCTGCCGCACCAGCTGCCGGGTGTCATCGGCGCATCGGCCCTTGACCAGAACCTGCGCAAGGCCACGTTCTCCAACTTCGGTTTCGGCTCAGTGGGGCTGGGCGCTCCCGGCGCGAACACGTGGTCGACGTGGCCGAACGGCCAGTACCGCCCCGCCTCCGGCACTTCGATGGCCTCACCGCAGGTCGCCGGTGTCGCCGCCCTGGTCGCGAGCCGCTTCCCCGAGCTGAGTGCCGACCAGATCCGTGAGCGTCTTTACGCGACGGCCACGCCCGCGCCGTGCCCCGTGAACTACCCGGTGACCGCGGGCATCTGCAAGGCCGAGGGAGTGCGGACCAACTTCTACGGCGCCGGCTTCGTCAACGCGGCCGCTGCCGTGGGGGCGACACCCTGATCACGGCGTACCAGCGCCGAGCAGATTGAGAGCGCGCCCGGGCCGGCCTGGCTCGGGCGCCATGCACTGTACGACGCGAGCCTTTAATCGGATGTGATCGCGCTGTGGCATCGCCACATGGGGGCTCAGACACTCACCCGGCACCGTCACGACATGCTTTCCGCGATCAGGTCGACCACCTTTTCCGAGTGCTCGCTCCTGACGACCTGCGGGTCGGGCTTCAGTACTGTTCACGTTGTTGCGCGGATCTCGCCTCGAATGGCGTCGAGCGCGGCGACCACATGTTCCAAGCCGGCAAGCTCGTCGAACGAGCCGAGCGGGCGGCATGAGCGCCGAGAGCCGCGGTGATACGGTCATCGACTTCCCGGTCACAGGGGGAGTGCTGGGTGCTCAATCCTCCCGGCCATTCGCGCTGGGCGTTCGACCTCCTTCCGCTGGAGCCCGGCTCCGCAGCTGTGGCGGAGGGCGGATGGTGGCGCTACCTGACCTGCCGGTTGCGCTCCTCCGACGTCAGCGGCTGGGCACGGCCGGTCCGTTCGCCTCTCGACGGTGAGGTTCTGGTCGGTCACGACGGTGAACCCGACCGCGATCGGCTCGTCCCCTGGCGCGACGTCCCGGCGGGACTCCTGCTCCGGCCGTTGCTCCTCGGTAAGCAAATCCCGGCGATGGCCGGAAACCACGTGGTCCTCGGTGCGGACGGCACCTATGTACTGCTTGCCCACCTGCAGCAGGGATCGGTCCGCGTCGCCTCCGGCCAGGCAGTGCGCGCGCGGGAGACGATCGGGCTGATCGGTGCCTCAGGTAACGCCCTTGGGCCGCACCTGCACCTGCAGGTGATGAACGGCCCCGATCCGCTCACCGCCCGGCCCGTTCCCTTCGCCGTGCGCCGATACCGGCTCTGGGACGGCCGACGTTGGCACGGACGGAACGACAGTCCCTTGCCCGCCAAGCGCGTCCGAATCAGCGTCGACTAGCTGTACTGACCTGAGAGGTAAGGACAGGGTGCTCGCAGAACAGCCGTACAGCCGCTCCGTGTTCAACTGAAAGCACACGGTGTCAACGTCGGCTGAATTCTGGCTCTGGCACGGACACATACGCAACCTCGCAGGCACTTACCGGGTCCACCCGCGAGACCGCGGTGGACCTCGCCGTACGGCAACGAGCTGACGCGATCTTCACCTGGTTGATCGGGGCCACCGCTCTCGACGCCGTGAACATCGACGCGGGCTACGGGCACCAGCACGTGTTCTTACCGACATCGCCTGGCAGCGGGGCACTCACCTCAGACGCCGAACACGAGGGGAGTCACCATTCGTGAACATGGCACTCAGGAACGCCGCGACGACTGTCCTGCTAGCCGGACTCGTTCTGCTGTTCGGCGCACCGGCGGCTTCCGCCCATGGCGGACCGATCAAGCTGGAGGTGACCGGGGACGGCAGTCATGACATCAACGTGCTGGTCACCTGGAAAGCGGATGGCCATCCGGTCAGAGACATCGTCGACGCGACGTTGGTCGCAACCTCCACCGACGGCCGTTCCTTCGGTCCGGTCCGGCTCATGTCGGCGCCCGAGGGCCAGAACCTCTACCACTCCGCCCAGCCGCTGCCGAACGGCAAGTGGCGTGTCACAGTGACCACGACCAAGCCGTCCAAGACGCACACGACGGCGAACGTGATAGCACGAGACATCCCCGCCGTGCCCAAGGCAGCGGAGGCCGCCCCCGTATCTGACCGTGGGAGTCCGATCGGCATGTCGCTCAAGATCGGCGCCGTCGCCGTCGCATCGGCGGTCGGTGTCGTGGCCTGGAGGCGCCTTGTCCGTCGCAAGCGGCTGGACATCCGGCACTGATTGTGTGTCGCGATACAAGTCCATCGGAGGGACCCGCGGTGCGCAGCCGATCGTCGAAGGCTAGTCCACGGAGATGCCGCATTCTACGCCAGACAACGGAAACGCGGTAGCGGGTTGGAAACCCATGTCAGGTGCTCGGCGATCCGGGCACCCTCGGACGGTGACCTATGGGCCGAACGTCAACGCCGCCGCCATCGTGCTGTCGTACCTCGGCAACGTGCCCGTCGAGCGGACCGCGCTGGTGAGGGAGGACGGGCCCTTGTGTGCCCGCCCTCCCTGACCGTCTGGGCGCAGCTCGCTACTTCTGCGGAAGCGAGATCTTCCAGACGCTACGGCCAAACGTCGCCGCATAGAGCGTTTTGCCGTCACCGGTGATCTTGATGTCGAGCACCGGCGTGTTGGGCAGGCCGTCGCCGACCCGCTTCCAGTTCTTCTTGCCGTTCTTGTCGTAGAAGACGCCGAAGTCGGTCGCGGCGTAGAGCTGGTCGTTCGGCTGGTCGTAGGCGAGCATCTCGACCGGCGCGTTCGGCAGCTTTCCGCTGATGTTCTGCCAGCTATTGCCGCCGTTGGTCGTCTCCCAGATGTTCGCCGCGGTGTCGCCCTCGCGGTAGCCCGAGTAGGCCACGTACACGTGGTCGGCGTTGGCCGGGTCTACGATGATCGAGTTGACCCACCGGACGGGCAGACCCTTGCCGGTGAACTCGGTCCAGTTGGCACCGAGGTCGGTCGTCTTCCAGAGCCGGCCGGTGTCGGTGCCGACGTAGATCGTGTTGCCATCGGTCTTCGCCAGACCGATCGCGGTGATTGCGGAGTAAAGGCCTCCGTAAGATCCCTTGTCGTTCTGCTCCGGCGGTACCGGTCCCGTGAGGTAGTCCCCGGGCGGGCTGATCTGTGTGAAGGTCGTGCCCCGGTCAGTCGAACGCTCGAGCACGTTGCCACCGAAGTACAGAATCGACGGGTCGTTCGGGTCGAGGACGATCGGGGCGTCGGTCGTGATCCGCGAGGAGGCCCGCTTTCCGAACCGGATGGTGCGGGAAGTGCCGTTCGCGTCCTCGTGCCGCGAGCACACTCCGACCTGGGAGCACTCGTAGTAGATGTTGTGGTCGCTCGGATCGATCAGGACGTAGTGGCCGTCACCGCCGCCGTAGGAGTTCCACTGCGTCAGGTCCGAAGGCCCGGCGGTGTTGGTCCAGGTACGGTTGCTGCCGTTGTCCTGCAGGCCGGTGGCGAGCCGGTTCGGGTCGTCGTTGGCCACCGCGAGGTGGTACGACTGGTTGAACGGCTCGTACGTCGCGTGGATCCACGAGCGGGTCGCGCCATTGGCCTCAGAGCGGTAGACACCGCCGTCGTTGCCGAGGTAGACCCGGTCCGGGACGTTGGGGTCCCACTTAACCATGTGCTGGTCGGCGTGCGGTCCGCTGGAGGTGGCCCACGTCGCGCCGCCGTCCTTGGACTCGCGCAGGTTGACGTCGGCATTGAACACGTGGTTCTTGTCCTTCGGGTCGACAAACAGGCGCCCGAACCACCACTCGAAGCCGCTTGAGCCGCCTGCACGGCCGCTCGGCACGAACGAGTCGCCGCCGTCGTCGGAGACGTAGAAGCCCTTGTCGGCACCGTACGTCGTCCCGGAAATCACGTAGACCCGGTTCGGGTCGCTCGGCGCGACCGCCACGCCGATGCGGCCCAGGCCCGCGTCGCTGGTCAGGCCGGTGCCCGACGCGTCCGTGACATGCTTGCCGGTCACGTTCTCCAGCCGCTTCCACGTGTCGCCGCCGTCGTCGGACCGGTACAGGCCGGAGCCGGCACCGCCGTAGAGGCGTGCGCCGCTGTTGCGCTGGTGGTCCCAGAGCGCCGCGAAGATCCGCTTGGGGTTCGTCGGGTCGATCGCCAGGTCGACGCCGCCCGTGGTGTTGTTCGGCGTCGGCAGGACGAGCTTCCAGTCCTTGCCGCTGTTCGTCAGCCGGTAGATGCCGCGCTCACTCGCCGACCCGGAGAGGTTCCCCGAAGCCGCGACGAAGACGGTCTGCGGGTCTGTGGGGTCGACGACGATCCTGCCGATCGCCGCGCTCCCGGTAAGGCCCCACTGCTTCCAGTGCTTGCCGCCGTCGTCCGACTTGTAGACACCGTCGCCGAAATAGGTCAGACCACCGCCGGACGGGTTCGTCTCGCCGGTCCCGGCCCACAACGTGCCGTCGGAGCCCATCGCCAGCGCGCCGATCGTCTGAGTGTAGTCGCCCGGCCAGGCCGGCTCGAAGGTGTCGCCGGCATCCGTGCTCTTCCAGACACCGCCGCCTGATGCCGCGATGTACAACGTGTCGGCGTGGGCGGGGTCTACGGCCAGGTCGGTGACACGGCCTCCGATGTTCGAGGGGCCGACGAGTTCCCAGGTACCGTCGCCCGGCTTGAGCGCTCTGGCTTGCTGGACCGCTTGTTTGACTTGCCCCGGCGTCACCTCCTTGCCGGAGGTGAACTTCTGTGTGAGGTAGTCCGCCGGTTCGGCGGGGCCACCGTCCTCCTCCTCGCCGGGAAGCTGCAGAGAGGGGCTTGTCTGGCTTTCCGCGGCCTGGATTGTCTGGCCCGAGTACGCGGGCGCCTGGAAGGTCAAGGCCGATACGGCGAGTGCGAGCGCCCCCACCGCGCCGATCACGGGTAACGTAGGCCGCCTCATTCGGACATTGCGCCTCTTGATCATTCCGCCTCCAAGTCACCTGTCCACGACAGGACAGCTAGCGCTCAAAGGTAAAAGAGAGGCAAAATCGCGTCAATCGGACATCTGTCTAGCATCATTTAGACATTTGTCTAAATGATGCCCCGGTCCCGCTGCTGGCTAATTCCCGGTCATGCTGCGAGGCGTAGATCGAGGGCGCCTCTCCCCGGTCATCTCCGGAACCTCCGGCCACGGACGCGGCTGCAACAACACCACACACTCCGTCATGCGGCCGAGGTTGGGGGGCAAATTAGCCAGCAGGGGATGATCACAAGTGATCACACGACAGATGCAGGAAGCAACGAACTCGAGGTCTGTCCCCCTACGAGATGTTGTACTTGATCCGTACCTTCCCTTCGCACAGCTGGATCACCTGGATGGCGACGTCGTGAGGTCCAGACAGGTGCGCTTCGGCTTCCGAACCTTCTTCCTGGTCCTTGCGCTCGATCGTGTATCCGGCCTTGGCGAGTACGTCGGCTGCCTCGTCACGGACAGCATCGAGGTTTGTGGGATCCGCGTCCTTCCAGAGGAAGAACAGCTCGGTCTTGCCGAAGGGACCCTTGGCCAGGTAGATCTGGCCGCCGGGCACCATCGGCACGTCCGCGGGCGGCTTCAAGTCGGGGGTGGCAGTCAGGTCTCCGGCCTGCGAGCAGGCGATGCCGTTGCCCGCTGCCGCAGGGCTCGCCGCCTCCGGAGCCGTGCTCACAGGATCAGCACCAGTCGAACTTTCCCCGCAGCCGGCAAGCGACGCCGCAGCGGCCACAGTGACGCTCGCCATGGCGATCAGTCGTTTGATGTTCATGAAATGGATTCCTCGAGACGTAGGATATGGTCCTGCGCATGTATCGGCAGGAAGCCCCCAAAACGGGCGGAAGCATTTATGGGCGGCGAGGCTACCAGGTTCGCTGGCGCGGCCATAGGCTTCGGATCGCGACAATGTTGCTCGCTCCGCTCATCGTGCTGGTCTCCGCCTGTTCGGGCGGCGGATCGCAGGGTGCATCCACCGACGACGTGCTGGTGGTGGTCAGCGCGCCGATGTCCACTGAGCCGTGGATCGGCACCTTCATCGAACGAGGGGCGCGGCTCGCGGTCGACGAGCTCAACGCACACGGCGGGGTCACCACCCCGTCCGGAGCACGCCGAGTCAAGCTGGCGGTGCTCGACAACGCCGGATCGCCGGCCAAAGCCGCTGCGAACGCCCGCAAGGCGGTCGACGACCACGCGGCCGTTCTGCTCACCGACGGGACCGGCGCGGCCTCCGTTGCCTCGGTCACCGACCCTGCACACCTGCCGGTCTTCATCTGCTTCGAAGGCGGCGAGGCGCTGATCGACCCGTCCCGCTGGCCGAGCCTGTTCCGGATGGCGCCGGCCAACAAGCCCATGGCACGCCGGCTCGCCGACTACATCGCGAACAGCCGCCCCAAGGTCGGCGTGATCAGTGATGACTCCACGTACGGAGAGCAAGGCCGGGACGCGCTGCTGCAAGCCTTCAAGATCGACGAGGTGGAGGTGGTGGCGGACCAGAAGGCACCGACACGTTCCTCCGACCTGACAACGCAGGTACTGGCCGCGCGGCAGGCAGGCGCCGACAAGCTGGTGGTATGGGCCAGCGCGAGCGACGTGATCGCCGCCATCCAGGCCGTCCACGCGCTGGGCTGGAAGGTGCCCATCTACACCGGACCGACCGGTGAAGACCCGCTGGTCCGCCAGCGCTTCGCCGAGCATCCGGACTGGCTCGACCAGGTCACCTTCGCCTCGTTCCGGATGACCAGCGAGGTCGGGCCGAGGCCGTTTGAGGAGTTCCGCGCCAACTACGAGGCGAAGATGGGCGTCGATCTGGTCGGCGTCCACCAGGACGGCAAGCAGGTCGTGCAGCCGCCAGACTGGCCGATGTTCTCCTATGACGCGGTTCGCCTGATCGCCGCATCGCTCAGCGAGGGCGGCGAACTGGGCCAACCGCTCATGGAGGCCCTGAACAAGGTCAGCATCACCGGCGCCAACGGCGACTACCGCGGTTATGCGGCCAACCAGCACGAGGGTGTCAACCCCAGCGACATGTACTTCGCCCGGTTCCACGGCTTCGTCTTCGAACCCGTCGACGACGACCCGCTCTCCGACACCCTCCCCTCTGTGAATCAGCTGCAAGACTGACGTTCCGTCACTGGGTGCCATGCCCGCGCACCACGAGGCCGTCGACGTCACGGGAGCGTAAGGGACCGCGACCGTGGGTCGGTTCGGAGGTGTCGATGAGGCATCACTGTCGCGGTCAACGCGTGAAAATTCGGGTTGACGTGGTTGATCCACCGTTGACACGTGGTTTATGCACTGACACACTCACGGCAGTGCAATATCACATTCCATCATAAGGTGCGAAGTGATTTCTTTCCAACGAGTCGGACTGAGCCGCTCGATCAGACCTCTGCGTACGCTCGCCCTGGTCGTCGCAGTGGCAGGCATGGCGTTGCTGATGACGCTGACCACGGTTGACGGACGCGGAGCGTCCTCGCATACCGGTCCAAAGGCCGTGACCTACGCGGCCATGTTCCAGGACGTGTCCCCCCCGGTGGGGTCGATGGAGGACTCGGGGGTCGAGTGGGCGGACCCATGTGCGGACACCACCAATCCATGCGAGCACGAAGGTCCGGCTCCCGGCCTTGCGTTCTCGCGAACCGCCGCGGTAGTGGCGCCGGGTGGTCACGCGTCCGTGCAGACGGTTGACGGCACCCGGGCCGCGCCTCCGCTGCTGGCTAGCTTCGAGGGCGAGGGCTACCAGATGAAGGCCGCGAACGGTGACACCGTGACGTCGGGATTCACCAACCCGCCGGACGAAAACATCGCGGTCGGGCCGACCCAGGTACTCGAGACGGTCAATGCCAAGATGGCCGTGTTCGACAAGAGGACCGGCAGAACCCTGTACGGGCCGGTCAACAACAACAGCTGGTTCGCCGGTTTCGGCGGTTCCTGCGAACAGAGGAACAGCGGCGACGCCGTGGTCCGTTACGACCAGCTGGCACAACGTTGGGTTATCGTGCTGCCCACCTTCCAGCCCGCCGCTGGTCCCTTCTTCATGTGCTACCTGGTCAGCAAGACCAGTGACGCTCTGGGCGAGTACTACCGCTACGCGTTCCAGTCGCCCGCCTTCCCGGACTACCCCGTCCTCGGTGTCTGGCCGGACGGCTACTACACCACGCAGAGCTCGGGGGACGACGGGAACGAGCGGATCAGTTGCGTGGTGGACCGGACCAAGATGCTGGTCGGAGATACGACCGCCACGATGCAGTGCATGACCGTGGACCCAGCGCAGTTCCTGTTGCCCGCCGACCTCGACGGTTACACGCTCCCTCCGATCGGGGCGCCCAACATCCAGGTAGCGACGGGAGGCCGTCAGCTGTCGGGGGTTCTCGGCAATGACGGGCTGTATGCGTACAAGTTCCACGTCGACTGGGACAACCCGGCCAACAGCACGTACATGCCGATCAACTTCCACGACCCCCGCAACAGCGAGTTCCCGCCCGGTGTCGGCGGTGCCGGGTCGCTGGGCCCCCCGGAGCTCAATCCCCACAACAAGCTCTGGGTCGAGCCTTACGTGTATGCGGGCGGCGGACAGTTGGTCCAAGCCGTCCCGCAGCCCGGCGTGACGCAGAAGCTGGACACCCAGGGCGACAAGCTGATGCGGCGGATGAAGTACCGCAATTTCGGTGACCACGAGTCGTTGACGCTGCTGCACAGCGTGAACTCTCCTGCGGGTACCAGCGCGGATCGCTGGTACGAGCTCCGGCTTCAGAACGGCGACCCGGTCCTCCACCAGCAGGGCACGTACGCGCCGGACACCGATAACCACCGGTTCATGGGCAGCATCGCCATGGACAGGCGCGGGAACATCGCGATGGGGCATGCGATCAGCGGATCCAACACTTTCCCCGGGGTGCGGTTCACCAGTCGCCTGGCCGGCGACCCGCTCAACCACATGACCCAGCACGAGGGTGTCATCAAGGACGGCATCTCCGTGCGGACCGGAACCGGCAGCCAGTACCGCTACGGTGACTACACCAGCATGGAACTCGACCCGGCCGACGACTGCACCTTCTGGTATGTCGGCCAGTACTACAAGGTCAGCGGTCAGAGCTGGAGCACGTGGATCGGCTCGTTCCGGTTGCCCACCTGCCGATTCGACGCCGGCGGCGAGACCCTCCACGGAATCGAAGGCAGTGCGGTCTCCGGCAAGATCGCGAACGTCACAGATGCCGTATCGGACTCCACGCCGTCCGACCTCACCGCATCGATCGACTGGGGCGACGGCTCGAAGCCGTCGGTCGGAACGGTGAGTGGCGGCAACGGCAAGTTCAGCGTCAGCGGCTCGCATGTCTACGCCGAGGAAGGCACATTCCAAGCGACCGTGTCGATCGCCGCCGAGGATGGCTCGGAAGCCTCGGTGACGTCGACCGTAGTCGTGGCTGACGCGCCACTCGCCGCGACTGGTGCCGCTCCGGCGCTGTCGACGCAGGAGCTCAGCGGAACCGTTGCGACCTTCACTGACGGCAACCGCCTTGCGGATCCATCCGACTTCACCGCAACGGTCGACTGGGGCGACGGCTCGAGTTCGCCCGGGACGGTGACCGGCGGCGAGGGCAATTTCAAGGTGGCGGCCGCGCACACGTACACGGGCACGGGAAACTTCACCATCACAACCAGCGTCCATGACAGGGGCGGCAGCACCGGCTCAGCCAGTTCGACGACCCTGATCTACGATTTCGCGCCGGGGGGTGGAGCGTTCGTCGTCGGGGACGAGAGCGCGAGCAACTCGGTCACGTATTGGGGCGCGCAGTGGGCGAAGGCCAATCTCCTCAGCGGCGGCTCGGCCCCCGCATCGTTCAAGGGATACGCCAACGCTCCAGCGAACCCGGACCACGGCACCAACTGGAGGTCGGACCCCGGCAACGGATCGAACCCTCCGAAGGGACCACTACCCGACTATATGGGAGTGATTGTTTCGAGCTCGATCTCCAAGACCGGCTCGGCCATCTCCGGCGACACCGCTCACATCATCGTGGTCAAGACCGACGCGGGCTACGACGGTGATGCAGGTCATCCAGGGACCGGTTCGGTGGTCGCCACCGTTCGATGACCGGTCAGGGCCTTCGGGCGAGGTGTTGGGGACGCACGCGACACAAGAAGCAGCTACCCGCACCCACCCGGAGGCCCTGACCGCGTTCTTGCGATGTGGCGGTGACGATCGTTCCGGCCCATCCGCCAAGGGCGAAAAGCGCATGATCACGGCCTGAAGCTAAGTCTTCAGGGAGTTTCTGTCTCCGAAGTACATCTGCCCGATCCGCGGATCGGCCGCCACCGCCGCAGTGCGCCCACTGAGGATCACGTGCCCTTCCTGCAGCACGACGAGCCGATCGGCGAGCCCCAAAGCCAACTGAAGGTGTTGCTCGATGAGCACAACAGCCGTGCCCCCTGCTCGAATGGCAGCGATGCCCTCGCTAAGCGCGGCGATCGACGTAGGAGCCAGACCAGCCGACGGTTCGTCGAGGATCAGCAGCGAGGGTTCCGACATGAGGCCACGGCCGATGACGAGCATCTGCTGCTCTCCGCCGGACAGGCTGCCGGCGCGCTGCGTACGCCGCTCCGCCAGTCGCGGAAAGGTGCGGTAGACGCCCTCCCGGCGCTCGGCGACGATGTTCTTTCGGCGGCCGTCGAGATAGGCACCGAGGTCTAGGTTCTCCTCGACCGTGAGACTGGGGAAGACGCGTCTACCGTCGGGTACGTGACTCAGTCCCCACTGGACGATCCGCCGCGGACCGCACCGGGTGATGTCCCGGCCGTCGAACAGCACCTCGCCCGAGCTCGCCCGATGCAGGCCCGACACCGAACGGGCGATGGTCGTCTTGCCCGCGCCGTTGCCGCCGAGCAACGCGACGATCTCGCCGCGCTCGACGTGAAAGGACACGCCGTCCAGCACCTGGACAGCGCCGTAGCAGACGCATAGTCCGCGGACCTCGAGTAGCGCCACGCAGTCTCCTCTCAGTACGTCAGCCGTGCGCGGACGATAGATCGACATCGCCGAGGTAGACCCGACGTACCGCAGGATCGGCGGCCATCGACTCGGGGGTTCCGCCCGCCAGCACCCGGCCGCGATCCAGGACGGTGATCCTGTCGGCGACGCCGTACACCAGCGCCAGGTCATGTTCGACCAGCAGAATGGCCGCGCCGCCTTCCGCGAGGCGACGCAGGACACGGGCCAACGTGGCTCGTTCCGGCCCGGTCATGCCGACGGCTGGTTCGTCGAGCAGCAGCACGCGCGCCCCGGTCGCCACGGCCCGGGCCACCTGCAGGAGGCGTTGTTCGCCGGCGCCGAGCTCCCTTGGGCGGTCGAACGCGCGCTCGGCGAGTTCCGTCAGATGCAGCGCCCTCCACGCCTCGCGGTCAGCGGCGGCTGCGTGGTCCCGTGCCGACGTACTTCCGAGAAGGTGTCGGATGGCGGCGAACGGCACCGGTGTTCCTCCGCGCACTCCCAGCAGCACCTGACGGTAAGGACAGAGCCGCTCCAGACCGACCGTGCGCTGGAACGTGCGGGTCACTCCTCTCCTGACCATCTCGAGCTGGCCGGCCCCGGTGACGTCGGTCTGCTCCATCAGAATCCGGCCGCCCGTGGGCTGCAGGGCGCCGGCGAGGGCACGTAAGGCCGTCGTCTTGCCGCTGCCGTTAGGCCCGATGAGCGCGTGGACCTCTCCGGCTCGTACCTCCAGATCGACCTCCGTGAGGATGTGCGTCTCCCCAATACGGACATCCAACCCCTGGGCAGCCAACATCACCCCTTCTCGGGAAGCGGTGCGGGTGGCGAGTTCCCCGGAAAGTTCCACTGGCCCACGCGGGCGCTCCGCGCGCTCGGGCCACCGGCCGGCCAGCCGTTCGATCGGCCCGCGGAGGAAGGGGACTGTGACCAGCGCCAAGGCGGTGAGCACGCCACCGGATCGTTCAGACGGAAGACCAACCGTGCCGGCAAGCGTGTCAGCCAGCGGTGGAATCACGGCGATCACGAGCAGGCCGAGCACCGGCCCCCACAGCCGTGCCGTACCCCCGATCAGCACCGCCACGAACAACTGGAGGGACAGCAGTGGCGAGACGTCGGACGGGGCGGCGACCCCGAGCAGTACGGTGATGCCCGCGCCGGACACTGCTGCGATGGCCGCGGTCGTGGCGAAGAGGGCCGCCCTGCGGTGAAGCACCGGTACTCCGAGGGATGTGGCCAGCGCAGGAGCTTCACGGAGGGCTGCCCAGTCCAGTCCGGCCGGCCCGCGGTTCAATCGGGCGATGGCGGCCAGCAAGAGCAGACACACCGACCCCGCCACGGCGACGTGCGCCAGCGGTGTAAGAGTGATGGTCACCCCGAAGATCTGTGAGTGCAGGCGGGCCGGCGACGGACGGATCAGCCCTTGGCTCCCACCGGACACGGCGGGAAACGCATGGAGCATTGCGTACGCGAGCCAGGCAAATGCCCACGTCGACAGCGCAACCGCCGCGCCGCGCAGATGAGCCGTGAGCAGGCCGACCAGGTAGCCGGCGAACGCTGCAAATACGGCGCTGGCGGACGCGGCCGCGACGAGCGGCAATCCGGCGCGTTCCAGATGCACGACACCGAAGCTGCCCACGGCCAGGAACGCGCCCTGGCACAGGACGGGTTGCCCTCCGTACGAGACGGACAGAGCCAGCCCGAGCACCGCGACCAACAGATACAGATGGTGTGCCAGGTCGACGATCATTCCGGGTCCTCACGCAGCCGCAGTCGCAGGCCCTGCCGCCCCAGGGCCAGCACGATCAGCAGGATCGCCAGCGGCACCACATCGGCGTAGTGCGGGCCAAGAACGCTCGACGTGACAATGAACGACTCGATCACACCAAGCGCCAGCCCTCCGGCCAGCGCGCCACGCACCGATCCCAGGCCGCCCAACAGCGCAGCCGCTATCGCCTTGAGGCCGAGGATGACGCCATCGTCAACACCAAGCGAACGGTCCGGCGAGATCAGAAGCCCCGCCAGACCTGCCAATGCGCCGGCCACCACGAAAGCGATGAGCACCAGCCGTTGCACCGGAAGTCCGAGCAGCGCGGCAGCAGTGGGATCCTCACTGACCGCCTTCATCGCCGTGCCGGTCCGGGTGAGCACGAGCAGCCGCTCGACCAGGATCCCCACAGCCAGCCCGATCCCTATGACACCGAGAGCACGGACCGCCACCGTCCCTCCTCCGGGTAGTTGCAGCACCCCTGAAGGCGTCAACCGACCCAGCCGCAACGGATCCGGCACCGCGTAGGCGTTCTGAGTGAGCACCAGCCCGAGAACCTCCCGGATCAGCAGCCCAGCGGCCAGGCCACCCGCCACCCAGCCCAGGACGTCCCCGCGGGTGGACTGGCGCCCGACTCCTGGTAGGAAGGGCCTTACGGCGATGAGGTAGACACCCGCTGACAGTGCGGCTCCGGCAGCGATGACCAGCACCGCCAGCCCGACAGAGTGCGTCACGTCCAGGGCTGCCGCCACCGGCGTGGACCCGAGCACCACCAGTACACCGATGAACACGCCACCGATCACGAGATCACCGTGCGCGAAAGCGATCACTCTGGTGAGCCGGTAGACGAGGCTGAACCCCATCGCGATCAAGCCGTAGGCCGCACCCAGAGCCAACCCGCTCAGGAACGCCTGCAGGGCCACCCCGCCGCTCACCGAACACCATCCTCAGCGGTTGGCAAGCCGGATGAGTGATAGCAGTAGATGTCGACGCACCCTTCGTCAGTCTTCGGAGGGGGATCCTATAGCCCGTGCGGGTCCGTTCGACAGATGCCGGACCACTGCGCGCGATCTTCCTTCATCTACGCCGTGCTCGTCCCACACCGCGGCCTGGCCGAGCCCGAGGCGTTCACGGAAGCCGCCTTGGCGTTTCTGCCGCGTACGGAGAATCCGGAGCGGGGACGACGAACTGACTACCGAGCAGACCCTAAGAGCACGAGAATTCCGACTTTTCCGACATTATCTTCTCGGCTTGCTTTTTAACCGCCAACATCCACATTTACCGTGATTAGGGATAAGTTAGACATATCGGCCACGCTGTCCTATTGACGCCAGTCGGCCGCATTCAGCAAAATTAAGCGAAATTTCGACATTCGACGTCAAGCCCTGCGACGGCTCGATGGCAGGCGAGGAGAGAGCCGGTGCGCTTGCTCGTAGTGGAGGACGACGATGGTGTAGCCGCCGCGTTGTCCTCGGTCTTGCGCATGCACGGCTTCGGCGTCGTACGAGCGGCGACGGGGCGGGCCGGCCTCGAGGCCCTCGAACGGCAGCCGATCGACCTCGTGCTGCTCGACCTCGGCCTCCCTGATCGGGACGGCTTGGAGGTGTGCGGCCGGATGCGCCGGGCGTACGACGTCCCGATCATCGTCGTGACCGCGCGTACGGAGCTGAACGCCCGTGTCCACGGGCTGAGCATCGGCGCTGACGACTACATGGTGAAGCCGTACGACCTTCGGGAGCTGATGGCACGCATCCACGCGGTCACTCGCCGGACCCGTGGTGTCGGCACCGACGGGCAGCCCGGCCGGGGCCGGACTCAGGTCGTCATGGTTCAGGGCGTACGCATCGACCGCGGCAGCCGGCAGGTCACCGTACATAACGCGCCGGTCTCCCTCACCCGCAAGGAGTTCGACGTGCTGGACCTGCTGGCGTCCGCGCCCGGCGTGGTCGTGCGCCGGGAGAGGATCCTCGCCGAGGTGTGGCAGACAAGCTGGGAGGGGGCGGGCCGCACGCTGGAGGTACACGTGGCCTCGCTGCGGGCGAAGCTCGGCGTCCCGGCTGTCATCGAGACCGTACGCGGTGTGGGTTACCGGCTGGCGATGTCCGTAATCTAAGGCCCCTGCGTGCGCACCCGGCTTCTCGTTCTGCTCGTAGGGCTCATGGGCAGCATTGTCCTCGTACTGGGCATGCTGCTCGCACGGAGCATCGCTGAGGGCCAGCAGCAGGCGATGTACGTCGACCGGCTGGGCGACACGACACGGTTCGCCGCGATCGCACAGCAGGGGATGACGGCCACCGATCTGCGTACGCTCGGCGACGAGCTCGCGAGGTACGACCAGGTGTACGGCATCGCCGGCGCAGTGCTCGACAGGGGCGGCGAGGTCCGGGTGGCATCGCGGGCCCTGATGCCGGCGTTTGACGGATCAGGCCGGTCCGCGGTGCGTGCGGCGCTGAGCGGGCGGCGCAGCGAGAACCCGCATCTCCGTTGGCCGTGGGACCGCAGGCCGATCGTCGTCGCGGAGCCGGTGCTCCAAGGCGGCGACGTCGTGGGGGTGGTGATGACCGTCTCGCCGACCGACGCCCTCGCCGGCCGGGTCCTGCGCTGGTGGGCGCTGCTCGCGATCGGCGAGCTTGTCGTGCTGGCCGTCTGCGTTCTGCTGGCCCTCCGGTTCACCCGGTGGGTGCTCAAGCCGGTGCACACCCTGGGCCGGGTGGCGCACGTCATCGCGACCGGAGGGCTGGGCGCACGGGTGTCCGGCGCGAGCGGCCCTCCGGAGCTGCGCAGCCTCGTCACGACGTTCAACGAGATGGCCGACCACGTCGAGACCCTGCTCGACGAGCAGCGCGCGTTCGTCGCGGACGCTTCCCACGAGCTGCGCAACCCGCTCAGCGCCTTACTCCTGCGCTTCGAGTATCTGGGCGCCGGCCTTGGCGAGGAGTGGAGCCATGATCTTGACCTGGCCCGGGCGGAGGGCCGCCGGCTGACACACATCCTCGACCAGCTGCTCGTGCTGGCACGGGCCGAGCACTGCGCCCACGCGCCCGACCGGCTCGACTTCGCGGCCCTCGTCGGCGAGCGGCTGGCGGTGTGGCGGGTCGTCGCCGACCGACGCGGAATCGACCTCGAAGTGGATGCATCGGAGCCCGTGTGTGCGATCGCGGACCGGGCGGCGGTGAGCGGCGCGTTGGACACCGTGCTCGACAACGCGCTCAAGTTCAGCCCACCGGGCAGCCGGGTCCGCGTCGAGGTGGCTCAGGCCGAGGATGGGGTCGAGGTCCGGGTGAGGGACGAAGGGACGGGGCTGTCTCCGGAGGAGATCGCGCGGGTCGGCGACCGCTTCTGGCGCAGCCCCCGGCACCAGAACATCGAGGGGACAGGGCTCGGCCTGTCCATCGCGAAGACGCTGTTGACCCCATCGGGCGGACGGCTCGAGGTGCGGCCGGGCGCGGAGCGGGGCCTCGTCGTGGCCGTACTCGTCCCGGCGGTCACCGCTTGACATCGCGGTAGTAGCGGAGCGCCCCGTCATGCAGCGGCACCGGCACGGTGGCGATGGCGGCGCGCCGATCGAGCAGCGCCACCGCGGGCACCGCGCGGGCCATCTCGTCACGCCGGGCGAACAGCACCCAGGTCAGGCGACGGATGAGCCCGCTGTCCGTCGAGGCGTTCGTCACCAGGTAGTTCGGTACCGCGATGGTGGTGACCTCGGCCGCGGTGCTGTACGTCCCGATGGGTATGGTCGCGCGGCGGTACGACGGGCCGTACCGCTCCCGCATCTCGTCGACCAGCTCACCGAGCGGCAGCAGCCGGACCGGCACGCTCTGGGACAGCTCCGTCACTCCGCTGGTCGGCAGGCCACCGGACCAGAAGAAGGCGTCGATGTCGCCGTTGCGGAGCGCGTTGGCCGACTCGTTGATGCCGAGCCGGACCCGCCGGATGTCTTTTTTCCAGTCGAGCCCGGCGATGGACAGCATCCGGTTCGCGATCAGCTCGGTACCGGATGACGGGGACCCCACGGACACGCGCAGACCGCGCAGGCCTGTGATGTCGCGCGCGGAGCTGGCAGAGCTTACGACCAGATGGACGAAGTCGTCGTAAACGCGGGCGACCGCCCTGATCGGAAGGGGTTCCGAGAAGGGGCCGCGGCCCTCCACCGCGTCGGCGGCAGCGTCGGCGGCGACGAAGGCGAGTGTGCTCCGGCTGTCGGCGATGCGCTGCAGGTTCTCCACGGAGCCGGCGGTGGGGTCGACCGACGCGTCGACCCCTTCGAGCCGGCCATTGAGCACTTTGGCCAGCTCCTGGCCGTAGGAGTAGTAGACACCCTTCGTGCCACCCGTCGCGACGCGTACGTGAGCCATCGTGCGGCCATCGCTGGAGGCCGAGCACGCGGTGAGGGCGGCGGTCAGTAAGAGCCCCAGACCACGGCGGGTCAGCTCGGGGAGGAGCATCCCGCGACGATACCAGCGGACCCGCCGGCGGGCGCTCCGCCGCCGTCCCCCAGCCGTTGGCGCCGCCCCCGGGCCGCCGGGGTGCGGAGGTTACCGCAGAGGAACCTCAGGGGTTCCTCAACAGTTCTTGACTGGTGTCAAATCCGCTGATTACGTCTCATTTTAACCAACCGTGACGATCGGCTGGCGCGCGCTCAGGCTCTTGGGGATTCAGACGACGACGTACTACGAGGTCAGTGCACGATCATGAAAGTGTCACGCATCCCTGGATTCCGACGGACCCGATCCAGGCAAGAGCCTCCTCGCGCAGCCGCGCCCCGCGCGCTGCCCGTCTCCTCATCCTCGCCTCTGTGCCGCTGCTTGCCGCGCCCGCAGTGAGACGGCGTCCGGTCCTTACCGAAAACCCGGCACAGAACCAACTCGGCACGGAACAAGAGAAGGGAAGATGCATGCCGCACGGAGCGAGGTGGACGATCCTTGCGAGGGTCGGCCTCAGAAGGACGTGGGGTGGCCGACCCCCCGCGCACCGGGAGGAGAGGGGCCCGGTCGGGTCCCGAGCCCGCGGTCGGGCAAGGCTGTTAACCATCGCGGGGCTGTCCGCGCTCTTGATGGTGATCGGGCTGCCGTCGGTCTCGAGCGCCCAGGAGGTGGCGCAGGACCCGAATCAGGTCCAGGGGCTCACGGTGGTGCAGGGGGAGGGATACGCCACCCTGGCGTGGATCCCGGTCGACGGCGCCACGGACTACCAGATCGAGCGCACGCCCGTGAACGACCAGAACGTCGCCACGGGCGCGTCGGTGATCACCGGCGTCTGGTTGCCGAACCGCCAGGTGCACAATGAGTCGCCGACCTTCGCCGACGCGGGGTTCAATCCCGGCGCCCGCTTCCAGTGGCGGGTGCGGGCTCGGTTCGGGACCACCGGGCAGCCCTATTCGGAGCCGTTGTCCGACACGACGTCGCCGCCGTGGGGCGACCCGAATGTGCCGGGCGAGAACCTGCGTACGCAGTGGGAGACCACGCAGGCCGCGCAGTTCACCAGCGACGTGAACGAGTACGCCTACACCGCGGCGATCGATCAGTTGAGCGATCGGGTACGGGTGGCGGAGATCGGGCGGACCGTGCAGGACCGGCCGATCAACATGTTCATCATCGGCTATCCGGCCCCACCGGCCACCCCACAGGGGGTCGCGGCCACATCGCCGCTGCTGATCAACTGCAACGTGCACGGCAACGAGTCGAGCGACCGCGAGGGCTGCCTGATCATGGCCCGCAAGCTCGCGTTCAGCAACGACGCCAGGACCATCGACCTGCTGTCGCACACGACGGTGCTCATCGTCCCCACCATCAACGCTGACGGCCGGGCGAACAACACCCGCGGCAACTTCACGGGTCAGGATCTGAACCGCGACTACTCGCTGATCCGCGAGCCCGAGACGTTCGCGTTCGTGAAGATGCTGCGCGACTACCAGCCCGTGGCGGGCTACGACGGGCACGAGTTCGGCAACTCCAGCGCTGGTGACCTGCCGATGCTGCCACCGCGCCACCAGAACGTGGCTCAGCCGATCTTCGACGAGTCCCAGAACATGATCGTGGGCCACATGTACGAGCAGGGCGCGAAGGACGGCTGGTGGCCGTGTCCTTATGGATGCGCGAACGGCGGGAACGTGGGGCTGAGCGAGGAGACGATCCTGCGCAACACCCTGGGTCTGAAGAACGTGGTCAACTCGCTGCTCGAGCTGCGTAGCTCGGGTGGGGCGACCCGCCCGGACGAGGGCAACGCGGCGAACAACCGCCGGCGCAAGACGTACTCGGCCATGTGGACCTTCAACCAGTTCCTCGACTACCACCCGGCCAACCTGGGGGCGATCAAGAAGGCGCGGGCGGAGGCGATCAGCTTCCAGGTCTCGAACACCGGCCGGATCGTCTTCCGGGGGTCGCGCCCCATCCCGGCGTTCTCCGCGCCGCATCCGGGAGAGAGCCCGCCCCCCCTTGACGCCCCCAAGGACTCCCAGATCCTCGAGCAGGTGCCGTGCGCCTACAAGCTGACCGAGGAGCAGTACAACGGGCCGCGCACCGACGGTCCCGCCGGCAAGCGCACCACGGCGGCGCAGCGCATCGCGGCACACGGCTGGAAGGTCGCGAAGGTCGGCAAGGAGTACATCGTCCCCATGGCCCAACCCGAGCGGGGGCTGATCCCTCTGCTCCTCGACTCCCAGGCCGTTGAGGGGCTGGTCAGAGCCGAGCGGGTCTACCCGACCATGTCGGGCCCCCACACCGGTCCCTTGGTCGTCTCCTCCGGTGTCACCTGCCTCGATGGCGCGACGGTGTCAGGCCCGGTCACGGTCAAGCCGGGCGCCGCAATGATCGCGACCGGCGCGACGATCAGTGGGCCGGTGACCGCCACCGGCGCCGCTGCGGTCGTGCTGTCCGACACCACGGTGAACGGGCCGGTACGGATCTCGGACACCAGCGGCGCGGTGGCCATCGCCGACTCCAAGATCGCCGGGCCGGTCGACCTGGCGGGCAACCACACCGGGGACGACCCGCCCCTCGTGGCCGGGAACACCGTGGGCGGCCCGCTGAAGTGCAGCGGCAACACCCCCGGACCGGTCAACCTCGGGCTGTCGAACTCGGTGCAGGGCCCGAAGGCCGGCCAGTGCGCGGGGTTGTGACCTGACCCGCAGCCACCGGGCGGCTGCAGATGGGGCTGGAACTCGTGGGCTCGGCCGTGTTCGAGGCCGCCTGTAAGGGCGTACCCGCACTTCACTAACCGCCATGGTGAGTGCCCTCTTCCGGGGTGCCGGGAGGGGGCGCTCACTCACCGTAGACCTACAGAAGGGTCCAGATGACTACGCACAGACGTCGACGCCGTGGATTGGCGGCAGCCCTGGCCGGATTACTCGGCGCCGGCCTGATCCTGTCCGGCACTGCGGCCATGGCCGCCGAGCCGGGCGAGCCAGCGGATGGTGCGCCGGTGGCCACCGCGCGGTCCCCGCTGGAGAGCCCCGAGCCGACCTCCCTTGTCCGCCTGCACCTATCCGGCAAGGACGCGCTCGACGAGGTCGTCGAGGCGGGGTACGACCTGGCCGGCGGCCTGGAGCGGGTCGAGGACGGCATCGAGGTCGACGCGGTCCTCACCGCCGAGGAGCTGGCGGCGGTGCGGGGGCTCGGCGCTCGGGTCGTCGACTCCGCGCGATCCGGCCCCACGATGGCGACCCGCGCAGACGGAGCGGCCGCGCCGCACTCAGCCGGTGCCGCCGAGGCGGCCGACACGGTCAAGATCGGTCGCGTCGACTACTTCACGACCAAGGGGCAGGGCTTCATCTCGGTCGAGGCCAAGACCTCGAAGGGCAGCGATCCGGGTGCGGGCATGACGCTGGTCTGGGACGCCGGACCGGGCACGGCACCCGGCGCCGGCGGCACCACCGTGATGTCACGCTTCGTCGACGCCGGTGTGTACATGTACCACAACGTCCTGATCCCGGTCGGCGCGAGGCCGTCGCTGGTGCGCGTGACGAGCAGCCTCGGCGGCGAGGCGACCGCCAACGTGTCGGACTGGCTGTACGACGTGACGCCCCCCAGCACGCGCAAGGGCTACCGGACCGGCTTCGTCGACCACTACATGAACGCCACCGAGCTCTACGACCGGATCGAGGCGCTGGCGAAGGCGTATCCGGACCTCGCGGAGATCGTGGAGATGCCGAACAAGACGAACGGCTACCGGCGCCACGCGCAGGCGGTGCTCGGCACGGTGGCTGCCCAGTCGGTGGTCGTCACGTCGAAGAAGTGGGGACACGAAGGCGGCAATGACCTGACCGTACAGCTGGAGTCGACCGGCAGGCCCGGCGAGCGGCTCGCGGTCCGCGTCGAAGGGAAGGCGGTCGTCGTCACCCTTGCCACCGACTCGAACGGCAGCCCCACCAGCCGTGCCGTGGACGTGGTCAACGCGTTGAACGCCGGCACCGGCATGCCCGTTGAGGCGACGACCTACCGCGGTAACGCCGGGACGGGCATCGTCGCACCGACCGGCCCGATCGCGCTCACCGACTTCCTCAAGGCGCCGGCCGGGATCTCCCGCGACCCGTTCGCGATCCGTGCGATCCGCATCGGCAAGCACCGGGACGGCTCGAAGCCGGGCGTCCTCATCCAGGCCGAGGACCACGCCCGGGAATGGGTGCCCCCACTCATCGCGCTCGAGTCGGCGGAACGGTTGCTGCGCAACTACGCGACCGACGCGGAGACGAAGCAGATCGTCAACAACACCGACATCTTCATCGTCCCGTCGAACAATCCGGACGGCTCGCACTACAGCTTCTTCGACTACAACATGCAGCGCCGCAACATGACCAACCACTGCGGCCCCAACCAGTCCGACCCCGGCTACCGCAACTCGTGGGGGGTCGACCTCAACCGCAACTACGGCGTCGCGTCGTCGCACGACGGTTACTCCGGCGGCTCCGCGAGCTGCACGAGCGACACCTACGCCGGCCCGGCGAAGCTGTCCGAGCCGGAGACCAGGAACACGGTCTGGGTCGTCGACAACAACCCGAACATCAAGTTCTACATGACGATCCACAGCAACGGGGGCCAGCTGTTCTGGCAGCCGGGCGCGTACAAGGACGCGGGCCGGGAGACACTGCCGCGACCGCAGTACCGCGACGAGGCCTACTACTGGCAGATGGCCGGGCAGATCCTGTCGCAGGTGAAGGCGCACCGGGACACCGTGGTCCAGCCGGGCAACGTCGGCGCGTCCGCGGACGTGCTCTACTCCTCGTCGGGCAACGTACGTGAGCACCTCTACTACACGTACGGCATCTACGCCTTCGGCTGGGAGGTCGGGGGGTCCCTGTGGGACCCGGAGCGTGGCCGCTGGGTCGGCGGCTCGTTCCAGCCCGCCTGGGACGAGGCCTACGAAGAGGCCCTGGAGTACTCCAACGGCGTCATGGAAATGTTCAAGATCGCGATGGACTACGGCAAGGACCACAAGCGCCCGAAGTCCGAGCTGGTGGTCGACGGCACCAGTGACAGCGGGATGGTCGAGGTGCGTTTCGAGGTCGACAAGCCGGCGACGGTCTACTACACGATGGACGGCAGCCGGCCGAGCTTCCAGTCGTCGAAGTACCGTGCCAGCGGCATCCGTGAGGGCGGTGAGACCTTGCTGGTCCCACGGAACGCGACGGTGAAGTGGTTCTCGGTCGATCCGGCAGGAAACGTCGAGAACAACTACGACCCGAATGGCAACGGTGAGAACTACCGGGCCAAGAGGCTGGACGTCCTCGTCAAGGGCGCAGCGTAGAAAAATCGCCGGCCTGCCGTGGCGGAAGCCTCGGCAGGCCGGCGACTGCTTTCCCGCATGAGTGTTGCTGGACGAGGGCGACGGCACCCGACGGACCCGGGCACGGAGGTGGTGAACACGGGACGGACGTTGTCCACAGGCAGCGGGGAAGCGTCCTCAGGAATGTCAGGGTGGCGGTGGAAGTCCAGCGTGACCCGCAGGTACGCGTCCGCCGGGAACCCGTCTTTCATCTGGCTCCTTCGGCGTCTGGCTCTACCGCTCCGGCAAACCGACCAACTGGTGACGATCGCGGCCGTAAGGGCGTGTCAGGGCACGATCACGACAAATGACGGAGCCGTAAGGCGACATTTTCGACATTTGCACCATGACGGCCGTTCGTACCGCTCTCTAAGATCGTGCCACGTGCGATCTTCGACCGCGCGGTTCTCAACCTGCACTGATAGACCCCAAGGAGGGTCTGGTGAAAACGAAGCCCCTCGTGGCGGGTGCGGTTGCTCTGGCAATGGCTGCGGCACTGCAGCTGTCTGGAGCCGGCTCAGCATTCGCTGACACGCCGCCCAACTCGAGCCCGTCGGACAACTCCGCCCACGGCGGTCCGATCCTCGACGACGTCCACAACGTCCCGACGACCGCTGTCGCAGGCAACGTCACGTTCCTCGACAACGTCAAAGGAGTCAGCGGCTACTCGGCGCTGAACTTCATCCACTATGACAAGTACGGCTACGACTTCATGGTCGCCAACGGCACCGGCGGCCTCGCCGTCTGGTCGCTGAAGGACCCCGAGCACCCGGCCCTGGTCTCGAAGATCACGGCAGCCGAGCTGCGCCTTCCGGGGGACACCCAGGACAGGTTCTGGGAAGGCGAGAACATGACCGTCGACCCGAAGCGCAAGCTGGTCTTCCTCACCCGGGACCCGCGCGGCTTCGGCGGCACCGTCACGACCGGCCAGTCCGGCGTCTACATCGTCGACGTCAAGAACCCGTGGAAGCCGGAAACGGTCATCTTCCACCCGGTCCCGGCCGGACACACGGCCACCTGCATCAACGACTGCAAGTACCTGTGGTCGGTCGGTCCGGCCAACACGGGTACGCCAGGCCAGGACCCCTCCTGGAACGGCGTGCCGGTGCGGGTGACCGACATCCACGACATCAAGCACCCGTACACCTTCGACCGGGCGGTCGATCTCGGCCGGTTCGACGGGGTCACGGACTACGTGCACAGTGTCGACGTCGACAAGGACGGTGTCGCCTGGGTCTCCGGTGAGGGTGGTGTACGCGGCTACTGGACCGAGGGTAACCACTACGACCCGGTGCAGAAGCGCAAGAGGGTCGCGACGGCGTACGACCCGGTGCCGTACGCGGGCGGGACCGTCGTCCCGACCAACCCGGCGGGCACCGAGTTCTTCGACTTCTTCGACCACAACGCCTACCACAACACCGAGAAGGTCGGCGACTTCGACAAGGGCGAGCTGCTCTACATCGCCAACGAGAACATCACGGCCTGCTCACGGGCGGGCGAGTTCAAGATCGCCTCGTTGAAGGGCAGCTACGACGGCGAGGGCTGGCGGTCCACGCCGGAGAAGCCGTTCCGGCTGGAGCTGATCAGCCACTGGTCGCCGTGGGGCAAGGAGGGGTCCGCCACCAGCGGTAACTGCTCCTCGCACTGGTTCACGGTGAACGGCAACATCGTGGCGCAGGGATGGTACGGGCAGGGCACCCGCTTCATCGACGTGTCGGACCCGAGGAACCCGACCCAGGTCGGCTACTTCCGCGTGCCGGCGGGGCAGGGCGTGACCGCCGGTTCGGCGTCGGCCGTCTACTGGCACAACGGGCTGGTGTACGTCGCGGACTACAACCGAGGCGTCGACGTGCTGCGGTTCGATGGCAAGCTGTCCGGCGAGCCGGACAAGAAGATCTGTTGGAACTCTTGCGACAAGTAACCGTCTGAGTTGAAAGCACCCGGCCCGAGCGTGGAACGCTGCGCTCGGGCCGGCTTTCGATGGCGACGGGCATGGAGGTAGACGGTGCGACGCCGAGGTGCCATGCGCACGGTCGCGCTGGGCGCGACCGTGCTGGTAGTGAGCGGTCTGCTTGACGCGTGCTCTGCCTCCGATGAGGGCAGGGACGCCCCGAGGCCGCAGGGCGAGATCACGTTCGGGGTGCTGGCCCCGCTCTCGGGCGACATGGCCGAGCGTGGACAAGACCTCGTCGATGGGGCGCGGCTGGCTGCCGCTGAGATCAACGATCGGGGCGGGGTTCTGGGGCGGCAGGTGAGCCTGGCCGTCGAGGACGGCGGCTGCGCGTCGGCGACCGCGGAGCAGGCGGCGACGGGGCTTGCCGCGAAGAGTGTCGTGGGGGTGATCGGCGGTCTGTGCGAGGACGCGGCGGTGGCGGCGGCGAAGGCCGTGGCCGCGGACGGTACGCCGTTCCTGGTCTCCTCCGCCCGTGCCGACCGGCTGGTCGGGGCCGGGCTGCCGTCGGTGTTCCTGATGGAGGGCACGGTCCACCAGGAGGCGATGGCGGCGGTGCACTGGATGGGCTACCGGAGCCCGCAGCGGGTGGCGGTGCTCGGTGACGGCTCGCCGGCCTCGCGGCGGCTGTCCGGCCTGGTGACCGACCGGGTCAAAGCCGACGGCCTGGAAGTGAGCAGCCGGAGCGCCGGAGTGAAGGAGCCGGAGCTCGCGGAGCTCGCCGGCACCGTCGCCGGCTCCAAGGCGGACTTCGTCTATTGGACGGGAGCGGCGGGACCGGGTGGACGGCTCGTGAGCGCACTACGTCAGGCCGGCTACACCGGCTATTTCATGGCCTCCTCGCAGTCGGACAGCTCCGAGTTCCTGCAGGCGGCGGGCGGGGCGGCCGAGAACGCCTTCCTCACCACGACCGCGGGCCCACGGCTTCTCCCTGCAGCGGCGGACTGGGTTACCCGCTTCAAGGACCGCTACCGGCGGGACCCGGGCCGTGACGCGATGCAGGCCTACGACGCGCTCCGCGCGGTGGCGCAGGCGGTGCTCCAGGCAGGGGACACGGCTCCCTCGAAGGTCGTCGACAACCTCCCGCGGCTTGAAGACTTCACCACCTTCACCGGGACGCTCCGCTTCGCCGCCGATCACTCGCTGGCCTACGACAACTACGTCATCGCCCAGGTCCGGGGCGGCACGTTCACCCTGGCCAGCAAGCTCCGTACGGACCAGCTCGGATGACGCGCGGTGTGCACCCCGCAGGCCATCGTCGGGCCCGGCTGATCGCGCGGCTGGCGGTGATCGCGCTCCTCGTGGCCGGCGGCCTGGTCGCAGACCTCGTCTCCGTCGAGGCCACGCGTCCGGCGTACGCGCACGCCTACCTGCTGGAGAGCTCGCCGGTCGACGGCGAGGTGCTGGACTCGCCCCCGGCCGAGGTCCGGCTCCGCTTCAACGAGGCGGTGAGCTTCAGCCAGCGGTCGATTCAGCTGCTCGACATGACCGCGAAGAAGCTGGCGATCGGTGTCCCGGGTCACGTGGACGGGAAGGCCAACACGGCGCGGGTGAGCCTGCCCACGGATCTGGCCGAGGGAACCTACGTCCTGGCCTGGCGGGTCACGTCCGCTGACTCGCACGTGGTGTCGGGTGCGTTCAGCTTCAGCATCGGCCACCCGAGCGCGCTGGCCGCCCCGGTGGAGCAGGACGTCAGCCGTGCCGTCCCCGTCGTCGATGCGGTCGGCCGCGCCCTGGCCTTTCTCGGTATGGCCCTCGCCCTGGGCGGCGCGCTGTTCGTAGCCGTGCTCTGGCCCGCCGGCCGCGACGACCGCCGCGGCCGGCGTATCGTCTGGTCCGGCTTCGCCGCGCTGACCACCGGCACCGTGGTGGTCCTGCTCGTACAGGGGCCGTACGCCGCCGGCACGTCGCTGACCGGGGTGTTCGACCCTGACCTGCTCAGCGCGACGCTGTCCACGCGGTTGGGCCACGCGCTGCTGGTGCGGCTGGGGATCGTGCTCGCCCTCGGCGTGGCCTTCGGGATCGCCGTACGGCACTCCCCGCCCCCTGCCGGTGCCGGGACGGCCGGCGTCGGAGCGGCCGGTGTCACCCGCCGGATCGTCCTGCCCGCGGTCGCCGCGGCCGGCGCCGTCGCCTTGACGTTGACCTGGACGCTGGCGGATCACGCGCAGACCGGCGTGCAGACCTGGCTGGCCGTGCCGGCGACCAGCCTGCACCTTCTTGCCATGGCCCTGTGGCTGGGCGGTCTGATCCCGCTCGCGGCCTGCGTGCTCATCCCGGCGGGGAGACAGGAGCCCACCCGCGCGATCTCTCTGGAGCCCGCGCTCCCGAGGTTCTCCCGGCTCGCGGAGATCTGCTTCGCGGTGATCGCGGCGACCGGCGTATATCTGGCCTGGCGGCAGGTGGGGACGTGGGGTGCGCTCGGCGGGACCGACTTCGGGCGGCTGCTTCTCGGCAAGCTCGTCGCCGTCCTCGCCGTGGTGGGTCTTGCCGCCGGAGCGCGGCGGTTCGTGCGGCGGCGCAGCCGCGGAGCCCTCGGCCTCGACGCCGCCCCTTCCATCGCGGTGCGTCGGCTGCGCCGCTCGGTCGTGGGTGAGGTCGTGCTCGGGGTCGCCGTCGTGTCGATCACGGCCGTCCTGGTCGACACCGCCCCGGCCCGCACCAGCTACGCGCCGCCGGTGCACAGCACGGTCTCCATTCCCGCCGCCGCGGACGGGGCCGGCACGGCCACCGGGCTGCCGGGCGGCTCGGTCGAGGTGAAGATCGAGCCGGCGAGGTCGGGAAGCAACATGGCCGACATCTACATCACAGGGCGGGACGGTTCGCTGGTCGCGTTGCCAGAGATCTCCGGTGAGCTCGAGTCGGGGGACCGCGAGATCCCGGCGCTGCCCGTCAAGATCTCCGCGGCCGAACCCGGCCACTACGTGGCGAACTCGATGTCCATCCCTTTCCCGGGGGCGTGGGTGCTGCGGCTGGACATCCGAATCTCCGACTTCGACGAGACACCCGTGCGTATCCCGTTCACGGCACGCTGAAAGGCTGATGACACACATGCGAGGCCCTGACCGGAAGGCGCCCCGGCGCCCAGTGACCACGGCCGCCGCCGGCGTGCTGGCCCTCGGCGTCCTGGCGGGCTGCTCCAGCGAGGCTGCGGAGCCGTTGACCAAGCCGCCCTACACCGTGGACTCCATCCGGTTCGGCCTCGTCAGCCCCAGCGACCTGGGCGAAGGCGCGATCGAGATCAAGGACAACGGCCACTCCTCGCACGTCGTCAACACGCCCCCGAACAGCATCCCGACCTGTCCATACGTCCAGCGCTCCGATGATGTCAAGGTCGATGTGGAGCCGGCGGTCGAGCCGGTGGGTGGGAATCCGACCGGGCGGTTCATCGTCGCTCCGCAGCTCGTGGGGACGTCGTCGCTTCCGGTCGTGACACAGGGCGCGGTGGTCTTCCAGAGCTCCGCGCTCGCCGACGACACGATGAACACCGTCGTGGCCGAGTCCGCCAAGTGTCCGGAGGCGTTCGGCGTGCTCGGCGGACCGCCGTCCGTCGTGGGCGCTTACAAGGTTGGCAGCCGGCCGATCGAGATGGACGGATGGAAGGGGTTCGCCCAGCATCTCGTGCACACCTCGCCCCCGGAGGTGAACCCGGAGACCTACGACGATCTGATCACCGTCGTGGTGCACAAGGCGAACGCCATCATCTACGTCGGCTATGCGCAGATCAAGGCGGTGGGCCAGCGCGCCGACTCCGACGAGAAGGTCAAGGCGTTGATGAAGACGACGCTGGCCCGCCTGGGCTAGCGCCGCGTCCACGAAGATCACATATTGGAGGTTGGAGAAACGGTGAAGTTCTTACCTGTTGGAGGAGCCTTGAGGGGCAGAGCCCTCCTGACGGGCACGGCCGTCGTCACGGCGGCCGTGCTGCAGATGGCGAGCCTCGGCCCGGCATACGCGGAGCCGTCCGGTCCGGTCGGCCCCGGCACGGTCGGGTCCGCCCATGGCGAGGCGACCAGCGCGCAGAACCGGGCGGACTCGGCCGCGAAGGACGCCGCCAAGGCAGCCGCCCGTCTGGACGAGGCCAAGGCCAATGCGGAGGCGGAGGCGCAGAAGGCGGCCGACGCCGCAGCCAAGGCTGAGGAGTCGGGCAACGCCGCCGACCAGAAGAAGGCGGCGGAAGCCGCCGACAAGGCCGCGGAAGCATCCGCCAAGGCGGCGAAGGCACAGCTGGAGTACAACGAGAAGACCGCCGCCGCAGCGGCGGCGGCAGCGGTCGCGGCGGAGGCGGCGACCAACGCCGAGCGTGAGGCCGCGTCGCTGGCCCGCGTCACCGCCGGCACCGGCACCGCGGGGACGGAGATCCTCCCGGACACCGGGGTGTTCCCCGACAACGCGACGCACAGCGACAACGTCGAGGTCGTCGGCCACGTGCGCGGGGTGCTGTCCGGCAACTCGAGCTGTCCCGCTCTCAAGCCGACGAAGTGCCCCGCGTTCTCGTCGCTGAACTTCGTGCGCTACGAGAAGCTCGGCTACGACGTCATGGTCGCCAACGGCACCGGCGGCCTGGCCGTCTGGTCGCTGAAGGACCCCGAGCACCCGGCGTACATCTCCGCGGTCACCGTCGACCAGCTGAGGCAGCCGGGCGAGACGATGACCCAGTTCTGGGAGGGCGAGAACCTCACGGTCGACAGCAGGCGCAAGCTCGTCTTCTTGACCCGCGACTCGGGCACGAAGGGCCTGTTCATCATCGACATCAAGGACCCGTGGCACCCGGTGCTGCTGGGCTTCCACCGGGTCCCGCTCGGCCACACCGCGACGTGCATCAACGACTGCCGTTTCATCTGGTCGGTGGGGTCGGGTGTGCGCGGCGTGAGCTCCCCTGTCCACGTGACCGACGTGCGTGACGTCAACCACCCGTTCACCTACAGCCAGGCCGTCGTCTCCGACGTCCGGCGCACCGGTGTGACGAGCGGCTCCACGCACAGCGTCGACGTCGACTTCGATGGCGTCGTCTGGGTGTCGGGCAGCGGCGGCGTCCGCGGCTACTGGACGGATGGCAAGCACTTCGACCCGGCCACGCAGACCAAGCGCTACGCGACGGCCTATGACCCGATCCCGTACGCGGGAGGCAGCGTCAGCGGCTCGGAGGGCGCCTTCCTGCACAACGCCTACCGCTTCCCGAACGCCCTGGGGGACCGTCCCAAGGGCGACGTGATGCTCATCACCAACGAGAACAACAACCAGAACTGCTCGAAGGCCGGGGTGTTCATCCTGGCGTCGCTGGAGGGGACGCACGACGCCGACGGGCTCACCTCCACGCCGGAGAACCCGGTCAAGATGACGAGGCTCGCCACGTACAACCCCGGGGACAAGCCCGGCCACTACGTCGACCCGACGGGTAAGACCGGCGACTGCTCCGCGCACTGGTTCACGGTGGACGGCAACATCGTCGTCGGCGGCTACTACGAGCAGGGCGTCCGGTTCCTGGACATCTCCGACCCGAGGAACCCGCAGCAGGTCGGCTGGTTCCGGGTGCCCGACCGCGCCGCCGGCCCCGACGGCCCGGCGATCATCGGGAGCAACGTCTCCTCGGCCTACTGGCACAACGGGTACGTCTACGTCCCCGACTACGGCCGCGGCGTCGACATCCTGAAGTACACCGGCAACATCCCCGGCAAGAAGGAGAAGAAGGTCTGCTGGAACTCCTGCGAGAAGTAGGCACCAGCGGACACCTCCGGGGCGGGCCCCCGGTCTCCGAGAGCGCCAGCGCGCGAGCGGAGGCCGGGGGTCTCTCCCCGTCGCCCGGCCCCGAGGCCGCCTGCCTCGACCACCCCTTTCATCACGTACTGGAGCCGAGAGAAGCATCGTATGCAGCCTCCGACGACCTTTGACGGCCGTGGCCGGACCCGCCGCACCCGCTGGCTCGTACCGTTAGCCCTCACCGTCCTCACGCTCCCTGCCGCGGGCGGGTGCAGTTCGGGCGGCGCCGCGCCGGCCGCACTCAGGGGGAACATCTCCTTCGGTGTGATCGCCCCGCTGTCCGGGCCGGACGGGGCGCGCGGGCAGGATCTGGTCGACGGGGCGCAGATGGCGGCCAACGACCTCAACGTCCGCGGCGGGGTCATCGGGCTGCACGTCTCCCTGGTCACCGTCGACGACGAGTGCCTCGACGACGGCGGCAAGGAGGCCGCGAAGCGGCTCCACCTCACCGAGAGCGTCGCCGGTGCGCTCGGAGGCGTCTGTGACGACGCCGCCGGGGCTGCCGCGCGGGTCCTCGGCGGCAACGGGCTGCCGTTCCTCATCACCTCCGCCAACTCGCCCACGCTGGTCAGCGCGGAGGACACCCCCACGGCCTATCTCACCAACGGCACGCCGTACCAGGAAGCGCTCGCGACGGTGCACTGGATGGCCTACAACGCCGCCCAGCGGCTCGCAGTGATCGCTGATGACACCTCGCAGTCCGCATACCTGGTCAAACAGGTGATCTCGGTGGCCTCACCCGTCCCCAAGGTGGTCAGCAAGCAGACCCTGCCGGCCGGGCGGCAGGACATGGCCGCGGCCGCCGCCACCGCGCTGGCCGCCGACCCCGATGTCGTGTACTGGGCCGGCTCGGCCCGGGGATCCGGCCAGCTGGCCGCAGCGCTCCGGAAGGCCGGGTACAAGGGCACCTACATCGCCTCCGCGCAGTCGGAGAGCTCCGATTTCCTGTCCGCCGCCGGCAGGGACGGCGCCGAGGGCGCGTACGTGATCACAACGGCCAGCCCGCAGAACCTCCCCGCCGCCGCGGCGTGGACCAAGCGTTTCACCAAGGCCTTCGGCCACGCGCCGGGACGGGACGCGCTGCAGGCCTACGACGCGCTGCGCGCCTTGGGCCAGGCCGTGACGCAGACGGGAAAGGTGGACCCCGCGCTGAACAGCGGACAGCTGACCAAGCTCGAGGACACCTTCACCACGTTCATGGGTGAGCTTCGGTTCGCCCCCGACCACACGGTCAAGTACGACAACCATCTCGTGCTGACCGTCAAAAGCGGTGCCTTCACCCTCGCCAACACGCTGCGTCCGGACAACGACACCTGATGGCCCGTGCTCGATCGCAGCCTCCCCCGACGAAGTGAGTCATCCGTGACCTTGCGCCCCCGTGCCGCTTCGGCCCTCGCCCTGGCCGCCATCTGCGCCGCCGTCACCGGCTGTGCCAGCTCCGCGGACGCCACGGCGACCAAGCCGGCCTACACGGCCGGCGACGTCAAGGCCGCGTACTACACGGCCAAGGACGCCGGCGAAGGCGCGCGTGACTACTGGTACGACCGGGACTTCCACTCGCACAACAACTACGTGCCGCCGAGCGCCATACAGACCTGCCCGTACGTCCAGCGCTCCGACGCACCCAAGGCGCCGTCCAACGTGGTTCAGCCCGTCGGCGGCCAGCCCGTGGGGCAGTTCGCCGTGGAGCCCGCCCGGGCGACCGACTCCCGCGTCCCATACGTGACCCAGAACGCCCTTGTCTTCGGCTCGAACGCCATCGCCGATAACGCGATGGGCGAGGTCAACTCCGGGCTGGCCGAATGCCCCGGATCGTATGAGGTCAGAGGGGGGCCGCCGGTCATCCTCGGCACCTACAGCGTGACCAGCCGTCCGCTCGAGGTGTTCGGGTGGAAGGGGTACGTGCAGCAGCTCGCCCACACATACCCCTCGGGGCAGGACGACGTCTACTACGAGGACATCGCCATCGTGGTGCTCCATCGGGCGAACGTCATCCTCTATCTCGATCTCACCCAGAAGAAGATCGTCGGAGACCGCGCCGACTCGGCGGACAAGGTCAGGGGTGCCATGGAGAAAGTGCTGCGGCGGCTGGGCTGACCAAGACCTGCGGGGCTGAACCGGAGCCGCCGTACGCGGGCCAAAGCAGCCTCGCGATTTTCGACCACCTGAAACAACGATTCCCGATCACCCGAGACAACCTGGAGAGTGAATATGATGCGCCGTGCCATACGTGGCCTTGTAACCGCAGGAATGGCGGCCTTCCTGATCGGCGTCATGCCGGCGGTGGCGTTCGCGCACGTGAAGGTGACCCCGGACACGGCCACCCAGGGCGGCTACGCCGCCGTGTCGTTCCGCGTCCCCAACGAGCGCGACAACGCGAGTACCACCAAGATCGAGGTTCAGCTCCCGACCGACCACCCGCTGGCCTCGGTCTCGGTGAAGCCACACCCCGGCTGGTCGTACGAGATCACGAAGACCAAGCTGGCCACGCCGATCGAGTCGCACGGCGCGCAGATCAGCGAAGTCGTTGACAAGATCACTTGGACCGCGGTGGATTCGAACTCAGCGATCAATCCGGGTGAGTACGACGAGTTCTCCGTGAGCGCCGGACCGCTGCCCGCGACCGACCAGCTGGTGTTCAAGACACTCCAGCACTACAGCAACGGCGAGGTGGTGCGCTGGATCCAGGACCCCGCCCCCGGTGCCGACGCGCCGGAGCGGCCTGCGCCGGTGCTCAAGCTCGTGCCCAAGGGGGACACGGCATCGTCCCCGTCGACGGGCACCGACCATGCGGTTCTGGCCGCGGCCAGCGTGCCTGAGACCGAATCGGGTGCGGGGGTTTCGTGGGCGGTCGGGCTGTCCGTGGCCTCGCTGGTGATCTCCCTCGCGTGCGTCGCGATGATGGCCGTGCGGTCGCGCCGGGCGCAATAGCCGCAACGGTTACGTCGACCGTCTCCACCGCACGCCGGCTGACCAGGCTCGCCGGGGACGGGGCCTCGACCCCGTCCCCGGCGGGACCGGTCCGCATCGGCGTCGAGTGGCGTCAGCCGTACCGGAGGATGAAGGCCTTGTCCCGTTCGTCTTCGACTTCGCCACCCCTGCCAACGGCCCACATGCCGTTCGAACCGGGGATGCGGCTGATCGACACTGCGCTCACGCTGCCGAGCTGGAACTTAGGGCCGTAGGTGGAGATCCATTTACCCTGCGAATACTGCAAGAAGAGAGCCTGCTTCGGGTGGGACAGGTCGACGCCGCTCACCCACATGTTTCTGGAGGAGTCGGCCGTGATGCCGGTGAGGCGCCCCTTCGCCACCGGGAGGGGCACCCGGCTCCATGACTTGCCGTTGAAGTGCAGCGCGAGCGGCTTGGACAACTCGAAGCTGTAACGGGTACCAATGTAACCGATCGCCCAGACGTCATCGGCGCTGATCGGCCAGACCCCGGTGAGTGTGCCTCCGGGAATCGATGGGGTGGAAAGCTCCTCCCAGCGGACATCGCCGCCTTGCCCGGTTCCCCTCACAACCAGGGGCCCGTGGGTATTCTCCGAGCCGACCGCCCAGATCTCACCCGTCCTGCTGCCGGCCGACACCGCGGCGAGCGAGCCGTTGACGACGTACTCCTGGGTGAACCCGGCGCGGCCGCTCCAGCTCAGGACGGTGCCGCGGTCGTAGGCGGAGGTTCCGGCGAACCACACCCGACCCCGGCCGACCTCGACGTCGGACAGGTGGTTGTTCTCTGACACACCGAACGGTCGGTACATGCTCCAGCTTCTGCCGTTCCAGTGCCCGACCTGTACGTTGAGCCCGTTGCCGACCACCCACACGTCGTTAGGGGAAGCGGCGTGGACGGCCTCGAAATTGTAGAGATCCGGGTCGAACGTGTCGTACGTTTTCGCCGGCACACGGTAGGCGGGCATGGTCACGTTCTTCCACTGGTCTCCGTTCCAGCGCGCGATGGCGGGGCAGCTCGTGTGCTTCTCCCTGGCACAGCCGTACCCGACCGCCCACACATCCTGCGGACCGGTCGCCGCCACGTCAGCCAGGCCGGTGCCGTACGGCCCGAGGGGCGCGCCCTGGACGACTCGCCACTGTGGGGAGGCCGCTTCCGCGGCCCCGCCGCCGACCACGGACGCGACCACGATCGAGAGGGCCAGGGCGACTGACGCCCGTGGGAGTTTCCGCCGTACCCGGTGGCCGGCTGAAACCTGTGGGAGGGAGACTGCGCTGGCGACTGGGCTACCGGGCCGGGGCGTGGGGACGGCCATCGGGAAGGTCCTTTCATCTGAGACAAGCCGTATGTGATGGACCACTTGCAACCTCCCTGACCGTCAATCGCCGGGAGGGGCCGAGGAGGAGGTCCTGTCCTTCGACCGGTCCAGGAAAGGCGTTGTGACGGCGATCAATGGCCGAACGGATTGCCGGATGACTCGATGACCGGAACGGACGGCCAGCCGCAGACCCAGATCGCGACACTCGTCTGGCGCCGGGAGACCACGTCGTACACCTCGACCTCCCCATTGGCGAGGCGATCCGGGCTGGAGCAGTCGAGGAACTGGAGCTTCTTGCCGAAGCTGCCTCCGGCGAACCCGACGTGGGCGGAGGCGTTGACGCTGCCTCGCCACCTCTCCTTCCCCTGGGTGTCCCGGACCACGAGCGCGACCTGGCCGAAGTTGAAGTGGTCGCCGTTGACCTGGATGCGGACGGCGCGCGAGCCATCGCCGTTATAGCGGCTGGTCCACACCTTCGTCAGGAGCCTGCGCTCGTCGGCCTTGCTGTTGTCGAGCTTGACCTGGGCGCGGATGGCTGGGGTGACGCAGACGTCGTCGCCCGTGAAGGCCTCGCGCCACACATAGCCGGTCACGCAGGTGTGCGGGCCGTACGCTCCGTTGGTCCACCGGGATGCTTTGACGCTGTTGTCCTGTGCGGTCTGGGTCCGGATGGCGGGGGTGACGCAGACGCGGTCGGTCGCTCTGGCCTCGCGCCACACGTAGCCCTGAAGGCACGTGTCGGAGCCGGCCGCGGACGCGGGCGTGGCGATGACCGCGGTGGGGACGGTGACGGCGAGACAGGCGATCGCGGTTGCGGTCAGACCGAATGCGGTGCGCTTCATGATGATCTCCTCACCGGTGTGTTCCGGGGCCTGACCATCGCACCCCGGGCTTACGCACGCAGTTAAGGAGCACCCGCTTGCACGCACCTTTACTTGCGCTTGCCGCAAGCCCTGCAAGCAGGCCGCGAGTCCGCGCCGGACGATCAGATGATCATCAGCCTGCTGGGGGTCATGACCTGGATTCTTGAAGGGCGCAGGCCTCGTCCTTCAGGGCGGGGTAAGCCCGGAGCGGTCGCGCATGTTGGGGGGCCTGTCCGCCTTGGCGGAGACGGGGGGCGCGGGGTCTGCCGGGTGTTCGCCTCACCCGCCGAACCGCCCACGGAGTGGAGGGTGCGGGTACGGGTGGCCGGGCCGGTCGAAAAGTTTTCGAACACGCCTGCGTTCCCGCCGAGGTCGTGGCAGCATGAGCGCATTCGGTAACCGTCCGTTGTTCAACGGAAACAAGGGGTGATTTCATGCTGGCCGGCCGCCGCTACCGGCTGGAGCTCACCACGGAGCAGGCCCTGTTCGCCGAGCGGATCGGCGGGATCTGCCGGGCGGTGTGGAACACGGCTTTGGAGCAGCGCCGCGCCTACCGGCGGCGGGGCGCGTCCATCGGTTACGCCGAGCAGTGCCGCCAGCTCGCCGCCGCCAAAACCGACTTCCCGTGGCTGGCCGAGGCGCCGTCGCACTGTCTGCAGCAGACGCTCAACGACCTGGACCGCGCGGTGGCCGCCCACGGGGTGGGGCGGGTGCGGTGGAAGTCCCGGCAGAAGACACGGCCGTCGTTCCGGTTCCCCGAGGGCAAACGCCTCACCGTGGAGAAGATCAACCGCAAGTGGGGGCGGGTCAGGCTGCCCAAGTTCGGCTGGGTGCGGTTTCGCCGGTCACGCCCGCTGGGCGGGCAGGTGCGCTCGGCCACCCTGACCCGCGACGGCCGCCACTGGTTCATCAGCTTCCTCGTCGAGGACGGCCACCCCACCCCGCAGATGCACGACGGTCCGGCCGTCGGAGTGGATCGGGGGGTGGTGAGCGCCGCAGTCACCAGCGACGGCGAGTTCTACGACCGCCGCAACGTCACCTCGGCGGACGTCTCCTCTTTCCACCCTCCGGCCGAGGACAGAAAGGAGCGGGCCGCAGAGCGCGGGTATCTCAGCGCCGGGGAGGCCAAGCGGCATCTGCGGCTGCAGCGCCGGCTGGCCCGCAGCCGCCCGGGCGGCAGCGGCCGCAGGCGGGTGGTGGTGAAGCTCGCGGGGGTGATGCGGCGGGTGCGGCGGCGACGCGCGGACTTCAACGCTCAGGCCGCGCACCGGCTCACCGCCCGCTACGGGCTCATCGTGCTGGAGGATC
>NZ_JBIUTQ010000029.1:0-54337 GCF_044741965.1 Streptosporangium sp. NPDC087985
GACAGCGTCCGCGCCATGAACCGCTCATCCCAGCTGTGCAGGGCGATCGACGGCCCGCCCGTCAGGCGGCAGCCGTACGGCAGCGCGTAGAAACTGCACAGGCACGGCCAGCAGAGCGCCAGGCCCGAATGACCACGCGGCGTACTGTTGCGATAGAGATCGCTTTCGGCCAACGGGACGTCGACCTTGCCGAAGAAGCCCACCGCGCCGCGCCCGCACAGCACACACGCCACCGCGGGCCGATCCTGCGGCTCCGGGCATTTCCGCCACCTCCGTACGGCGTCGCGGATGGTGCCGTCATCTTTCTTCGCGTTGCTGAGATGGTTCATCTTGGAGTTGGGGAAGAAGGACATGCTCGCCTTGAGCCAGAAGCCCTTCTCGCCCTTCGTGTCACGTTCCAGCGCGGCGGAGACGGCGTCCCCGGCGATCCTGTCCACCGCTTCCTCGAACGCCTCCGGCGTCAGGTGCTCCGGTGAGGTCGCCTTCCCGAGGAACGCCAGCGCGTAGGCACCGACCCGCTGCAGAGGGTGCGCGCTCAGCACCAGCCGTGACTGCTCGTCGTCGCCGGTTTCGCTCACGCGGCCACCCAGCCGAAGCCGGCGGCGTTGGCCTGCCCCAGACCCCAGCTCCAGATCGCCTGAAGCGTCTCCGGCGCCCCGGTCAGCTCCACCTCGATCGGCGCTCCCGGCTTCGCTCCCTGCCCCACCGTGAAGGACCGCTTGGGCCCCACCCAGGAGATCTCCGTCAGCGACACCTCGGGGTCCAGGTCCAGTGTTTCGGCCTTGCGACGCAGGTTGCGCTGGAAGAACACCGGGAACTCCTGGTCCGTCGGCAGCAGCCAGGCCTGCCGCGTCGTCCGCTGCCCCGCCTCGTCCCGGCCGGTGCCCTTCATCACCACCGGCGTACTCGTCCGGAACCGCCCTCGCCCCGACTCAAACCCCGGAGGCTCCACCGCCGCAACCTTGAGAACGCGCAGCGCGACGCCTCCCCAGTCGATCAGCTCTCGCTGTTTGAGTCCAGAGGCTAAGGCAGTTGCTACCTCGAGGATCGGGCTACCCCATTCCACTGTGCCTCGACCGCCTGAAGCATAGGTTCCACGACGTCTTTGAGCTTCGGGGAAAAGGGGGGCGCTGTGCCCAATGGGCACCAGACCATGGGGAGCAATTCCGTTTTGATGTAGCTGCCGTCCAAGTTCCGGTGCCGTCCGCGCGAGGAGATCGTAGGTCAGTGCGCGTCCAGGGGCCAGCACACTCCGCCATGGAATTTCCTTCAGTGTGGTTGTCACTTCAACTAGAAGCCTCATCTGTCCTTCTTCTGGCTGAGGACGAAAATTTTCAGAGCTGACGGATCGCTCTCTGGAAGACCTGAGGTATCAGCTACGCAAACTGCGGGCCGGACGCGGAACGTCCGACCCGCCCCTCGAAGGGTAATGAATCAAGCAATCACTAGGACGGTGATTACGCTTAATCGCTTCTTGCGACCCCATGTAGTACGGGTGATGAAAGTGCGTCCTATTGCTCGCAGGAGTGCTAAGGTCACTCCGTGCAAGGGCGACCCTAGCACGCGATTACAGTTAAACGCTTCGAACGGACTGCTCTCTCCACCGGACGAGAGGCCATCCCGATCTCGCTAAACCCCGAGGCTGACGGGTCGTCTCTTCTAGCTTTGGGAGTCTGGTCGGCACCCATTACAGATACAACCATCACCATGATCATGAAAGGTTGGGCACGGTGTCCCCTCTGCTCTCGGAGCGCGCGCTTCTGCTTCTGACGTTCGCTGGCCTCCTTGCCGTGGTCGGAGTGTGGCTTTGTCGTGCAGATGGCATGTCGTGGCCCAAATCGATCTTGGCTGGCATGGGGGTCGGGGGTGCGGCTCTTGTGGGTGGTTTTCAGATTGTTGGGTAGTTTCTGGGCCAGGGTGATCAGTTGGGGCATGCGTCGTTGCTTGACTGGTTACGGCGCTCCTCTCGGGAAGCGTCGGAGCCTAGGAACTGGTGCATTGCGGTGGTGCGGTCTCAGCATCGGCTGCGGCTGCTCGTCGTCTTCGCTTACGGATTGCTCATCGGCTTCGTTCATGCGGCCGCCCAGCCGGAGCTGGCGGCGCTGGCCTGCCTCAGCCCCCAGCTCCGGATCGCCTGAAGTGTTCATCGCCCCTACGAGGGGTCGCAACGCCAGAGCGGCGACATGGGCATCGCCCCAGTCGAGCCATCCTCATCGCCCCTACGAGGGGTCCCAACACCAGGTCCGCAGGTTGGTCAAGCTCTCGACTTGCAGGCCAGGCACCCAGGCTGGGTGATCATTTGGCGGGTGTGGGCGCGCAAGTTCTGGGCCTTTCTTTCCTGGTAGGTCGACGCTCCCGAGGCCATCGAGACAACCTGTCCCGAGGAACTGGCGATGTTGATGCGCGGGGTGGAGTTGGGGCATCCCGGTCTTGGACGGAGCCCTTACCCCACGGCCCGGATGGGCCCGGTACGGGCCGGCGGGGCTAGCCGGCCGTGCAGGACACCGTGGGCGAGGGGGAGCTGTTGCCGGAGGCGAGGAAGCCGAAGGTCGCCGTCGCGCCGGGAGCCAGGGAGCCGTTCCACTCGACGTTCTTGGCGGTCACGGTGGATCCCGTCTGGGTGACCGCGGCGTTCCACGACTGGCTGATCTGCCGGTTGGCGAAGTTCCAGCTCACCGTCCAGCTGGTGCGCGAGGAGGTGCCGGTGTTCTTGACGGTCACCTCGGCCTGGAAGCCGTCCGGCCACTGGTTGACGGTCTGGTAGGTGGCCGTGCAGCCGCCGGCCGGGGGCGTCACCGTCGGGGTGGGGGTGGGAGTGACGGTCGGGGGAGTGGTCGGGCCCGAGCCGAGCATCGCCGTCAGGGCGGGGAACCAGCGGTTGGACATCTTCTGGTCGCCGGACGCGTTGGGGTGCACGCCGTCGTAGGTGTCGGAGGCGGTGCTGAAGCCCGTCCACTGGTCGACCACCACGACGGGGGAGCGCGCGGTGGTCTTGGACGCCGCCCAGCCGGGGATCGCGGCGTTGAGCGCGACCACCCGTTGCGCGCACTCGCCGCACGTGCTGGGGTTCATCGGGATGATCTGGGCGACCAGGACCTTCATGTTGGGGTTGTCGGCCCGCATCTGGTCCACCAGCTTGCCGTAGGCGGCCAGGATGGTCGCGGTGGGGCGGTTGCTCCAGACGTCGTTGGTGCCGAAGTGCATCATCACGATGTCGGGCCGGGTCGCCGCGAGCCAGCCGGGGAGCTGGTTCTGGTCGGCCACGTTGGTGACCAGGGCCCCGCCGTGGCCCTCGTTGTCGCCGTCGTGGGCGATGCCGCAGCCCTGCGGTGGCAGCGTCCCGACGAAGTCGAGGTTGGTGTAACCGGCGTCGTTGAGCCGGTTCCACAGAAGGGCCCGCCAGCATCCGGGCGAACCGGTGATCGAGTCTCCGAGTGCCATGATCTTGGTGGTCGCCGCCTGCGCCGGCACCGCCGTACCCGCCAGAAGGAATCCGAGGGTCACGGCCACCGCCGCGAGAACCGTCAGAACCGTACTGTTTCTGCGCACTGTCCACTCCCGCCGTCGTCGGGGCCGATGCTAGGCAGCCGCGTCCCGGACGGGAAGTCACCGGCCTCCCGCAGGCCGGTGACCTGCGGGGAAGGGGGCGGTTGACGTGTAACTTTCAGCTGCCGACCGGCCGGGCCGCCCGGCTGCCGGAGCGGCGTCGATCGCACCCGCTCCGCTGAGGTCCGGCAGGGAAATGATGAAGGAAAGTTACAAGATTCTCACAACATGTGGAGATTATTGACGCGACTTGTATGCCGCCCATAAGGTCCGGACAACCCCGGCTTCCGAGCCTCGAAAGACCCCCAACGGAGCGGTTCATGAAGCGACTAGCAGCTGTAGTGGCGTTGCTCGGCCTTGCCACCGCCACGGCGTGCAGCAGCACCACCGGAAACGACTCCGCCGCGGGCGGCGGTAGCGGTGGAGGTGGTCTCTACACCACGATCGACGGCAACAAGCCGGGCCTCGACGTCAACGGTCCGATCAACCCGTGGAATCCCAAGGGCAACGCGTTCTGGGGCTACAACGCGATGAGGATCGCCTGGGCGAAGAACCACCTGACCGATCCGAACCAGTTCTATCCGGGCATCGCGGAGAGCTGGGAGATCGCGCCGGACAACTCCTCGATCACGCTGCACCTGCACCCGGACAACAAGTGGTCCGACGGCACGCCGGTCACCGCGGAGGACGTGAAGTTCTCCATCGCCCTGGCCTACACCCAGGGCAGCACCGCCTTCGCGATCGACCCGGGAGCGGCCGGCGCGGCCTCCGAGGTCGAGGTGGTCGACGACAAGACAGTCAAGATCACCCAGGACATGAAGAACCCCAGCGTCACGTTCATGCGCGGCGTCATGGACAGCTTCATCCTGCCCAAGCACGTCTGGAACAGCGTGCTGCCGGACGACTTCTGGGACAAGCTGAAGGTCGCCCGCGGCGAGGGAGCCGACGCCGAGAAGGCCCGCGAGGAGATCACCGCGCTGTCGGAGAAGGTCCTCGCGTTCGGCCCGCCCAAGGACGTCTCCGCGGGGCCGTTCGTGCTGGAGCGGATGAACCCCGGCGAGGCGCTGCTGGTCAAGAACAAGAACTTCTACAACGCCGCCAACGTCGGGCCCGACCAGGTCAAGATGCTCAACTACACGGGCAACGAGCAGATCTGGAACTACCTCATCGCCGGCAAGCTCGACAGCGCGCCGTTCACCGCCGTGCCCGCCGACGTGATGAAGCGCATCACCGGCACGCCGGGCAACGCCGTCATCAAGGGCTTCTCGCCGGTGTCGCTGGGCATGGCGTTCAACCAGTCGAAGAAGCCCTACGACAACGTGCACGTGCGGCGAGGGCTGGCCTACCTGATCAACCGTGAGGAGATCACCACGATCGCCTCGCCCGAGGGCGGCACCCCGGCCGTCACCACCACCGGCATCCACCAGAAGCCCGCCGCCGAATGGCTCGGCGCCGAGCTCGACGCGCTCGAGCCGTACAAGCTCGACGCGGCCAAGGCCGAGGAGGAGTTCAAGGAAGCGGGCCTGAAGAAGGAGGGCGGCAAGTGGACGCTGCCCGACGGTAAGCCGTGGAAGTTCACCATCAACGTCCCCACGCCGTTCTCGGACTGGGTCTCCGGTGCCAAGGCCATCACCAGCCAGCTCACCGCGGCGGGGATCGACGCCGAGGTCGTGACGGTCGCCGACTACCCGCTCTACCTGAAGGAGATCGCGGAGGGCAAGTACGACGTCGGGTTCTGGCTGATCGCGCTCGGCCCCGCGCCGTACAACATCTACCAGCGGCTCTACGGCGCCTCCAACGGCTGGGCCAACCTGGGCGGCAAGGTCGAGCACTCGGCCCCCGGCAAGAACGGCAACTGGATGGGCGGCCCGGAGACCATCGAGGTCGACGGCGCCAAGGTCAATCCGGGTGAGCTGACCGCCAAGCTGAACTCCGCCTCCCCGGACGAGCAGAAGGCCATCATCGGCCAGCTCGCCAAGGCGGCCAACCAGGACCTTCCGGTGGTCCAGCTCTGGGACTACGTCAACACCCAGTTCGTCAACACCAACCGCTTCACCGGCTTCCCCGAGAACGACAGTGATCTGCTCCGGCAGCCCTCCGGCGTGTGGGTCCAGCTCGGCATGGTCAAGAAGAAGTAGTAACGCATGACGGCGTTCGCGCGACGGCTCGCGGGTCACCTGGCCCGCGGGCTCGTCATGATTGTGATTGTCACCACGGTCAGTTTCTTCGTCATCAGGAACGTTCCCGGCGACCCCATGGCGGCCAGGTACGAGAAGCTGATCGAGCAGGGCATGTCACCCGATGCGGCACAGCGGGCCATCGAGGTCCTCTACGGTTTCACGCCGACCGGCAGTCTGTGGGAGCAGTACGTCGCCTACATGTCCGGCCTGGCCCGCCTCGATCTGGGCCAGTCGCTGATGGTGCCGGGCGTGGGCGTGTCGACCGTGCTGTTCTCGGCCGCCAAGTGGACCGTCCTGCCGGTGCTCGTGGGCACGCTGCTGAGCTTCCTGATCGGCGTCGTCATGGGGGTCTACGCCGCCATCAAGCGCTCGGGGAGGCTCGGCGACATCCTCGCGATCTCCGGATCGCTCCTGCACGGCATCCCGCAGTACGTGCTCGCGCTGCTGCTGATGGCCGTCTTCACCACCCTGTGGCCGATCCTGCCCCAGGGAGGTACGGCCGACATCATGGTCGAGCCGGGCTTGACCGCCGAATACGTCGGTTCGCTCGTCGAGTACGCCACGCTGCCGGTTCTCACCTACGCGCTCGCCGGCTACGGGGGCTGGATCCTGGCGATGAAGTCGAGCGTCGTCACCGTCCTCGGCGACGACTTCATCCTCGCCGCCGAGCTGCGCGGTCTCAAGCGCGGGTTCATCTTCCGCTACGTGGCGCGCAACGCGATCCTGCCGCTGTTCACGATCCTGGCCCTCTCGCTGGGCATGCTGTTCGGTGGCGCGATCTTCATCGAGCGGATCTTCAACTACCCCGGCCTGGGGCTGATGCTCATCGACAGCATCACCAACCGCGACTACGCCCTGATGGGCGGGGCGTTCCTGCTGATCACGGCGGCGATCATCGTCGCGAACATCGTGGCCGACCTGTTCTACACCGTGATCGACCCGCGGGTGCGGAGCGGGGAGGGGGGCGCATGACGGCGCCGATGATCACAGCGGGCGGCGGCCGGGCCACCCTGCGGCGCAACTTCTGGCGCGGCGTCTGGCGGGTGCTGAGGCGCAAGCCCAGCCGGATGGCCGGCATGGTCATCGTGCTGGCGTTCGCGTTCATGGGCACCTTCGGCCCCCTGTTCTATCCCGATCCGCTGCCCCGCGACACCGGCAACCTCTACGGGGCGCCGAGCTGGGAGCATCCGTTCGGCACCGACTTCGAGGGCACCGACGTGCTGGCGCTGGTCGTCACCGGCTCGACGTACGTGCTGCTGACCGCGGTGATCACCGCGCTCATCACGGTCGTGCTCGGCACCGGGATCGGGCTGTTCGCCGGGTTCCGGCGCGGGCGCTGGGACACCGTGCTCATGCGGATCACCGACATGAAGCTGACGATCCCCGGCCTGCCGCTGCTGCTGGTGCTGTCGACCATCTGGAAGTTCGGCAGCGCGGTCGAGATGGGCCTGGTGCTCGGCCTGCTCGGCTGGGGCGGGGTGGCCCGTGCCGTGCGCTCCCAGACCCTCTCCCTGCGCGAGCGCGGCTTCGTCGAGGCCGCCCGGGGGCTGGGGCTGTCCACCACGCACATCGTCGGCAGGGAACTGCTGCCCAGCATGGCCCCCTTCATCGCGATGAACATGCTCATCGCCGTCACCGGCGCGGTCTACGCGCAGGTGGGCCTGTTCTTCCTGGGCGTCCTGCCGTTCGAGGCCAACAACTGGGGCGTGATGCTCAACCTCGCCGTGTTCGGGGGAGGTGCGATGTCGTCGCCGGCCGCGCTGCCGTACCTGATGGCGCCGCTGCTGGCGATCCTGCTGCTCACCCTGGGCATCGTGCTCGTCGTCGACGCGATGGACGAGATCTTCAACCCCCGGCTGCGTGAGGAGTAACGGGTGTCTGTGACCCCTGAGAAGAAGGCGCCGGGAGTACGGGTCAGCGGCCTGTCCGTCGTCTACCGGACACCGGCCGGTGAGCTTCCGGCGATCTCCGGGATCGACCTGGAGCTCGTGCCCGGGTCGATCACCGGGGTGGTCGGCGAGTCCGGCTCCGGCAAGTCCACCCTGGCGCTGTCGCTGCTCAACGCCGTCCAGCCGCCCGGCAGGATCAGCGCGGGCAGCGTCGAGATCGACGGGCTCGGCGACGTCGTGAAGCTGAGGGGCGAGGAGCTGCGCAAGGCGAGGGGACGTCACATCGGCTACGTCTTCCAGGCCGCCCAGAACTCCCTCAACCCCCTCAAGACGGTCGGTAAGCAGCTGCTCGACCTGGGTCGCTCGCACGAGGTGGCGGATCTGCGCGGCCTCGTCAGAGATGCCAGGGATCTGCTCGGCAGGATGGGCATGGACGGCGCGCGGGTCCTCGACTCCCACCAGCACGAGCTGTCCGGCGGGATGCGCCAGCGGGTCGGCATCATGCTCGCCCTGGTGCTCAACGCCCATCTCGTCGTGCTCGACGAGCCCACGACCGCGCTCGACATGATCACCCAGGCGACGATCCTGCGGATCGTCCGCGAGGTCCACACCGAACGCGGGCTCACCACGCTGGTCATCACCCACGACCTCGGCGTGGTGGCCGAGGTCGCCGACCGGCTGGCCGTCATGTACGGCGGGCAGGTGGTCGAGCAGGGCCCGACCATGGAGGTGCTGGGCGCGCCCCGCCACCCCTACACCCGGGGTCTGCTGCGGGCCATCCCGCGGCTGGTGGGCGACATCGGCGAGGCCGGTGCCCTGCCGGGCCGCCCGCCGACACTGGGAACGATCCCGGCACGGGGATGCGTGTTCAGGGAGCGCTGCGCCCTGCGCCTGGAGGTCTGCGAGACGGAGAGACCGCCGGTCGTCACCCTCGGGGCGTCGATCGTGGCGTGCCACGTGGTCGCCCAGGAGACCGGGCAGGCGGGGGAGACCGCGGAGACCCGTGAAGCCGTAGAGGAACAGCAGGTCGTGGGATCACCGGCGGCAACCGGGGTACGTGACGTTCGGGGGGAGAAAACGTGATAACAGGCGAGAACATCACGAAGACCTTCAGGCAGCGGGGTAGCGTGCTCGCGGGCCGGGAGGTGAAGGCGCTGCGCGGTGTCGACTTCGCCATCGAGAAGGGCGGGGCGGCCTCGTTCATCGGTGAGTCCGGCTGCGGCAAGACCACGCTGGGACGGATCATCGCCGGGCTGGAGTCCTATGACTCCGGCGAGATCACCATCGACGGCATCCCCATGTCGTCGCTGAAGCCCCGCCGGCGGCAGCCGTACTTCCGCAGGATCCAGCTCATCCACCAGGACCCGTACTCGGCGCTCAACCCGACGCGGACGATCCACCAGGCGCTGGACGCGCCGCTGACCCTGCGGGCCCGGCAGACCGGCCGTCCGCGCTCATGGGTGGACGAGCGGTCCGAGGAGCTGCTGGCGCTGGTCGGGCTCGATCCGGCCTACGTGCTGCCGCGCTACCCCCACCAGCTCTCCGGTGGGATGCGCCAGCGCGTCGTGATCGCCCGCGCGCTCACCGTGGACCCCGACATGCTCGTCGCCGACGAGGCCGTCTCCATGATCGACGTGTCGCTCCGGCTGGGCATCCTGGCGCTGCTGAAGGGCCTGCGTGAGCGGCTGGGGGTGAGCGTGCTGTTCATCACCCACGACGTCGCGACCGCGCGGTACATCGGCGACGACGGTGAGCTCTACGTCATCTACCGGGGGCAGGTCGTCGAGCGGGGTCACGTGGACACGGTCATCGCAGCCCCCGTCCACCCCTACACGCAGTCGCTGCTGTCGGCCATCCCCGTGCTGCACGGCCTGGAGCGTCCCGGTGAGCAGCCGGTGGTGCCGACCGAGGCGCTGGACGAGAGCCACCACGACGCGGGCTGCCTGTTCGCGCGGCGCTGCCCGTTCCGCACGGAGCGCTGCGAGTCGGAGGTGCCGGTGCTCAGCCACGCGGCCGGCACCCCCCAGGAGCACGCCTGCTTCCATCCGGAGCGTCGCAGTGTCGTGGCGACGCCCCTCGGACGGGGGTGACGGCCATGAGAGGAATCCGCGAGGCCGTGGCCGCCGACGCCGCCGCGCTCGGCGAGGTCGCCGCCGCCGCGCTCGTCCTGGACGCCGCGGAGGCGCCGCGGCTGGTGGCCGGGCTCTCGGACCCGCCCGCCGGCCGCCGCTGGACGGCACTGGTGACGGGCGATCTCGATGCCGTGGTGTTCGCCTCGATGTCGGCGCGTGAGGCGTCCGCCGGGCACATCGACCTGCTGGCCGTACACCCCTCGGCTCAGGGTGGGGGGCGCGGGCGGGCGCTGGTCGCCGTGGCTGAGGAGTGGCTGCGGGCCGAGGGGGCGGCCGAGGCCCGTTTCGCCGGCAACCCGCCCTGCTACGCGTGGCCGGGCATCGACGTGCGCTACACCCCGGCGGCCTGCCTGGCCGAGCGGCTCGGCTACGAGCGCTACGACGTCGCCTGGAACATGACCGCCGACCTGTCCGCGGAGGCCGACCTGTCCACGGAGGCCGACCTCGTACGGCTGGCGGACAGGGGTGTCACCGTGCGGGCGGCCGGTCCCGGGGACCGCGCCGCCGTGCTGGACTTCGTGCGCGAGCACTGGAACGACAACTGGGTGTGGGAGGCGGAGCGGGCGACCGGCTGCCACTACGCCTCCAGGGACGGGGAGATCCTCGGATTCGCCGCCTGGGGGGCCAGGGCCGCCTGGTTCGGCCCGATGGGCACCGCCCCGGCGGCGCGGGGTCTCGGCGTCGGCCGGGTGCTGCTGCGCCGCTGCCTGGCCGAGCAGCGGGACGCGGGCCAGACGAGCGCGCAGATCGGATGGGTGGGACCGCTGGGCTTCTACTCCCGGGCGGTCGGCGCGCGCGCCGAGCGGGTCTTCTGGCTCTACCGCCGCGACCTGCGGTGACGGCCGGATGTCACGGGTAGAGCAGCGTCCCGCCGTCCAGCCAGGTCTCCGGATGCCCAGGGGGCGGGCACAGGTCCGCGGGGTCGCCTCCGTCGTCCAGGCGGCGGCGCAGCGAGTCCGAACCCCAGAGCAGGTCGATGAAGTATGGCTCGCTCTCCCCGTCGTCGCGCCAGGCGAAGTCGTCCGGATGGAGCGAGCGGGCCAGGTGCATCATCGACAGGGCCGTCAGCACGGGCCGGAACGTCTCGCGGTCGTGCACGTGGAGCTGCACCCCCCGCACGGCCACTCCGGCGTGCTTGTGGAAGGTCGGGGTGAACCAGGTGTCGCGGAACCGCACGCCCGGCAGGCCCAGGCCGTTCAGCCCGGCGGCGAACCTGTCGTCGAGGTAGGGGGCGCCGATCAGCTCGAACGGCCGGGTGGTGCCGCGGCCCTCCGACAGGTTCGTGCCCTCGAACAGGCCGGTGCCCGGATAGACCAGCGCGGTCTCCGGGGTCGGCATGTTCACCGAGGGCATCACCCACGGCAGGCCGGTGGCCTCGAAGGGGAGGTCGCGCCGCCAGCCCTCGGCACCGACCACCCGCAGGTCGGCGCCGAACGAGCGGTTGACGAGGAGGGCGAGCTCCCCCGCGGTGAGGCCGTGCCGTACCGGGATGGCCGCCCGGCCCACGGAACCGGCGTACGCGGGGTCGAGCAGGGGGCCCTCGGCGATGGTCCCGCCGATGGGGTTGGGCCGGTCGAGTACGGCGAAGCGCAGCCCGAGCCGTGCGGCCGACGCGATGAGGTCGTACATCGTCCAGATGTAGGTGTAGAAACGCGTGCCGATGTCGGAGATGTCGAAGACGAGCGTGTCGACCCCGGAGGACGCCACGAGGGCGTCCAGGGCGCTGCCGTCCTTGTCGTAGGTGTCGAAGACCGGCAGCCCGGTCGAGGGGTCGATCTCTTCCCGCTCGCTGAAGCCCGCCTGGGCCGTGCCGCGTATCCCGTGCTCGGGGCCGAACAGCGCCGTCAGCGGCACTCCCGCCGCTCGCAGTGCACCGGCGCCCGGTGTCAGGTCGGACAGGACGCCGGTCGGGTTGGTGATCAGGCCGATCCGGTCGCCGTGGAGGAGGCCGGGATCGGCGGCGAGGCGTTCGACTCCGGTCCGTACGTAAGACATGGCTCCATTGTCCGAAGAAAATTTGCATAATAAAAGTAGGGAATGAAAATTAGCGGCATGGGGCGAAATGACTGATCCACTCGCAAGCCTGTCCACCGAGCAGAGTGATCCGCGCTACCGCGACATCGACCGGCTCCCCACCGAGCAGGTCGCCCGGTTGATGAACGCGGCCGACGTCACCGTGCCCGCGGCGGTGGCCGCGGCCATTCCGGCGATCTCGGGCGCGGTCGACGCGATCGTCGCCCGGATGCGGGACGGAGGGCGCCTGTTCTACGTGGGCGCGGGCACGTCGGGCCGGCTGGCCGTACTGGACGCCTCCGAGTGCCCGCCGACCTTCGGCACCGACCCTGAGCTGGTGCAGGGCATCATCGCGGGCGGCGAGCCCGCGCTGACCCGTTCGATCGAGGGCGCGGAGGACGACGCCGTCGCGGGTGGCGAGGCGATCGCCGACCGGCAGGTGGGCGCGCTCGACTCGGTGGTCGGCGTCTCCGCCAGCGGCCGGGCGCCGTTCGTGCTCGGCGCGCTCGCCGAGGCCGGCCGTCGGGGCGCCCTCACCGTGGGACTGTCGTGCAACGCCGGAACTCCGCTCTCCGGCGCGGCACTGCACCCGCTCGAGGTGATCGTCGGTCCCGAGGTGGTGACCGGCTCGACCAGGCTCAAGGCCGGGACCGCGCAGAAGCTGGTCCTCAACATGATCTCCACGATCGCGATGGTCAGGCTGGGCCGGACCTACGGCAACACCATGATCGAGGTGTCGGCGATGAACTCCAAGCTCGCCGACCGCGCCACCCGGATGGTCCGCGACATCACCGGCGCGGACCTGGCCGTCGCCCGGCCCGCGCTGGAGGCGGCCGGCTGGCACGTGAAGGTCGCGGTGCTGATGATCGAGCGCGGTCTCGACCCGGATGACGCCCGGGGGCTGCTCAGGGAGCACGGTGACCGCCTGGAGTCGGCGCTCGCCTCGGAAGAGGCGCAGGGTGCCTGACAGCGGCGGCTCCGCGGCGCTTGCCGCCCTTCTGGCGGAGGCGGTGCCGAGGGTGTGCTCGGCGGCGGTCGCCGTGATCGCCGTGGACGGCGTCACGGCCGCCGCCGCGGCGCACGGGGAGCTCGTACGGTATTCGGGAGCCTCCGAGGCGCTCCTGGCCGACCGCCCGGCCGTCCGCCGCGACTCGATCTTCGACCTCGCGTCGCTCACCAAGCTCTACACGACGGCCGTCATCCTGTCCCTCGTCGAAGAGGGGGGCCTCGGCCTGGACGAGCCCGTCGTGACCTGGCTGCCGGGCGGCCTCCCCGGGGTCACCCCGCGGCATCTGCTCACCCACACGGCGGGCCTGCCGCCCAGCCGCCGGGCGCATGAGGAGATCTTCGGCGACGGACCCGAGGTCCGCGCCGCCCGACTGGAGCGCATTCTCTCCACCCCGCCGCTGCACGCGCCCGGCGAGCACCACGTCTACTCCGACGTCGGCATGATCATGGCGGGCCGGGTGGCGGAGATCGCCGGGGGAGCCCCCCTGGACGAGCTGCTCCGTACCCGCGTCACCGGGCCGCTCGGCCTGGACGACACCGGATATCGGCCCGCGCCGTCGCTGCGCCCCCGCATCGCCGCCACCGAGGAGAAACCCGAACGCGGTGGCTCCGGATGCGTGCGCGGCGAGGTCCACGACGAGACAGCCCACGGCCTGGGCGGGGTCGCCGGGCATGCCGGGATCTTCGCCACGGCCGACGACGTGATGTGTTTCGCCGAGGCCCTGCGCACCGGAGGAACCTCCGTCCTGGGCCCCGGCACGGTGGCCGAGATGACCCGTGACCAGGGCGTTCCGGGCGCGGCCTTCGGGCAGGGCCTGGGGGCGCGGATCGGTGACCCCGCCATCGTGGGCCCGCTGACCTCCGCCTACGGCCACTCCGGCTTCACCGGCACCTCGCTCGTCGTCGATCCCGGACGGGCCCTGACGGTCGTCCTGCTGACCAACAACGTCCACCCGCTCCGGGGCCGCCCCGGTATCCGGGACCTGCGGCACGCCGTCGCCGCCGAAGCCCTCAGACTGTCGGTGGAGCCGTCCTGAGACCGTCCCGAAGCCGCTTCGAGGGCACCTTGAGGGCGCGGTTTCCCGCGCCCTGGCCGTTTTCTGCCGCCGCGGCGGATCTCTAAAGACCTCGTCACACCGTCAATCGTGATGTGTGAGGAGTACGTGTCATCGCGAGCACCGACAGGGGAGAGCAGCGGACGCTCGAAGTCGGTACGGCGGGGCGGGTGCTGGTGTTGTGGCGGCGCGGGTATGACCGGGCGGGCCGGATCGTGGAGGTGGCGCGCCGGGTGGTGGTGGACCGCTACGACGTGATCTACCGGTACCGGCCGGGCGTCTGATCTCCTGCTGCGGGATGGATCGCCGTGACGCATCCCGCTCTGGGTGTGCTCAGCGGCAACGGTCGCGTTACCCTGTTCGACGGGTCTCCGCCGGGTTAGAGCCCTGTGGGCTACGAACTACGCCGTTGGCTTGCCGACCGGCTGCCCGCCGGACTCTCGTCGGGCGAGCGCCTGGTCGCGCTGGAGATCGCCGACCAGGCCAACGATCAGAGCCGTCACGCCTACGGCAGCGAGACCCGCGCCATCATCCTGCGGCGCACCGGCTACGCCGACGAGAAGCAGCTCGGCAAGGTCCTGACGAAGCTGGCCAAGAACGGCATCGAGATGCGTGAGCCGGTTCGCAGCAAGGACGGCGAACCCGTGCGCGATAAGCGCGGCCGGGTGGTGTACGCCTGCAATGGACACGAGATGTCGGAATTCGTGGTCCCCCGGCTGGAGGACCTTCCAAGCTGCCCCGAGCGGGGCAGCTTCCTATACGAAGGTGCCCCCAGCGGGGCGCCCTTCTCCTCAATCTCCTCAGGAGAACTCCTCATCTCTCCTCAGCCACGAGCGCGTCGTCATGGAAGCGCTCGCCCCCGCCGGGATCACCGAGGAAGAGATGAGAGAAGTCATCAAGGAGATCAGACAAGCGACCAAGGGCAAGATCGAAAACCCGAACAGCTACTTCCGTGCGATCGCCCAGCGCGGCGACCTCCCCGACTACCTCAACCGGGTCCGCGCCAACGCCGAACGCCGCGCCGCCTACGCCGCCCGCCAGGCCCAACCACCACCCGTCATCCCCACAGAGCCCTCGGTGACGCCCGAAGAGAAGGACGCCCTTATATCCGCCGCCCGGAAGAAATTCCAGGACCTCACCAGCTCACAGGACCGCAGAGGCGCCCGCCTCCCCGCCCGCATCGCACCACCTCGGCAGGCGCCCGACGAACCCCCACCCGCCGTACAAGCCGCCCACGACTACCTCAAGACACTCGGCAACTTCGATCAGTGTTGGACCGCCGCCCGCGAGAAACTCGGCACCGACGCCCACCGCAACGAGATCACGATCCTCGCCGCCCAACTCGCCCGCGAAAACACCCGCCCGCCCTCCCAGGAGGCATCCTGATGTGCAACTGCGACACCGCCCCCGGATTCCGGGTCGGTCCGTGCGAGATCCACGAGGCCGCAGCCTTCGCTGAATGGCTGCCAGAAGAAGCCCCCCGCGCGGCTGCCGCCCGGAAAAGCGGAGACCCGCTCTACAGCCGTCGCTCGTTCCCCGCGCAGGCCGGCGACGTCCCCGAACTGGCGAACCTACGCGCGGCGCTCTCCGAACCCGCCCGCGAATTGCTGGACAAGCAGTGGAGCGAGTTGGCCAGGGTTGACTCGCAATGGCCCTACGCGAACGAACTCGTCCTGGCCGCTCGCGACGAATGGAGAACCGTGACCCCGGTGTACGAACGTGACGTGCTCCGCGGCCAGCTCGCGACTCAGATGGGCGTCAAGAAGTACCCGTTCAAGGACGATTCCGAGGGAGGGGAGATAGCCTCCGACCAGGTCATGCGGTTCTTCGTTGCGGAGAGGCTCCGGAAGGAGGCGGACGTTCTGGCAGAGCTTTCCCGCCGCGCCCTGGAGCTGGAGCGGATGCTCCGCGACCACGCGGCCGGGTGGTCCACCTCGGCCACTGACTATCCTCCGGATGGCCGTCCGTCCTGAAGCGAACAGCGAGAGACCCCCGCCCTACTCCACTCCCCAGGGAGGGGGCCTCCGTCGTTCAGCGCGTCACCCCCATCGTCTCCATCGGCCTGAACCGTTGAGCAGCTCGATCACCGGCTGGTCGTCCTTGACCCGGCCGCTGTCCAGCCAGAGGCGTCCCCACCGCCCCCATGGAGCCCTCGGGAGCCTTCAACGGCCTCTCAAGCCGCGCACGCCTACCTCAGCGGCTGCGGCGACGCCTTCGACTGGATGACCATCGCCCGCGAGAAACTCGGCGCAGACGCGCCCCGCGACAAAGTAATGATCCTCGCCGCTGACCTCGCCCGCGACGGCCTGCCCTGAGACGCACGCCCTATCCGCGACCTGCTCGCCCGCGTCGAAGGCGTCGACGTCTAGCCGCGCCTCCTGAACGGGGAAAAGCCCGCCTGGTCCGAAGACCAGGCGGGGCGGCGACTACCCTTCGGTGCGTTCAATCTCGATGGCCAGAACTCCGAGGGCATCTCTCCCGGCGGCCATCCACGCCGCGACAGGCCGTACGGGCTCCGGGTATAGCTGGATACCAGTCGCTTTGTAGACATCACGGGTCAGCTTCCGCAGGACCGTGTTGAAGGAAGCCGCGGTGGAGCCGTCGTGGGCGGTGAGGGTAAGGGCCCGGCGGGTCGAGCAGAACACTCCCGGTGCGAGCTGGCTGCCGGGGTGGTGTCCGGCCAACTGGAGCAGCCATCCGGCGCTGACTCGCAGGACGCTGTGGTCGTCGCGGTAGGTCACGCCACCGGCCGCGCGGACTGTATCGGCTTGAGCCGTGGTGATGGGCGGGTTGAGGAAGACCGATCCCGCCTGGCGGGCGTCCGGGCCGTTCTCCGGTAGGGCCAGGCCGCGCTCGCAGCGGTCGGTGAGGACGCCTTGGGCCGCCTCGGCGAGCGGGGGCCGGGTACCGAGGGGGACGTCGAGCGCGTGGGCGAGGTGCTGGTAAATGACCGGGGCAGCGTACCCGCTGAGGGTGAGGCGCAAGGCGACCTCAAGGATCGTCCACCGGCCCGGGTATGCCTTGAAGATACTGGTGCGGTAGCCGAAGCCGCATTCCTCGGGGCGGAGCTCGGCGAGTTGCCGACGGTTCCAGTCGTAGACGGTGAGGCGGGTAAGGGTGTCGGATATCTGCTGACCGTAGGCGCCGGTGTTCTGCACCGGGGCGGCGCCGGTGGTGCCTGGGATGCCGGCGAGGTACTCGATGCCGGACAGGCCCTCGTTGACGGTGAAGGCGGCGAGGGCGGACAGCGGTTCGCCCGCTTGAACGGTGACTTCCGTGGTGCCGTCGCCGAGCGAGCGGACGGCGATGCCGCGGGTCATCATGTGAATAACCGGCCCGGGGTATCCGGCGTCATCGGCGAGGGTGTTGCTGCCGCCGCCCAAGATGAACGGTGCTACGGGCTCGCCGATGACGGCTCGGGTGAGATCGGGCCAGGCAGCGGGGTCGGTATGGGTGAGCAGCCGATCGGCGGGGCCTCCGAGGCGGAGTGTGGTGTGGTCGGCCGGCAGTTCACTCATCAAGCGCCTCCGGGTGCCAGGTAGCGGAGATCGTTTTGAGCGCAAGAGTCCGCAGCGGTGCGATCCGGGTTCGGGCATTGCCGTAGTAGACGGCGTTGGTGCAGATCACCAGGTAGCGGCCGGCGTCTGGGGCCAGGTAGAGGCTGGTGCCGGTGAAACCGTGGTGGTACGCGACGCGGCCACCGGCGGCGAGAATCCACGACAGGCCGCGGTCCAGACCCGGTTCGATCGCGACCTGCGGGACAAGGCTCGCTCGCAGCCACTCACCTGGGGCGGCGTCGCCGTAGGTGTATGCGTCGAGCAGCCAGGTGGCGTAAGTGGCGAGGTCACGGGGTGTGGAGAAGACGCCTGCGTGCCCGGCGATGCCGCCCAGGAGCGCGGCGTTGTCGTCGTGTGCGACGCCCCAGGTCCTCGGGGCGCCAGGAATGCGCTGTTCGGTCGGCGCGACGTGGTGGCCGCGGGCAATGGGCCCGTAGACGGTGGAGTTCATCCCGATGCGCTGCCAGAGCTGGTCGGCGAGGTAGTCCAGGGGGACGCCGTTGACGTGCGCGAGGGCCAGGCCGAGGAGGATGTAGCCGCGGTTGATGTAGCGGTGCCGGCCAGGAGTGTCCTCCAGCGGTTCGCGGCATAGGAGCTCGTGCAGCGGCGCGTCGGCGCTGCGGTAGTGGTCCAAGCGCGTTGAGGCGCGTAGCCCGGAGGCGTGTGCGAGGAGCTGGCGGAGGGTCGCCTCACCGGTCATGGCGGGCAGGACGTTGCGTGTGGGTGCATCGAGATCGACCAGCCCGGTGGCAAGGGCCTGGCCGATGAGCGGCCAGGTGGCGACGACCTTGGTCAGCGAGGCGATGTCGTAGATGGTGTGCTCGGTGGGGGTGAGCTCGCCGAGCTCGGGCGCGACGGTGCCGGCGGTCAGGACGTGCTTTTGCCCGTCGATGGTGCCGCAGACGACGACCCCGCCGGGGGTGGCACCGTCGGCGACCACCTCATCAAGAGTCTCCTGAAGCCGGGCGGTGTCATTGGCGGTGAACGGTGCGGGCATCAGGGGGCCTCCGGGGTGGTGGTGATGTCGGCTCCCAGCGTGGCGAGGTTGGCAAGCAGATGGCCGTAGCCGCGCCGGAGGTGGTACACCCCCCGGATCGTAGAGGTGCCTTCGGCGGCCAGAGCGGCGATTAGCAAAGCGGTCACCGCACGGATGTCTTCAGCCGCTGCCGTGGCGGGGTGTAGCCGGATGGGCCCGCGCAGGCCGATGACCGGGCCGGTGGAGGAGATGTCGGCGCCGAAGGCTCGCAGGCCCGCGATGTGGGTGTTACGGCTGGGATACACGCGTTCGGTAATGAGCGAGGATCCATGGGCCTGGGTGAGCATCGCGGCCAGCTGCGGTGCGGTGTCGGTGGGCAGAGCCGGGTGCGGACCAGTGGCCGTCCGCATTCCGCCGCCTGCGCACCAGCCGGCCGCTACGGTGCGCGCAGTGCGCCCCGCCTGCGCGCCGCCTCTGACCTGTACTTCGGGCGCTTCGTCGTTTCTCCTGGCCGTGCCGGGGGTTCGTCGTTGACAGGTTTAGCTAATTAGCTTAGCTTTTAGCTAACAGAGTTAGCCAGATCTGGAGGATGTCGTGACCGAGTACCTTGCCGTCGACGGCGGCACGATCGCTTACGAGGTGGCGGGGTCCGGCCCGCTGATCGTTCTCGCACACGGCATGGGCGACAGCCGCGCCGCGTACCGTGCGGTGATCCCGCCGCTGGTGGCGGCGGGCTATCGGGTCGCCGCGGTCGATCTGCGCGGCTGCGGCGAGTCCAGCGTCGGCTGGCCGGCCTGGAGCCGCACCGACATCGCCGGCGACCTGCTCGCCGTGATCCGCCACCTGGGCGGCCCGGCCGTGCTCGTCGGCCACTCGGTCTCCGGCGGCGCCGCCACCATCGCCGCGGCGCGGGAGCCCTCGCTGATCACCGCGGTCGTCGAGTTGGCGCCGTTCACCCGCAAGCAGTCGATCAGCCTCGGCGACCTGCGGGTGAGGCGCTTCCGGCAGGGCATACTGCGGCTGCTCGGCACGGCCGCGTTCGGCAGCGTGCCGCTCTGGCGCTCGTACCTCGACGTGGCCTACCCCGGCGTGAAACCGGCTCACTGGGCCGAGCGGCTCGGCCGCATCGACTCCCTGCTGCGCGAGCCTGGCCGGATGAAGGCCATGCAGGGCATGGGCCGCAGCGCCCCGACCGACGCCGGCGCGCAGCTCGGCAACGTCCGCTGCCCGGTCCTGGTCGTGATGGGCACGCTCGACCCCGACTGGGCCGACCCGCACGCCGAGGGTTCGGCGATCGTCGATGCCCTGCCGTCCGGTCTCGGTCGCCTTGAGATGATCGAGGGCGCCGGGCACTACCCGCACGACCAGTTCCCCGACCAGGTGGTTTCGCTCATGCTCGCCTTCCTTCGCTCGGACGCCGCTCGTGCCTAGGGTCGGCCTGGACCCGGCGGCCGTGGTCGCGGCCGGTGCCGCCCTCGCCGACGAGGTGGGCCTCGCCAACCTGACGATGGGTTTGCTGGCCGAGCGGGTGGGCGTGCGTACCCCGTCCCTGTACAAGCACGTGAGCGGCCAGGAAGACCTCAACCGGCGCATCGCGGCCTTGGCGCTGGGCGAGGCCGCCGACGCTGTCGGCGGCGCGATCCAGGGGTACGCGGGCCGCGACGCCCTGGCGGCCGCGGCGCGCGCCTTCCACACCTTCGTCCTGGCGCACCCCGGCCGGTACGCCGCGACGATCGGCGTGGAACCGTCCGGCCCGGACGATCCGCTGGCCACCGCGGGCCGGCGGCTGCTCGGCGCGTTCACGGCGGTCCTGCGCGGCTACGAGATCGCAGAGTGCGACATGGACCACGCCCTGCGCATGCTCCGCAGCCTCTGGCACGGCTTCGCCACGTTGCAGGTGGCCAACGGCTTCCAGTGGAGCGCCGACATCGACGAGAGCTTCGAGTGGCTGATCGCCTTCGCCGACCGGGGCCTGCGCGCTATTTGAGTAGGGTGCAGCTCTTTCTCAGGGATTCGATTGATCAGGCGGTGAAACCGAGTTTGTCCTGGTAGCGGGTCTGGTGAACCCGGAGGTGCTCTTGAGCGAGATGGAAGCGCCAGTAGGCATCGAAGTCACCGTTCGCGATCATGGCCCGGAGCGTGAGGACGGCCTCGGCGCCGGGCAGGCCCCAACGGGCACCGGTGATGTCGAGGCGGTCGCCGATCAGATGGCGGCAGGCCCCCTCGATAACGCCGGTGGCGATCGGCCAGCCGGCCGCCAGGGCCCGGTCATAGCGCAAGAACGCGGCGTTGCCCTTCAGATAGCGGATGCAGGTCTCCACGCCGCCGCGGCGATCGCGGGCCAGGCCGACGGCGCCGGCTTGAGCGTCGATACCGGCCACGGTTTCATCGACGTGACCGGCCAGCACGGCGAGCGCATGAGTGGCGACCCAGTCCTCAGCGGCCGGATCACCGCCCGTGTGCAGGCACCACGCCGCCTTCCACAGATACTCCAGCACGTGGATCACATCGATGACGACGTTGATCCGCACACCGCGGCGCTCGGCCTCGGCATGAATGAGGTCGAGCTGATGGCGGGCGCCGTCGACCAGAACCACCCAGGTCCGCGCATGGGCCGGGTCGCGGGCCTCGGCCTGGTCGAACACCGATCCGATCACCTCGTCGGGGTCGGCGGACACCGACCCGCACAGCCACTTGCCGCGGGCCTTGGGTCCGGGTCGCAGTGGCCGATGGCCGTGCCGTCCGCCGGGAACGGCGATCACATCATGGCCGCGTCGGGGTGCGGGCTCGGCGTCGTAGACCACGCCCAGAGTGGCCATGCGCTTGCGGTAGGACTTCTCCCCGGCGGCCAGGCGGGTGCGGAACCGGGGCCGGGCGCGAGCGGCGGCCCGGGCGGTGCCGGGCCGCAACGCCTCCGGGCGCATCACCACGCCCTTGCCGTCGATCGAGATGACCAGCAACTCCTCAGAAGTGCGCGGCAGCGGGATCCGCTGCTGGTAGAAGGCATCGATATCGGCCGCGGCGGCCACCACCGCCTCTTCGAGCCGCCGTTTGCCGATCACCGGCCCGCACCGGGCGGTGATCGCGCTCTTGGCCGCGTCGAACGACCCGCGCACCGCCTCGGCCACCGCCAGGCGGGCCAGCCCATGGCTATGCCGTCCCCCCGGCAACGACAACGCCGCATCGGCCGGATACACATTCGGCATGCCCGGGGCGCGCCAGGCGCATCGCGTGACGGTCACCGTCCCGAAGAGCGTGGACAGCAGCCGGTGATGGCCTGCTTCCAGCCGGCGGCGCACCACCTGGCCGGCGCCGGCCACCCCGCTGGCCTTCCCCGCCGCACGGGCCGTGATCGCCGCCTGGCGCTCACGCTCCGCCCGCAGGGCCAGGTGGGCCTGCAGCAGCAGGCGCAGCAGCTCACGTCCCCGCTCGGCGAGCATCTCCTCCACAAGGTCATGGGTGAGCGTCTCGGTCGCGGGGTCGGCGAGCTGTCCGATCAGACAGTTGAAGGTGTTCTGCGCGGACGCAAAGCAGTCAGCCGGCACGGCGGTGTCGTACGGTTCCATCACGGGCTCTTCCTCCGGCGGGTTCGGGCAGGGTCGCACCTTCGAACCTGACGGCGGAGGAGCCCTCGGGTAATCACCCCGCCGGTGAGGAGGGGGTGATGTCACCCCGGGCTACCGGAGATGTTCTACCGGGTGAGCTGGGCGGCCACCTGCTCGGTCACCACGAACAGGCCGGGGGCGTCCTCGCTCAGCCAGCCCCGCTCCGCCATCCGCTTCAGCTTCGAGCGCAGGCCCTCGACCTTGGCCGCCCGCACCGGCAGCCCCAACGCCGCCACGATCTTTTTGGCCCGCATCGCGCCACCGGCATCGACCAGTACCTCCAGCACATCCTGGTAGGTCCGAGGCAACACCGATGCGCCCAGGCCCGGCCGCCACCGCAGCACCGTCATCACCCCGATCGGCGAGGTGCCCGAGTCCGGGGCCGCCCCCTCCGCCTCGTCCACGCGCTGGGGGCCGTCCACCGCGACGCCGCCGGACGGCTGCTCTACCGGACCAGCCGCCTGGTCCAGGATCTCCGCCACCGTCTCCCGTGTGATCACCAGCCGAGACAGCAGTTCCTCCTCGGCCGCCAACCGCTCCCGCAGGTGCTCGATCTGCTCCCGGATCGCCTCGGCCCGTTCCCAGGCCGCCGCCTGCCGCCGGGCCCGTTCCTCCAGCAACGAGCTCATCGCGATCGCCTCCACCCCGCACGGTAGAAGACGACCTTGCCTATGACCAGACCTTCAACGTCCCAGGTCAACCAGTCCCTGAAAACGAGCTACACCCTGCTCGGTTTGGGCAGCAACCTAGGGGACCTGCCGCCCGAGCAGCTGCCCGCGGAACTCTCACGCGCGCTCACCGACTTCCATACCTGCCGCTACGGCAGCCTCGCCGTGCGTCTGCCCCGGCTGATCTGTGTAGGACACGTGCTCAGCGGTGGCGGGACGGATCACGCGCTCCTCGCGCAAAGCTACGTTTTGGCGACCCGGATGCTCGTCAAGCTCGACGAGCAGCAGCTCGGTTGGATGGCTGCCGACCGTGCACGCCAGCTGGCCGAGGCCGGCGACGATGTGCTCACGGTGGCGGAGGCCGCGCGGAACCTCGCGGTGCTGGCCCGAAAGGCTGGCTGGAACGATCAGGCGATGTCGATCGCGCTGGCCGCCGCTGACGACCCCGGTCTGCGCAGCGCTGGACGGGCCGGTGCCGCTGAGCGCGGCCTGCTGATCCAGTCTGCGGCCTACACCGCTGCCCGTAGCGGTGATCGTAAGGGAATGCGGCAACTCACCGACGAGGCAGCCGCCATCGCCACCGAACTCGGTGGTAGCACCATGCTGCGCGACCACGGCGGTGGTTTCAGCCCGATCACCGTCCAACTGCATCTCATCTCGGCGGAGAACTCCGCTGGAGATCCCGCCGCTGCCTTGAGCGCCGCCCGCGCGATCGCGCCGCAGAGCCTGCCCAGCGTGGAGCGCCGCTCCCGCTACTACACCGACATCGCTGCGGCCTTCGGACAGTTGGGCCGCCGTGAGGAATGCGTACGTGCGCTCCTGACGGCCGAGCATCATGCCCCCGAGGAAACTCATGCACGCCCGGCGGTGAAGTCTCTCATCTCCGGTCTGCTGGTGTCCGGACGCACTGCGCCCGAACTGCGCGGTCTCGCTGCTCGCAGCGGTGTCCTTGCCTGACAAAGGAGGGGCGGCTCACCGCAGTACGTGACCGCACCGGCCCACGTGACCGCGGCCGACCTCGGCCCGGTCCTGGTCTCCTGGTCGACTACCGATCCGGGGCCGTACACAGCCTGCCAGCGTCGGCCGCCACCTGGTTGCGCCGCATGGTCAGCACCGGCGAACTGGTCGCCGAGCAGCTCCTCGCCGCCGGCCTGCTGATACCGACGGCGCATCCGGCGCCGTGGCCGCCATGCGCGAGTAGGCCGGGTGGGGAGCGGACTTCGTCATCGCCGCCCAGCTGATCGACCGCGCCGACATCGGCTCGTTCGGGATCGTCGACCTGGCCGAACCCGATGGGGACCGGGTCAGCGGGATCCGGCAGCGGCCCGTCCCGGCGACCGTCGACGAACCGCTCGCGGTGGTGTCCCGTCTGGTGCTGCGTCCGTTCGTCCTTCACCGGCTCATCGCGCGCCCGGAAGCCCGCGGTGAGGTAGACCTCGGCCTCGCTTTCGGAGAACACTGCCGGAGGACCCGGACGCGTCCGCCTGCGCTCTGCGGGACGCGCTGACCGTCTACGCCGGTGTGGACGTCGCGGTGGTCATCGCTGACTCCGACGGCCGCGCCGACCAGCACGGCGCCCCGGTCGCCGTGGTGCGGGGCGCCGTCTACGACGCCAGCGACGAGGGCGTGGCCGCCATGCTTCACCACCGGCCCGGGTAACGCCGGGCCGTCTAATGGGCGCCGCCCAGCAGCAGCCGGATCCACCAGTCGCCGACCTCGGCTGCTCGCTGCTCCACGAAGTCTCCGTTCGGGAAGGGTGGGTGCGGCCCTCGCTTCCGTTGGGCAGACGGACGTCGCGTGACCGAGCGCTTCGAGACCGTCGTCTTGGACTCTCAGGGGCTGTCCGCCTGGATTGCCCAAGACCGCAAGCTTCTCGCGATGTTGCAGGTGTTCCACGAAACGGCGGCCGATCTCGTCGTCAGCGCCAATACCATCGTCGAAGTGAGTCACGCACGAGTGAACGTGCCCCGGCTGCGCTGGACGTTGTCTCGGGTCAGAGTCGAGCCGGTGACCGAAGAAGCGGCGAAGGCATCGGCGGAGTTGCTCAAAGCCACGGGTCTGCACGGTCGCAAGTACGCGATCGACGCAACCGTCGCAGAGGCCGCACTGCGCCAGCCTGGTCCGGTGGCGATCGTCACCTCGGACATCGACGACATGGCCAGGCTGTGCGGTGGCCGCGTACAGATCATCGGTCTCTGAGCGGCACCTGGTCTACGCATCGGTCGCCGGCGCGGACCGCCACAACACCGAAAAGCCGCCGCAGAACGTGGTGAGTAAACACCCGCAACGCCAGGAAGCTGCTCGGGCCGCAGGCGCTGCTCGCGGCGGCGTGGGTCCGTGTCCGGGGCGGTTACCTGTTCCGGCGGCGGGTGTCCGTCATGAACTCGTCGAGCGCGCCCCGGGTGGCCCGCAGCGCCGCGTCCGAGGTCTCGAACGTGCGCTGGGCGATGCCGACGAAGATGCAGTCCACGATCAGGAGCTGACTGATCCGGCTGGCCAGCGCGCCGGGCCGGAACGCGGTCTCCCGGCCGGCCGAGACCAGGACGTGGTCGGCGAGCTCGGCCAGCGAGGAGCGCGGATTGTTGGTGATCGCCACCGTGGTCGCGCCCCCCTTGCGCGCGATGTGCATGGGTGCGAGCACGTCGGGGGTCTCGCCGGTGCAGCTCACCCCCACCGTGACGTCGCCCTGCCCGATCAGGGCCGCGCTGGTCAGCGCCATGTGCGCGTCGGTGAAGGCATGGCTGGACCGGCCGATCCGCATCAGCTTCTGCGCCATGTCGACGGCCACGAGGCCGGAGGCGCCGACGCCGTGGACGTCCACCCGGCGGGCGGCGACCATGGCCTCGACGACCGCGCCCAGCCGGTCGGGGTTGAGCTGCGCGGCGGTGTCGGCCAGCGCCTCGGACTCGGCCCGGGTCACCTTCGCGATCACGTCGGTGAGCGGGTCGTCGGGGCCCAGGTCGCCGGGGACGAGCCGTTCGGGCCTCTCCCGGGCCACCGCTGCGGCCAGGGCGAAGCGCAGCTGTGAGTAGCCGGCGAAGCCCAGGGCTCTGGCGGTGCGCACGATTGTGGCCTCACTCGTCCCGGAGACCGCGCTGAACTCGGTGATGGTGCTGCGCGCCACCATCGCCGGGTCGTCGAGGATGAGCCGGGCGATGGCCTGCGCCGCGGGGGTGAGAGAGGGCAGGACCGCCCTAACCGTGGCCACCAGGTTCCCCGGGGTGGGACCGTCGTGGTCGTTCATGTGGACACCTTTTCTGTCGAAACCAAGCCTATTGGCCACTGGTCAGCCAGAGAGCGGCGGCGCGGGCCGAAACTCGCGAAATACCGTATGTGGCGATATAGACCGCCCCGATGGACTCGCCCGGCAGACCGGTCTCGATCACGATCGCGTCGGGGCGCAGCCGGACGGCCCGTGCCAGCAGGTCGCGGACCCACGCGTGGCGCGGGGCGTCGTGCACCACCAGGACGAGCGGGCGCCCGTCGTCGGAGAGGTCGGGGAGCTCGGCCGTCTCGGCGGTGACGGTATGCCCGACGGTGCCCGGCAGCAGCTCGGTCAGGGCGCCGAGGATCCCGGTGGGGACGGAGGGGTCGACCGCCGGGTTCAGCCGCGGGGCGATGTCGACGACCAGCGGCGGCCGCGAGAGCGCGGGGGAGGGGCGACCGTCCGAGACGACCACCCGCATCGCCGCGCGGGCGGCCTGCAGGCCGAGATCCCCGGCTTCCCCGGCGTCCCGCGGCGCCCGCGCGGTGTTCTCGGCGTGCCAGCCGGCCAGGGCAAGCACGCGGGCCGCCGCCTCGGCGAGGCGTTCCTCCGGCAGCCTCCCGTCGTGCACGGCCGTCACGATCGCGTCGCGCAGCGCGTAGACGCTCTCCCCGTCCGGGGAGGAGGCGCCGACGCAGATCGCGTCCACCCCCGCGGCCAGCGCGCGGACGGCGATCTCGCCCGGCGGGTGAAGGGCGGCGACGGCGCGCATCTCGATCGCGTCGGTGACCAGCAGCCCGCCGAAGCCCAGCTCCTCACGGAGCAGACCGGTCAGGATCCTTCTGCTCAGCGTCGCCGGGTTGTCCGGATCGAGCGAGGGCACCAGCAGGTGGCCGCACATCACGGCCTGGACTCCGGCCCGCACCGCCGCGCGGAACGGTGGCAGGTCGCGCTCCCGGAGGAGCTCCGGGGAGGCGTGCACGGTGGGCAGCGCGTGGTGGGAGTCGGTGACGGTGTCTCCGTGGCCGGGGAAGTGCTTGGCGCAGGCAGCCACGCCGGTACTCTGCAGGCCTGTGATCCAGGCCGTGCCGTGGCGGGAGACGAGCTCGGGGTCGGGGCCGAAGGAACGGATGCCGATCACCGGGTTGGCCGGGTTGGCGTTGACGTCCACCACGGGGGCGTAGTCCAGGGTGATGTCGGCGGCGGCGAGGAGGAGACCGATCTCGCGGGCGACCCGCTCGGTGCGCCCGATGTCGTCGGCCACGCCGAGCGCCCGGTTGCCCGGCCAGGAACTGCCGGTACTGGCCTCCAGCCGGGTGACCGCCCCGCCCTCCTCGTCCACCGCGACCACCACGGCCGGGTTCTCCCGGCGCAGCCCGGCGACGAGTTCGGCCGTCTGCGCCCGGCCCGCGAGGTTGCGGGCGAACAGCACGGTGCCGCCGAGGCCCTCGGCGAGCGCCCGGCGCAGCCAGTCGGGCGGCGTGATGCCGTCGAATCCGGGCTGGAGCACGGTCATGGCCAGCCGGGACAGATGAGGACTGCTGTGGGACATGGGCGGCACCTTCTCACCGGAGACGTCTTCCGGCAGGTTACACATCAATGACACTTTCTTTCACCATCATTGCCTTGAAGGTAGATTTCTGCCAGTCTCGCCGTCGAGACCCCCGTGACCCCTCCTGATCACTTCCCTGCCCGTTCGACGGCTTTCGGCCCGTGGCTTTCCGGCCCCGCGGCCTCATGGCCTCGGACGGCCGGGGACGGCCAGGGGCGAAACACCCCCCTTGGAGTCCGCATGAGCTCACCTACCAGACGCACCCTCCTGCGCGGCCTCGCCCTCGCCGCCGCGGCGACCGCCGTGCCCCTGCCCGCCTTCGCCTCCTCCGCCTTCACCTCCTCCGCTTTCGCCTCTTCTCCGGCCGCCGCGTACGTGCCGCCGCTGCGCCAGATGCGCGGCATGTGGATCGCCTCGGTTGTCAACATCAACTGGCCGTCGAGGACCGGGCTGACCGCCGACCAGCAGAAGGCCGAATATCTCTCCTGGCTTGAGCTGGCGCAGGCCCGCAAGCTGAACTCGATGTTCGTGCAGATCCGGCCGACCGCCGACGCCTTCTGGCCCTCGAACTTCGAGCCCTGGTCGCAGTATCTGACCGGTACCCAGGGCCAGGACCCCGGCTACGACCCGCTGGCGTTCCTGGTCGAGGAGACACACAGGCGGGGCCTGACGTTCCACGCGTGGTTCAACCCCTACCGCGTTTCGATGCAGTCCGACCGGGCCAAGCTGCACCCGGACCACCCGGGCCGCAAGCACCCCGACTGGATCGTCTCCTACGGAGGCAAGCTCTACTACAACCCCGGAATTCCCGAGGTCCGGGCGTTCGTGCAGGACGCGATGATGGACGCGGTCACCCGCTACGACATCGACGGCCTGCACTTCGACGACTACTTCTACCCGGTCAACACCACCGAGTTCGACGACAGCGCGGCCTACGCCACGTACGGCCAGGGCTTCTCCGACCTCGCGGCCTGGCGGCGCCACAACGTGGACCTGCTCGTGCAGGAGATGCAGCAGCGGGTACGGCAGGCCAAGCCGGAGGTCGCCTGGGGCATCAGCCCGTCCGGCATCTGGCGCAACAAGGCCACCGACCCTCTCGGCTCGGAGACCAGCGGCGGCCAGTCCTACGACAGCCTGCACGCCGACACCCGGGGCTGGGTCAAGAAGGGCTGGCTGGACTACATCGCGCCGCAGCTCTACTGGTACATCGGCCAGTCGAACGCCGACTACGCCAAGCTGGTCCCCTGGTGGTCCGACGTGGCGGCGGGCACCGGCACGGAGCTCTGGATCGGCCAGGCGGCCTACAAGGCGGGGGCGGCCGGGCAGCCCGCCGAGTGGTTCCAGCCGGACGAGCTCACCAGGCACCTGACCCTCAACCGGAACCACCCGGAGGTCGGCGGCGACATCTGGTACAACTCGGGCGACGTCCGCGAGGACCGGCTCGGCTCGGTCACCACCGTCGTGACCGACCACTACACGCGTCCCGCTCTCGGCCCGCTGCTGCCCAGGCTCGCCGGCGGCAACGCCCCACGCCGCCCGGTGCTCACCTGGGCGCGCCGGGTGGACGGGGGCGCCGAGCTGCGCATCGTCGCCACGGGTAATGAGACCCCGTTCCAGTACGCGATCTTCCGGCTCGACCGGCCCGCCGGTCCCGAGGACTTCACCGACGCCCGCAACCTGGTCGCGGTCGTCCCCGCCGAACGGCACCTGATCTGGGTCGACCCGGCGGGCGCCAAGGGCGCGTACTACTACGTGACGGCCGTCGACCGGGTCAACCGGCAGAGCCCGCCGAGCCAGGGCCGCCGCGTGTAGGGGGAGTCGCCCGCAGGAGGTCCGTGGCGGGTGACCGGAGACCGGGATGCCACCCGCACTCCGTCTGCAGATAATCTCCTTAAAATTATGTTCCTGTGAAAGTTTCCTGCGAGGAGAAGGCGTGCGGGTGCTCGGACTGATCTCGGGGACCTCCCATGACGGGATCGACAGCGCGGTCGTGGACTGGTCGATGAGGGACGGTGTGCTGGCCGGGGTCGTCGAGCACACCGGCGAGCGGCCGTACGACCCCGGGCTCCGGGCGCGGATCGTCGCCGCGCTGCCGCCGAACCCGATCGACATGGCCGAGGTGTGCCGCCTCGACACGCTGATCGGCCAGGCGTTCGCCGACGCGGCCGAGGCGGCAGGCCCGGCCGATCTCGTCTGCTCGCACGGGCAGACGCTGTACCACTGGGTGGAAGACGGCAGGGTGCGGGGCACCCTGCAGCTCGGCCAGCCCGCCTGGATCGCCGAACGGACCGGCGTTCCGGTGGTCTCCGATCTTCGCGTGCGCGATGTCAGCGCGGGCGGCCAGGGCGCGCCGCTGGTCTCCTTCTTCGACCTGCTGCTCCTGGCCGACCTGCCGGGCCGCGGCGGCGCGCTCAACCTGGGCGGCATCGCCAACCTGACCGTCGGCGGGCTCGGGATCGCCTACGACACGGGCCCGGCGTCGGCGCTGCTGGACGCCGCGGTGTCGGCCGCCACGGGCAGGCCGTACGACGAGGACGGCCGGCTCGCCGCGGCCGGGCGGATCCACGAGGGACTCCTGCGGGAGCTGCTGGCGGAGCCCTACTACCAGGCCCTCCCGCCGAAGACCACCGGCAAGGAACTCTTCCACCCCGGCTACCTGGCCAGGGTCGCCTCGCCGTACGGGCTGGCCCTCGCCGACCTGGTGGCGACCCTGACCGCGCTGACAGCCGAGACCGTGGCCGCGGAGATCCGGCGGCACCGGCTCGACACGGTGATCGTGTCGGGCGGCGGGGTGCGGAACCCGGTCCTGATGGACATGCTGCGCGCACGGGCCGGGCAGGCGCACATTTTGCCGAGTGACGAGTTCGGCGTCCCCGCCGACGCCAAGGAGGCGATCGCCTTCTCGCTGCTCGGCTGGATGACGGCGCACGGGCTGCCGGCGACGGTGCCCGGCTGCACGGGCGCCGCCGGACCGCGGGTGCTCGGCACGATCACGCCCGGCCGGGGACCGCTGACGCTGCCCGAGCCGCCCGGCGAGGCACCCGTCCGCGTACGCCTCAATGCCCTGTCGGCCGTACGGCGGCATCCCGGTGGCGCCCCGGTCGCGGGGTGGTAGCGGGCGGGCCGGGCCGCGGGAGCCCTTCCGGCGGGATCGCGGTCCGGTCCGGGCCTCGGGTCAGCGGTGCCCGTCGGGATGGAGGACGACCTTCGTCCAGCCCATGTCGCGCTTGTCGAAGTGCGAGTACCCCTCGGGGGCCTGGTCGAGCGAGAGCTCGTGCGAGACGATCTGCGACGGCTTGGCCCTCCCCTCCCGGATGAGGTTGAGCAGCTTGCGGTTGTACCGCTTGACCGGGCACTGGCCCGTGCCCATGCTCTGGCCCTTGAACCAGAACATGCCGTAGTCGAAGACGACCTCGCCCTTCCGGTACAGGTCGTCGGGGCTGCCGGGGTCCTGCGGGATGAAGACCCCGACGACTCCGATGGAGCCGGCGTAGCGGACGGAGTTCACGAGGTTGTTCAGGGTCATGTTCGGGTGCTCGTGGCCCTGGGGGTCATGGGCCTGGTAGCCCACGCACTCGGCTCCCCGGTGGGCGCCCAGCCCGCCGGTGTGTTCCAGGATCTGGTCGACCGGCGACCCCTTGGAGTCGTCGATGGGGATCCCGCCGAACTTCTCGACGAGTGCGAGCCGGTCGGGGTGGCGGTCGACGACCATGATCTTGCTCGCGCCCTTGATGTTCGCCGAGAGGGCCGCCATGAGCCCGACCGGGCCGGCGCCGTAGATGGCGATGGTCTCCCCAGGTAGCAGGCCGGCGAGCTCGGTGGAGTGCCAGCCGGTGGGGAAGATGTCGGAGAGCATGACGTAGTCGGCCTGGTTGTCCCGGGCCTCGGGCGGCAGGATGAGGCAGTTGTGGTCGCCGTAGGGTACGCGGAGCAGTTCCGCCTGCCCGCCGCTGTAGGGCCCCATGTCGGCGAAGCCGTACGCGGCGCCGGCCATCCGCGGCTCCGGGTTGGTGGTCAGGCAGTACGAGAAGAGGCCGCGTTCGCAGTTCTCGCAGAAGCCGCACGAGATGTTGAACGGGAGACACACCAGATCTCCGATCTTCACCCGGTCGACGGCCTGACCGATCTCGATGACCTCACCGAGGTTCTCGTGACCGAGCACCCGGCCCGACTCCATGTCGGTCCTGCCTTCGTACATGTGCAGGTCGGACCCGCAGATATTGGTGGTGGTGATCCTCACCAGGACATCGGTCGGTTTCTCGATCCTCGCGTCGGGGACATCCTTGATCTTGACGTCTAGTGGTCCTTCGTAGACGAGAGCTTTCACGGTCTTCCCCCTGTGTTCTCGGGCACATCGGTGGGCGGCGACTCCGCGCGGACCCCGGCGCGCCGTCATCCTGTGCAGCCGCGCCGTCCCCTGTGACATCCGTGGGAGGCCGTTCCGGCTGCGGGTCCCCCTCGCGTTCGGTCCGCACGGCCACCTCCGGCCCGCAGGCGAGAGTCCCTCTCTCTCCTGTCCAGCTTGTCACGATGTTGGAAATAGTGAATTGAATGGGGGAAATGTGTGGTTCAAGTTCCATTTTGCCGTTCATGCCCAATGGGTGACAACCGACCGTCACCTTCCGGTAACGTATAGTGTCTGGCGACAATCGAACCGTTGAGTCGAGCTTGATCGGAGACCGCGATGAGCATCGGACGGATCGGGGTGTGGCATCCTCTGCTGGGCCGGGAGCCGGCCTCAGCCGTACGGCGGGCCGCGGCCGAGATCGAGGAGCTCGGCTACGGCACGCTGTGGTTCGGCGAGGGATCGGGGACCAGGGAGGCGTTCAGCTCCGCGGGGATCTTGCTCGCGGCCACGGAGCGGATCTCGGTCGGCACCGGTATCGCCAATATCTGGGCACGGGACGCGACCGCCATGGCGGCGGGGGAGAGGACGCTCGGCGAGGCGTACCCGGGGCGGTTCGTGCTGGGCATCGGGGTCAGCCACGCGCCCCTCGTCTCCCGGCGCGGTCACGACTACGCCCATCCCCTCGCCGCGATGAGCGCCTATCTCGACGCGATGGACACCGCCGCGCGTGACCTGCCGTTCCCCGACAACCCGCCCATGCCCAGGCTGCTGGCCGCGCTGCGGCCCCGGATGCTGGAGCTCGCCCGGGACAAGGCGGACGGCGCCCACCCCTACTTCGTGCCGCCGGAGCACACCGTGCTCGCCCGTGAGATCCTCGGCCCGGCCCCGATCCTCGCCCCCGAGCAGGCCGTCGTCCTGGAGCATGACCCGGCCGTGGCCAGGGAGATCGCCCGCGCGCACATGGCCGGCTACCTGAGGCTGCCGAACTACGTCAACAACCTGCGCCACCTCGGCTACGAGGACGGGGACTTCGCCGACGGCGGCAGCGACCGGCTGGTGGACGCGATCGTCGCGTGGGGGGACGTGGAGGCCGTCGCCGGCCGGATCGTCGCGCATCTCAACGCCGGGGCGGACCACGTCGCCATCCAGCCGCTCTCCTCCGACCTGTCCGAGGGCATCGCCCAGCTCGCCGAACTGGCACCTGCCCTGGGCGTGCGACCGGGGGAGTAAAGCGGTACGCCGGGGAAGACACCTCCTTCTTCCGCGTTTCCGGACGGCCTGCCCTGTCGCAACCGCCGCCCGGCGCGGTACGAATATGAGAGGGGAGGTTGTCGTGGGTGACGTGAGGGAGGAGCGGGCGCTGCGGGCTCTGGGGGCGGCGCTCGACGCGCACGCCCCGGTCATCCGCCACGGGCGCGGGGAGTTTCCCGAGGGCGCGCCCTTCCTCTGGCTGAGATTTCCCGGGGCGGGAGAGGCGACGGTCTTCCTCGATGGCCGCCGGTGGATCTGCCTGGGAGAGCCCGGCCCGGGCCGGGAGCCGGCCGAGCTCGTCGCCGGCCAGGTCGATGACGATCCCGCGCTGGTCGCCGAGCGGCTGAGGTCCCTCCTGGTCCTGCTCCGTAAGCGGCCAGAAGGTCTCGCGCGCCTGGTGAGAGCGGCCGGGATCGGCCTCGCGGCAGGGGTGGGCGTCTGCCTGCTGAGCATGGTGATCATGGCGGTGCTCATCGGCGGCAACGGCTACCTCAGTGACACGACGATCTCCGCGGCGTATGTCCTGGCCACCGTGTTCGGTGGCGCGGCCGCTCTCTGGGCCGGCGTCCGCTGGTGGAGGCGGGGCTGAGCCGGCGGCGGAGGTTCACCTGACGGGGGGCGCCGTCCGGCGGCGCCCCACGATCAGCCGAGCGACTCCGACACCAGGTCCCTGGCAGCCTCCTGCACCTCGGCGAGGTGCCCGGGCCCCCTGAAGGACTCGGCGTAGATCTTGTACACGTCCTCCGTGCCGGAGGGCCGGGCGGCGAACCAGGCGCTGTCCGTGCTGACCTTGACTCCGCCGAGGGCCGCCCCGTTGCCGGGCGCCGAGGTGAGCACCTGCCTGATCGGCTCGCCGGCGAGCGTCTCGGCGGTGACCTGCTCGGCCGAGAGCCTGGCGAGCACCGCCTTCTGCTCCCGGGTCGCGGGGGCGTCGACCCGGGCGTAGGCCGGATCGCCGAACCTGGACACCAGATCCCCGTAGTGCTCGCTCGGCGAGCGGCCGGTGGTCGCGATGATCTCCGAGGCCAGCAGCGCCAGGATGATGCCGTCCTTGTCGGTGGTCCACACCGAGCCGTCGCGGCGCAGGAACGACGCTCCCGCGCTCTCCTCGCCGCCGAAACCGAGCGAGCCGTCGAGCAGCCCCGGAACGAACCACTTGAACCCGACGGGTACCTCCATCAGCCGTCTGCCCAGGTCGCCCGCAACCCGGTCGATCATGCTGCTGCTCACCATCGTCTTGCCGATCCCGGCGTCCGCCGGCCAGTCCGGCCGGTGGGAGTAGAGATAGGAGATCGCCACAGCGAGGTAGTGGTTGGGGTTCAGCAGCCCCCCGTCGAGGGTGACGATGCCGTGCCGGTCGGCGTCGGCGTCGTTGCCCGTGGAGACGTCGAACGCGCCGCGGTTGGCGATGAGGGAGGCCATGGCGTACGGCGACGAGCAGTCCATCCGGATCTTGCCGTCCCAGTCCAGCGTCATGAACCGCCACGTCGGGTCGGTCAGCGGGTTCACCACCGTCAGGTCCAGCCGGTGCCGCTCGGCGATCTCCCCCCAGTAGGCCACGCTCGCCCCGCCCAGCGGATCGGCGCCGATGCGCACCCCCGCCTCCCGGATCGCGTCGAGGTCCAGCACCGACGGCAGGTCGTCCACGTAGGCGCCGAGGAAGTCGTGGCGGCCGGTCGTGTCGGCGGTCAGCGCCCTGCCGTAGGGAAGCCGCCTGACCTCCTTGAGCCCGTCCGCGATCAGCGCGTTGGCCCGGTCCTGGATCCACGAGGTGGCCTCGGTGCCGGCCGGGCCGCCGTTCGGCGGGTTGTACTTGAAACCGCCGTCGCCGGGCGGGTTGTGCGAGGGGGTCACCACCACGCCGTCGGCCTGTCCCGTCGCGCGCCCGCGGTTGTGGACGAGGATCGCGTGGGAGACCGCCGGAGTCGGGGTGTAGCCGTCACGGCTGTCGATCAGGACCTGCACGCCGTTGCCGGCGAACACCTCCAGTGCCGACACCCGGGCGGGTTCGGAGAGCGCGTGGGTGTCCGCGCCGAGGAACAGCGGGCCGTCCACCCCCTGCGCCGCGCGGTACTCCACGATGGCCTGACTGGTGGCGAGGATGTGATCCTCGTTGAACGCGACGTTCAGCGACGAGCCCCGATGTCCCGAGGTCCCGAACGCCACCCGCTGGCCGACCTCCCCGGGATCGGGGTGCAGGGCGTAGTAGGCGGTCACCAGGCGGGCCACGTCAACCAGGTCGGATGGCTGGGCGGGCTGTCCCGCGCGGTCGTGCGTCATCGCTGTCTCCTCATGTCACCCGGGCGAACGTTGTCTCCCCTCAAACTGGCATAACACAGCGCTCAACTCGACTGCCCCTCCGGCGTGCCCGGCGTCCCTCCGCCGAAGACCGGCCGGCGTGACCGGAGGTGACGAGGCGCTCCGCCGGCCCAGCTTGACAGGCAATATGTGCGGATGTCCAAACAAATCTGCTGTCGTGGGGTGACCTCGCAGCAGGGGGCGGATTATGATCTCATCGACTGAATTGAGATCTCCATCGGCGGCCCCCTCAGGACCACCGCGTGGCGACGACGGTGACGGCGCGCCGGAACGCCGAAGGGACCATCAGGCCGGCTTCCCCTCCGAGGCCAGAGGCCCCGGAGGCTCCTCTCCCTGGAGGTATGTGATGAGCCCACTCGCCGTCCAGCTGTACTCCGTCCGTGAGCAGACGGCCGTCGACCGCCGCGCCGTGCTGCGCCGCATCGCCGAGATCGGTTACGGGGCCGTCGAGCCCTACGACGCGCACCTGGACCCCGACGGGCTCGCCGCCGACCTGGAGGAGACCGGTCTGCGGGTGTGCAGCGTGCACGCCCCGCTGCTCGGGGAACACCGCGCGACGGCGCTCGCCGCGGCGGTGCGGATCGGAGCGGACGCGGTCATCGTGCCGGCCGCCCCCGCGGAGTGGTTCGCCGACCGGGACGGCCTGGAGCGGGCGGCCCGAGCCCTCAACGAGGCGGCCCGCGAGGCGGCCGACCACGGCCTGCGGCTGGGATACCACAACCACTGGTGGGAGCTGGAACAACAGGTGGACGGTCGCCCGGCGCTGGAGGCACTGGAGCAGCTGCTGGACCCCGAGGTGCTGCTGGAGGTGGACGTCTACTGGGCGGCGACCGGCGGGGCCGACCCGTCCGCCCTGCTGGCCCGGCTGGGTGAACGGGTGCGCTACCTGCACGTCAAGGACGGGCCGGCGACGAAGGAGGGACCGATGACGGCGGTGGGCTCGGGCGAGGTGCCGATCCTGGAGGCCCTGGCCGCCGCGCCGGAAGCGGTACGGATCGTGGAGCTGGACCACTGCGCCACCGACATGGTCGAGGCACTGGCCGACAGCCACGCCTACCTCACCGGCCTCGTCGAGACCGGGCGGGTGAGCCCGTGACGGACCCGGTCGGGGTGGCCGTCGTCGGCTGCGGCACCATCAGCCACCAGTATCTGCGCAACCTCACCGCCTTCCCCGACCTGCGGGTGGTGGCGTGCGCGGACCTCGACGTCGCCCGCGCCCGGGAGGTCGCGGAGCGCTACGGCGTGCCGCTGGCCGGCGCTCCGGCGGAGGCGATCGCCCATCCCGACGTCGAACTGGTCGTCAACCTCACGATCCCTTCCGCGCACGCGGCGGTGGCCGGTGCGGCGATCGAGGCCGGCCGCCACGTCTACAACGAGAAGCCGTTCGCGCTGGACACGGAGTCCGGTGCTGAGGTGGTCGAGGCCGCCGCCGCGGCGGGGGTGCGCGTCGGCTGTGCCCCCGACACCTTCCTCGGCGCCGGCCTGCAGACCGCGGCCCGGCTCGTCGCCGAAGGCGCCATCGGCACCCCGCTGACCGCTCTGACCCTGATGCAGACCCCGGGCCCCGAGTCGTGGCACCACAGCCCGGAGTTCCTGTACCAGCGCGGCGCAGGGCCGCTGTTCGACATGGGCCCCTACTACCTGACCGCCCTGGTGGCGCTGTTCGGCCCGGCCCGGCGGGTGGCCGCGGTCGCCCGCCGCGCCCGTGAGGAACGGGTCATCGGCTCGGGGCCCAGGAGCGGGGTCCGGTTCCCCGTGGAGGTCCCCACCCACACCACCGCGCTCGTGGAGTTCGCCGCCGGCCAGGCCGCCACGATGGTGTTCAGCTTCGACTCGCCGCTGCGCCGCGCGGGGTCCATCGAGATCACCGGCACCGAGGCGACCATGGAGGTGCCCGACCCCAACACCTTCGACGGTGAGGTGCGTCTGCGCCGGACCCTCGCCGACGACTGGGTCACCGTCCCCACGGAGGGGGCCACCGCGGGCCGAGGGCTGGGCGTGCTCGACATGGCCCGGGCCATCCGCGCCGGTCGGCCGCACCGCGCCACGGGAGAGCTGGGCCTGCACGTCCTGGACGTGATGCTGGCCGTCACCGCCTCCGCGGAACGGGGCGAGTTCCTGCCGGTCGCCAGTACCTGCCCGGTCCCGGACCCGTTGCCCGCCGATTGGGACCCGGCGGAGGGCGGCCCTGACCGGCCACCCCGGATTGAGGAGGCACGCGCCGAAGCCCCGTGAACGTTCAGAGCGGACGGGTACGTTCACCGCCGTCCGGCGGTCGCAGGCCGTTCTCCGAGGCTTCCCGCAGGCGGGCACGGAGCCGGATCCGGATCTCGTCCGGGGTGTAGGCCTGCCGCCGCCGTTCCGCCCTGGCGATCACCACTCCGGTCGCCGCCACGCCCGCGACACCTGCCAGGCCCAGTATCTTCCACCACCGCATGTGCCTAGGCTACAGAGATGTCCGGTGAGAGCATCAGCCTCGACGAGGCGGTCGATCTGACCCGCACAGGTGATGTGTGGCTGTTCCGTGGCCGCACCGTACCCGACCGAGCCATCCAGACCGTGACCAACAGTCCCGTCAACCACGTCGGCATGTCCGTCGTCCTCGACGACATGCCCCCGATGATGTGGCACGCCGAGCTCGGCCGGTCGCTGCCCGACCTGTGGTCGGGGACCCACCAGCGCGGGGTCCAGCTGCACGACCTGCGCGAGGCGGTCCGCGTGTGGGCCACCAGGTACGGCCAGCGCGGCTGGCTGCGTCAGCTCGAACCTCAGGCCACCCGGGAGATGGAGGACGCGGTCCTGCGCACCGTCGCCCGGCTGGACGGCACCCCGTTCCCGTCCACGGCGCGGCTCGCCGGGCGGTGGATCCGCGGCCGGGTCCCGAAGATCCTGAAGCGAGGTGCCGAGCAGAGCGCCCTGGAGAGCGCCTACTGCGCGGAGGTCGTCGCCGTCACCTACGAGGCGATGGGGCTGCTCCCCATCGGCCGCCGGCCGAACTGGTACGACCCGGGCCGGTTCTGGAGCGGCGACGACCTCCGGCTGTCCGGGGGGTTCCAGCTCGGCGGGGAGATCACGGTGCGGCCGGTTTAGGCCGTGCGGCGGAGGTGAGCACGGATGGGACGTCGCGCCCGCCCCTTCCCCGGCCGGCCGCTCCCGGTCTCCGGCCGGTGTGCGGCCGACGCCGTACCGGCCGATCGGGACTGACGGAAGTCCATCTCTGAGCCGGTGGAGTCGATTGTTACGTAGGGAGATATGTGGTCAAGAGTCACCTCATGGGGCATTTAACATGACATTGGAGGGCATTGATCTACGGAAAGATCGATGAGTTTCTCAGGACCCGGCCGATGGATCCCGGAGGGCTCATCCGCCCACCCAAGGAGATCACTGTGAAGAAGTCTCTTCTCGCCTCGGCTCTGACCGTGCTGGCCCTGGCCGCGGTACCGGCCGCTGCCCAGGCGGCCACAACGAGCACCCTCCTCCGGGTCTCCCCCACGCCGGTGCCCACCGACATGACCTCCGAATCGCCCACCGAGATGACTTCCGAATCGCCCACCGAGACGACCTCCGAGTCGCCCACCGAGACGACCTCCGAGTCGCCTGGGGCGGCGACCGTACCGTTCGGTCCCGGCTGCTCCTCGCTGCCCACCTCCGGTCCGGGAAGCCCCAGCAGCATGGCCACGGAGCCGGTCGGCACCGCGCTCTCCAGCAACCCCGAACTGTCCATTCTGGCCAAGGCCGTTCACAAGGCGGGGCTGACCGATACGCTGAACTCGGCCAAGGACCTCACGGTGTTCGCGCCCACCGACAAGGCGTTCGCCAAGATCCCGGGGAAGACCCTCGACAAGATCCTGGGGGACAAGGCGCAACTGACCAAGGTTCTCCAGAACCACGTCGTCGAGGGGAGAAAGGCCCCGGCCGACCTGAGTCAGGGGACGCTCAACACGCTCGGCGGCGGCACGCTGACAGTCAAGGGTTCCGGCGAGGACTACACCGTCAACGACGCCAAGGTCCTCTGCGGCAACCTGCAGACCTCCAACGCCACCGTCTATCTCGTCGACACGGTCCTTCTGCCGAAGTGACCACCACATGACCGGCCGAAGGGGCGCCCTGCCGCAGGCGTCCCTTCTCCCTCGCCTCCCGCGTCTTCGGAGGGCGAGACCTGTGACCGGTGCGGCTCGGGGCCATGGGCCACCTGTTAGCCGTCGGTCTTGCGGGCGACCCCGGCCACGCTCCACGCCTTCTCGGGACGGCGGGCGGCGAGTGGGTTGTCGGGCCGCCACTGCCGGAGGTAGACGAGACCGGGATCGACGAGCTCCAGCCCGTCGAAGAAGCGCAGCACCTGCTGACGCGTGCGTGAGGCGTCCTCGCTCCGGCTGAGGACCTTGCGGTAGATGTCGACGAGGGGTCCCGCCTTCTCGGGACGCGTGTCGAAGACGACGTGGGTGATGACGAGGTGGCTGCCGACCGGCACCGCGTCGCGTAGCAGGGCCACGCTCTTGAACGGGTCGTCCTCGTCCGGGATGAACTGGAGCGTGGAGGTGATCATGATGGCGACCGGTTGCTCCAGGTCGAGAAGCCGCCGCAGTTCGGGATCGGCGAGCAGTTCGTCGGGGTGGAGCACGTCGCCCCTGATGGCGGCGGTACGGGGGTCCGTGGCCAGGAGTGCCAGAGCGTGGGAGAGGACGACCGGATCGTCGGCGGCGTAGACCACGCGGGCACTGGGTTCGAGCGCCTGGGCCATCTGGTGGACGTTGTTCCGGGTGGGGAGCGTCGAGCCGATGGTGAGGAACTGGGTGATGCCCTGCTCGACGAGATAGCGCACCGCCCGGCAGAGGAAGGCCTGGCTCTCTTTCGCTATCGTCCTGATCTCCGGAGCGACGGCGAGAACCTCCTCCGCGGCCTGACGGTCGGCCGCGAAGTTGTCCTTGCCGCCGAGGAAGTAATCGTTCATCCGGGCGACGTTCGGCACGCTCGTATCCAGCTGTGCCAGTGGCCGCCGGGCCGCGTCGCTCATGTGTCATCTCCTCGGTTGCCTGAGAGAATAAAGATCCGTGGCGTCCATAGGTAGATGTCAAGCTGCGGACAATAGGAGAAATGCGGCAATTATTCTGTGCGCCGCCGTTCCTTACGGTCAGCGGGTACTTGAGCGGGACAACATGCATCTCCGGTCGAACACGAGACATATTCGCATAAATCACCGCTCGGAGGCCGGAGGTGGTTCTGTCAGTGGCATGCCTCCAGGTGACGTGTCGCCTTCGAGGGAAGGGCGAACGCCGCCCATACGGCCTTTCCCCGGCTCTCCAGGGGGGCCCATCCCCACCTCTGGCTGATTCCCTGGACGAGCTGCAGCCCGCGCCCGCTCTCGGCCTCGTGGTCAGGCTCACGCAGACGGGGACCCTGGTCGCTGGGGTCGGTGACCACGCACAGCACCGAGCTCTCCGTGTGGCAGAGAACGACCCTGATGTCCTGGGCGGGGCGGAGGCCGCCCCCGCCGTGTGCGCCGTGGCGCACGGCGTTGGTCACCAGCTCGGAGACGACCACGGCGGTGTCGTCGACCAGCGGGGCCAGCTCCCAGGCGCGCAGCGCGGCGGAGGTGAACTCGCGGGCGGTCCGGGCCGCGCAGGAGTCGTGACGCAGACTCCGTACGGCCAGCTGGAGGCGGTCGACGTGGTGGTCACCACCCGACCAGGGGGTCGGCGCTCTGAGCGGCAGCACGTGATCGAGCGTTGACAGCCAGCGTTCCCATCCGCCGATCTGCGTCCGGATGGGTGTGGCTCGGCTGTGGTGGCTTTGATGACCAGTCATCGGCGACCTTGGGGAGGTGGGGGGTTATCGCGTAACGAGGGCAATCCGACTAGTCATCTTGCCCGGGGCAATGTGCATAAGCAAGTACAGATGCACGTGCATCTGCACAAAGCTCTATGATTGCCATGATGTTTCCCTCCCCAGTAGGTGAGAGGCGAGGATGAATCAGCTGCACAACGGCATGGCGGCGACTCAGCTGGGCCGGGTCGTCTGGCGCAAGAGTCATTTCAGCAACCCCAGCGGTAACTGTGTCGAACTGGCCGCGCTGCCGGGCGGAGAGGTCGCGATCCGGAACTCACGGGATCCCGGGGGGCCCGCGCTGATCTACACCCGGCTCGAAATCGACGCCTTCGTCCGGGGGGTCAAAAGCGGTCAATTCGATGACCTGATCGGACCAATTGATTGAAGAATCAAATTCTATGTGGCCGGAAAGGCGTGACCGGGGTACCGTAAAGGCTCGCGACGGCCACAAAGAGTGGGCGGAGGCTCGCGTTCCGCGCTCGAAGGACTGAAGATGACCACACCTCACGCCGTAGGCGAGCCGGTGTTTCCGACCCCCCTGGCTCTGCCGCGAGGCAGTTCGACGGTGCTGCGGATCGTGCTGGGCGCGCAGCTCCGCCGCCTCCGCGAGCAGTGCCACATCACTCTGGAGGAGGCGGGGTACGCCATCCGTGCCTCGCACTCCAAGATCAGCCGTATGGAGCTCGGCAGGGTCGGCTTCCGGGTCAGGGACGTGGCCGACCTGCTCACGCTGTACGGCGTGGCGGACGAGGACGACCGGCAGGCGCTACTGGCCCTCGTCCAGCGGGCCAACGTCACCGGATGGTGGCACAACTACAACGACATCCTGCCGAGCTGGTTCGAGACATATGTGGGCCTGGAGGAGTCGGCCACCGGCATCCGCAACTACGAGGTCCAGTTCGTGCCCGGGCTGCTGCAGAGCGAGGGCTACGCCCGAGCCGTCGTCCGGCTGGGGTTCCCCTCCGCCCCCGAGGAGGAGGTGGAGCGGCGGGTACGGCTGCGCATGGCACGCCAGCGGCTCCTGCGCGGTGACGAGCCGCCCCGTCTGTGGGCGGTTCTGGACGAGGCGGTGCTGCGCCGTCCGCTCGGCGGAGCCGAGGTGATGCGCGACCAGATCGACCACATCCTCCGGGCGCTCGACCTGCCCAATGTGACCGTCCAGATCGTGCCCTTCAGCGTCGGCGGTCACGCCGCGGCCGGCGGACCCTTCAGCATCCTGCGGTTCTCCCAGCCGGACCTGCCCGACGTGGTCTACATGGAGCAGCTCACCAGCGCGGTGTATCTCGACAAGCGCGACGACGTGGACCGCTACCTCGAGGTGATGGAACGCCTGTGCCTCGAGGCCGAGCCCGCGTCACGCACGCGGGAGATCCTCACCCGGATCCGCGGGGAGCTATAGGGAACGCCATCGGACGGTCACGTCATCAACCTCTCCGGCCTGCCGTACGAAGATGGATGAATGAGATGTCTCGTGACTGGAGCGACGGGATACATCGGCGGTCGGCTGGTGCCCGAACTGCTTGACGCCGGCCACGACGTGCGGTGCATGGTGCGCTCGGTGAGTCGTCTGCGCGACCAGCCGTGGGCGTCGCGGGTGGAGACCGCCGAGGCCGACGCGACCGACGCCCGCCGGACGAGGGAGGCGCTCGACGGCGTCGACGTGGCCTACTACCTCATCCACACGATGGGGAGGGGACCGGACTTCGTCGGAGCCGACCGCCGTGCGGCGACCACGTTCGCCGCCGCGGCCAGTGAGGCGGGAGTGCGCCGCGTCGTCTACCTCGGCGGCCTCGCGCCGTCGGAGAAGCTCTCCCCCCACATGCGCTCCCGCGTCGAGGTGGGGGAGATCTTCCTACGTGCCGAGGTGCCGGCCGTGGTGCTGCGGGCGGCCGTCATCATCGGCTCGGGCTCGGTCTCCTTCGAGATGTTGCGCTACCTCACCGAGCGATTGCCGGTGATGACGACGCCGCGCTGGGTCCGCACCAGGACGCAGCCCATCGCGATCCGCGACGTCCTGCGCTACCTCGTGAGCTGGGCGGCCGTCGAGGGAAAGGTGAACCGCTCCTTCGACATCGGTGGCCCGGACGTGCTGACCTACGCCGACATGATGCGCGTCTACGCCGAGGTCGCCGGACTGCCCCGCCGCATGATCATCCCGGTCCCGATGCTCAGCCCCAGCCTGTCGAGCTACTGGGTGGGGCTGGTGACCCCCGTCCCCGCCGGCATCGCCCGTCCCCTGGTGGAATCGCTGCGAAACGAGGCCGTCTGCCGCGAGCACGACATCGCCCGTTACGTCCCCGAGCCGCCCGAGGGCCTGATCGGATTCCGGGAGGCCGTCGCGCTGGCCCTGCAGCGGATCAGGGAGGCGAAGGTCGTCACCCGCTGGTCCTCGGCCTCGACACCCGGTGCGCCGAGCGATCCGCTGCCCACCGATCCCGACTGGGCGGGCGGCAGTCTCTACGTCGACCGGCAGGCCCGCCGCGTCGACGCGTCCCCGCAGGCCGTCTGGGCGGTGATCGAGTCGATCGGCGGCGAGAACGGCTGGTACTCCCTGCCCGTCGCCTGGCGTCTCCGCGGCTTCCTCGACCGCCTCGTCGGAGGGGTGGGGTTGCGCCGTGGCCGCCGCGACCCGCGGCGGCTCCGCGTGGGCGACTCGGTCGACTTCTGGCGGGTGGAGGAGGTCGAGCCCGGCCGGCTGCTCCGGTTGCGGGCGGAGATGCGCCTGCCCGGCCTGGCATGGCTGGAGATGAGTGTGCGCCCACACGAGGGACAGACGGTGTACGAGCAGCGTGCGATCTTCTATCCCCGGGGACTGACCGGCCACCTCTACTGGTGGTCGATCTCGCCCTTCCACAACCTGATCTTCGGACGCATGCCGCGCAACGTGGCGGCGGTCGCCGAGCAGGCCTGCAGGCCCGCGGTCAGCGCGCGAGCCGGGGGAGGAGGGCGGAGGCGCCGGTGACGCCGAGGATCACGGCGGCGATCAGTACGGCGAGATCGAGGCCGTAGTGCGCCGGGGTGCCGATGAGCAGGCCGCGTAACGCGTCCACCTCGTAGCTCAGCGGGTTGCCGAGGCTGACCGCCTGCAGCCAGGCGGGCATCAGGGCCAGCGGGTACAGGGCGTTGGAGCCGAAGAAGAGCGGCATCGTGATCGCCTGACCGATGCCCATGAGCCGGTCGCGCGTCAGGACCAGTCCGGCGATCGACATGGACAGGCAGGAGAAGAAGGCGGCCGACAGCATGAGCACGACCCCGACCGCGAGCAGCTTGAGCGGGTTGGAGGTCAGGCCGACGCCCAGCAGGGCGGCCAGAACGAGCACGACGAGTGCCTGCGCCAGCGCGCGCATCCCGGCCGCGAACGCCTTGCCGGCGACCAGCGCGGACCGGGGGGTGGGTGTGACCAGGAGCTTGGTCAGGACGCCCGCGTCGCGTTCCCAGATGATCTGGATGCCGTAGAAGATCGAGACGAACAGGGCCGACTGCGCGAGGATGCCCGGGGCCAGGAAGTCCAGGTAGGGAACGTTCCCGGTGGGGATGGCCCGGAGCCGGCTGAACGTCACACCGAAGATCAGCAGCCAGAGGGCGGGCTGGACGGCGCGGGTGACCAGCTCGGTCCGGTCGCGCCGCATCTTCTGCAGCTCGACCAGGCAGAGGGTGACCACACGGCTGGGAAACTGGCGCCAGACCGGCAGATCCCAGGCCGGAACCCCGCCGGCGTCAGCCGAGGCGGCCCGCCGTACGGCGGGTGGTACGTGCTTCACGGAACCCTCCCCGCGGGAGTTCGTCGTCCAGGGCGTCCGCGGCGTGATGCCGGAAGACGTCCTCCATACTCGCGTCCGGGCCGAGCGCGGCCTTCAGGTCGTGCGGCGAGCCGAGCGCGCGTATCCGGCCCAGATGCATGAGCGCCACCCGCTCGCACATGGTGTCGGCCTCGTCCATCGAGTGGGTGGTGACCAGCACGGTCATCCCGGTGCTCGCGCGCAGCTCGTTGATGCGCCCCCACACCCCCGAGCGGGCGATGGGGTCGAGGCCGATGGTGGGCTCGTCCAGGATGAGCAGCCGAGGCTCGTTGACCAGGGCCTGGGCCAGTTCGAGGCGGCGGATCATGCCGCCGGAGTAGGTGGCGGCGACCCGGTCGGCGTCGGCGTCGAGCCCCATGGCGCTCAGGGACTCCTCCACCCGCCGCCGGCGCGTGCGCCTGGGCACGTCGAACAGGCGGGCGAACAGGGTGACGTTCTCCCGGCCGGTGAGCGCGCCGTCGGCGGAGAGCTGCTGGGGCACATATCCCAGCAGCCGGCGGACCCGCATCTTCTGGCGTGCCACATCCACGCCGAACACGCTGGCCTGCCCTCGCTGCATCGGGAGCAGGGTGGTCAGGATGCGGATGGTGGTGGTCTTGCCTGCGCCGTTCGGCCCGAGCAGTCCGAACACCTCCCCGGGGAGCACCCGCAGGGTGAGGCCGTCGACTGCGAGGTGCTCGCCGAAACGGTAGGAGAGGCCGTCGCACTCCACGGCCGGAGTCGTCGTCAAGTTCCCTCCAATCCCTCGGCCAGCAGGCGCAGCGGCTCGATCGCGCCGGCCAGCCGTCCACGTTGAGCCGGGTCCATCCGGGCCAGCCCGGCCGCGACGGCGGTGGTGCGCCGGTCGCGCCAGTCGCTCATGCTCCTGCGGGCCCGGTCGGTCAGCTCCAGACTGACCCCCCGGCGGTCGCTGTCGGCACGGACGCGCCGCATCAGGCCCGCGGCGCACAGCTGCCCGACCAGGGTGCTCACCGAGTTGGCCGCCATGCCGAGCTCGGCCGCGGCCTCGCCGACCCGGAGACCGGGACGGGGGTAGAGCAGGCGCAGCAGGTCGGCCTGGGCCCCGGTGAGCGAGGCGAAGACCGGCCCCGGGCCCGCGGCACGGCGGGAACCCCTGCGTAGGCCGGCCACCGCTCCCAGCAGCTCCTCCGCCAGGGCCTCGAAAGCGTCAGGAGAGACGCCCGGACCGCCCAGCCTGCGGATATCGGCTGTCATCTATCCAGAATACCTCTGAAGCAGAGGTATTCCCCGTCCGCGCCGGCCGGTGAGACGGCGGACGGCGCCGACGCGATCCGCGGCATCCGCGATCTCGGGGGAACGGAGCCGGATCAACAGAGGGGCGGCGGAATTGATCAGTTGGGTGTGATGTTCGATTGACCCATAGGCATATTTCTGATCATGGAGGTCCCCGTGGGGAAGCTGAACGAAGAAGCCAAGGAACTGCTCACCCAGCCGATTCACGCCTGGGTGACGACCATCCGGCCTGACGGCTCGCTGCACAGCACCGTCGTCTGGGTGGACGTCGACGGAGACGATGTCATCTTCAACACGGCCGTCGGCCGTGCCAAGGAGCGCCACCTGCGCAACGACCCCCGGGTGTCGGTGAGCGTCCTGGACCCCAAGGACGCCTTCCACCTGGTCAGCGTCTCCGGTCCCGGGGAACTGGAGCTTGAGGGCGCAGACAGGGTTATCGACCGCTTGGCGCACAAATACCTCGGGGTGGACAGCTATCCCTACCGGCAGCCGGGTGAGCAGCGCATCACGGTGCGGGTCCGGCCCGACCGGGTGATCTACAACCCGGGCAGCTGAACGACGTCCCGGCTGGCATGGTGCCCGGTACCAGGACGGACATCGGGCCGGGTGTGAAGGGCCGCCGCCTGCACCACGGACAGGCCGGCGTCCGGTGAACCGGACCGGTCCGCGGAGAGGACGGTGGGGCACCCCGGGCCCGGGGTGCCCCACCGCGGTCAGGAGCGGCGGCCGAACCAGCGGCGCGCCTTGGCGGGCTTGGCGGACTCCGCGGCCGTGGCCCTGGCGAAGCCGGCCTGCGGCGGGACGGTCGGCTCGCAGGCGTCCAGGGGAACCGGGTCGCCCATGGTCACCACGATCTTGCGGGGGCCCTTGAACGACTCGCGGGCGTGCGCGGAGAGGATGTTGTCGACGATCAAAATGTCACCCGGCCGCCATGTCTCCCTCACCGTCGCCTGCCGATAGGCCTCGTCGATGACCGCCACGTCCTCCTTGGAGATCGGCTCGCCGTCGCCGTACGCGGTGTTGAAGGGCAGGTTGTCGTGACCGAGGTCCTCCAGGAACACCTCATGGATCTCCGGGTCGAGCGCCCACTCGTTCCAGAAGACCGTGTGGTTGAACCAGACCTCCTCACCGGTGCCGGGGTGGCGGATGGTCGCCGAACGGCGCTGCACGGTGCGGAGCTGGTCGTCGCCCACCCACTCGTGGGCGATGTGGTTCGCCGCGCAGTAGGCGGCGACCTCGTCCCTGTCCTCGGTGCCGAAGGCGGTGCGCCAGCCGAGACTGATGTGGTCGCCGTAGTTGCGCACCAGGGACCAGCCGTGCGCGCGGAACCGGTCGGCGAGCGGCTGCGGGATACTCCGCAACACCTTGCGCACATCGGTCACCGGAGTCGCGCCGCCCTCGTCGGGGGCGATCAGGCAGCCGAACATCAGCAGCCCGGGGAAACTGAGCGCGTAGCTGTTCTCGTTGTGCGGGCGGATCGTCTGGGACGGCGGCAGGTCGGTGGAGGAGTAGACGTCCTTGCCGAAGTGGCTGCGCGGGGTGGCCTTCTCGACGTACCCGGCGAGCTTGGAGATCAGGGCGTCGCGCACCTCGGCGAAGTCCTCCACCCCCTTCACGGGTAGCCCCCGCAGGTAGAGGGCGCCGTGCTCGTCCAGGCCCGCCCGGATCGCGTCGCGGTTCTCCCTCAGCCAGTCGCAGGTCTCGCCCAGGTCCGAGCCCTGGGCGTCGGCCGCGGCGGGACGGCCGTCCCTGATCTCCCAGGCGATGGTGGTGGTCACGATGCGTGGGTCCTTTCCAGCGTTTCAATGCCGATGAGGTCGTCGGGCTTCGCGTCGGGCACCTCGTCGTCGAAGCGCGCCAGCGTCCGGATCCGGAGGCCGACGAGCACCAGCAGGGCCATGCCGAGGCCGCACAGCAGGTAGAGCAGGCCGAGCCCGCGTCCCGCCCCGGTACCGATGATCGCGCCGACGGTTCCCGCGAGCGGGCCGTCCGCGGCCAGCAGCGGATCGAGCAGGGGGCCGGCGAGCGGGGCGATGACACCGAAGCCGATCGGGACGGTGGCCGCGGCGATCATGGTGTTGACCGCGATGATCCGGCCCTGGAAGCGCTGCGGCACCTTCACCTGGATGATCGTCATGATCGTGCCGTTGATCATGGCCAGCGCGAAGGACATGCCGAAGGCGCCGGCGCCGATCAGCCAGAGGTTGGGCTGGAGCCCGGTCAGCAGACCCGCGACCGACATCAGCATCGTCGCGGCGATCGCACCGCGTAGCCTGCGGTGGGTCGGGCCTCCCCACAGGCTCATGACGACGCCACCGGTGACCGCGCCCGCGCCGGCCGCGACCGCCACCGCACCGGCCGCCTGGAGCGAGGCGAAGGAGAGGACCAGCGGCGAGATCATGACGAACATGGGGGCCAGGAACAGGTTCACACCGGCGAAGAAGAACAGCATGGCGCGGAAACCCGGGTGCCCCAGCGAGAACCGGAAACCGTTGACGATCTCCGCCGAGATCGGCTCGCGGCGGCGCAGCCCCAGCGTGGTGGGGAACTTGACGCACAGCACCACGATGACGGCGAACGCGTAGGCCGCCACCTGGATGGTCAGGATGCCCTCCAGCCCGATCGCGGCGAGCATGCCGACCGCGATGAGCGGGACCAGGAACTGTGCGGTGCCGATGGCGAGCTGCACGATGCCGTTGGCATGTCCGAGATAGCGCTTGGGCACCAGCTGCGGGATCGACGCCTGGTAGGCGAGCCGCTGGAACGTCACGGAGACGGAGACGACGGCTATCAGCCCGTACAGCGGGCCGACCGAGAGCCGGTCGGTCAGCAACAGGCCGAGCATCACCGCCTGCGTCAGGCCCGACACCAGGTCACCGGCGATCATCACCCGCCGCCGGTCGTAGCGGTCGACCACGGCGCCCGCCAGCGGGGCCACGATGATGCCCGGGACCAGGGCGAGCAGGGCGATGAACCCGAAGTGGGCCATCGACCCGGTGACCGTGTAGATCCAGATCGGCACCGCGAACTCGGTGAGCGCCGACCCGGTGAGCGAGATCAGCTGCCCCAGCGCGACGGGCAGGAACCGGCGCATGCTCGGCTCGCGTTCCTGGTGTGCGGCCTGCCGCTCCACGGTGTCCTGGAGCCACCAGGTGCCGCCCGCCTCACGCGAGTGCGCCTGCCGCCAGGCCGCGTCGGCGGTGTGGGTGCCCGTGAGGATCGCCGCGAGCTCGTCGGCGCGGTACTTCGGGAAGAAGTGGCCGGCCTCGTCGATGACGACCAGTGACGCCGAGTCGGACAGGAAGCACCACTCCTTGAAGCGCTCCTGGTAGAACTCGGTGCTGGGGTCGCGTTCGCCGACGACCGAGATGATCGGCGCCTTGAGCCGGGGCTGCTCGGTACTCAGGAGCCGGGTGAAGTACTCCTCGGCCATCCGGCCGTCCTCGCGCATCAGCTCGACGGTGAAGGCCACCTGTTCCTCGTCGAGGCCCGACATGTCGCCGCCGAGCGCGCGCAGCTCGGCCGCGATCGTGCGGGTGCCGTGCAGGCGGTCGTTGATCAGTGTGCTGAGCGAGCCGAGGAAGCGGCCCTTGGGCCGGGCGAAGGGGAAGATGCCGCCCAGGTAGAGGGCGTCCAGCTCGCGCCCGGACGCCTCGACGCGCCGGGCCAGCTCAATGGCCAGCGTGCTGCCGGGCGCGCAGTGCCCGTAGATCACGATCGGGCCCCGGATGTGCTCGGCGATCTCCTTGACGCAGTGCTCGGCCACCTCCTCGAAGGGCAGCTGCGCCTCCTCGCCCGGCTCACGCCCGGGGGCGGCGACCGCGTAGAGGGAGTAGCCGGCGGGCATCGCGTTGGCGAGCGTCTGGTAGACGACCGCGTTGGCGCCGCCGTACGGCACGCAGATGACGGTGCCGAGGTGGTTCTCCGGATCGACCGGGCGGGTCAGCTCGGCCAGCATCCGGCGCGGCGCGGACGTCTCCCCGCGGCGCTCGGTGACGAGCCCGGCGAGTTCGGCGACCGTGGGGTGCTTGAACATCTCCAGCACGCCGATCGGCGGCTTGCTCTCGGGGAAGGCCTTGCGCATCCTCGCCACGACCTGGGTGGCCAGGAGTGAGTGGCCGCCCAGGTCGAAGAAGTCGTCGCCGGTGCCGACCTTTTCGAGGTCGAGGACGCCCGCCCAGATGGCGGCGATGGCCTCCTCGACCGGGTTGGACGGGGCGGTGTAACCGGCCCGCTGGTCCAGACGCTCGGGCTCGGGGTCGGGAAGCGCCTTGCGGTCCACCTTGCCGTGAGCCTGGAGCGGGAACCGGTCGAGCCAGGCGAAACGCCCAGGGACCATGTACTCGGGAAGCCGGTCGAGCAGGTGCGCCCGCAGCTCGGACACCGGCGCCTCCTCGGCGTCCGGCTCCTTCTCCAGCCAGGCGATGAGGCGGTCGTCGCGCAGGTCCACGACGCCCTGGACGACCCCGGGGAGCGTGCCGAGCGCGGCCTCGATCTCGCCGAGCTCCACCCGGTAGCCGCGGATCTTCACCTGGTGGTCGGTGCGGCCGAGGAATTCCAGACGCCCGTCGTCGAGCCTGCGGACCAGGTCGCCCGTGCGGTACATGCGGGTTCCCGGCGCGCCGTACGGGTCGGCGACGAAACGCTCAGCCGTCAGCCCCGGACGGCCGAGATAGCCGCGGGCCAGGGTGTCACCGCCGATGTAGAGCTCTCCCGCGACGCCCGGCGGGACCAGGCGCAGCGCCTGGTCCAGCACGTAGACGCGGGTGCCGGGGAGCGGGCGGCCGATGGGCCAGGCCGTACCGGCCGCGGGCGCCTCGGGGTCCACCCGCTCGGTGGTCACCGCGACGACCGTCTCGGTGGGACCGTAGCTGTTGAAGATCGCGCAGCCCGCGCGGGAGGCCAGGTCGCGGACCCAGGTGGTCGGTGACGCCTCGCCCGCGAGGATGAGCGCGCGGCGCGGTAGCAGCCGCTCGGGCTCCACCTCCGCACCCAGTGCGGCGAGGTGGGAGGGCGTCATCTTCAGGTAGTCGAGGTCCTGGACGGACTCGGCCAGCTCGGGCCCGGAGCCGCGGCGGGGCAGCTGATGGAGGGTACCGCCCCCGGTGAGCGGCAGGTAGAACATCAGCATGCTGAAGTCGAAGGCGAGCGACTGGAGCAGGCCGAAGGCGGCGTCCGGCACGATGTCGTACTCCTCGCGGATGTACTCCAGATAGGCCACGATGTGCCGGTGCTGGACGCCGACGCCCTTGGGGCGGCCGGTGGTGCCGGAGGTGTAGATCACGTAGGCGAGGTCGTCGGGGCCGGCGAGCGGTTCCAGCGGCGTGTCGTCGCCCTCGCTCAGCCGGTCCAGCTCGACGACCGGGCCGGTGAAACCGGCTGCCCGGTCCCGCAGCGCCGAGTCGGTGACCAGGACGACGGCCGCAGAGTCGGCGAGCAGGAACTCCAGCCGGTCGCGGGGCTGCTCGGGATCGAGCGGCAGGTAGGCGCCGCCCGCCTTGAGCACCGCGAGGATCGCGACGGCGGCGTCCACGGTCCCGTCCAGGCAGATCGCGACGCGCGCGTCGGGGCCCACGCCGGAGTCCCGCAGATGCCTGGCCAGCCGGTTCGCCCGGCGGTGCAGCTCGGCGAAGGTGAGCGACCGCTCTCCGGCGACGAGGGCGAGCGCGTCGGGGGTCCGCCCCGCCTGGGCCTCGGCCATCTCGCCGAGCGTGCGGTGCGCGGGCCGCCAGACGCGGGTGCCCGCCCAGTCACCGAGCAGCGACTCGCGTTCCCCGTCGCTGAGCAGCGACACCTCCGACAGGCGGCGGTCGTGGCCGGAGACGGCCTCCCGGAGGAAACGCAGCATCGAGCGCTCGATCCGCTCGACCGACGCGGGCTCGAACAGGTCGGTCCGGTAGGTGAAGAGGCCGTCCAGCCCCTCGTCGGTCTCGGTGAGGTAGAGCGCGAGATCGAACTGGGAGATCGCGAGCGGCGGGTCGAACGGGCTGACGTTCAGCCCGGCGACGGTCTCCTCGCGGTCCACCCGGTTGGTGAGCGTGAAGGTCACCTGGAAGATCGCCGAACGGCTGGGGTCCCGCTCCACGCGCAGGTCGTTGACGAGCTGGTGGAAGGGGTAGTCCTGGTGGGCGAGCGCGCCGAGCACGGTCTCCCTGGTGCGGAGCAGGTGCTCGGCGACGGTCGGGTCGTCGCCGGTACGGCTGCGCAGGGTCACCATGTTGACGAAGGAGCCGACCACGTCCTCCAGCTCACGGTAGGGCCGCCCGGCCACCGGCGAGCCCACCGCGAAGTCGTCCTGGCCCGCGTGCCGGGCGAGCACCGCCTGGTAGGCCGCGAGCAGGGTCATGTAGAGGGTGGCGCCGTGCGCCCTGCCGAGCTCGCGCGCGGCCTCGGTCAGTTCGGCGTCCCAGGTGAAGGTGTGGACCGCGCCGTCGAAGCGCTGCTCGGCCGGGCGCGGATGGTCGGTGGGCAGCTCCAGGTCCGGTAACCCGGTCAGCTGCTCGCGCCAGAAGGCGACGTCGGGCTCGACGGCGGGCCCCGTCAGCCGCTCCCGCTCCCACACGGCGAAGTCGCCGAACTGGACGCTCTGCTCGGGCAGCGTCGCCGGCGTGCCCTCGCGGAGCCCGCCGTACAACCTGAACAGCTCGCCGACCATGATCTCCAGTGACTGGCCGTCGCTCACGATGTGGTGGACGGCGAGCAGGAGCACGTGGTCGTCGTGCCGGATGCGGACCAGTACCGCCCGTAGCAGTGCGTCGGCCGCCAGATCGAACGGCCGGACCAGCTCCTCGCCGACGAGCTCCGCCGCCTGCTCGGCGGTGCCCGCTTCGATGATCTTCAGTACGGCGGGCCCCGGCCCGTCGACGACGACCCTCGGCCGCCCGTCCTGGGTGGTGGGGAAGCGCATCCGCAGGGCCTCGTGTCTGGCGGTCAGCGCCGTCAGCGCCTCCTGCAGGAGGGCGGGGTCCAGCTCACCCGTGAGGCGCACGGTCAGCGGGACCGTGTAGGCGGTGTTCCCCGGAGCCAGCTGCTCCATGAACCACAGCCGCTCCTGCCCGCTGGACGGTGGTGGATCGGTCCCATCGGGGCGTTGCCGGACGGTGGTGTTCGAGGTCCGGCCACGGAGGCGCTGCGACAGGAGGGCACGTTTGTCGGCCGGGAGGGCGACGGCGCGCTCCGACAGCTGCTCGGTCATCCGAGACTTCTTCCTTCCTTGCGGGGACTGTGGACTCTCCCTGTGGGGATTACGGGCTCTGTCCTTCGATGTCCGCGATCAGCAGCGCCTCGACGGTGTCGGCCAGCCTCTCGACCGTGGGATCGGTGAAGACCGCGGCGACCGGGATCTCCAGGTCCACCGCCGCCCTGATCCTGGAGACGACCCGGATGGCCAGCAGCGAGTTGCCGCCGAGCGCGAAGAAGTTGTCATGCACGCCGACCCGGTCCAGGCCGAGCACCTCGGTCCAGACCTCCGCGACCAGTTCCTCCGCCTCCGTCCGGGGCTCCTGCGGCACGACGGTGGGCTCCTGCCACGCGGGTACGGGCAGCGCGTGCCGGTCGACCTTGCCGCTGTGGTTGAGCGGGAGCGCGTCCAGCACGACGAAGGCGGAGGGGACCATGTAGGCGGGCAACGACTCCTCGGCGAACCGCCGTACCCGCGTGGAGATCTCCGCGTTGGTGGAGGGGGTGCCCGGCGGCCGGTGGGGGACGAGGTAGGTGACGAGGCGTCTGTCGCCGGGTTGGTCTTCCCTGACGAGGGTGGTGGTCTGGGCGATGTCGGGATGGCGGGCGAGATTGGCGTCGATTTCGCCGAGTTCGATGCGGATGCCGCGGATTTTGACCTGGTTGTCGACGCGGCCGAGGTAGTCGATGAGGCCGTCGGGGAGCAGTCGGACGAGGTCGCCGGTGCGGTACATGCGGGTTCCGGGCCCGCCGTACGGGCAGGCGACGAAGCGTTCGGCGGTCAGGTCGGGGCGGCCGAGGTAGCCGCGGGCCAGGTGTTCGCCGGCGATGTACAGCTCGCCGGGCACGCCCACCGGTACCGGCTGGAGCCGTCCGTCCAGGATGTAGGCGCGGGTGTTGTCGAGGGGGCGGCCGATGGGGACGACGGGGCCGGGTTCGGTGACGTGGTGGGCGGTGACGTAGATGGTGGTCTC
>NZ_JBIUTQ010000030.1:0-52584 GCF_044741965.1 Streptosporangium sp. NPDC087985
TCAACGCAGCTCGTAACATCGCCGCACGCGGTGTCACAAGCTGGGCAGTGAGTCACGCTGCCTGACGCGGACCAAACCGTCGAAGCCACCGACGGCGAGGAGCTGCAAGCTCAGTCCTTCAGGGCTGAGAAGCTGACAGGAGGCTCCCATGGATGAGGCCAGGCTTCAGGAGCTCGTGGATCAGGTCGTGCTCGACATGGGGGCCGCGTTCGGAGCGGCGACGGTCGTGCTCGGCGACCGGCTGGGCCTGTGGCGGGCGATGGTGGGGGCGGGCCCGCTCAGCGCCGGTGAACTGGCCCGGCGCACCGGTACCGGTGAGCGGCTCGTCGCCGAATGGCTCGCGGCCCAGGCCGCCGCCGGATACGTCTCCTACGCAGACGGTGCCTACACGCTGACCGAGGAGCAGGCGACGGTGTTCGCCGACGAGTCCAGCGCGGTGTTCATGACCGGGCTCGCCGAAGTGATCTCCTCCGTCTACCGCGACGAGGCCAAGCTCGTGGACGCCTACCGGGGCGACAAGGACCTGGCCTGGCCCGGCCACGACCCGGCGCTGTTCAACGGCACCGAGCGGTTCTTCCGCCCCGGGTACGCCGCCCACCTGCAGAGCAGCTGGATCCCCGCGCTCTCCGGCGTCCAGGAAAAGCTGGCCGGCGGTGCCCGGGTGGCCGACGTCGGCTGCGGGCACGGCACCTCGACCGTGGTGCTGGCACAGGCGTACCCGGACGCGTATTTCACCGGTTTCGACCCCCACGAGGCCTCGATCGTGCGGGCCCGCGGACTGGCCGCCGAGGCCGGGGTGTCGGACCGGGTGAGTTTCGAGACGGCCTACGCCGACGACTACCCCGGAACCGGCTACGACCTGGTGTGCCTGTTCGACTGCCTGCACGACATGGGAGACCCCGCCGCCGCGCTGCGGCATGTGCGCTCCGCCCTGGCGCCCGACGGCACCGTGCTGCTGGTCGAGCCGTTCGCGTACGGCCGGCTGCCGGACGACCTCAACCCGGTGGGCCGGCTCTTCTTCAACGCCTCGGCCACGATCTGCGTACCCAACGCGCTCGCCCAGGGCGGCGCCGAGGCGCTGGGCGCGCAGGCCGGTCAGGAGCGGCTGTTCGAGGTGGCCCGGCAGGCGGGGTTCACCCGGACCCGTCAGGCCACCGCCACCCCGTTCAACCTGGTGCTGGAGCTGAAGCCGTAGGACGTCCGCTCACCTGAGACACCTACCGGCCCTGCGGGTCCTGCGGGTCAGGACACGTGGGACGGCGGGGCGGTCCAGGTGTCGCAGGCGGCGGGGGAGACCGCGCGGTAGCCGCGCTTGAACCAGCTGACCCGGTTGGCGCCGGTGCCGTGGGTGCGGTGGTCGGCGTCGTCGCCGCTGGCGCGGAGCACGTCGGACAGCGCCTCCCAGTCCTGCTCGGTACGGGACAGGGAGCGTCGTACGCTGCCCAGGAACACGCCTGACAGGCAGTCCGCCTGAAGTTCGTAGCGGCGGCCGAGCTCGGCCTGGTGGGTGTGGTCGGAGTGGACGCGGGCCTCGTAACCGGCTCTGACGCCGGTGAGGCTCTGCAGGTGGTGGCCGTATTCGTGGGCCACCACCTTGAGGGGGTACAGGTCGGTCCGGTCCTCGATCCAGCCGCCGGTGAGCGGGAACACCAGCGTGGCCCGTTCCGTGCAGTAGAAGGCCGCCGCGTTGGCGGGCCAGCGTACTCCGCAGACGCGCTCGGCGGGTTCTCCGTACAGGCGGACCGTGGGCGTGCGGAACCTCAGCCCGGCCTGGGCGAGGTGGGCGGACCAGGATTTATTCAGGCATTTCATTACCGCCGTCAGGTACTCGCGCGTCCGCGGCATGCCTCCGTCGATGAGCGGCGGTTCCGGGCACGAGGTGGCCGCCAGCCTGCCGGTCGTCAGCAACGGGCTCTTGGCCGGAGCGGCCTGCGCGGCTCCGGCCGGCAGGACGGTAAGGCACACGGTCACCAGGAGGGTCCACCGGGCGAAGCCGGTCAGGCGTCGGAGAGGTCGCCGGGAATCGGCGCCGGGCGGGGGGAAGCGCATGGTCGGACAGCTTAGAGCTCCTCACCCGTTGAGCTGAGGCGGCGCCGGCGGCCGAGGCTCGGGAACACGTGACGACTCTCGTCGCGGAACTCCCGGATGCCCTCGTCCGCTCCGCCCCGCGACCACCCGCGTGTTGCGGAAACCGCGCAACGACTCGCGGCAGTCGACGCAAGAATCCAAGAGTGAGCCGTAGCTGGAGAGCAAGGTTACGAAACTATTTCACATGGGCCTTGTGGAGCGGGCTACGGGAGTCCTACTGTCACCTCACCCTCATGGCGTCCGCACCTCCCGAGCGTCTTCAGATGTTCACCCCCCGAGAGAAACGAGCATGCGATGTCACGGAGCATCACAGGAGCTGTAGCGAGGTGGTCCAGCAGACCACCGGGAAGGGCAGCGGCGACGGTCGCGGCGGTGACCGCGGCCACCGTCGGTCTCAGCGCCGTGCTCGGCGGAACGGCCGTTGCCGGCACAGGCGCGGCCGGCGTCTCGACCCCCGTGGTGACGCGCGCCGCCCTCGGCCCGTCGCTCGTCGCGGGCCGCGGCGCCAGTGTCGGCTTCGCCGAGCAGGAGGCGGAGAACGCCGCGACGGACGGCACGATCATCGGCCCGGACCGTACCGCGTACACGCTGCCGGCGGAGGCGTCCGGCCGTAAGGCGGTCAAGCTGACGCCGGGACAGTACGTCGAGTTCACGCTGCCAGGCGCGGCCAACGCCATCACCGTCCGCTACAGCATCCCGGACGCGCCGGGCGGCGGCGGCATCACCGCGCCACTCAACGTCACGGTGAACGGCGGGGCCAGGAAGGCCATGACCCTCACGTCGCAGTACGCGTGGCTGTACAACCAGTATCCGTTCTCCAACGACCCGAATGCCGGCCTGCTGCACCCCGACTGGTGGATCACCGAGTGCGCCTGCGTGCCCGCCGCCACGACGCCGGCCCCGACGATCACCAAGCCGTTCCGCCCGAGCCACTTCTACGACGAACAACGCCTCCTGCTCGGCAGGACGTACCGCGCGGGTGACAAGGTACGGCTCACGGTCCCCGCCGGGAGCAACGCCGCGTGGACGGTCATCGACCTGCTCGACTCCGAGCTCGTCGGGGCGCCGCACCTCAGGCTCGTCGCGGCGAACGTGCTGGCGTTCGGCGCCGACCCGCTCGGCCGGCGCGACTCCGCCGACGCGTTCGACAGGGCGATCGCTTTCGCGAAGCGAAACCACCTCAAGGTCTACATCCCGCCGGGCACCTACCAGGTGAACCGCCACATCATCGTCGACGACGTGACGATCGAGGGCGCCGGCAGCTGGTACACGATCATCAAGGGCCGCGAGGTCGCCCTCGGCACCCCGGCCCCCGACGGCTCGGTGCACACCGGCGTCGGCTTCTACGGCAAGGACGCCTCGGCCGGCGGCAGCAGCAACGTCCACCTGTCCGGCTTCGCGATCGAGGGTGACGTCCGCGAGCGCATCGACACCGACCAGGTGAACGGCGTCGGCGGGGCGATGAGCAACTCGACCATCGACGGCCTCCACATCCGCCACACCAAGGTGGGCATGTGGTTCGACGGACCGATGACCAACCTGCGGATCACCGGCAACGTCATCGTCGACCAGATCGCCGACGGTCTCAACTTCCACACCGGCGTCACCAACTCGGTCGTGTCGAACAACTTCATCCGCAACTCGGGTGACGACGGCCTCGCCATGTGGTCGGAGAACACCGCCAACGCCGGCAACACGTTCGACCACAACACCGTGCAGACGCCGGTCCTCGCGAACGGCATCGCCATCTACGGCGGCACGGACAACACCGTCTCCAACAACCTCATCGCCGACCCGATCCGTGAGGGCAGCGCCATCCAGGTCGGGTCCCGCTTCGGCGCCGAGGCGTTCACCGGGCGCCTGCGGATCACCGACAACACCACGGTCCGGGCCGGCACCTACGAGCTGAACTGGAACATCGGCCTGGGAGCCATCTGGTTCTACGCGCTCGAGAAGAACATCGACGCGGACATCCAGGTGGTCGGGGACCACTTCCTCGACAACACCTACAACGCGATCATGCTGGTCAGCGACTGGCCGGTGAAGGACCTGTACTCGATCACGAACGTCCGCTTCAAGGACATCAGGGTCGACGGCACGGGCACCTCGGTGGTCAGCGCTCGCGTCAAGGGGTCGGCGTCCTTCGAGAACGTGGACGCTCGCAACGTCGGCGCGGTCGGCGTCAACAACTGCGGGTCGTTCAACTTCCCGTCCACCGGCTCGGAGTTCTCGCTGACCGACCTCGGCGGCAACGACGGGGGCGGCACCACCGGGCCCTGGCTCGCCCCGTGGGAACTGCCGAACACCATCACCTGCGACGACCGTCCGCCGGTCGTCGCGCCGCCGGCGCCGTCCCCGTGGTGATCCTCCGCCGGGGCGCGCCGTAGACGTCGCCGCTCCGCCTGGTCGGCTGCCCGGGAAAATCCCGGGCAGCCGACGGAGGAAGGGCTGAGCGGGGGACCGTGCCGCCCGGAGCCAACGGCCTCGCCGTTCATTTACCTGTCGTTCATTTAGGTTTCCGGCCGCCGTCATTCCTATGATCAGAGGCTATGAAAACTGACGCTCCGAACAACTCCAGCCGTCGGCTGCTGGGCTCGACCGTATCGCTGGGCGTGGGGGCCGGAGCCATCGCCTGGCTCTCGCCTGAGGGGACGGGCGGGGCCGGTCCGGCGAAGGTCGTGGACGGGGTTTCGGCATCCGCGTACCGGTCGGTGACCGAGGCGATGGCGGACGCCCCGTCGTGGGCGAGCGCGGCTATGAAACTGGCCACGGAGGGCACCCTGGTGGTCCTCGGGCTGCTGCTTGTCCTGGTGTGGTGGATGGCCCTGCGCCGCAGGGACGTGCACGGTGTCGCCGCAACCGTCATGATCGGCATCGGCACCGTTGCCGCCTACACGGTCAGTGAGGCGGTGAAGGTGGTGGTGCACGAGGAACGGCCCTGCCGGGTGGTGCAGGGAGCCGGAGCGGCGATCGCGGAGTGTCCCGTGCTGGGGGACTGGTCGTTTCCGAGCAACCACGCCACCCTGGCCGCCGGAATCGCGGTCGGGCTGGCCGTACTGCGTCCGCGCCTCGCCGCGGTGACGCTGCCGCTGGCCGTGGCGGCGGCGCTGCTGCGGGTGCTGGTGGGGGTCCACTACCCGCACGACGTGCTCGCCGGCGTGATCCTCGCCACCAGCGTGGTGGTGGCGGTGCTGCTCGCGCTCACGCCGACGGCGACGCGGCTGGTGACACCGCTGCTCGGGCGCCTGTACCGGACCGACCCCGGTCTCGGGAGTCACCACGGCCGCCACCGCATGGCCGCCCCCGACCAGGAGGACAAGGACCGAGCCGACACGGGCCCCGGCTGGTAACCGCCACCTTCGCCTACTCCATCTCCAGTCGTAGTTTCTCCTGCCACACGATGCCGGGACGGATGATCTCCATTCCGTCCTTGATACGCGCCAGGCCCGCGAGGATTACGGGCGAGCCGGTCGCGGACACCGGCTACGGTCCGCGACCGGGAGCCGATCGGCTGTCCGGGCAGGTGGGATCAGGTGCGGGAGAGGTGGTCGGCTTGGCGGATCGGCTCGGGTAGCCGGTAGTGCGGGGTCAGCCGTAGGACATCCGGGCCCGAGTCGGTCAGGTCCACCAGCGGACGCAGTCGCTCCTGGACGGCTTCGGCCTCGGCGATCGTGGTTGGCCAGGGTGAGTTCACGGGGGAGAGCCTATACACGACTGTCCGGAATCTCCTGAGCACCTCAGTACGTCCCGGATTCAGCTGACCACCGGCGTTTCGGTGCTATCCGTTGCCCGCGACTCCAGGCAGGATCAGTTGCGTGAGCTTGCTGGGGTAGTGGGCCAGCTGCCGGGCCTGTCCAGTGTTGACGTCGACCGCGTAGGTGCTCATGAATTCCCTGTCCTGGTAGACGATCGTGACCTCGGATCCGCTCCGCCAGAGGGAAGTGTTGGAGACGCCGCCGTCCTTCGGCAAGCCGCGGATGGCAACCTTCCGCAGGGTTCGCCCGGTCTTGGCGTCGAGAAGGGTGAGCGTGAGCTTCTTGATGTCCCGCATCTCAAAGGCGGCCACCGTGCGGCCGTCCGGGGCGAGCTCGCTGAACATGATGAACACGCCGTCGAAGCGCACCGGCGCGCCTCCACCGGTGACCGGCATCAGCCACAGGTCGGTCTTGACGTACCGGACCAGCGCGGCGACGCCGTCCTTGATGCTGACCGTCTCGAACTTGCCGTTCACCGACACCGTCTTCCCGGTCCGCATGTCGATCAGCACCCCGGGCTCCTTGCTCCCCTCTCGCGGGTCGAAGACCACGTAGCGGCCGTCATCGGAGACCACAAGCATGGAGCCTATGCCGATCCGTTCCTCCTTCACCGTGACGGAGGAGGTCACCTCGGAGCCGCTCATCAGGTCGCGGACCACGTGCGCCTGGGCCTGACGGCTGTAGTAGGCGAGCATGCGCCCGTCCCGGCTGATCGCGATGGGTACACGCCGGTCCTTGGGGTTCCTGACGAGCGCCTGCGGCACCCGGTAGGTCGTGCCTGTGCGGGTGACCACCCGCCACTCGACAGCGCTGCAGTCGAGTGACCGCCACTCCGGGTCGACCTTGCAGGGCGTCTGGTACGCGTGGCTGAGCGACCCCACCCTGCCATCGGGCAGGTCGGGCACAGTGTCCACACTCTGCGGTGTGGCCGTGTCGTCGCCGCGCGGCCCCGGCAGTGCCACAGTCGCCGTCGCCACGCCGAGCACCGCGACCGCCGCGATGGCGGTCAGCGTCAGGGTGGTGCGCCGCCTGCGCCGGTGGCTGGCGATGGCCAGGTCAGCCAGGTTCACCAAGGGGGCCTCGTTGGCGATACCGTCCAGCGCCTCACGCAGCCTCGTCATCGGGCCACCTCCTTGATCTCGGAATCGGACAGCAGGTGCGTCAGCTCGGGCGCGAGCGTGCGCAGGCGGGCCAGCGCGTGATGGGCCTGGCTCTTGACGGTGCCTACCGAGCAACCGAGCGCCTCGGCCGCCTGCGTCTCGGTGAGGTCTTCCCAGAAGCGCAGCACGATCACGGCACGCTGCTTGGGCGTCAGCTTGGCCAGCGCCTGGCGCAGCACGATCCGGTCGAGTGCGGCCTCCTCGTGGGAGGCGCCGTGTTCTGGCGGGTCGGCGCTCGGGAACTCGGGGCGTGGCCGGCGCCACCAGGAGATGTACTGGTTGACCAGCGCCTTGCGCGTGTACGCCTCCGGATTGCCGCCCCTGGACAGCTTGGGCCACTGCCTCACGACCTTGATCAGGACGCTCTGCAGCAGGTCCTCGGCGAGGTGGGCGTCTCCCGTGAGTAAGTAAGCGGTCCGCATCAGCGCCTGCTGGCGGGCGAGCACGAACTCGCGGAAGCCGTCGTGGTGATTCAAAATGATCTCCTCTCGCCCGTTCCCAACGCGACCTGTCGGGCGAATGGTTGTAGTCCTTTCTCTTTCTTCGCAGCGGGGCCGCCCCACCGCCCCTCGACGATCGCCGTGCGGGGCGGGTTGCCGGGGTCGGCGTAGGGCTCGTAAGTGATGTGGTCCGGTGCTCCCATGTACGCCACGCCGTACTGGGCGGGGAGCCGGTCACCTCCGAGCAGGGTGGCGGCGAGGTCCAGCTCTTGCCGTTCGGAGGCGGTGACGACCATGGTGTATACGCCGAGGACGTGGCGGAGTGGCGCGGTAACGCCGAGCCGTTGGAACTCGTAGGTCAGGAAGAGGTCGGGGACAGCTCGCAAGAGTACGTCAGGACCGAAGATCACAGTAGAGGGGAACCAGCGGGATGCCCAAGGCGCGCAAGCAGGAGCTTCATGAGGCATCCAAGCGGCGCCCCACAGGCTGGGTCCGTATCTCAGGCCTGTCTGCGGCACTGTCCGTGGCGCTCTACCTGCTTGGGATGTTTTCGATGCTGAGCCTGGAGAACGACTACCACACTTGCGTCAACTCGCGATTCGGCTATCCCGACGGGCCAGGGCTACCACCCTTCATCCGGCTCGACGACCGATTCTTCCCGCCAAGCGCCGTCTGCCGGTGGGAGGACGGCTACTCGCTCGATCTCGTTCCTTCGTTCGTCTCCCCAGCCCTGCTGATCTGCCTCACAGTGTCGGTCGCCGCCGCTGTGGTTACCGCGGTCAAGCGACTCAGAGCAGGTCGCGTTGAAGAGTTCGGATAAGTGTCGGACGTCGGCGGCGTTGATGCCGTGGACGTCCTGCAGGTCGACGTCGCGTTCGGGACTGACCAGGGTGCTCCACTCGCCAGCCTCCGGATCGGTGACAGGCGTCAATGTTCTGATCGCTCGGCGCCGTCCGGGCGTTTCGCCTACTCTTGATCATCACAGTGAAGATAACGAGGAGGCATCCCCGAATGGGCGATATCAAGCGAAGTGCGACCTTTGCGCTCGGCATGGCGGCCACACTGGCGGCGTCCGTCGCTCTGAGCAGCCCGGCCGTGGCGGCGTCGTCGCCGATAGAGGCCTGCGGCGGCGGCAGCTACCACGTCATCGACAGCAAGGCACTGGGGTCGTACGCCACCATCTATCTGCTCTACAACGGCTCCACCAACTGCGTGGTCACCTGGAAGCAGGGTTCCTACGTGGGCAACAGCGCCTGGGTGAGTGCGGTGGTGCAGGTGTACGGCTCGCCGAGGGTGGTGAACTCGGGCTACTTCGGCTATTACGCCGGCCCGGTCAAGGTCAAGGCACCGGGCAAGTGCATCATGTGGGGCGGCTCCTACAGCGGCCAGTGGTACGAGAGCCCCTGGGAGCACTGCGGCTGACCCTGTCGCGGGCACGGGCTACGGCCCGCGACCGGTGGTCGATTGGCTGTTTGGACAGGCGGGGTCAGGTGCGGGAGAGGTGGTCGGCCTGGCGGATCGGCTCGGGTAGCCGGTAGCGCGGGGTCAGCCGCAGGACATGGGCGCAGGCGTTGTCGAGGCTGATGCGGTGGCCCTGGGAGACGTAGACCGGTCTGACGCCGTCGCGGGTGCGTAGCGCGCGGCCGACCAGCTCGCCGTCGAGATGGATGGGACTCCAGGCCCCGCGTCCGGGGGCGGGGGTGTCGTGGTGACCGACGAACGGGGTCTTGGCCACGCCCAGGGTGGGCAGGCCGGTCAGCACGCCCAGATGGCAGGCCAGGCCGAAGCGGCGTGGGTGGGCCAGGCCGTACCCGTCGCAGACCAGCAGCTCCGGGGCGATGCGCAGGTTCTCCAGGGCGGCCAGCAGCGGCGGCAGCTCGCGGAAGGCGAACAGGCCCGGCACGTAGGGGAAGCGGGCGCGCCCGCGGACCACCGCCTGGTCGACGATCTGGAGCGTGGCGGTGTCGAGGACGACGACGGCTCCGGTCAGCTGATCGTTGCCGGTGGTGTAGCCGACGTCCAGGCCGGCGACGAACTCCACCTGCTCCGGGCCCGGGTCGGTCAGATCCACCAGCGGACGCAGTCGCTCCTGGACGGCTTCGGCCTCGGCGATCGTGGTCGGCCAGGGTGAGTTCACGGGGGAGAGCCTATACACGGCTGTCCGGAAACCCCGGAGCACCTCAGCCTCAGCCTGGGGGCAGACCTGGGCAGACCGGCCCGTCCTTCACTCTGAGCCACCTTGACAGAAGTTGGCTCCCTGCCAGTCGGCTCTGGTCAGCGCGTACTCGACTTCTCCGTGCTCGGAACCCTCGATAAGGTCCGGCCAGTCCTGATGGAAGGTGCGCACGAAGGTCAGGCCGGACTTCTCCATCACGCGCCGGGAGCCGAGATTGACCGCCATGGTCTCCGCGACCACACGCTCCACGCCGAGTTCCGTGAAGCCTTTGCGGATCAGCGCGCGCGACCCCTCGGTGGCGTAGCCCTTGCCCCAGGCGGACCTACGTAGCCGGTAGCCAAGCTCGATCTCGCCGTCCTCCCGCGGCCGGAAGTGGAACCAGCCCAGGAACTGCCCGGTGAACCTCTCCACGGCAGCCCAGAAGCCGAACCCGTCGAACCGCTCGTAGTAGCCGAGAAACGCCGGCAGGACCTCGTTCCGGATCTCGTCGCGGGGAGTCGGCCTGCCCCCGTTGAGGAAACGCATGACCTCGGGGTCACCGTTGAGTTCGAACAGGTTGTCCTCGTCGGCCTCGGTGAAGCGGCGCAGGGTCAGGCGGTCGGTCTCCAGGAAGATCTGCATGCGCTGATTATGGACAACCGAGGAGAGGGCCGTGCGTCTCGGATTCAGCGTACGGCCTGATCGTCACCGTCGTCACCGTGGCTTTGGTGACGCCGTACCTGTGGCTGCGCCACCTCACCTGATGCCGCCGATGGCGTGGGCGGCGTTGATCAGGCCGATGTGGCTGAGGGCCTGCGGGAAGTTGCCGAGGGGCTCGCCCGTGGCCGAGTCGACCTCCTCCGCGAGCAGGCCGACGTCGTTGGCGTGGGACGCGGCGATCTCGAAGGTTCTCCTGGCCGCCGCGTCGTCTCCGGACAGCGCCAGGGCGTGCGCGAGCCAGAAGGTGCACAGCAGGAACGTGCCCTCCTGCCCGGGGAGCCCGTCGGTGGTGCGGTAGCGGTGTACCAGTCCTCGGGCGCCGGTGAGCTGGGTGGCCACGGCGTGCACGGTGGAGCGCACCCGGGGATCATCCGCGCTGAGGAACCCGACAAGGGGGATCATCAGGAGGGCGGCGTCGAGGTCGGTGCCGCCGAACGTCTGGGTGAAGCTGCCGGCCTGTTCGTTCCAGGCCTGCTTCAGGATCGCGGTGCGGATCTCCTCCCGGGTGCGCGACCAGTCGGCGACCCTGTGTTCGGCCCCCAGCAGGGGAGCGAGGGCGATGGCCCGGTCCAGGCCCACCCAGCACATCAGCTTGGAGTGTGTGAAGTGGCGGCTGGAGCTCCGTACCTCCCACAGGCTCTGGTCCGGTTCCCGCCAGCGGCGGGCGGCGGTCTCGGCCACGGTGGCCAGCATGGTGCGGACGAGAGGATCGAACGGGCCGATGTCACAGTAGGTCTGGTACGCCGCGTCCAGCAGTTCGCCGTAGACGTCGAGCTGGTACTGGCGCCAGGCGTCGTTGCCGACCCGGACCGGGGCGCTGCCCCGCCAGCCGGTCAGGTGGGGCAGTAGCCGTTCGCTGAGGTCGCGTTCGCCGCCGATGCCGTACATGATCTGCAGGTCCGCGTCACGGTCGAGCCGGGTGGCGGAGGCGCGGGCGAGGAAGGTGAAGAACGCGGTCTCCTCTTTCTCGCAGGCGGCGGTGGACAGGGCCTGCAGGGTGAAGCTGGCATCCCGGACCCAGGTGAAGCGGTAGTCCCAGTTACGCTCACCGCCGACGGTCTCGGGCAGCGAGGTGGTGGCCGCGGCCACGATGGCTCCGGTGGGAGCGTAGGTCATCGCCCGGAGCACCCGGCCGCTGTGCTGCACCTGTTCGCGCCACGGGCCCTGATAGGTCGCGTGCGCGCGGGACCAGGAGCGCCAGCCCGCGATGGTGTCCTTGATCCGCCGCCGCACCTGCCGCGTGCTCCGGCACGGCGGGTCCTGGGCCCACGCCCATCCGGCCTGGAGCGCCAGGCCGAGGCTCTGCCCTGCGCGCAGGGCGAAGGTGGCAGCCGCGGTCGAGCCGTTCACCCGCAGTTCGACCGGGCTGGACAGGGTGAGCACGGTGGCGCCGCCCCGCGCGATCAGCCCACCGCGTACGAGCTGCATGAGTGGCTGGACGAGACCGAACTCCGGCCGCGGCGCGTAGACCATGGTCACGGGTACGCTGCCCGCGACACAGGTCACCTGGCGCAACAGCAGCCCTGGCGATGACGCGCCCAGCGTGTGGACGCGTTCGCGCTTGCCCAGGGCGAGCGCGTCGAGCAGAATCAGGGTGCCGCTTCGGGTGTGGAAGGTGGTCTCCAGTACCAGGGTCTGCCCGATGTAGCGGCGAGTGACCTCGGCCGGGCAGTCCGGGCCGATGAACCAGTGGCCCGCGTCCTCGTCGAGCAACCGGGCGAAGATCGCCGGACTGTCGAAGCGTGGCAGGCACAGCCAGTCCACCGAACCCTCGGAGGTGACCAGGGCGGCCGAGCGGCAGTCCGACAGCAGGGCGTGGTCACCGATCGCTCGTTGGCTCATCGACCGGCCCGGCGGCGTATCGCGTACAGGAGCGCCGACCCGGCGAAGAGCACGCACGTGATCAGCAGCCACCGGCCGAGGTAGGGGTCGGTGCTCAGCCCGGTCGCCTTCCGGTAGTTGTGCTCGGAGGCGCGCAGGATGAGCGGGAACCAGATGAGCAGCAGCAGCCCGGACAGTCCTGCCGGTACCCGCACGTAGTTGACCGGCGGCCACCGGCGTCGTGGGCGTTGCAGCCTGGTGTCGGCCAGGGAGTAGAGGGGCAGGACGATGAAGTCGTGGAGGATCGCGGCTCCGACGAACCACAGCACGAATCCCAGCACGATGCCGGCGGCGATGACCCGGGTGAAGGCGTAGAGGGCCACCACGAAGCAGGCGACCAGGGCGGCCAGGTGCCACGGGGCGGCGCCGTAGCGGTTCACGACGGCGTCCGGAAGTCGAGTTCGCGGACCCATTTCGTGTTGTGTACGCCGGGGGCGTTGGGCACCATGATCCGGGCGGGGAACCCGTGGTCCAGGGACAGGTCGGCGCCGTTGACCCGCAGGGCCAGCAGGGAACGGGGATCGGCCGCCTGTCCTGCGCTCAGCGACACGTGGCTGAAGACGCCGCCCTGTTGCAGGGAGCGGACGTGGACGCCGACGTCGCCCGGCGCCCCGCACAACCGGGCCAGGTCGGTCAGCCGTACGCCGGTCCACGCCTGTTCGGTCGACCATCCCTCCACGCAGGCGATCGGCAGCCGGTAGGTGTGCAGCGGCAGGGACAGCAGGTCCTGGCGCGACAGCCGTACCAGGCGGGCTCCCACCAACGTCAGCCGCCAGTCCGGGCCGGTCTGGGCGGTGACGACGCCCACGCTCGCCGCCGTCTTGTTCACCGGGAAGTCGTTGGGGCCGGGGCCGTGGTCGCGCCCGTGCGGGGCCAGGAGTGCCGTGGAGCGGATCGGGCCGTCCATCGTCTGGCCGACGGACAGGCCGAACACGGTCAGCGAGCCGCCGCCGACGAAGGCGAGCAGCCCGCGGCGTGACAGGGACGGCGGCGCGGGCGCGGCGGCGACCAGGCCGTCGGGATCGGGTGGCTCGGGCCGCGTGTCACGCAGGGATGTGCGCATTTCCCGGCGGAAACCGCGGGACCGCAAGGCGGTGACCAGCCGGGGGAGCTTGAGGGCGATGTGGACCACCAGAGCGACAAGGAAGATCCAGGCGCCATACAGGTGCGCCGGGTAGAAGGAGAACGGGAAGACGTAGAAGAGCTGGATGTTGAGGATGCCGGTGACGAACTCGAACACCGCGCCGCCGACCAGGAGCAGCAGGCTGGCCCGCTCCAGCAGCTGTGCCGGGGAGCGGGCCGGTGGCCAGACGAACAGCTTGGGGATCACCGACCACAGTTTGGCCAGCAGGATCGGCACCAGCGTCAGTCCGAGGGTGACATGCACTCCCTGGGTGACGCGGTAGAGCCAGAGCGGGTTGGTGGGCCAGTCGAAGAGGTAGAAGCCCAGCAGTCCCTTATCCGGGGTGATGTCGTTGCCCGGGAGTCCGGGATCGTAGGCGGCGTAGGACACCAGGCCGGTGATGGCCACGATCGGGAGTCCCACCAGCAGCACCAGGCCGAACACGGAGGTCAGCCATGGGCCGCGGAGCGGGCTGCGCCAGAACTCGGGCCGGAACGGGCCCGGTGGCCGGCCCTGCCCTCGTAGCCATTCCCGTACGCGTGCGACTCGGGCTTTCCGGCGCTCGCGTGACGCGTCCGACACTGATCACCCCCGAATTCCGCGTCCATGTCGGACGCGCCAGGCCGTTTTGCTGGTTGTCCTTACCGCGTGTGCCGATTTCAAATGCCGTGCCACCTCACGCTTTTCACCGAATACGATGTCTGTCCGGCAAAGGGCCCTTCTCTAGGACAGGGTGGCGAAGCATCGTCCCGCCTCGTTCCAGTGGTCAGCGGAGGGGAACCCGCATCGCCGGGCGATCGGGCCGATGTCGTTGGCGGAGACGGTCGCCCACGCGAACCACTCGCCGGCGCGTTCGCCCCGGCGGAGCCGTACCTGCTCCACCCTGCTCGGTGATCCTGGCTCGGCCAGTTCGGCGATGACAGTGCCACCAGGACGCACCAGCTCGCGGAGGCGCAGCAGGAGGGCCGCCGGATCACCGCCGATGCCGATGTTCCCGTCGGCGAGTAGCGCCTGCGACCATCGGCCGGTCAGGGGCAGAGGGTCGAAGACACTTCTGCGCAGGGCCAGGCCGCCGGCGCGACGCGTGAGCCGGACGGCCAGCGGATTGATGTCGATTCCGAGGGCCGGAACGCCCATCCGTTTGAGCGCGACGGTCAAACGGCCAGGCCCCGAACCGACGTCGAGGGTCGGCCCGTCGCAGCGGGCCAACAGGCGGCAGTCTCCCTCGATCGGCCCGAACCAGCGTTCAGCGGCAAGAGGCCGCATTCGGCCGTCGGAATACTCGATGTCCACTTCCTCTCCCTTGAGAGAGTCCTCGTAGAAGGCACCGATCACCTAGCGTCCCCGCCTTCGCGAAGTCTCGCGACGGAAGCTCTGGAGTACTGGGCAATATGCGATTTCGACATATGCCCGTTTATGTTCGACAGCATGCTGATCACACTGCGACGTTACAGCGACAGGCGCGTCTCAGCTCTTACGGATCTGTGACATGACACGCCGGTATAAATATCTGGAAATGGCGGATCGGCAGCACCGAATACTTCTTCACGCGCCGCATGGAAGTTACGTCAAGAAGCTATAGATCATCGCAATACGATGGTGAAAACAAACGAACAAACGCAAAAGCTGAATAGCCGAGGTTAATGTGGCGCAGGCCAACGGCGAGCCGACCCCGGACTGTACGCACGACGATCGGTCACCTGCATCGCCCCGAGCGCTGCGGCGAACCGGGATCCGGGCACCTGGGCCGCGACCTGGAAGGCGTCCTCGGTCGTGTCGATGTCGTTCAGGTGAGGCAGGGTCGCCACACTCAGCCCGGCCGTGGTCAGCCGCTCCAACTGGGCGGCTCCGGTCCGGGAGTGCGACATGGGCACGCCGAGCAGCAGTGCCGGGTCCGGGCGGCGAAGGCCGAGCAGCCAGAAGCCGCCGTCGGTGGCCGGGCCGAACACCGCGTCGTGCCCGGCCAGCGCGCCAGCGGCAGCCTGGAGCAGGTCCGGGGTGACCTGCGGGGTGTCCATGCCGATGAGCAGGGTCGGTACCGGGTTCAGCCGGTGGGCGTCGGCGAAAGCCGATGCGAGCCGCTCGTCCAGGCCGTCACCGCGTTGCGGGATCACCGTGAAGCCGTTGGGCAGCCAGCTGCCGGGGAGCCCGTCCAGGGCGAGCACCCGGTGCTTCACCGGGGTGGCGGCGACGGCGTGCAGCGTGTCCTCCAGGGCGGCTGCCGCCAGGCGGGCACTCTGGCCGGGGGTGAACGGCGGGCTGAGCCTTGTCTTGACCCGGCCGGCCACCGGCTCCTTGGCGATGACCAGGACCTGGGTCACGCCGTCTCCCTCCTGGCCTCGGCCATGATCCGCCGCATGTCGCCGATCGCCCGTACGGTGCCACGCACCGTGCCGGTCACCTTGGACCGGCCCGCCCGGCGCAGATAGTCGACGTCCACCTCGCTGATCCGCCAACCGGCCGCGGCGGCGCGCAGCGCCATCTCCAGGGGGTAGCCGAACCTGCGGTCACGCAGACCGAGCCCGGCGAGGTCGGCGCGCCGGGCGGCGCGCATCGGGCCGAGATCACGCAACCGGGCGCCGGTGCGCCGACGCAGCTGCCAGGCCAGTACGGCGTTGGCGACCCTGGCGTGCGCGGGCCACGCACCGGCCTCCGGCACCCGCCGGCCGAGCACCAGGTCGCTCCGCCCCTCCAGGACCGGGCCGGCCACCTCGGGCAGCCGCGACGGGTCGAGCGAGGCGTCGGCGTCCATGAAGCAGACCACCTCCGAGGTCGCGGCCAGCAGCCCGGCGTGGCAGGCGGCGCCGAACCCGCGCTGTGGCTCGACCACCACGCGCGCGCCGAGCCCGGTGGCGATCCGCACGGAGTCGTCGGTCGAACCGTTGTCCACCACGATGGGCCGGTAGCCCGGCGGCATGCGGGTGAGCACCCATGGCAGCGCGGCCTCCTCGTCCAGGCAGGGCAGCACCACATCGATCTCCATGGGGGGACCTTAGGCCAGCAGGCACCAGGCAACACTTACGAAACGGTGATGTGCGCTCGAGAGACCCCAGTCCAGATCTAATGTTGGAGGGTGGTTGAAGATCGGGCCGGTGGATGAGCAGGACGGCGGGGGACATCCACCCGGGCGCTGTCGCCGGGACAGGCGGGCGGCGGGAGCGGACCGCGCTCGTCGTATGGATGCTGCTGGTCACCGGGTCTTTCGCGGTGGGCGCGGTCCTGCATGGCCTCGGCCTCCTCACCATCGATCATCTACCGCCCCTGCACGCCCACTTCCGGGTGCTCACGGTCACGCTGCTGCCGGCCGCGCTCTTCGCGGCCATCGCCGTGCGGGCCCTGCCCCGGCTGGTCGCCGGGGGCGGCTTCGGCCGGGCATTGCTCATCTCGTACGGCTCCGCCCTGGCGTGGACGGTACTGCTGGCGATCTCGGCCGACGGGCTCGCGGCGCCGTTCACCCACCGGGAGGAGTACCTCGCGGTGCTGCCCGAGGTGGGGCACGACCCGCTGGGCTGGCTGGCGGGCTTCACCGAGCGGCTGCCGGAGTACCCGACGCACGTACGCGGCCATCCACCGCTTCCGGTGCTGGTGGTGTGGGCGCTTTCCGCAGCCGGACTGCCAGGCCCGCTGGCGGCGGCGCTTCTGGTGGTCGCCGTAGGCTGCGCGGCCACGGTGGCGATCGGCCTGACCGTGCGCCGCCTGGCCGGGGAGGAGGCCGCCCGGCGGGCACTGCCCTACCTGGTGCTCACCCCTGCCTCAGTGTGGATCGCCACCACCATGGACGCGTTCTTCGCGGGGGTGGGCGCGTGGGGCGTCGCGCTGCTCGTGCTCGGCCGGAGCACCAGGGCGCGGACCTGTTTCGCGGCTGCCGGGGGAGTGCTGCTGGGGGCGCTGCCGTACCTGAGCTACGGGATGGTGCCGTACCTGCTCATACCGGTGGTCCTCGCCGTGCTCGTCCGGCTGCCGCGCCCGGCGGTGACCGCGGCGGCGGCCGGGGCCGCGGCGGTGACGGCCGCGTTCGCGGCAGGGGGCTTCCTGTGGCCGGCCGGGGTGGTGGCCACCCACGCGGAGTGGGTGGCCGATCCGGGAGCGGCCCGGCCCTACCTGTACTTCCTGGTGGCGAACCTGGCGGTGCTCGCCCTGCTCGCCGGCCCGGCCGCCGCCGTGGGGCTGGTACGGGCGGCCCATGACCGGGACGCCGTCGCCCTTGTCGTGGCCGCTGCGCTGCTGGCGGTGCTCGCCCTGGACGTCAGCGGGGTGACCCGCGGCGAGGTGGAGCGCATCTGGGTGCCCTTCGCCCTGTGGATCGGCCCGGTCGCGGCCCTCGCGCCCGGCCGTATGCTCGCCGCCCAAGCGGTCACTGGCCTGCTGCTTCAGGCGCTGGTCGCCTCCCCCTGGTGAATATCACCCAGGGACGCGGCGGCGAACTCCTTCATGCCCTCGGCGAACCCGATCCGCGCCTGGAACCCCAGTTCCACGGCCGCCCGGTCCGGCGCGGCCACGATGTGCCGGACGTCGCCGAGCCGGTACGCCCCGGTGACGACCGGTTCCGGGCCGCCACGCTCCGCCGCCAGCGCCTGGGCCATCTCGCCGACCGTGTGCGGCTCCCCGCTGGCGATGTTGTACGCGACGAGGGTTCCCCCCATGCCGCTGTCCAGCGCCACCAGGTTGGCCTGGGCGACATCGCGGACGTGCACGAAGTCGCGCCGCTGCCCGCCGTCCTCGAACACCTGGGGCGCCCGTCCGGCCTCCAGCGCCGACCGGAAGATCGCCGCCACCCCCGAGTAGGGGGTGTCCCTGGGCATCCCGGGTCCGTAGACGTTGTGGTAGCGCAACGCGACCGCCGTGCCACCGGTCTCCCGCGCCCAGTTGGCCGCCAGGTGCTCCTGAGCGAGCTTGGTGGTGGCGTACGCGTTGCGCGGATCCGCCGGGGCGTCCTCCCCGATCGGGGCGGGCGTCAATGGCGCGGCGCATCCGGGACAGCGGGGTTCGAACAGGCCCTCGGCCAGGTCGGCGGCGGTGCGCGCGCCGGGGCGCACCCGGCCGTGCCGGGCGCAGTTGTAGGCGCCCTCGCCGTAGACCACCATCGAGGAGGCCAGCACCAGCCGCCGGACATCGTGCCGGGCCATCGCGGCCAGCAGCACGGCGGTGCCGTACACGTTCGCCGAAGCGTAGTCGGGCAGGTCCGCGACATCGACGCCGAGCCCCACCTTGGCCGCCTGGTGCACGACGGCGTCCACGCCGGGCAGCAGCTGGTCCACAACCGCGACGTTACGCACATCGTCCCCGGCCCTCACGTCGAGCCCGACCACCTCGTGCCCGGCCTCTTCCAACGCCTCGGCGACATGGCTTCCGATGAATCCGGCCGCGCCGGTCAGCAATATCCTCATCCCGCCGAGCGTAGGCGGTGGATCGCTCCCTGTGACGACAGGCCGCGCGCCCGTTCGAGACCCGTAAGAAGCACGGCCGGCCGTGCCCCTCCGCCGAGAAGGTGACCTCCCACCACTGGCTGAGGCATCCGGCGCCGACCCCGCCGTCACGCGGCGGCCGATTACGTGAAGATCAATAAGTTCTCCCGGCAGTGGGGATCCGACGTCAAGATCCCGCTCCGTCAGTCACGTTCTCCGGCCGGTTTCCCGGTGCCGGGCGTCAGGTGCGGGGTGTGTGTCTTGATCGCTTCAAACAGCCGACTCTTCGACGGGTTCACCATCGCCTTTCCAGCCACGGTCACGGTTGGTACGGTCTCGTTCCCGTCCGCGACCGAGCGGACGAACGCCGCCGCCTCGGGATCTGCCCAGATGTTGACTTCGCTGTAGCGCAACCGCGTGAAGCGCAGGCGCGTGCGTAGCTTCATGCAGTACGTGCAACCGGGCCGCCAGTAGACGACCACGCCCTTATGGTCGGCGTTCCGGTACGACGTCGCTCGGTCCCGCCGAGGCAGGTTCGTGAGGATCAGCAACACGGATGCGATGATGAGGAGGTAATGCGTGGGGGACATGAGGGAAGTATCTCAAGTCCACCCTCTGGGCACTTCTCATCTCCCACCGATCTTCTGCCTCCGGCGTGGAGACCCCGCCCTTCGGTTATCGACGGTTCGCCATGGGATCTGGCGTGTTGCCGCAGCGTGTGACGTCCATGAGATCGAAGGGACATGGCTTCGATGTCAGTGGGTCACCGTATCTTGTCTCGATGATTCGGAACGTGGTCGACAAACGGGCCCTCGAGGCGGCAGTCGTGGACGCCCAGCGGGCGGTGGCCGAGTTCGACGGGGCCTGCCAATGGCTCGCCGCTGCCAGGCAGGGGCCGATGGAGCCACTTGCCGCCGAGGTCTGGGTATTCGACGGGGCCCTTGCCCAGGTGCTGTTGGTGAAACACCGCTGGCGGGGATGGGTTCCGCCGGGCGGGAAGGTCGAAGCCGGAGAGACACCCCGCGAGGGTGCGAGCCGGGAACTGTTCGAAGAGGCGGGTATTCAGCCGGAACTGCTGCCTGAGCCGGCAGCGGTCGCGGTTCGCTCATATCACCCGGACTATCCGGTCACCCTCGGGTTGTCGTATGCCACGGTTGTTGATGTGGCAACCCCGTTCGTCGCGGAGGACGGGCAGCCGGTGGCCTGGATGCGCTTGGACGAGGGCTGGGAGAGTTACTTTCCCGATGACTCGTTCCGCATCCGTCAGCACGCGGCATGGATAGCCGGTCGGGTTAGCCATCACTGAGGAGTTGCTCCAGGTCCGCCGCGGCGTGCGAGCTCCCGGCGGAGTTCGAGGTTCTCGCCGTGGGCTTGTGTGAGCGCGTCCCGTAGGGGCTTGTGCGCCTGCCTCGCGCTGGATGAGCCACACGTTGTCGTCGGGCAGGGGATGGCCGTGGCGGGTCTGGAACTGGGTGGTGATGCGCTCGATGAGGGCGATGGTGGACGGTTTACCGGATCAACTCGGCCGTAGCAGTTCGACGAGTTCCGGGGCGATGCCCGGGAATTTCCGGTCCGCGGTGAGCAGTGCGTCGGCCCCTATTTCACGCGCGGTCGCGATGATGAGAGCGTCCGGTACTCGGACTGTCAGGTCCGCGGCTCTGAGCAGGGCCGCGCTCTCGGCCGTCGTCTCGTCCACCTCGACGATCCGATCGACGACGGCGGCGCGGAAACCCCCGAGCATTTTCTCGGCCGCGACACCCTTGTGGACCGCACCCACCCGCAGTCCGTTCCACGTGATCACGGAGATGGCGAACGAGGCCGCCTTGTCCTCCCAGCGGCGGACCGCGTCACGGGCATGGCTGTACAGCGCGTCGTCAGGATTGAGCAGGCCGGCGATGACGTTGGTGTCGAGCATCACGGTCGGCACCGGTCATCCCCAGCTCTCGCGGCTCGCCTCGACGTCCACGGCCTCGGTGAAGCCGGGCATGGTCCAGCGCCCCCAGTAGATCGGCAGTGCGCCTTCCCGCTCAACGACGGTCGGCGTTGGACAGCCGACCGTAGGCACTCAAGCTGTCGAAGACAGGTGATCAGAGAGCTGATTCCAACCTGAGTGCGCAGGTCACGGGCTGAGGGGAGGTGTCTCTTGCCAGCCCGCACGCCCTTCGGCGGCATCCGTGACGTCGGCATCCTGGCAGGCGGCCTTCTCCCACGCGTCCGCCGACACTAGGCCGCTCTTCTCCAGGAGCCTCATCCAACTGTCCCGGTGCTGGCCCCGCCGCTTACGGCGGTTGACGGCGTGCCTCCCGATGACGGACGCGATGAGCTGGAGATAGCCCTCGCCGAGGACGTGGAAGTCGAAGAACGTGACGATGTCGGGTGACAACTCCGTGGTCTCGACCATGTCGACGTCGACGTGCTTGTAGGCGAAGACGTAGTCATCCCCGTCGCAGAAGTAGACGTCCCGCCATGTCGAGAGTCGCTGCGCGTTACTGAGGTGATCTCAGCGACTTTCACGCCAGGTAGCCGTGTTCGAAATGGGTGAGAACGAGCGCGGCTTTGACGATGTCACCGATTCTGCTGGGGCTGGCGGTGATGTGCTGGAGGGTGCGCCAGCGTTGCGTGAGCAGGGCGAAACCGCGTTCTCCCAGGCAGCGCAGGGCGCGCAGGAGCGCGTTGCGGGTGCGGGTGTCGAGGTCGAGGGGCCGGCCGTCGGCGGGTTGTTTGACTGGGGTGAGAATGCCGATGCCGGCGCCGTCGTAGCCGGAATCGGCCAGCGTGGGAAGCCCGTTGGCGGCGGCTTTGTACAGTGCCCCCAGGACGTGTTCGCGCGCCGCGACCAAGTCGTGGACCGACCCGGGCTCGACGTCGGAAACCCACAGCGGCAGGCCGTGCGGTGCCGACAGCGCCTGGATGTTGCCGCCGTGGTGGCGGGCCTTTCCGGAGTACCACACGTCGATCGGTTCGCCTTTGACGCTGATGGTCTTTTCTCGGCAGCGGTCGGTGGCGATGACGGTGCCGTCCAGGATCACGTGGGTGAGGCCCTCATCGGTGGCGCGGAAAACCCCGTGGTCACGGCCGAGGGTGGCCCGGTCGGTGCCCTCGCGAAACCAGCGCAGTCCCATTACCGCCTGCGCAAAGCAGGACAGCGCCCGAGATCCCGTGCGGGTGCCCAGTCGCCGGCGTTCGGCCGCCGGCAGCGTGGAGAGATGGTGAACCAGTTCCCGAGGAACGTCGAGCGTGGCACGATAGGTGATCACGTGGGGCTTTCTGGCTGAAGAAGACCTGTGGTGAGACCTCTCCTACCGAAAGCTCCACGTCTGTTTCACCGGCATCGCGATCCATCCCGGTTCCTGTCGCAGTACCACTCTGGCGACATCAAATCCCAACTGTCCGGATCGATCCTGCTGAGATCACCTCATTGACAAGCTGGGAAGAGCCTGAAAGGGTCTCGCGTACAACAAGATCATCCGACGTTTTTTGGGTCTGACCGTTCAGGGAGATCACGGTGATGCGGAAGAAGCCGCTTGCACTGACACTTGGCATGTCATTGCTCCTGTCCATGGGTGTAGCGGCTAACGCGTCCGCGACCAGCTTCGGCGAGGAGCGCTTCCAGCCGAGTGCCACCTACGATCTGTCGGTGACCGACGCCGAGCGCGACGCGATCCACGCGGAAGTCGAGGCGTTGGCTGGACGCGTCAACAGCGCACGGGCGGGGGACGGCACCTACGACCCGCTCAGTCTGGTCGGGGCGATGCTGGACGGGTCGAGCTACGACTCCATCTCCCGAGGCGGCACGGCCGCGACGGCGTACCCCTTCCCGGTCAGCAACACCGAAGCCAACCAGAACGAGTACGACCGCAAGGTCGCCAAGCTCGCCTGGGTGGTCAAGCTGGCCACCGACCTGGGTTTCCCGGTGGTCGTCCAACGCCAGCCCGACAAGTACGTCTACGCAGAGATCGGTGACCCGGACGCCCCGGAGATGGTCATGGCGTTGAGCCACCTCGACTCGCCGACGGCTTCCGTTTCGCCAGCCCAGCTGGCGCGCTGGCGGAACGCCGATGGCAACCTCGGCACTCCTGGTGCGTACCACTCGCCCTATGTCCAGGACGGCTGGGTCTACGGGGCGGGCGTGCAGGACGACAGCGGCCCGACGCTGGCGACGCTGCTCGCGGCCAAGGCGCTGCTCAAGGCGGGGTTGCCCCTCGACCGACGCATCCGCATCGTCATGGGAATCTACGAAGACGGCGGTCCCGGCACGCCCTCGACGACGAACACCGCCACCTTCCAGTCCATCCCGTACAACTCGAACCCGAGCTTCTACGACAACTGGGCCTACAAGAACCTCAACCGGGAGGAGATCCCGGTCGCGGCCTACACCTCCGACTCGCGGTTCCCGGTCATCGTCGGCAACTCCGGATCGGTGACCCCGTCGGTGTCGATGAGCTTGTCCGCAGACAGCACCAAGGCCTTCCGGCTGACGGATGCCACAGCCGGCGTCACCCTGCGTGAAGGCGATCCGACGCTCAAGGACATCGCCTACGGCAGCACCACGCAGATCGCCTCCCGGGCAATCTTCACCCTCGACGTGGCGGGGGCCGGCTCCACCGAGCGCGACCGATTCGTAGCGGCGATCACCGCCGCCGCGACCACGAAGGGTTGGCTCCCGGCTGCTCCCCGCACCACCCCCAAGGTGCAGACCATGATCACCGGCGACTCGCTCACGCTGGAGATCAACACCGATGTGGCGATGGAGATGCCGACCCCGCAGTATGGCAAGAATGCCGTCGTGTGGGGGATGTTCCTCCTCTCCAAGGGACTCGGCGCACTGGGAATCACGGCCGCCGACATGCAATTGAAGAAAGCCGCCGACGGCATCGCCGACCTGTTCTTCCGCGACGGTGTCGAAGGCGAAGCCTATATCGGCAAGTACATGGGCATCCCGGCGAGCCTGTTGCGCAACCCGAGCAACGGCACCCCGAACCTAACCTTTGCCCTCGTGGGAGGCATCAATTCGGAGACCCCGACGAGCTTTTACACGGACGCCTCCGGCAGCCTCAGCATGCCGATGTATGTGCGCAGCATGCACGTCACCGCGGCTGACTCCAGCCAGGCAACGACGGCGGTCACGGCCGCCTTCCAGGCGAAGGGGTTCACCATCGGCAACCTCGGCTCGCCCGTCGGCGCCGGGTTGTATGTCACTCACGACAACCCGCTGACGGCTCTTCAGTTCGGGAGCTACCAAGCCTCGATCAACCGCAACCCGGAGGAGTTTGCGGATCCATATTCCCTCAGGGACGTGGTCTATCCGCAGGGCACGACCGGTGGCACCCTGGCCAGCAGCTTCCGCAATAAGATGACCGCCTTCGGCGCGGTGATCCCGGGTAACGAGCGCTGGTGGCACACGGCCAACGAGCGGATGAAGGTCGACTCGGCAGTGCAGATGACCAAGATGATGGCTGATGGCATGCTGGAGATGGCCCGGTACTCCGGGCCCGCCGGTGCCAAGTTCATGTGGGCAAGCATCCCGGGGCTGAACTCCGACCGGGCGGACCTCGACCTGCTCGACGTCACGATCGGAACCTACAAGGACGCGTCGGCCGCTGTCGGCACGAGCCAGTTGGGCACCCAGGCCCTGCTCGGCGCCACCTCGTTCAACATCCCGATGTGGAACGGGCGCGGCAACTCGACTCCGACGGCCTCGGCTTTCGCACTGGGGCACGCCCCGGGAGGGGTCTACTTGCCCCTGACCGACACCGAGTACCTGAACACCACGTACGTGTCGCCGATGCGCTTGGAGTTCAAGGTGGAGCGCCCCGACTACATGTCGGACGCGGCTTGGGTGAAGTTCGTGGCTGGCGGCTACGGCGACTTCCAGTTCAACATTCTCGTCGGCGACGCGGTTGTGCCGCTGGCCGTTCCTGCGGGGCAGAGTGCGGACAAGTACTTCTCCTCGCGCATCTCGGCCAACAACCCCGACGCCATCTACCTGTCGGTCAACCTCGCGATCACCGATGCCCCGTACACCGGGGTGCAGGCCATCCTCGCGGATTCCAAGACGGACCTGTACACGGTCAATCCGACGTACTTGGCCTCAAACCCAGATCCGTTCCCCGGGCGCGGAGCCATCGAACAGCGGGGCTTCTTCCTGTTCGGTGATGGGCACAAGAACGCGGAGTTCTCTTCGCCCGACGCGGTCTACGTGACAGTCGCCAACGCGGTCATCGATGCCAAGCCGTCGGCGGTGGTGAAGAAGTTGAAGGGCAACAAGAACGAGTTGACCATCACGGTGAAGCAGACCCACATCGACGGCAGCGAGTCTCCTGTGACGGCCACGTTCACCATCAACAACAACGCTGCTGGCACTTACACCGTCGGCGATTACAAGGTATACGTCGAAACCAAGGGCAACACCCAGGTGCGGTCGATCTCCATCGTGTGACGCGTGTGAACCGGAAGTTCAGCGCGCGCACGAGAGGGCATGCGCGGTGGCAGGATGCCTCGACTCGGGGTTTGCGGCCGCCGGGGTGCGAGGCACATTGACAACGGAGTGGAGCCATTGAGGTGATCTCAGCAGGATCGGTCCGGACAGTTGGGGTTTGATGTCGCCAGAGTGGTACTGCGACAGGAACCGGGATGGATCGCGATGCCGGTGAAATAGACGTGGAGCTTTCGGTAGAAGAGGTCTCACCACAAGTCTTCTTCAGCCAGAAAGCCCCACGTGATCACCTATCGTGCCACGCTCGACGTTCCTCGGGAACTGGTTCACCATCTCTCCACGCTGCCGGCGGCCGAACGCCGGCGACTGGGCACCCGCACGGGATCTCGGGCGCTGTCCTGCTTTGCGCAGGCGGTAATGGGACTGCGCTGGTTTCGCGAGGGCACCGACCGGGCCGCCCTCGGCCGTGACCACGGGGTTTTCCGCGCCACCGCCTACCGCTACATCGACGAGGTCATCGGCGTCCTGGCTGAGCAGGCGCCCGACCTGCACCAGGCATTGCGGCGCGCCACCGATGAGGGCCTCACCCACGTGATCCTGGACGGCACCGTCATCGCCACCGACCGCTGCCGAGAAAAGACCATCAGCGTCAAAGGCGAACCGATCGACGTGTGGTACTCCGGAAAGGCCCGCCACCACGGCGGCAACATCCAGGCGCTGTCGGCACCGCACGGCCTGCCGCTGTGGGTTTCCGACGTCGAGCCCGGGTCGGTCCACGACTTGGTCGCGGCGCGCGAACACGTCCTGGGGGCACTGTACAAAGCCGCCGCCAACGGGCTTCCCACGCTGGCCGATTCCGGCTACGACGGCACCGGCATCGGCATTCTCACCCCAGTCAAACAACCCGCCGACGGCCGGCCCCTCGACCTCGACACCCGCACCCGCAACGCGCTCCTGCGCGCCCTGCGCTGCCTGGGAGAACGCGGTTTCGCCCTGCTCACGCAACGCCGGCGCACCCTCCAGCACATCACCGCCAGCCCCAGCAGAATCGGTGACATCGTCAAAGCCGCGCTCGTTCTCACCCATTTCGAACACGGCTACCTGGCGTGAAAGTCGCTGAGATCACCTCACTGAATCTCATCGACATTTCCGAGCCTGTTGAGCCGCAGATGTTGCCCGAACCCGTGAACAAGCGTTGCCGCTTCTGTGGATCTGGCGCGAAGTCTGTGGAGCTGTTACGGAGTATTGCGGGTCAGCTGAGCAGATCTTCTTGTTGAGCGGGGCTGGAATGGTCGCCGTGGGTGCGATGTCTCGGCGGATCGATGGCACTATCGGTCGCATGAAGATCACCGTTCTTGGTGGTTGCGGAGCATGGCCCACCGCGGAACAGGCGTGCAGTGGCTTTCTAGTGGAATACGGCGGTTTCTGGCTGTTGCTGGACCTGGGGTATGCGGCTCTGCCACGGTTGCTGGAATCGACGACGGCCGAGCAGATCGACGCGGTCGTGATCAGTCATGGGCATCCGGACCACTGCGCCGACCTCAACCCGTTGCTGCGGGCGCGGGCGCTCGGCGGCCAGCGGCCACCGCCCCTGCCGGTCTATGCCCTGCCCGGAGCGTTGAAGGTGGTCTTGTCATTGGATCGGCCGGGGATGCTGGAGGAGGCGTACCGGCTGTGTGAGTTCGACGCCGGTGACCGGCTGGCCCTTGGCCCGTTCACGGTCGACACGGTGCTGCTTCCGCACTGGGTGCCCAACGCGGGGATGCGGGTGATGGCCGGGGGTAACATCTGTCGTGCGAGCCAGCGACATTCCTTCTGGTCATGAGGGGCTAACGGGTGAACAGCGCAAGTGATCCTGAAGCCGATATCCGGGCTCGGCTCCAGCAGCACTGGGAGGCCTCCGAACGCGGGGACGTCGACGCTGAGCACGCGATCTACGCTGCAGACGCGATCCTGGACTACCCGCAGTCGGGCGAGCGCTTCAGAGGCCGGTCAAGGATCCAAGCGCAACGCGGCGGGCACCCGGCCGAACGCCACTTCACCATCCGCCGGATCCTGGGCGGCGGCGACCTTTGGGTGAGCGAGTGCGTGATCACCTATGACGGCGTGCCCACATACTCGCTCAGCGTCATGGAGATCACCGATGGTCTCGTAACGCACGAGACCCAGTACTTCGCCGACCCCTTCCCCGCGCCTCCCGGGCGCGCTGCGCTCGCTGAGCCGATTCCGGTCCGCGACCAATAAGCCGATTGAGCTGTCGGGTCGATGGACGACATCGACCGGACGTTGCCGGATTTCCATCTAGAGGACTTCTACGCGGACCACAGCCTCGATGCCAAGCACAATACGGCGACGCGGGTGCTGGTCCAGCGCTGCTCGTCCCAGCCATGCACGACGGCGCCCTCGTCATAGCGAAGCCGTAAAACCACCACGGTCAGTCATCAATCCAGGGAAAGCCGTCGGGGTCGGCTGCGGATCGGGCGTGAGTCATCGCGTCGTCGTGTCCACGCACGTCACTTAGGAATGGGAATTCCTCGGGAATCACCTGGATCTTGGCCACCGGCTGGGCCGGCGCCAGTTTGGCCACCTGGCGCTGGCGAACACCTCGGATCGGAGGCTCATGCTCGAACCCTTCGGCGGATAGGAGATAGACCGTTCCTTCCTGCCATGGGTCGAGGTCGAGTACGGGCTGGCTGATGGAGAAGTAGTAGTAGGTCTCGCCGGCGAGGTCGCTACACGAGTTGACCATCGACAGCGGATGATCGCGGTTGAGTATCGCGTAGAACATCGGCCAGATGCCGTCCGACGCGGCATAGACGGCTGTGCGATTACCGAAGGCGTCGCTGGCGTAGGACCGGCGTGGCTCGAAGCGCTCGACCGAGGGATTGTTCGAGCCGTGGAGAACGTATCCGGCTTGCTCGGCGACGTAGCAAAGGAACTGCCACTTCGGCGCGGCCAAGGTATAGGGAATCGGTTTGTCGGGTCCTTGGGTAACCGCGTCAGCGACTAATAAAGCGAAATCGGCCAGGGTCTTGTCGTCCGGACTGAAGGGCGGCCGGGGCAGCCAATAGGAAGGAAGATCCACGACCTCAGCCTACACACCGTACTTCCTGTTTACTAAGAAGGTGTTTGAGAGGTGATCACGGGCCTTAACCAGTCCATTCGAGTGGGCGAGGTCCTGACCGTCGAGCAGGATGACCTCGGGTGATTCGCCGCATCAGCGTGCTGATCGAGGGTTATCTATAGCTGTCAAGTATCTGTCCGCGTCGGATGGCACGGCTGCCCTCAGGCACGTTAGGCACGATCCCGGTCAGCAGGTGGAAAACTGGTTGAGCCTCGGGTGACTATGTGGCAGGCTCGTCCGCCGTGACCGAGATCACCGAGTTGCACGACGACGAGGTGGACATCGATGCATCCCTGGTGGCGCGTCTGCTCTCCACGCGGTGATGACATCCGGGTCGCGGTGAACAGCACGCGTTATGGAGGGCCGATGGCATCGATCAAGCAGTTCCAGGTCACCTTCGACTGCGCAGAACCTGAGCGCGTCGCTCGCTTCTGGTGCGAGGTGTTGGGGTACGTCGTACCGCCGCCACCGGAGGGGTTTGCTACGTGGGACGATTTCGATCGCTCTCTGCCGCCTGAGCGTCAGGGTTCAGCGTTCGCCTGCAGTGATCCCTCAGGTGTGGGCCCGCGACTGTACTTCCAGCGCGTTCCCGAAGGCAAGGTCGTCAAGAATCGGCTGCATCTTGACGTGCGGGTCGGTACCGGGCTCGTGGGTGAAGAGCGCCTCGCCGTACTCGAGGCCGAGTGCGCACGACTGGTCGCGCTCGGCGCGGTACGCGTGCGACTACTGCGTGCCGATGGCTACAACGAGTCGTGCATCGGCATGCAGGACATCGAGGGCAACGAGTTCTGTCTCGACTGAGGGGCCGCGAACGCGTCTTCGTTCTGTCCCCTTTGGCCAGGACGAAGAACCGCCCCCGACCTGTCAGGGAGCTGCAGCGCCTCCCGCACCGTCCGGCGATGGATTCCGTACCTTCGGGGAAGCGCCTGGACACCCGTGCCCTCAAGCCGCGTGTCCCGCCGGATCGAGTTGTCGGCCGAGCTGGCGCTGCAGGGCTGCCTTGAGGTCGCTGACCTGGCCGCGGAGCCGTTGGTTGTCGGAGGGGTGTGTCGAAAACCGTACAGTCCCGCACGTGACGTCGTGATCAAAAGCTCGCCGGACGGCTCTCCCGCTTCCTGGCAGACGTTGGGTGTCATCCCGCCCGGCGAGGTCACGCTGCTACTCACGGTGCCGGAGGCGCCCGGCTCTTCCGTCCGCGCTGAGATGGTCCTGGCCGACGGCCGTGCAGTGCAGTGCAGTCTCCACAGCTCTGCGCGCGACGACCACGGAGCTGCCACACAGGCGGCCTCAGTGGTGATGGCCGGCCGACCTTGTCCATGCCAGGCCGGCCGCCCTCAGCGGAGCATGCCGTTGAACGCGTCCGGGGTGACGATGGGGATGCCGTAGGCGCGTGCTTTACGCGCCTTGCCGGAGAGCGTGTCGGGATCGGCGGCGACCAGCAGCCGGACCTTCTTCGTGATGTTGGGATGGGGAACGTAGCCGGCCTGGCGGGCGCGTGCCTCCCAGGTTTCGCGGCCGCCGTCCATCTCGCCGGTGAACACCACCAGGTCACCCGTGGCCAGCTGGAAGCGGGAGACCGCAGAGGGGTACTCCTGCGCCGCGCGGCTGAGCGCCTTGTCGACCGATTCGTCGGGCAGGCCGAGCAGGGTGGCGGCGAGGTCCAGCTCTTGTCGTTCGGAGATGGTGACGATGCCGTCGGCCAGGGCGGCGTGCGCGAGCGCGGTCAGATAATCATGGTGCAGCCGTTCCACATCGGTGCGGGTGAGTCCGAGGTCGGTGGCGAGCTGGACGAGGGCGTCGGCTTCGGCGGCGGAGATGTGCTGATCCAGAAGGGCCTGGTCGAGCAGGGCGAGGTAGGAGTCGGCCATCACGGGCCGAGGCACGCGGGGGAGCCGGTCGACGATGCGGGCCAGGAAGTGGCCGTCACGTTCGGCGGAGACGCCACGCCGTACCCATGGCGTTCCCGTGTCGGGGAGCGCGGGCCAGGAGGTCCGCGCCGCGGTGGCGAGCAGGGTGTGCCATGGGTGGGTGGAGCCTGCCAGGGTGAGGTAGTGGCGTAGGAGGCCGGCGGCGGCGCGGGCGTCGATGAGCGCGTCGTGGTGGCCGTCGAGCGGGATGTCGGCCACGGCGCAGCAGCCGGCGAGGTTGCGCGGGGCATGGGGGAGGAACCGTACGGCTTCGGCCATGGTGCATATGCCGAGGTCATGGCGGAGTGGCGCGGTAACGCCGAGCCGTTGGAACTCGTAGGTCAGGAAGCCGAGGTCGAAGGGGAGATTGTGGGCCACCGGGACGCGCCCGTGCAGCAGGGTGGTCAGTGTCGCGGCGATGCCGTTGAAGGTGGGGGCGTGGCGGACGTCGGCGGCGTTGATGCCGTGGACGTGCTGCGGGCCGAGGTCGCGTCCGGGATTGACCAGGGTGCTCCACTCGCCGGTGATCTGACCGGCGGGATCGAGGTGCACGATGCCGATCTCGACTATCCGGTCGTGCCGGGAAGGGTGCAGGCCCGTGGTCTCCAGGTCGATGACCGCGTAGCCGGGTGAGCCGTTGAGCATCCGAACGCCTCCCTGCAGTGCTCGTTTGCCTGAACGATTCCATGTGATGTTCGAGCGGGTAGCACGGATGAGCAGAGCGTAATGGCTTCGTAGCGAAGCGAATCAGGGTGCTTCGGTTGCCTGGTCGGTGGTTTGTTAAGGCGGGGCGTAGAGGTTGAGGGACCGCCCCGCGGTGACGGCTGTGACCAGGACCTGTAGTTCAGCGGGCGGGGGCCTGCTCGACCAGTTGCGCCACCAGCGTTGCAGCAGTGCGCAGGAGGTCAGCCAACCGCGGACGTGGCGGGCGGCGCGGGGCCAGCAGAAGGTGAACGTGCAGGCCACCAGGGCCCAGTGGCGGCGGATCGCGGCATCGGAGCGGACCTGGAAATCGGCCCAGCCGAGTTCGTCCTTGACCTGCTTGTAGCCCTGTTCGATCCACGTCCGCAGGCCGTAGAGGCGCACGATCTCGGCCAGGCAGGTCAGCGGTGCCGGCGACGCTGGGAACGGCTCCGGATCCGACAGTGCTGCCGGAACCTCGGGCGACGCCGGACGGGGCTGACCTCCCGCCAGCTCAGTGCCAGTCGCTGATCTGCACGTCTCGCGGCGCTGGTGCGCCCTCGCCGGTCTCCACCAGCGACTTCAGGCTCATCAGGAACGTGCCCCACTTGGTGCTGCAGTGGTGCATGAACTCCACCGGCTCCTTCCAGCCCTGGTGCTTGAACAGCACGATCGTGTAGTCGCCGTCCTGGCGGAGGTCCCAGTCGATCGTAGTCCCGATCCACTCCTCGGGGCCGTCGATCACCCGCCACGCCACCCGCTCGGACGGCCGTAGCTCGACGACCTCCATGTCGAAGCCACCGACCGGGAACCGGAACTCGAGGACACCGCCGACGTCGCCGCTGCCCTTCGTGTCCTCGGTCCACCAGCCGGCGAGGCCCTCGACGGTCGTCAGCGCGTCGTACACCTTCTCCGGCGTCGGGGTCTTGGCTCCGACCCTGTGCAGAATGTCCGCCATCTCGACTCTCCCTGATCTCGTCAGTCCTGTTGTCAGTCCTGTTGGGTGCGCTGGATCGCCTCGGCGATCCGCTTGATCCGCTGCAGCCGGGCATCCCACACCGACCCCACCGACGACAGCTGGGCCACCGCGCGGGCGAGCTGGGCATCGTCCACCCGGTACCGCTTCTCCCGACCCGCCGGCGTCGCCCGGACCAAGCCGACCCGGTCGAGGACGCCGAGGTGCTTGGCCACCGCCTGACGGGTGACCGGCAGCTGCTGACTCAGCGCGGTCGCGGTGCCATCGCCCTCGATGAGCAGCAGGTCGAGTATCCGGCGCCGGATTGGGTCCCCGACCGCGGACCAGAGGTCGTCGTCGACCTTCTCGGCCACCGCGGCGCTCATCGCCGCACCTGCAGCGTCGCGACGTACGGCGCAAGCCGCGGCAGATAGAAGTCCCAGCCGGTGACGTGCTCCTGGTACTGCTGCTCCAGGACGGCGACCTCCCAGCCCATCTCGCGGAAGCCGGTCTCGGTCATCTTGAGCAGCGTCCCGCCACCCGACGGGGTCAGGTAGAAGGTGACCAGCAGCGAGTTACCCTCCACCGCGACCTCGTCGGCCGGGTGCGTCCACCGGAACGAGAACATCCGCGGCGGTCGCGCGTCGACGACGGTGAACGGCACCACTGTCCCGCCAGCGTCGCAGTTACCGAAGACGATCTCTCCCGCCGACCCGGGCGTCGGCTCGTACCGGGCGTCTTCCGGCCACCACTGCTTGAGGTGGTCGGGGCTGCTCACCACCTCGAACACGATCTCGGGCGACGCCTCGACGTAGATCTCGCGTTCGATGGTCCCGAACTCCATGACACCCTCCTGCAACGTTTGGTTGCGCGTGACGGTACCTGGAAGTTCGGCATTGCGCAACCATCGGTTGCACTTTGGGAACGACAACCCGACTCGGTCCGATAGCCGGCCAACATGAGCACGCCCGATCCACGTCCTCCAGCGGAAGGCGCGCCGGACGTTGTGCGAGTCCAGGGGAGTGCCGACCTATGAATCTGGCTACCCGCGAGACCGTGCGCGGGTGCGGGTGCGGGTGCGGGTGAGAGCGTCGAGGGCGGTGTCGCCGGCGAGCAGCCAGGAAGCGTGGGCGTGGTGCAAATCGTGCATTTCGACCTTGAACTCCAGGGCCGCTGACTCGCACCACAAACTGGCCCTTTTGCTTCCCATTGGCAATGCTGTGCCTCATGTTTGCCTTTTATAGATCTGTCCGAACTCACGGGAGGCCCCGTATGCGCCTGCGGAGGCGTCTGGCTCCGTTGGTCGCAATGGCCACGATGGCGGGGGGCCTGGTCGGCGCGCCGGCGGCGCTCGCCGATGACTCTGTCGAGATCGACATCCTCGGGATCAACGACTTCCACGGCCGGCTGGAGGCGAACAGCCAGGAAGCGGGAGCCGCAGCCCTGGCGACCGCGGTCAAGGAGATGAGGGCAGAAAACCCCAATACCATCTTCGCCGCGGCGGGGGACCTGATCGGTGCCTCGACGTTCACCTCGTTCATCCAGCGGGACAACCCGACCATCGACGCACTCAACGCGGCTGGCCTCGAGGTCAGCGCGGTCGGCAACCACGAGTTCGACCAGGGCTACGACGACCTGATGAACCGGGTCATCCCGCGGGCCACGTGGGAATACATCGGCGCCAATGTCAAGGTCAAGAAGGAGCTCCAGGACAGGTACAAGGAGCTCACCGAGTCCTGGGTCAAGGAGGTCGACGGGGTCAAGGTCGGCTTCGTCGGCGCGGTGACCGAGCACCTCGACGAACTCGTCACCCCCGCGGGCATTTCCATGCTCGACATCCTGGACATCCCAAGCACGGTCAACCAGGTCGCCGACGAGCTGAAGGCCAAGGAGGGGGCCGACATCGTCGTGCTGCTCGTCCACGAGGGTGCCGCCACCACGCAATACGAGTCGGCGGTCGACCCGACGAGCGACTTCGGCAAGATCGTGAACGGGGTCGACAAGAACTTCGACGCGATCATCTCCGGCCACACCCACCTGCCCTACGACCACAAGATCTCGGTCAAGGAGTGGCAGGACGAGAAGCGTCCGGTGACCGTGCGCCCGGTCGTGTCGGCGGGTCAGTACGGCTACAACCTCAACAAGATCACGTTCACGTACGACAAGACCAAGAAGCAAGCGGTCAAAGTCGACTCGGAGATCGTCCCGCTGACCGAGAGGCAGGCGGACGGCTCGTGGAAGCCCCTCTACGGCCCGGATCCGACGGGCAAGGGAATCGTGGATGACGCCGTCGAGGTGGCCAAGAGGGAGGGCACGCGCAAGCTCGGTGAGATCACCGCGGACTTCAACCGGGCCCGCCAGTCCAACGGCACGACCGAGAACCGCGGCGGTGAATCGACCCTGGGCAACCTCGTCGCCGACGCGCAACTCGCGGGTGCTCGCACCACCGATCCATCCACTGAGATCGCTTTCATGAACCCGGGCGGGCTCCGTACGGACATGAAGTACCGGGCCGAAGGCAAGGAAGACGGCACCGTCACCTACAAGGAGGCGGCCGAGGTCCAGCCGTTCGCCAACACCCTGGTCACGATGACCCTGACCGGTGAGCAGATCGCCCAGGTGCTCGAGGAGCAGTGGCAGCCCGAGGGGGCCAGCCGGCCGTCCCTCAAGCTCGGCGTGTCCAAGGGACTCTTCTACACCTACGACCCGACCGCGCCTAAGGGCCGGCACATCACCTCGGTCACCTTCGACGGAAAGCCGCTGGACCCGGCCAAGTCCTACCGCGTGGTCGTGAACTCGTTCCTCGCCTCGGGAGGGGACAACTTCAGCACCCTGAACGAAGGGGCAGATAAGCGGGACACCGGCCAGGTCGACCTTCAGTCCATGGTCGCCTACCTGGGCGAGAACTCCCCCGTCGCTCCGGATTACGCGCAGCGCGCGGTCGGTGTGCGGTTCGACGCGCCACAGGATGGCTTCAAGGCCGGTGACACGGTGACGGTCAACCTGTCGTCGCTGCTGTTCACCAGCAACGAGCCGAAGGATGAGAAGGTCACGGCTACGTTCGCCGGCCAAGAGGTCGGCACGTTCGCGGTCGACGCCACGGCCGGCGCGAGCACCGACAACACCGACGAGGTCGGCCGTGCAACCGTCGGGTTCGCGGTACCCGCTGACCCAGCGCAAGGGGGCGCGACGAGCGCGGACCTCGTCATCACCGGCGAGACGACCGGCACGACAGTCACCGTAGCGATCCCGCTGGCCGCTGACACCGGGCCCGCGTGCACGGTCACGATCACCGGCCGCCACGCTGGACCCCTCAAGGTGAGTTCCGGCGTCACCTGCCTGGACGGAGCAGCAGTCTCCGGGCCGGTCACGGTGCTGAAGGGCGCGAGCCTCTACGCGACCGGCGCCAATGTCAGCGGGCCGATCAGCGCCTCGAAGGCCGCCGGTGTCTCGCTGAACCAGACGACTGTCAGTGGTCCGGTGACGGTCAACGATGCCACCGACAAGCTCACCATCTTGGACTCCACGGTGAGCGGTCCGGTCAGCTTGACCAACAACCGGGTGACCGACGCACCGGTCGTGTCCGGTAACCGGATCAGCGGGCCGTTGAGCTGCAGCGGAAACTCCCCGGCGCCGGCAAATAACGGCAAGGTCAACACCGTGTCCGGTCCCAGGACTGGGCAGTGTAAGGGGCTTTGACCCGCTGATGCGGTAGTCCAAGTCGGATCAGGGGCGGTGGCGTGGATAACGTTCTGCGCCGCCGCCCCTCGCGCGCTCATGGCACCACGCACTCGGGATCTTCAGCACCGCCCATGAGAAGAGAGACAGGATGCGTTTGAGGCGGCGCATCGCGCCACCGCCGCCGTGGCGATTGGGCTGTGTGGACCTGGCCTCCCCAGGGAAGATGGGGACACGAGCGCGACTCCTGCTGCGATCTTGGGTTTGGAGACCTGAAAGATCACCAGAAGTCGCGATCTTTCGCATGCCACCTGCCGAAACCCTCAACCGCGCCATACCGCATCAGAACTCAAGAACGCCGGGGCCCCGGTCCTGGTGGGCGCGTCGTCGTTCGCCGCGATCACCGACTGGCCGCACGATCGAGATCGCCGCCCGCGGCGCCTCATCACCGCCGTGACCGGCAGTTGCCCGACAACGCAATGACCTTGGTGGGCATGTAGATTTCGAACGGCGTTTAAACAGCGCCGGTTGGCCGTTCAACAGTGCCACCTACGTTGGCGGCATGACAATCCTCCGGAAGCGTGCTCTCGCCGGCCTGATCGCCGGTCTCAGCGCCAGCACCGCCCTACTCGCTGCCAGCCCCGCCTCGGCAGCACCTCCCGCTCACGCAGGCAAGCCGACCGATGTGCGGGTCCTGGCCTGGAACATCTACCACGGCGGTCTGGACGACAACTGGGACAACCTCGACACCCGCAAGGATGTCATCCGCCAGATCGTCGATGTGAACCCGGATGTGTTCTTCTCCGTCGAAACCTATGGCGCCGGTGACGAGATCATCGCCGGACTTGAGGCGGCCACCGGAGACGACTGGACCGGCATCCAGATCACACCCAGCTCGACCGGCAACGACAACCTGTGGCTCTTCACCCACTACGACATCGACAAGGTGTTCCCCGCACCGACTGGTTACCGGGAGACCGGAACGTTCCACATCGGCGGCGCCCGGCTGATCGCCGACGACGGACGAGCCATCAACGCGTTCACCATGTGGAGCAACTACACCAACCCCTGGGTCGGCGACCTGATCGAGGACAACGCCCTGGACGTCGCCGCCGGCCGCAAGCCGCAGGTCCCCGCTGAGAAGATCGTCGACGCCGACCGCCGCCAGACGCAGTACGTCGCCGACTTCCTCGACTATGTCGGCACCCACGCCCCCGCCGGCGAGCCGGTCCTGATGGGCGGCGACCTCAACACGATGCCCGCAGCTGACTGGACCTCGAAGTGGGCTCGCTGCGCCGACCACTTCGGCTTGTCCTATGACCTGGCTGCTACCGGCAAGTTCACCGATGCCGGCTTCGTCGACACCTACCGGGCCGCCAACCCCAATGTCTGCAAGGCCCCCGGTATGACGTGGAGCCCCCGGCTGGACATGACCACCCCGGACCGGATCGACTTCATCTACGCCAAGGGCCAGGTGGTCCAGGTCAAGGACTCCTACACCATCGCCAAGCGGCTGCCCGGTGACCCGGACGGCCAGTTCTACTCCGACCACTCGGCGGTCGTCTCGGACGTGCGCATCAAGTGATGACGGTTCGCTGAACCAGAGCCGACATGAACTGACGGAGATGGTTGATACCCGGGCCTGGTGATCATAGGGAAATCCGGGTGGGTGAACCCCAGTTGGACCGCGAGGTGCGTCGGCGCCTCGCGGTCCTGCGTCATGTGGAGGAAGTCAGCGGGAACATCGCGACGAGCGACAACACCGGTCAAGGAAGGGGTAGCCCAGGTAAGGGTTTCGGCCGGTGCCCCAGAGATCTCACCGCTTGGCATGAAGTCCGATTCCGCCGGAAATCGACAGGAATTCAAGCGACACCCGCGTATAGGCTCGTGTGGTGGCGCTTTCCGATCTTCGACGTGAGATGGTGCTCGCCGCCATCGCCGAATTCGACCAGTTGGGATCAAGGTAGGGGCGGCACGCTCACTGCACCTTTGCCTGCGTTTGGCTATCGATAGTGAATGAACCTACATGGCTTTAAGTGCAATTGCTCCCCAATTTGGGGAGTCCACTTCGGTAGGTGTGGATCGTGCGGCTAATCTGGTAGGAGTTGAGGCCAGAATTGTGTCAAAAGTCCGGGATCGAGGTGCTCGGTGCTTACTGGGTCGATCATAAGTTTTGGTACGTGCGGGGTGGTGCCGAAAGTATGGCTAGAATCCGGATCTGGTGCCGGCTTGAAGTCCTGCAGACCGAGAGCACCGGAAAGACCTCAGACGAGGTGGCTATCGGAGTGGCCAGAGCGGCTCAGGTGAAGCCTGCCGAGGCATACCGAGCCCGAGAGGATCACTGGTCCAGTTCAACCGGAGAGCCCACATGGCTCGGCCGCCGCTCACTCAGCCTTCCTCGTCGCGTTCCTCGTCGTCCCGGCGCCGACGGAGCGCTCGCTCGGCAATTCCGCTGGAAAGCTTGTCCGTCACCGATCTGGCCCGGTCGAAGGTCTCGTTACCGACGCGCCTGGCGGCATCGACGCCCGCTGTTCCTGTCTCGAGCACCTTGTCCCTCACCTCCGAGGCCGCGTCCACCCATCGTCTCGCCTCCAATGACTGCCGACCGCGCTCGATCCCGAGCCGCCCTTGAAAGTCAACGACGGCGGTTGCGACATGGTTGCTCGAATGCACCACAGTCCGGGACGCGGTCGGGTGCAGCAGCACTTTGGTGTTGGCCGTGCCAGCGGCCGCATTCATGCGGGCCATCAGATGCTCGGTGCTCCGTGAGATGAGTTCCAGCCGGTTCTGTCGGGCAGCCCTCAGTCCGAGACGATGCTGGTCAAGCTCCTCCGGAGACGTGTCCAGCACGCGGTCGAGTTCCAGCACCGCGATCGCATCCTGCAGCTGGATACAACGAGCCAGAACGGCGAGCCACTCCTGAACCTTGGACTCGGCTTCCTTGGACGTCTTGGCGAGATCACCGATCTTGGCCTTGTGCTCCATCTTCCCCGCGAGCGCGTCGAGTTGACGCAACGCGTACGCCTGGGTCTGCGCGATGGTCGTCGGCGTGGCCTGGACCTTCGACCAGGTGACCTCGGAGACCCGGCCCACCTGCTCTCGGACGGTCATGGCCTCCTCGATGACGAAGCCCACTCCGACCATGTCCGCCAACACAGCGTCCTTCTGGGCGCGGAGCACGTCGTCGACTTTCTCATCGATCGTGGCGAGATAGTTGGCGATCTCGTCCATGGCCTGTTGCATCGCAAGTTGTGCCATGATTCCCGCGGCACCAGCCAGAAGGGCCGGATTGGTCAGAAGCGATCCAGGCCCCCTCGCGAATTCGACGAATCCCCTGATCTGACCATTGTTCCCCTTCAGCACACCTGAGCTGAAACCCGTCTTCGAGCTCGTCCTCAGCCCGTACTTGTCGACAAGTTGTGCTGACTCCCTGGTCAGCTTTACCCAGCGACCTGAGTTGGCGGCAATCTCGGAACCTGCCTGTGCGGCTCCAGCCGCGGTACTGAGGGCAGGTGTGAGCCGTTGCAGCCCCAGGTCCTTCGACGACAGTCCCTCAGAGACGAGGAAGCGTTCGACAGCCGTCGGACTCCCGATGACAGCCAGGCCATCGCCGTCACTGATCAGCTGAATCTCGCTGTCCATCGTTGGCTCCTGAAGGGTGGGCAGGGAGAGCCCTGCGATGGATGGGGACTCTTCGTAGTTGAGGTGGCGGTTCGCGAGTAGGCACGTCGAGGTCTTCCAGGATGGAAGTTCCTAAGCTCGCCATCCGGAAGACCTCGACGTGCCTGACGCTACCTTTGCTTGCCCTGACCTGACCGCGTTTTCTCGGCCTCATTGCCGTCGGGCAACTGATCGAGCCTGATCGTGCGGTTCTTGCCTGCCGTCGAGGACGGCCGCCGCGTCCAGCAGCGCCGGGCCGAACCAAGTGGGACCGCCCCGCCACGCATGGATAGGGTGAGTCACCGATGATCAGCTGGCTCTCATGGGCGCCCAGCCCATGAGAGCCGGCCTGTTCTCCATCAATCAACGGGCACTTTCCCACGGACAACGCCGACGACAAGGAAGGTCCTGCCCCCATGGGATCTGCGACAGCTGTGCTGGACCGCTATCGTGACCTGCTGCGAGACCAGGAGTGGCTGGGTGGCGCGATCTGCTGGACGGTGATCGTCCCGGACGGGGAGCGCCCTTCTCTGGAGGAGGTCGCCGCACGCGTCGCCGGCGTCGCCACCGGCTTTGAAGCCTCGGTGAACCCCCGCGAACTGCCGCACCGGGAACAGCAGTCGCTGGTGGCCGTCGGCTATGCCGGGCGCGCCGTCGTACTTTTCGAGCACAACGGCTTCCTGGGCAGTCTCGACCTCGTGTTGCGCCGCCTCAGTACGGACTCCCGCGTCTACAGCGCCTATTGGGATATCGAGGGGAACAATCGGGTGAGTCACGCGGCGGCCGGAGAGGTGGTCGTCGCTCTTGACGCCATGGAGCCCGAGGAATGGGGCAGCGAGGATTACCTGCGCAGATGGCCGGAGCTCGAAATCGTCCTCGAGGCGGTGCTGGCCGACGAGGAGGATTGGCAGGCGGCCGCACTGGCCGCGGTCGAACTCGCCACGGGCGTGGGGCTGGACGCGACCTGGCTCGACGACCGTCACCCGTATTTCGGAGTCCCGTGGCCGGCGCCCACCTCGGTCGCGCCGATTGAGACGGATGGCGGACCAGAAAGTCATGACCTCCTCATGCGGCTGGCCAACACGTTGGTCGACAGATTCGCGCTCGCGGAATTTCCGATCACCCGCGAGGTCGTCACCGCTCTGGCCGTCGGCACTCCGGTGGCCGACCATCTGATCGTCCGATTGAGGGAGGACCTCGTCTCCCCGATCGCCGCCGATTACATGAGACACGAGAGCGAAGGGGACCCGCAGCAGAATCCGTACTGGCGGCGGATGCAGGCGGCGCTGGCCCTGTCCCTCGCCGCCGAAGGCCCTGGCGCACGACCGCTGGGCATCGACGCCTTCTACCACGCCGAACTGGCCCTGCCCGGCGAATGGCCGTCCACCCGCGACGATTCCGACGGAGATCGTTGAATTGTTGAGCTCCCTCCGGTTATCGAGATCGGCGCTGCTGACCTGGACGGTGGCCGCGGGCGTCGCCGCCTATCCGACCTGGGAGGAGTGGCGCTCTCGCCTCCAGCCCGGCGGGGACGAGAGTTACGTCCGCATGGGTGTGGGGCCGGGGGAGACCTCGCCGCTGGATCCGCTACGAGGTGATCTCGACTGGATCATGAGGAACGTGGTGGTCTGGGGACTACCCGCGCTGCTGGTCCTGGCAGGGTGCCTCGCCTGTCTGTTCGGCAGGGATCCGCGGAGCGTGGGACGGCGAATCGTCTGCCTCTGTCCTGCTCCGCAAGGGTCCGATTCCTCGCCCGCCCACCAGGAGCAGGCGCAGGCTCCGTGCGCGCCAGGCGGCCCACGCCGCGGCCAGCGCGGCGGCCGAGCCGACCAGCCAGTACTGGCCGCCCATGACGAGCACCCGCCACAGCGTGTGCCAGGCGCCCGAGCGCGGCGGCAGCCCGTCACGGAAGACCACACGATCACCGACATGCGCCCCGCCGAAAGCGAGCACGTCCGCGACGGTGAGCATGAGCAGCAGCACTGCAAGGCCGGGAACCGTCAGCCGCCGCACGCCCGCGCCAGCCCACAGCGCCGGGCCTTCTCGCCATCGTGTAGTCAAAAGATCGTGCCCAGCACACCGGACTCGATCACGATGAGCGAACCGATGGCCATGAACACCACCGGCACGATCCAGTGCCCGTAGCGTTCGATGACCTCGACGACCTTCTTGTGCGAGCCCAGCCAGGTGCCGGCCAGGCACCACAGCGCGACGCCGAGCGCGAACACCGCGATGGTCAGCAGGGTCGGGCCCACCCCGATGGTGCGGAAGATCGGCGTGTAGACGGAGATGTTGTCAGCCCCGTTGGCGATAGTCACCCCGGCCACCGACACCAGCCCCGAGGCCACCGCCGGGGACGGGTCCCCGGCGCCGGTGGCGCGGACCCGGATCGCCTTGATCAGGCCCCACACGCCCAGGGCGAACGGCACCAGGCCCAGCAGGCCGACGTAGTCGCCCGGCACGACGGTCAGCCCCAGCGCGGCCACCACCGACACCAGGACCAGCACGCCGATGCCCAGGTACTGGCCGCTCCAGATCTGCCACCGCATGGGCAGGCCACTGGCCCGCAGCGACAGGAACAGGACCGTCAAGACGACGATGTCGTCGATGTTCGTACCGGCGAACATGCCCGCTGCCGCGGCGATTGTGCCGAAGATTCCCTCCACAGCGGGCCAAGCTACCCTGCTGGCCACGGCGGGGACGAGCCTCGGCCAGCCAGCGCTGGCCCGAGTGGAGTTCCGGCTGATCAGCGCCCGCCACGGCGGCACCTTCACGATCACCAACCCCGGACCGTTCGGCACCTTGATCAGCGCCCCCATCATCAACCAGCCGCAGGTGGCCATTCTTTCCACCGATGGCATCAGGAAGCGCCGGTAGTGCTGGAAGTCCCTGGGGCGGGAGAGGTGATCACGATTCACCCGGTCGGCAACCTCTCGCTGTCGTTCGACCATCGCGCCTTCGACGGCGCCTATGCGGCGGGATTCATCAGCCGCGTCGAGCAACTCCTGGAAGCCGACGATTGGTCGCCGCGACTCTAGCCTCCGACAGTGAAGGCGTCGCGTGAGCACACCGCCCGCCGCCCGAGGATTGCTCAGGCGGTGGGCAGGGTGGTTAAGCGCTGGTCAGGGGTAGTTGACCAGGTTCGCGACGTTGGTTGTCGAGTTGGAGGGGCCGCCGGTGGTGTTGATGATGTTGCGGATGGTACCCACGCCGCCGAGCGAGACGGTGACCATGTTGTGGAACCGTACGCCCGGAGTGTTGGGCGCTTCGAAGGCGCGGGCGGCGACCACGCCGGGGTTGACGTTGAAGTAGCAGTAGCTGCCCAGACCCCACGCCTCGTGGGTGGTGACGGAGGGAGCGACCTTGTAGGCCGCGTAGCCCTGGGTGCCGCCGTTCATCCATGCGGCCTGGTTGGGCGGGTCGTAGGGCATCTCGTTCTGGTAGAAGTACGTCCGCCCGCCGTTGCCGTTCCAGACCGTCTGGTGCTGCTGGTAGTGCTCGACGAACAGCCCGTACATGGTGACGTCGTTGCCGTTCACGGTCAGCCCGTTGGCCGCGGTGTTGCTGTTCCAGCCGATGCCGGAGCCGTGGTCGCCGCGCCAGATCCAGAGGTGGTCGCCGATCACGTTGTTGCTGTTGACGACCAGGCTCTGGCTGGCCTTGCCTACCGCCGCGCCGCCGACGCGTAAGTACACGTCGTGGAGGGAGGTCGGGTTGGCTGCGTGCCCGGCGGCGGACCCGGCCGGGCCGACCTGGAGGAGTATCGGCGAGTTGACCGTGCCCGCGTCGAAGAGGATCCCGGCGATCTTCACCCCGTCCACGTCGGCGACGGTCATCGCGGTGACGCCGTTGTCGGGGATGAAGCTGGCCAGGCCGAGCCCGAGCACGACGGTGTTGGCCCGGGTGACCCGGATCGTGTCGTTGAGGTGGTAGACGCCCGGGGTGACCAGGAGGTCCTGCCCGGCGGCCAGCGCGGCGTTGATGTTGGCCGCGGTGTGCCCGGGTTTGACGATGAAGAACTGGCTGAGCGGGAGCGAGGTCCCCGAAGGGTTCCCGCCCGACCAGGAGGTGCCGGTCGAGTTGGTCCGGAGGGCCGGGACGAAGACCTGGTAGTTCCCGGCCTGGTTGATGTACAGGAAGGGCTTCTCCCGGACCACCGGGGTGGTGGCCACCCGCGTGTACGGCGGGTTGGGGAAGTTCCCGGCGGGGGCGTTGGTGGCCCCGACGAAGACCATGTTCCAATTGGAGCCCGTCCAGCTGCCCATCTCGGTGTTGCGGGTCAGCCACTGCTGCTGCGTGCCCGAGCGGACCTGCCCGTCGATCCGGGTGTCGGCTAAGAGCCCGCCGCTGGACCAGCCGCCGTCGTCCAGCTGGAGGTTCCCGCGCAGGTGCATCCGCCGGTACGGCGCCGCCTGCGACACCGCCCACCGGTCGTTGCCGCCGGGCGGAGTGACGGACAGGTTCTCGGCCCCACGCCAGAAGTTCTGGGTGGCGTTGCCCTGGAACCAGTCGGCCTCGGCGTGGACGGGCCCGTTGACGGTGACCTGGTCGGGCAGCAACCCGAGCCCGAGGACCTGGGTGTAGAAGCCGACGTTCACGTCCACGTTGTACGTACCGGGCTTGAACAGCAACGCGAAGCGGTTGCCGCCGAACTGGTTGCTCTGCTGCTGGCTGAAGACGGTGTTCAGCCGGGACTGGATGGTCGAGGCGGGCATCGTCGGGTCGAAGATGCTCACGTTCGGCCCGAGGTCGGGGTTGGATCCGGTCGGCGGCGGGGTCGGGTTGCTGCCGGTCGGGAGGGTCCAGCGCTGGTTGGCGCCGGCGGAGCAGTCCCAGATCTGGAGCGGGGTGCCGTCGGCGGAGCTGGGCCCGGTGGCGTCCAGGCACTTGCCGAGCGCGCGCAGGGTGCCGTCGGCCTGGGCGGTCCAGACCTGGGCGTTGGTGCCGTTGCAGTCGTAGAGCTGCACCCGGGTTCCGTTGGCGGTGCTGGCGGCGGCCACGTCCATGCACTTGCCGAGGACCCGGATGGTGCCGTCGGTGCCGGTGGTCCACTGCTGGGCGTTGGTGCCGTTGCAGGTGTAGAGCTGGATCTGGGTGCCGTTGGCCGGGTTGGCGCCGGCCACGTCCACGCACTTGCCGCCGTACCCGGTGATCTGGCCGACGGCGGCGGAGGCGGGGGTGAGGGTGAGGGTGGTCGCGACGAGCGCGAACCCGGCCGTCAGAGCGAGCACTAATCGGGCGCGTTGCAGGCGCATGAGGGGGGCCTCCCGGCTCGTTCACTTCTTAAATTAAGACGCATGTAACATGCCCGTGTGGCGTCCTGTCAATAGGAAACTTTACTAATGATTGATCTCGTGACGTCGGGTGGAGCACTTTTCAATAGCGATCTCCGTCCGACGCAGGTGCACGGAATTGACTCCAAGTCAGCAACACCAGTTCATCTGCCGCCTGTGACGCTCGAAAACTCGGCCGGAGCTTTGACCTGGAGGTTCGCTTGCGAGCGGCGGCGTCCAGCCATGCCTCGCGATCGCCGTCGTCCAGTGGGCACCACACCGTGATCCCACGTGCGTCGGTCCCCTGGATGAACAGGCGCGGTACGAACACATGCCGGGGAACATGGGTGAACGCGTCCATCCAGCACGGGGAGACCAACGCCCCGGCTTGAGCCAGACCTGCGGTCATCGCGTCGAGTCTGCGCCGTATCTCGGGGGAGGGCGACTGGTGGGTGTTCATGCGGAGACTTCCTGGAGCTCGTCGGCGATGGCTTCGGAGATCGGCAGGCCGGTGGCGTGCTGGATCCAATCCCACTGGCCGCACGGGTTGACCTCCAGAACCAGTACTGCCCGTACGGATCCACGATGAAGTCCAGTGCTCCGAAGCGTAACCCCAGCAGGTTCATCAGCGTGGGAACACCGGTGTGCGGGGAAACACAGCTTCGAACTGATCCGGCCCGGGTTGATGCCGAAGGCTTCATGCCTTCTCGTACCTGGTAAGGACGACGGACACCTACGACTCGCCGGCCCGCGCTGCGCTGGCGCCGGTTTAGAACAGCGGCAACGTTTGCTCCGCGTCGCACAAGGACACGCCCGCCATGTCGTGCAGCCCGGTGACAGTCAAGCTGTTCCCGTGGGGAAGCGCGCGGACGAGCGCGCCGAGGAGTAGCCCGGCGCCGACCGCGTCCCATAGGGCGCGGTGCGGTTGCCCCCCGGTCGGTTTGGTCACTTCGTCGTCGAGTCCGTAGTAGGCGAGGAGCGCGGTCAAGGATCGACGCTGAGCGTTCCCATGGACGAGACGGGCGAGTTTGAGCGTGTCGATCAGGGATGCCGGGTGGATGCCGGGGCAGCGCAGTGACAGCAGCCGCCAGTCCACGTTGACGTTGTGGCCGACGACGGTCGCCCCGTTCAGTCGGCCGGCCAGCTCAGGTTCGACGGCATCCAGCCGCGGGGCCAGGCCGAGCACGTCGTTGGTCAGGCCGGGGGAGGACCAGGGGCGGCGTTGGATGCGTCGACCCGGGTTCACTACCGAGTCGTAGGCGCTCCGCATGTCTGGGCGCCCATCGGCCAGCGGGACGATTCCGACCTCCAGGATCGCCTCGTGCTCACGGTCCTGGCTGCCGGTGCCCTCAAGGTCGAAGGCGACCAGGGGCGCGGTGGTCCATGGCTGGTCGTGCATGGCGCGGTTCTCCTCCGTCAGTCGTCTCCGTGGCGCGGACTACGGCGGGAAACTCAACCCGTGATGATTTCTCCAACGTCAGCTACCGCCGACCTTTCGGGCACTTGTAGTCAGGGGCGTGCTTATTCGGGCAGCAGATAACCCCCATCGAAACGAAGCGCTCCCCTTTGAGATGGAACCCCCACTGGATATCGGTACCGCCGGGGAGTGCCTCCGCTGCTCCTGCGTGGCGGTGCTCTCGGCCGATCTTCGCCTCCTGATCGGGGAGATGGAACGAGGGGCAAGCCATGTCGTACTGGTCAATGAGCCAGGTCGCAGCGTCGCCGGCTTGGTCGAACGAGGTGACGATGCGGTTGTGCGGCTTGATTAGCCAGTCGCACAATCTCATGGGCGGAAGGGGTGAAGACTGAAATTCGGGATGAAATGGTCTGCGGATGCCCTCACTGTTTAGGTAAGACGTTGCCTGACCCGTCCACGCATATCCGTGAAAATGATGCACTGGTCCTCTCCCTATACGACTAACGGCCTTGCCTGTGGTACCACAGGCAAGGCCGCATTGTGGGGGTGCTTAAATCAGGCTGCCGATGCCGTCGCGCAAAGCGGCCAGCGATGATGTTGCGCGAGGGAATCACGATCGCCTCGGAAGTCCGCAACATTCCGCACCACGAGAGTGGGAAGCCGAACATGCGTCTAACGTTCGTAGGCAAAGACCCCGACAGTAACCCGACCGGATCACCGACCGTCTACCGGACCGACCGTGGTAGCTGGGTTGTCCAGGGCTGGATTGTCACCGACCCGGAAGCCCTCGCCCAGATGGACATCCCCCGGGGGAGGTCGCCTGTGAGATCCCCGGCCAGGTGCTTCAGTTCTTGACACCGGCAGGCCCATGAACATCTCTGACGACGCGTTCGAGGAGCTGCTGGCCGGCTTCGAGCACAGTGCTGTTCACCTGGAGATGCGGGATGCCTACGGCGCCGCGGTGGAACTGCCCTACATGGCCAGGTGCAGAGTGGTCAGTGTCGCGGCGATGCCGTTGAAGGTGGGGGCGTAACGGACGTCGGCGGCATTGATGCCGTGGACGTGCTGCGAGCCGAGGTCGCGTCCGGGATTGACCAGGGTGCTCCACTCGCCGGTGACCTGACCGGCGGGGTCGAGGTGCACGATGCCGATCTCGACTATCCGGTCGTGCCGGGAAGGGTGCAGGCCCGTGGTCTCCAGATCGATGACCAGGTAGCCGGGGGAGCCGTCAAGCATCCGAACGCCTCCCTGCACTGCTCGTTTGCCTGAACGATTCCAGGTGATGCTCGGGTGGGTAACACGGATGAGCAGAGCGTAATGGCTTCGTAGCGAAACGGATCGGCACTTCCCCGACCGGCGACATGCGAGCACTTCGGGCATTTGCTCCACCTCGCAACGGTGGCGCCGAGTCGATGCCCCTACAGTAACTGTCGTGGATCGAGTCGAAGTCGCGGTGCGCAGGCCCGCAGGGTCCGGATGAGCGACTCCGCGTAGGGACGGTGCTTTCGCGCACCGGAACCCTCGCCAGAGTCCAGTGGGACGACGATGGAGTGGTGGAGGAGAATGTACGGCTCGGCGGTGAGAACCTGCTGGCCGTCGCAGGTACCCGGCGGCATCAGTTCCTGTTGGACCTGCCCGCCCTCATCGAGCGGTTCACCTCCGATCCTGTCACCGTGGTTGTGGAACTCCTTCGCGAGAGCTCGAAAGGGCTCAAGGCCCAGGCCATCAAGGAGCTCCTCATCGAGCTCGGCCTGGAGCCGGCGGTCGTGGACCGATCGTGGAGGGGCGTGCAGGCGAAACTGTCCAAGCGTGACGACGTGCGCGTCAGGGCGAACACGTACAGATGGGTGCGGCCGCGTCCGGCTGAGGATGTGATCGCTCCTGCGGCTCCTCCGACCGAAGTCGGCGAGGATGTGACCGGGCCAGAGACGCCTGCGCCGATCCGTAAGGACGATGAGGCGGCGACCGACTCGGCCGAGACGGCAGAAGAACGGGCACGGGTGCTCGCCGAGCGCTGCGAACGTCTGGAACGGGATCTGCAGAGCGCGAACAACAGGGCGATCAGGCTCCGCACCGCCCAGGAGCGCCAGCTTCAGATCGATGTCGTTCGCACGCTCGCCGATCTCGCAGCCGAGATCGAGGAAATAGTGATCGGCGGGACCACCCCGGAGATCATTGTTGAGCGGGTGCGAAGCCTCGTCGCGGGGCAGGCGCTGCACCCCATCGGCACGGTGGGGGAGGAATCCGGCTTCGACCCCGCGCTGCACGAACCTCTGGTCGGCGCGCCGGAGCCCGGAACGCCGGTGAGCGTCATCCGTCCCGGATATCGCTGGGCCACCTCCGAAGAGATCCTCCTCCACAAGGCGCTGGTCGAGCAGGTGTGAGCATAGTCACCGGGTCTTCGGGACCGGATCCGCAAGCGTGGCGATCATCGTGCAGGCGTCGTACGTGGGCATGGGCGTCACTGTAACCGCGTTGAGCAGTCTGCTGCGTCTCTATGCTTCGGCTTCGGTAGGGTTGAGTTCTCGTGGACAGTGCAGAACTTCTGGATCAGGTGCGGGAGCTACGCGGCCAGGGCAGGTCTCCGAAGGAGATCGCTCGCACGTTGGGTGTGTCGCCATCGGTTGTTGCCCCGCTGATACGGGCTGTCGCGGCGGAGAACCGTGCGACGGCTCCTGCACCGGAGATCGTTGGTTGCTGGGTCAACGTCGGCTGGAGTGTGGGCCTGTCAATTGACGAGGGGCGCGGCTGGGTGGACGAGGCCGCGTCCGAAGACGGGACCGCGGGCATAGTGAGCGTGCTGGTCGCCCGGCGGCATCGCTGGGACAAGGTGGCGGTGTGCGGCTACCTGGTAGATGTGTACTGCCTGGGGGTGAAGAAAGCTCTGGGGCCTGACGTCATGGATGAGCTGGCCCTGCGTCGGTTCCTCCCTGACTACTACTCCGCCTATTCGTCCGGATGGCAGGAGGCGCCAATCGAGCTCGCACAGGACATCGTCTTTGGCGCGATCGAGTACGCGCGCGGCCTTGGCTTCGAGCCCGCTGCGGATTTCGCGCAGACCGCCGACCACCTCGGCACGTGGGAAGGGCCGTCCGCGATCACCTTCGGCAAGGACGGCCAGCCGTTCTACATCTCAGGCCCGCACGACAATCCCCGGAGCGTCGTCAAGACCCTTGAACGAACGGTTGGGGCAGGCAACTTCCACTACATCGTCACGGCACCGGAACGTCCCTTCGGGCTGACAGGCCATGCTTGGGGCGGGTGATCTACCGAGCCGGGTGATCGTGGAAGCGGTCGTCTTACGGCAGGTAGCTTCCCCCGAGGACTTCGGGATATAGCTCCGAGGGCTGGCTTGCTTCCGGTGTCAGGTCTGCGGCGACCGTCTCACTCTCCGTCAGGGCTTCTACGCGGAGGGAGCCCACATCCGCCCGCTCGGAAAGCCGCACAACGGCCCCGACTAGTTCGGCAGCTGAGCGGCCCGGTGCCCCAGTCGGCGGGAACGTCGATGTGCCGCCGGACCGCAAGGCCGCTACAACTCGCCGATCACTGGCGGGACAGGGTGCGGGTGATGCCGGTGGCGATGGTGGTGACCAGCACCCAGCCCGCGATCACGAGCCCGTAGGCGACCCACTGGCCGGCGCCGACGGGCTGGTACGCCTTCTCCTGCCCGAAGTCGATCAGCGGGAACAGCAGATCCAGCACGTAGACGAGAGCATTGAAAACGGGACCCTTGCCGGGTTCCGCTCGGGGCGGGTTGTTCACGGCGAACACGAGGGTGCCGATGACGAGCAGAGTCAGAAACCACAGGGTGGCGCGGACGGGGCGGTAGCCGTACCCGACCGTGACATCCTGCAGCCGGCCCCAAGCCCGCGCGTACAGCGGGAGCGTGGAGCGCTGCCGCCGCTGCTTGACCAGCAGGACGGTACGGGCGTCGACGTCGTGACCCAGCCGCCGGTAGACGGCGGCGAGCTGTTCGTACGGCTGCGGCACGTACCCGTCGGGATCGTCCTTCAGCCAGGCCAGGCGTCGAGCGGCGGGCAGCATCGGATCCAGTGCCTCGTAGGTGAGACCGTCCTGGCGGCGCGGCGACCAGGTGGCCGGGTCGTCGCGGATGACACCGATCCGGGCGTGTCGCAGGTCGACGGCGCCTTCGGGTGTCCGCCTGGGGCGCAGGTACAGTTCGCGGGCTTCCAGCTGCCAGGCGGCCAGGGCGCGGCCGCCCGGTGCGGACAGGGTCGCGTCGTTGAGATACAGGTGCCGGCCGATACGCGCCCCGATCAGGGTGAGCTCGCCTTCGGCGGCGAAGCCGCGCCCGCACTCCAGGCCGCCGCCGACGCTCGCCCCAGCGAGGTCGAGCGACTGACCGCCAGGGTTGCTCAGCCGGGCGCCGTTGAAGTCGGCGAACGTACCGATACGCGCGTCGGCGAGACGGACCGCGCCCTCGGCCCGGAAATCCCCGGTGCACGACAGCCCGCCTCCGACATTCACCCCGTCGGCATCGAGGACGACCCCGCCGGGCGCGGACAGGCTGGCGCCGGTCAGGTCAAGCGACCCCGCGATGCGCGCCTGGGAGAGATCCACCCGCCCCTCGGCGGTGAGCTCAGGTGCGTCGAAGGTCCCCTCGACCTGCAGCTCCGCGGCCTGGAGCGCGTCACCGTCGGGGCGGGTCAGGCGGGCGCCGCTCAGGCTGAGTTCCCGGTCGACCCGAGAGTTGGCCAGCCGTACGGTGCCCGTCGCGCTGAACCCGCCGCCCAGGTACAGCCCGCCCTCGGCGGTGATCCTGGAACCGAGAAAGGCCATCTCATCGGGGCAGTCGATCGTGGTCCCGGTGAAGCTGAACGGCCCGGCCACGCGGGCGTTGCGCAGGCTGACCATCCCGGTGACTGCCATCCACCGGCAGAAGACGCTCCCGTCGGGGAGCAGCCCATCCAGCTCCAACGCGCTCCGGTCAGAAGCGGCGAGGCAGGCATGGTCCAGGATCACGGTGCCGCTCACCTTGACGTTGGTGAACCTGACCTGGCCAGCGGCGCTGAGCTCGATCGCGGCAATGCCCCGCCCCGCCTGGAGCCGGTCGCAGTCGATATCCATGCTCTGCGCGTGGTTCAGCGCGAGGCTGCCGGCGAGCTGGGTCCCGCGTAGTTCCAGCAGGCCGGTGAACACGCATCCCTCCAGCCGCAGATGCCCGTCGATCTGCGCGTTGGAACCGGACAGGCCCGGCAGGTGGGAGCCCTTGAAGCTCAGTTGCGGGCACCGCGCCCAGTACAGGCTGGGGTCCTCCTCGAAGAAGCAGGACAGGAACCGTGCGGAGTGGTGGAGGGTGGAGTAGGCCAGGTTCACCCGCTCGGTGATCCGGGCACCCTTGATCCGGAGCGCCGGGACCCGGTGCGATTGAGGCGACTCCTCGTCCATCAGCAGGACGGCGATCACCCTGGCCCGGACCGTCCGCTCCGCGCCCCAGGCCGCGCCTACCGCCGGGTCGTTCTCCTCCGGGTTCCCGGTGGTGAAGTCGACTTCCTCCCCCAGAAGAAACGCCTCCCAGACCCGGCGCTCCGCCTCGGACAAGTCCTCAACACGCACATCGCCCCCCTTTCTGCGAACACTGCCGTTCTTTGATCGTTCGTGTCTCGGAGAGGGTTACGGATCCGTCATGCTGTGGCTCTACCACCATGGCCTTTGGGATCTACATGGCCACGCGGACGTGCCGCCTGATAGTGGTTGGCCCGCACAGCAGTGAATGAAAGAGCAGCGGCCGGATAGCGGCCTGCAGCCGTGGGTGCATGACATCGTCACAGGCCAGGAGGACATCCGGGCCCAGATCATCGTGAGGCTACTCAGCATGTACTTCCACTCCGGTGGGTCCTCCACGCCTGGCCGTCGTAAGATCACCACGAAGCGGGTGATCCGCGGCTCTCCGCTGGCCGAGGACCGGAGACGCAATTTCAGCCGAAGAAGCGGGTGGCAGCGAAACTTCGGATAAGCAGGAAGATTCGCATTATCATCAGAATTGATAGACACTCAAAGTTAGAAGCACTTCTGACTTGACTTTTGCCTCTTTAGTCATCTTCTCTATCTCTTCTGGATACAGTTCAAAATCCAAAGGGCTAAATGCATTGATGCTCAGGTGCGCATCTTTCCATTTCGTCGACTCCATCTTCAGTGTGGGTTCTGCGGCAGCCAGCACCTTGAGACGGCGGGGCCCTGGGCGATCGTCGGCGCGACGTAGATCGAGGAAGGTCTCCTTCTCGCCGCCGCGGACGTCCTCGATCTCCCATAACCGGTCCCTGAGCCGCACTTGCATCCCGCGTTCGAACATGCTTGTGAGCTCTCCAACTCTGTCGTGATCGCCGAGGCCCCAGGTTGCCGGCACCTCATGGACGCAGGTGTCTCACAAACAAGATAAGAAGGTTCACTGAGATCACCTCACTGCACTATTAGGTTTTGGAGCGTTCGTGCACCGGAGCTAATGCGGGCTCATCCAGCTCTTAGGGTCTGTATGGACTTCGGATCTTCAGGCGGGTTGAAGGCTTCGGATCCACAAGATGGCTCCGCGTAGATGAAGGCCGGCCAGATAGCTTTCGGGGGTCTTGTCGAAGCGGAAGGCCAGCCCACGCCAGTCCTTGATCCGGTTGATTGAGGGGCTGAGATCATTCCGGACAGCGGAATCTGCGGTTGTTGACTACGCAGCCGATTGAAGTGCCGCGTACTCGTCGAGAACTTCGAATGGCG
>NZ_JBIUTQ010000031.1:0-40659 GCF_044741965.1 Streptosporangium sp. NPDC087985
TACCTGGGATGGACCCCGCGCCTGTTGACCGACTCCTCCACCGGGGCGGTGGAGGCCGGTGAGCCCGTCTCCAGTGTGATCTCCGACGGCACCGAAGCGCCCGCCGTGGGTCTGCAGGGCCAGGAGATGCTCGTCTCGACCGCGAACTCCGCTGACGAGATCGGCACCTGGGAGGTCAACGCCGACCTGGCCCTGCGGACTGCGGTCGACGTCGCCGCCGGGGAGTACCACTCGACCCTGACGCTTTCACTGTTCAACCAGTCCTGAGCCGAAGGCAGGACGACACCGCCCGCGGGGTGGCCGGGACGTGTGCGAGTCTGGCACACGTCCCGGACAGCCACGATGAGAAGGAGACACCTCTGTTGGCCAGGAGCAGTTCGCGGGGCGCCCTCGCCCTCCTCGCCCTCCTCATCCTTGTCTTCCTCGCCATCCGGGTAACCCGTTCTCGGCGCCGCAGGCGCATCGAGTAGCAGGCCGCGCTCCTGCGTGAGACGTAGCCGTGGCGAGGCCGCAGAGGGATAGCCGGGCACCTCACCTCTCGATCGGTCGGCAGCGAACGTGGGAGCCCGTCCGTGAGCCGTTCCCGACCCGAGGCAGGGCTCCGTCGTTCTCACTTGGTGAGACGGCACACGGTGGGCGTATGCCTGATCTGGAGAATCGCCACGACCAAGATTTGCAATGCCACGGTGCTGCACGGCATGTAATCGCGACCGGGTGCGCACACATCATGCAGGGGCGACGCCGGGGCCAACGCCGTCGGTACCCTGCTCAGAACCGCCGCGCCAATCGGGTCGGGACCGGGTGTTGGCCCTCGGCCCGTGACCAGAACAGCCGGGTGCGGACCCCATCATGCTCGTCTCGGGCGGCGGGCCGCCTCAACGTTGCCGTCACCGCTCACCATACGGTTTGCGCCAGGTCATGATCTCGGTCGGTGGAAGATGCTCGGCGAAGAGGCCGCCCGGTGAGGCTTGCCGCAGCACCGCCCGCAGGTCTCGTTCGAAGTCCCCCAGCCGGTCACCAAACAGATGAGGGGCGGAGTCGGATCGGGAGAACACCCACGCCACGATGTCGTCCGCGGTGCGGTTGACCACCTGCCCGGCCGGAACGACATGTCGTTCGAAGTTCTCGAACCCGGCCCGCGCCAGAACGAGGTCCTCCCGGTTCGGCGTGCCATTTACAAGCGTTCCCAGCCCAGCACGGCGTGCCGGGCCCAGGTACCGTTGCACCAGCTCGCGGATCTGCGCGTTCGGTGGAGCGGGATGCGGCAGCGGCGCCGGCTCGGCGGGCGGGTTCTTGAGGTCGCTCATATGGACGAACGCGCCTCCCGGTTCCAGCATCTCCAGCACGGTCGCCGCGACACGGTCCCGGTCCGTCCAGTGGAACGACTGGGCGAACAGTACGACCCGGAACTCACCCAGACCGGCCGGCAGGTCCTCAGCGCGGGCAGCCCTCCAATGCGCATTGGTCACTCCGCGGCGCTCGGCCTGTCGCTCGGCCTCGGCCAGCATGTCTTCGTCCGGGTCGATGCCGACCGCCTCGCTGAAGAACCGAGCCAGGGCGAGCGTCACGGTGCCCGGCCCGCAACCGACGTCGAGGAGTCGGCCCCGGCTGTCCAGGTCGAGGGCTTTGGCCAGTGTTTCGTCAAAGCCTGGAGCGTACGACAGCCGGCCGCGCTCGTAGTAGGCTGCGCTTCCCCGGAATAGCGTGCTGTCCCACTGCCATCCATCAGGCATATCAGTCTCATTCCACGAGTTGGGTGAAGTCTCCGGCAGATCCAGGCCCGCCGGCGTTCATCAAGGTCATCCTGAGCCTCTCGAGTCGAATGAAACGCGCAGATTTCGCCTCCCGCCGCGAAGCCTGCAGGGCACCGGGACATCGGCGGCGAAGATCCATGGAAGGCTGCAGCGTTGCGACATCGACTTCGACAGCCCAGGCGGCGCCAGTCGCCCCGCCGTATACCCGAACGGCTCCGTTGGGATTCCGCAACTGCTGGCCAGCGGCACGGTCCCACCCAGGTGACCGCGAGCACCGCGCCATAACCGACCCCCGAGACCTCTACCTCGGTCAGGGCGGGTGGCGCGGGGCGAGGACATCGTCGTCACCCACCTCTGGAAGAAGATCCTCGAGACCAAGGGCTACGAGGTCAAGCTGATCAACCCCGATGTGGCCCCGCTTTACGCCGGCATGGCCAAGGGCGACATCGACCTGCTCCTCGACTCCTGGCAGCCCATCACGCACGCCGACTACTGGAAGCAGTACGGCGACAAGCTGGAGGGGACCTGCAGGTCTGGTACGACAACGCCAAGCTCACGCTGGCGGTGCCCGACTACATGACGGACGTCAGGACCATCGAGGACCTCAAGTCCAAGGCCGGTGACCTGGACGGGAAGATCGTGGGCATCGAGCCCGGCGCCGGTCTGATAGGCCCCTGCACTGATGAGAACGGAATGGGGCGGGTGCCCCGCGACTCTCGTCGTGGGGCACCCGTTGGTGGATCAGCGGGGTGCCGGGGCTCCTTCCGGTCGCCCGGCGCCCTTCGAGGCCGTGGCCGATGGTCAGTCCTTCTGCGTGCCGCCGTACTCGGCGATCAGAGCGGCGGCGTGTGCCGTACCCACTCCCATGGGTAACAGCAGCACCGACAGGATGAAGGCAGCAAGGAATCGACGCATGTCCGAACCTCCGGGGCGAAATGGGTGGAGGAATCGGGACGGCTCCCGAGGCTCCCCGCCATGATGGGGAACCTCGGGACACTGGCTACAGCGACCTGAGGAAGGCCAGACCGTCTACGGCGAGGGAGTCCTGGCTCGGTGCGAGCGGCCGCCAGATGGAGGCTGCGGTGGCGATCGTCTGGTTGTGGGCGGTGAAGGATTCGATGACGAGGGGGCCTGCATAGCCCGCTTCACGCAGAGCCTGGGTGAACGCGGGCCAGTCAAAGCGGTCGGCGCCCGGTGTGCCCCGATCCGTTCCGCAGACCTGCACGTGCGCGATCCGGCCCGCAGCGGCGCGTACGGCTTGCGCCGGATCTTTCTCTTCGATGTTCATGTGATAGACGTCGAGCGCCAGGCCGCATCCGTCGGGCAAGGCCTCGAGGGCCTGCTCGACGGTGTTGAGGAGGCTGGTCTCGTAACGGTTGAGCGGCTCGACCGCGACCGCCACGCCGCGCTCGCCCGCGTAGTCGACCACGGGTTCCAGGTTCTTCCGGAGCTCCGTGTAGATCGCCCGGCGCTCGCCGTACGACATCCGCCAGGTCCTGCCGACGGAGGCGTAGGCGGGCCCGCCGATCACGGGCGAGCCCACGGCCACCGCCACGTCGACGCAGTGCCGCAGGTAGTCCTGCGTCTCTTCGACGACTCCAGGCGTGGTCGCCACGAGCTCCCGCCCCGGCGGCATGACCAGCACCACCGAGGCCTTCAGCCCGTGCTCGGCCAGCAGCGCCGCGGCCTTCCCGGGATCCCAGTCGCCGGGCCGCTCTACCGGCAGCTCGATGACGTCGAACCCCCAGGCCGCGACACGGGGCACCAGGGACGCGAGGTCGCCGTCCGTCAGCGGCGACACCCACACCCAGGTGTTCACTCCGACAGGGAACGCGCTCACCCCTTCTTACCGCCCCACTTCTCGGGGAATCCCGGCATGTCCTCGCAACCGCACAGCGCGTAGTGCAGCGGCGGCATGTTCGGCTGCAGGTACCGGTCGAGGTTCTCCGATGTGATCTTGGGCTGCGGGAGGTTCCACACCTTCGGCACCTCCTCACCCTTGAGGATCTTCAAAGCGGCGATGATCGGTGTGCGCCACTGGTAGGTGGGATAGGTGGGGGCGACGGCGGTGAGACCGCCCTCCTTCCACTTCTGCAGGAAGTCCTGCTGGTCCTCACCGTTGATCGGCGGAACCGGCACTCCGGCGTCCTCGAAGGCCTCGACCGCGGCAACCGCGGTCGCGCCGGCGTCCATCCAGACGCCATCGATCTTGCCGTGGCGCTGGATGTAGTCGCTGACGATGCCCTTGGTCTTGGCCGCGTCGCCGTCGGTGAACTCGACGCCGACCACGTCGACCTGGCTCTGGTCGAAGGCGGCCTTCGCCGCCGACCAGCGGGTCTCCAGGACATCCACACCGGGCAGGATGCGCAGCGCGAGCACCTTTCCACCGGCAGGGACCTTCTCGATCAGGAACTCCGCGGCGTCGGCTCCGAACGCGTAGCCGCCGATCGGCTTGATGAAGGTCACCGGGCAGTCGGTCTCCACACCGCGGTCGAAGACGATGACCGGGACCTTTGCACAGGCGCCCTTGACGGCCGGGGTAAGCGTCGCTGTCGTGTTCGGCGAGACGATCAACGCGTCGCATCCCTTGGCCTGCAGCTCGGCGATGTCAGAGATCTGTTTGTCGTCCTTGCCCTCGGCGTCGAGGGCGGTGAGCTTGGAGATCTCCTTGTGCAACGCCGCCTCGGCCTGCATGGTCTTCCAGCCGACCTGCCGCCAGGGGTTGTCGATCGCCGCGTTTGAGAAGCAGAGGTGGTACGGTCCATCCTTCTTGTACTCGGCGGTGGACACCATCTGCGGCGCGATGGCCTGCTCCCAGGGCTTGTCCGCCGGTCCCTCCGCGGTCTGCGAGCGCATCGCGAGCTGAGCGTCGTAGTCAGCCTGGACGAAGAACTCGGACTGCTCACCAGTCCCCGAGGCCGGCGCCGTCGACGCGGCCGCGGTCGGCGCTGCGTCGGCGGCCGTGGTGGTGCTGGGCTTGTCGCTGGTGCAGCCGCCGGCGGCGAGCACCGTCAGAGCCGCAACGGCGAGGATGAGCGGTCTATGACGCGACATGGGCGTCTCCTTTTATTTTCGGGGGGTTGAGGAAGGGAAGACGGATGGCTCCGGCCGCTACGGCGGCGACGATGACGACGCCCTGCACGGTGTACTCCAGCGCCCCAGAGATGCCGTACAGGTTGAGCAGGGTGAACAAGGCCCCCAGGGTGAACGCCCCGGCCATCGCGGCGATAACCGTGCCGCGGCCGCCGCCGAGGACGACGCCGCCCAGGACGACCGCGGTGATTGCCTGGAACTCCAGTCCCTGGCCGACCTGGGCGGACACTCCGGCGAACCCACCGAGCAGGATTCCGGCCACTGCGGCGGACAGGCCGGAGAGGGTGAACGCGATGATCTTCACCCTGGTGACCCGTACGCCGGACAGGGCGGCCGCGCGCTCGTTGTCGCCGGTGGCGATGAGTGTCCTACCGAAGTTCGCCCGCATCAGCAGCACGGCCGCCACGGCGACGACCACGACGATGAGCATGGCCCATCCGGTCTCCCTGCCGAATACGCGGAAGGCTGGGGAGAGCGCGCCGCGCGGTGCGCCGCCCGTCCACAGGAAGACCGCGCCGGACAGCACGAGCATCATGCCGAGCGTGGTGATGAACGACGGCACGCGGAGGAGGGTCGTCACCGCACCGTTGACCAGACCGACGAACAGGCCGAGAACGATCAGTAGGGCCAGCACCGGCCAGGTCGCCGCCTCGTCCCCGTCGATCAAGCGGGCGGCGACGACCACCTCGACGGTGACCAGCGATCCGACCGACAGGTCGAACTCGCCGGAGACGATCACCAGGTACTGCCCGGCGGCGAGGATGACCAGGGGCGCGGCGCGCCTGACGAAGGAGAGGAACCCGGCGGGCTCTAGGAAGAAAGGGTTGACGATCGCGATGGCGGCCAGCAGCACCGCCAGCACCGCGAGGATCGGCAGCGCACGCTTCACGTCCTGCTCCTTCCGACCAGGCCCGTACGCCGGGCGTAGACGGCGACGGCGACGATGATCACCACGCCCCGCACAACGTCCTTGAAGAAGGAGTTCACTTCCAACTGGTTGAACACGCTGTCCAGGACGGCGAGCAACAGCACGCCACCCACGGTGCCCGCGACTCCGCCTCTGCCCCCGGCCAGCGCGGCGCCGCCGAGGACGACGGCGGCGATGGACTCGAGGTCGTATCCACCGTCGGTGCCCACGGTCGGGGCTCCGGCGCCGAGCCTGCTGGCCAGCAGCAGTCCAGCGATCCCGGCACAGAGCGAGCACAGCACGTGCGCGATGATGATCACCCGATCGGTGCGGATGCCGGACAACCTGGCGACCTCGACGTCACCGCCGACGGCGTAGACGCGGTAGCCGTATTTGGTCCGGCTGAGCAGGAACCAGGCGACGAGTGCGACCGCGGCCCAGAGCAACGCCGAGACGGGCACCGGGCCCAACCGGTCATAGCCGAGGCTCTGGAAGGACTCCGGCACCCGGCCGGCCGGGCCGGTGTAGAGGTGGCTCAGGATTCCCTTGATGATCAGTGCGACGCCGAGCGTGGCGATGAACGCGTGCACTTGCAGCTTGGTGATCACCAGACCATTGACCAGCCCGACCAGCGCGCTCACTCCCACGACGGCGCCGACCCCGAGCACGATGTTGGAGTCCTGGCCCGCCATGGTCACCGCCGCGACCAGCGAGGTGAGGCTGATCAGGTAGGCGACCGACAGGTCGAGGGATCCCGCCAGGATGGCCAGCGTCTGGCCTACCGCGACGATCCCGAGCGCCGCTGAGCGCTGCTGCACCCCGACGACGGTCTCCATGGTGAGGAACTGACCGCCGTCCACGGCGACCAGCACCCAGCCCACGAGGATCACGCCGCCCAGTGCCAGGAAGACGACACTCGTGGGGTTGACCAGCGCCGCGAACCCGGCCCTGCGGTCAGAAAGCACGTTTTGGGTCATGGGGACACCTCGCCCGCGGCCAGGCTCATGATGGCCTCCTCTGAGGAGCCGGCGGGAAGGGTGCCCACGATGCGGCCCTCCCGGAGCACGACGATGCGGTCGCTCATGCCGATCAGCTCGGGCAGCTCGGAGGAGATCATCATGATCGCGACACCGTCTTGGGCCAGCTCGCGCATCAGGTCATGGATGGCCGCCTTGGCGCCCACGTCGACGCCACGGGTGGGCTCGTCGAACAGGAGCACCTTCGGGGCGACGGTCATCCACTTGGCGAGCACGACCTTCTGCTGGTTGCCGCCGGACAGGTAGCGAACCTCCTGATCCTCGCGGGGCGGCCTGAGCCGTACCCGTTCCAGCAGTTCTCGCACCCCGCCGCGGCGACCACCACGGCCCATCGCACGGGTCACGAGAAGGGCGTTGTCGCGCACCGACTGGCGCGGCGCCAGGCCCTCGCTCTTGCGGTCCTCGGTCACCAGGCCGATTCCGGCGCGGATTCCCTCGCGGACCGAGTGCGGGCGCACCGGCGTCATCTCGCCCCGGGTGAACGGCTCGGCACCGAACAGGGCCTTGGCCAGCTCCGATCGGCCGGATCCCTGGAGCCCGGCGATGCCGACGATCTCTCCCACGTTCAGCTTCAGGTCGATGTCGTGCAGCCGGTCGTTGCCGCCGCCGGTGACCTGGAGCCGTGTCTCCCCAACCGAGGTGGAGCGTGGCGGGAAGTAACCGTTCAGATCGCGCCCGACCATGAAGCGGACCAGATCCTCGGAGGTGACGTCCTCGGTGGCGACCGTGGTGACCAGCCTGCCGTCCTTGATGACCGTCACGTGATCGCTGAGGTCGAACACCTCACGCAGCCGGTGGGAGATGTAGAGCACGGCGATGCCTCGTTCCTGCAATCGCCGCACCAGCCGGTAGAGCAGTTCGACCTCGTGCTCGGCGAGCGCAGCAGTGGGCTCGTCCATCACGACGATCCGGGCATCGAACGACAGCGCCTTGACGATCTCTACAACCTGCTGCTGAGCGACCGACAGGCGCTTGACCGGCCGTCGGGGGCCGAAGGAGTCCTCACCCAGCTCGGCGAGCAGCCGGGCGGTCGCGGTGTCCATCGCGGCCCGGTCGACCAAGCCGTGCCGTATCGGTTCCCGGCCGAGGAAGACGTTCTCGGACACGGTCCGCTCGGGCAGCAGATTGAACTCCTGGTAGATGATCGCCACGCCGGCGCGCTGGGCGTCCAGCGGATGGCCGAACGACACGCGCCGACCGTCGATCTTGATCGTTCCCTCGTCCGGTGCGTGCACTCCGGCGAGGATCTTCATGAGCGTGGACTTGCCCGCTCCGTTCTCCCCCACGATCGCGTGGACCTCGCCCGCCGCGACCGCAAGGTCGACGCCGGATAACACCCGTACGCCGAAGAAGCTCTTGCCGATGCCCGTCATGGTCAGCATCGGGTCTACTCCGCCACGGGAACGGAGGAGGGAAAGGCCGCGCGGATTCGCGTGGCGCGGTCACCCGCAGGGGTGAAGGGGGTAAGCGCCCGCCCAATGCCGTACTGCTGAACTTTCTGGATTCTCGACTCGGGCACGCCGTTAACGCACGTCATAAACTCGCTCCCAACGGCACCCAGTCTGCTTGTCAGAACTTCAGGTGTGCCGCGCATATCGCCGTGAGCGTATACAGGAGTTATGACTTCGGTCAAGCAAAAGGCGCGTAGAATACGGCATAAGCAAAATTCGAGCACAAGGAGTGCCGGTGACCCAGGGCATGCTCAGCGGACCCGGAGCAGGAATGCTGCTCTCGATCCTGCGCGACGGGCGGGCGCGTACCCGCGCTGAGCTGGTCCAGCTCACTGGCCTGTCAAGGAGCGCGGTGTCCCAACGGATTGACGCGCTGCTGCACCAGCGCTTGATCCTGCCCGCCGAGGAGACGACTCCATCGGGCGGCAGGCCCGCCACCGCCTTCTCCTTCAACCGGGGGGCCGGCATGGTGCTCGCCGCCGACCTCGGCGTCACCCACGCCAGGATCGCCGTGAGCGACCTCGGTGGCGCGGTCCTGGCAGAACGTGCTGCCGACCTGCCCATCGACCGCGGTCCTGAGCCGACGCTGGGCTGGATTCTCGACACTTTTTGCGAGTTGCTCGACGAGTGCGGTCACACCGTGTCGGACGTGTGCGGCGTTGGCGTCGGCCTGCCTGGCCCTGTAGACCACGAAAGCGGGAAGGCGGTCAACCCTCCGATCATGCCGGGCTGGGACGGCTTCCCCGTGCCCGGCTGGCTCGGCGAGCGGCTCGGCGTTCCGGTACTCGTTGACAACGACGTGAACATCATGGCGCTGGGTGAGCACTGGGCCGTCTACCCCGAGGTCGAGCATCTGATCTTCGTCAAGGTGGGAACCGGTATCGGCTGTGGCGTCATTGCCGGACGCCGACTGCATCGCGGTGCCCGGGGCGCGGCAGGGGATATCGGCCACATCCGCACATTCACCCTCAACCAGGTGCAGTGCCGCTGCGGCTACGTCGGCTGTCTGGAAGCCGTGGCCGGCGGCGCGGCTCTGGTCGCTCGCCTTCGCGACGTGGGGCTTGATGTCACCGATGGCCGGGACGTCGTCCGTCTGACCAAGGAAAGCAATCCCCATGCCATCCGCCTCGTCCGGCAGGGCGGCAGAGAGGTCGGCAGCGCGCTCGCCTCGATCGTCAACTTCTTCAACCCCACCCTGGTCGTGATCGGCGGCGACCTGGTCGAAGCGGGCGATCACCTTCTGGCAGGCGTCCGTGAAATGATCTACGGCCGCTCGCTACCACTGGCCACCCAGAGTCTCAGCATCCGTGCCAGCAAGCTCGGTGACCGGGCGGGCGTTACCGGCGCCGCCGTAATGGTCATCGAGCGGATCCTGGCTCCCGAGGCCGTAGACCAGGCAGTTGCCACGTAACTTCTGCTGAACCACGGCATATCTCTCGCCGATCGTCGGCAAAGCCCGCTCCTAGCCTCCAGCAGGTTCGTCTTCCTCGGCCCCTACAAACCAGACGCGTGCCTCGAAAATATTGCACATATCAGATCTGTAGATTCGGACTTCCAAAAAGCTCCCCAGTGGATGCGGGCGCCCTGGCCAGAACTCGGCCCATGTGGTATGTGCCGAGTTCAGGGCACCCCTTTCTGCCAATTGCGGTCCACAGGCCCGTCCACGGCAACGGGGTGGGCCACCCCTTCGGTGAAGGGGCGGCCCGTTTCCTTTCTGGTCGGTTCTGGAGGATGCGGCAGATCGAGTCGAGTGGCGTCCCGCCCGCGGGGTCAGGACTGGTTGAACAGGGAAAGCGTCAGGGTCGAGTGGTACTCCCCGGCGGCGACGTCGACCGCGGTCCGCAGGGCCAGGTCGGCGTTGACCTCCCAGGTGCCGATCTCGCCGGCGGAGTTCGCGGTCGAGACGAGCATCTCCTGGCCCTGCAGACCCACGGCGGGGGCGTCGGTGCCGTCGGAGATGACACTGGAGACGGGCTCACCGGCCTCCACCGCCCCGGTGGAGGAGTCGGTCAACAGGCGCGGGGTCCATCCCAGGTACTCCGGGCCGATGGTCTTGGCGGGGTCGCCGGTCGCGGTGAACTGGCCGGCCTGGCCGACGACCGCCCAGAACTCGCCGTCGGGGATCTCCTCGGGACTGCGGGTGTCGCTCACCGTGACCGTCGGCGTGGTGCCGGTGAACTGGCGGGCGGCGGCGTCGGAGCCGTTCTCCTGGAGGGACACTCCGCTGTTGTCCGCCACGGTCATCGACACCTGACCGGGAATGGTGGTGGGCTCGATCGTCACCGACACGTCGATGCCGTCGCCGGGATCGCCGGCCGCCCCTGCGGGACCGGCCACGCCGGCCAGCGCAAGACCGAGCACCGACACGGCCAGTATCTGGGCAGTTCTCTTGGTTTTCATGTGCTTGCTCCATTTATGGGAGGCATAGGGGGCGGGGCCGGCCGGCCGATCGGCCGGCCGGCCCCTGTTCACTACGGCGGCGTCCCCGGCGCGTACGCCGTGGCGTACACCCTGGCGTACACCGTGGCCACCGTCGGCCCGGTCAGCCGCAGCTGATCGCGGTGTAGGTGGCGTCGTAGGACGAGGTGACCTTCTTGCCACCGATCGTCGCGGTCCCGGTCACGGTGACCTTGCCCGCGCCGATCTGTCCGGCCCGCGCGTTGAAGGACTGGTACGCCTGCTTGCCCGGGGCCACGTTGGCCACGGTCTTGGAGCCGTACGGGGTCGTCAGCGTCACGTCCGCCGGCACGCTTCCGTCGTTGACGGCCGTGACCGCGACGTACGCCGACGTGCCCACGCAGCGGGACGAGGCGGTCACGTTCAGCGGAACGGCAGGAGAGTCATCGCCGTCCTTGCTGAGGTGGAAGTAGTCGAACTTGGCCGTCTTCGACGCCGTCTGGTTGGCGCCGAAGGCGAACAGACCGACCTTCGCACCGCCTGCGACCTTGCTGTTCTTGACCGCGGTCGGCGTGCCGTTCACACCGATCTCGGTCCAGTCGGTGCCGTTGGAGGAGTAGTAGCCGTGGAAGGTGTCGCCTTCCTTCTTCATCCGCAGCCACCACACGCCGCTGGTGAGGTTGCTGACCTGCGGCTGCGGGTCCTGGACCACGCCGCCGACCTCGCTGCGCAGTTCGATCCTGCGCACCACGGCCGCCCCGGGCTGGTTGTCGATGACGTAGTCGAACTTCACGTAGTCGTCGTCACCGGCGTAGACGATCAGGCCGCCCTGCTGGTACTGCTCGTTGAGCGCCGATCCGTCGATCTTGGTCTCCAGCGTCCAGTCGCCGTCCGGCGCCGTCTGCAGGATGAAGTTCTTCGCATTGCTGTTGTCCGACCCGTAGATGTCTCCCTTTTCGGTGTCGATCTCCAGGTTGCCATCCTTCACCCGCACGGCCGAGGCGTTGTAGCGCACGCTCGCGTCCCAGCGGCAGGTGTTGAGCTCGGTGCCGTCGAACTCGTCGTTGGGAGCCGGCTTGGTCGCCGTGTCATCGGGGGTGATGTGGAACCAGTCGAAGTAGGCGTTGATCACCGGACGGTTGCCGGTGCCGGCGATGGAGAACAGGCCGATCTTCGGGTTGTTGATCCCTGCGAGCTTCTTCGTCTCCGGCATCGCGGTGAAGCTGACGCCGTCCGCCGAGTAGTGCGCGGTCAGGTTGGTGCCGTCGGAGATGAACCGCACGTACGCGGTGTCGGGGAAGGCGTCCCCGAGCTGCGCCGTGTTGCTCGCCGTCACTTCCTTCGGATCGCCGTTCTCCTCGCGGATGAACTGGAAGATCCGGTTGGCCTTGCTGTTGGTGCCGCGGGCCTGCAGCACCATCTTGGCGTAGTTGTTGTCGTCGCCGTACAGAATCAGGCCCGCCTGCTGGTACGCGTCACGGGCGTTGAGCGTGACCTTGGTCGTGGCCATCCAGGCACCCGACGGCGCCGGCTGCACCACGATGTTCGGCGAGCCGGTGTTGTCCCCGTAGATGTCGGTGTTCGACGTCGGGATCACGAGGTTGCCGTCTTCGACCTTGAGGCCCTGGTTCTCCCGGATGACCGACCAGCGGTTGCGGTCGAGCTCCGTCCCGTTGAAGTCGTCGGAACGTCCGGTCAGGCAGATCGTGTTCGTGTCCGGCGCATTCACCTTGATCGAGATCTGCTTGGTCGTCGCCGCGCCCACGGAGTTGGTCACGGTGACCTCGGCCGTGTACGTACCCGGCACGGTGTAGGTGTAGCTCGCGTTCGCGGTCGTCGGCTGCGGAGCTCCCGCCACCCCGAAGTCCCACTTGTAGGTGAGCGACAGGTTACCCGGGTCGGTGGCCGATGCGGTGAAGTCGACCTTCAGCGGAGCGATGCCCGACGTCGGGTTCGCCGACGCGGTCACCACCGGGCGCTGGTCGCCCTGCTGCTGGTCGCCCTTGCGGTACTCGATCCGGTAGATGCCGGAGTCGGCGTTGTTACCGTTGAACCCCGATCCCCACTCGATCAGGTACATCGCCCCGTCGGGGCCGAACTTGATGTCCATGGGCCGCTTGAAGCTCATGGACTTGAGGATCTGATTGATCTTGACGAGCTTGGTGCTGTCCTCGTTCAGCTGGAACGAGAACATCTTGTTGTTGTTCCACTCACCGAACAGCGCCTTGTTGTCCCAGTACGCCGGCCACTTGACAGCCGACTTCAGGTTCGCGTCGTACCGGTAGACGGGGCCGGCCATCGGCGCGCCGCCGTTGAGCTCGGGGAACTGGTTCGGGTCGGTCGAGTAGTGGTACCAGATCGTCGCCGGGATCGCCGGCGACAGGTCGGTCAGGCCGGTGTTGTTGGGCGAGTTGTTGACCGGCGCGGCGCAGTTGAACGCCGAGCCGGACTTCCCGGTCGCGAAGTCGTACTGGATGTACGGCCTGTTGGGGCCGGTGCAGTACGGCCAGCCGTAGTTGCCCGGCTGGGTGATCAGGTTCCACTCGACGGTGTTCTCGGGGCCACGGTTGGGGTTCGCGGTCCCGGCGTCAGGTCCGTAGTCGGCGACCAGCGGGTGCCCGGTCTTCGGGTCGATGCCGATCCGGAACGGGTTGCGGAAGCCCATGGCGTAGATCTCGGCCTTGGTCTTCGCGGTGCCCGGGGCGAACAGGTTGCCCTCGGGGACGGTGTACGTGCCGTCCGCCTCGGGGTGGATCCGCAGCAGCTTGCCGCTCAGGGAGTTGGTGTTGCCCGAGCTGCGCTGCGCGTCCCAGGCCGCACGGCCCGGCCGCTCGTCGATCGGCGTGTAGGCGTCCGAGGCGAACGGGTTGGTGTTGTCACCCGTGGCCAGGTAAAGGTCACCGGACTTGGGGTTCATTACCATGCCGCCGCCGTGGTGGCAGCACTCGGCCCGCTGCACCGGCACGTCGAGGACCTTCTTCTCACTCGACATGTCGAGGGTGTCCCCGGTGACGGTGAACCGGCTCAGCCGGTCCACGTTCTCACTACCCGCGGGTGAGTAGAACAGGTACAGCCAGTGGTTGGTGTCGAAGTTGCGGTCCAGCGCCAGTCCGAGCAGGCCACTCTCGTTGGCGGTGGTCACGTTCAGGTGACCGGCCGTCACCTTGTTGCCGTTGGGCTTGACGATCTTGACGTCACCCTGCAGGTCGATGTAGAAGACCCGGCCGTCCTTGGCGACGTCCAGCATCATCGGGCTCGACTTGGTGCTGTCGAGGGTGACCTTCTCGAAGCTGCCGCTCTGCGACGCCGAGCAGTCGGCCTTCTCGACGCCCGCGGCGGTCTTGATGCCGCCGAGCATCATCTTCAGGAAGTTGGCCTCGGTGAAGCTCTCCTTGGTGTGGCCGAGCGCCGTGTACCACGAATGGCCGCCGTCGTAGTCCTGGCACCACGAGTTCGGGTGGTCGATGCCCATGGTGGCGCCGGAGTAGGACTTCTCATCCATCGACGTCAGCACGTGCACGGTGTTGCGAGGGTTCGACTGGTAGTCGTACCATTCGTCGTTACGTGTCCACGACGTCGGCAGGTGCTTGGTCGACGGGTGCGCGGGGTCCTCGACCTTGACCGTGGCGTTCTGGATCGCCGGGTGCGACTTGAAGTACGCACCGACCAGCTTGCCGTACCACGACCAGCTGTAGTGGGTGTCGGCGGCCGCGTGGATCCCGGCGTAACCGCCGCCCCGCTGGATGTAGCGCTCGAAGGCGTCCCGCTGGTCCTGCGTGTTCAGCGGGTCGCCCGTGGTGGACAGCCAGATGACGGCCTGGTATTGCGCCAGGTTCTCGTCGGTGAACTTCGTGCTGTCCTCGGTGGCGTCGACCCCGAAGCCATTCTCCTGGCCGAGCTTCTGGATCGCCGCGATGCCGTTGGGGATCGAGTCGTGCCGGAAGCCGGTCGTCTTGGAGAAGACGAGCACCTTGAACTCGTCAGGGACGGAGTCCGCGCTCGCCGGCGACGCCAGGGCCGCCGGTGCGAGCAGCGCCCCCAGGGCGAGAGCCGCCGTCGCGGCCCTCCACTTTAAGGTGCGATGTTTGTGAACTATCACAACAGCTCCTCCGGGAGTGGTTTGAGCATGAGCTCTTTGTTCTTTGCACTGACTGCTGCCCTGGGGGTGGAGTGGAACAGGGAGATGTCGGCGCCAGTACGTCGCCTCATCGCGACAGCGCGGTTTTCACCGGGAGCCGCTGTGGCGGCATCGGTGGCAGGGGTAAGGGGGCTATTGCCCGGGCCTGTGACGAGGTGGAAGCACAACCCGCGCCTGATGCGCGGACTTCGGTCGCGCGGCCGTTTGCGCCACGCCATACCTCCAGGGGGGTGCAGGTGACGTGAACGTAACCAACTTTCCCTCTAAGAGGAAGATGTTTTCAGCCAAACGGTACGACTTTGTATCCTTAAAGGACAAAGCTTGGTGTCTTATCGAGAAAGTGTGGTCATCGCAGTCAGGTGAAGAGCTAGAGAAGTGCCCACACCCCGAGATCGCCGCAAGGGGCGGCTCCCGGAGGATCGACGACTACGGCTGAAAAAACAGAGCCCAGAACGACGGTCAAACCGACGGGCGGGCGGCCAGAAGGGCGACGTCGTTTTCGAATGGGCTTCGCTTTCGATTAGGAGACCCTGGAGCCGGAGCAGCGCTCACGGATGGTCGTGGTTGTCGTGAACGCCTTCGGGTTCGGGGTCGGGGGTGAGCGCCCCACTGCCGTCCGATGTCGGCAGGAACACGTGCTGGTGCCCATAACCCGCGTCGACGTTCACGGCGTCGAGACCGGTGGCCCCGACCGACCAGGTGAAGATCGCGTCGGCGCGTTGCCGTACAGCAAGGTCGACCACGGCCTCGCGGGTGGAACCGGTGAGTTTCTGCGCGGCCGCGTAGGTGTCGACGGCGGTGGCCAGCTGCCGTACGGCCGAGGCGAGGCTCGACCTCGCCACATTGGTGGCGGTCTCGCCGGAGGGCGGGTCGGCGAAGCCCTCGACGGCCGCGGCGGCCGCCTTCCGCCAGCTCTCGACGTCGGCCGAGGTCGCCGCGGCGGGCGTGGCACCCTCGTTGGAGGGAAGGGCGTGCTCGAGGCCCTCGAGCACGGGAACGAGCCGGTCGCGGGTCGTCCGGGCCAGCTCGGTTAGAGTCTTGATCTGCGCCTTGTCCCGGAGGGCGGCCTCTGCGCGGAACTGCTCGACCAGCGACTCGGTGGAGCTCGGCCGGGTCGCCATGAACACCGCACCGCCGGCGAGGAGCGCGCCGAGCGCGAATGCGAGTGCGAATGCGAGTACCCGTCCTCGTGCCGAATCCCGGACGGGCGTCGCCTCCCGACCTCGGGTCGGATACCGGACGGCCGTCGCTTCCCTGCGTCTGCTGATGGCTGCCACCCTCTGATGTATGTACTGATATGAGAGGAATTGGGAGGGCGCCCCCGCGACTCGAGTCGTGGGGCACCCTCAATGGATCAGCGAGGTACCGGGTCTCCTTCCGATCGCCCGGCACCCGCCGAAGCCGTGGCCCCGCGAGCCGCGAGCCGCGGTCCAGGTGAACACCTTCGCGACCTGTGACGACGGCTCCCTACGCACGCATCACGCGCATCTGTTCCGCCCGGAGCTCGACCAGCTTCTCGATGCGCCTGCGGCGCCGAGAACGGGTTACCCGGATGGCGAGGAAGACAAGGATGAGGAGGGCGAGGAGAGCGAGCTGCGGCCACGGCAATGCCCAGACCATGGTGTCGATCGCCACCCGCTCGGCGGTGATGCCCGGGAGCGACTTACCCGCGGGTGAGGGGATCGCCACGACGTTCGTGGTGATCGGCCCCATCGGCCAGACGCCGGTCACCCGTGCGGTGAACTCGCGGCTGCCGCCCGGCATGATCTCCCTGGTCTTGGCTTCGGACGTGTCGTCCCAGCCGCTTTCACCCACGAATGCGGACGTCCGGACCCGAGAGTCCGGGGCCAACCGGATATTGCCGACGTTGGCGACGGTGTAGGTCACGTCGACGGATCCCGCGGCGAAGGGGTTCCATGACCACGTGTACTCGGTCCGGAGCCCGGTCACGGCGACTTTGGCCACGTAGGCGCCGGTCACCCGGATGTTCACCCGGACGCCCACCCGGTTCTGCACCCGCACCTGGCCGGAGATCGTCTCCACGGACGCGGTGACACCCGCAGGGTGATCCCCCGGCGTCACGTTCCCCGGTACCGAGATCTTGACTGGCACGACGGAGGTGGCACCGGCGGGAATGGTCACCTTGTCGGGAGCCTCGATCCATGCCCCGCCGTCGGCCGGCGTGGCGTCCGAGGGCCGCATGTCGAAGTATCCCTTGGCGGTCAGGTAGCCATCGTTGGCGTCGATCGCGAAGACGACCGGCTTGGTGGAGCGATTGATGACCGCGACATGCTCGGTCACCTCCTGCCCACCGGCCAGTTCGACATCGATCACACTGCGGCCGTCGGGACCGTTGGCGTCGGCCGGCACGACCGACCAGGTGGTGTCGCTCCCACCGGCGTCGGCCGGGACGGCGAATGCGACCAGGCCGGTCGCGCCGACAGCCCAGAGGGCGGCGAGGAGGGCGAGGGCGCCCCGCAAACTGCTCCTGGTCAACAGGGTGTCTCCTGTCTCATCGTGGCTGTCCGGGACGTGTGCCAGACTCGCACACGTCCCGGACACCCTGCGGGCGGTGTCGTCCTGCCTTCGGCTCAGGACTGGTTGAACAGGGAAAGCGTCAGGGTCGAGTGGTACTCCCCGGCGGCGACGTCGACCGCGGTCCGCAGGGCCAGGTCGGCGTTGACCTCCCAGGTGCCGATCTCGCCGGCGGAGTTCGCGGTCGAGACGAGCATCTCCTGGCCCTGCAGACCCACGGCGGGGGCGTCGGTGCCGTCGGAGATCACACTGGAGACGGGCTCACCGGCCTCCACCGCCCCGGTGGAGGAGTCGGTCAACAGGCGCGGGGTCCATCCCAGGTACTCCGGGCCGATGGTCTTGGCGGGGTCGCCGGTCGCGGTGAACTGGCCGGCCTGGCCGACGACCGCCCAGAACTCGCCGTCGGGGATCTCCTCGGGACTGCGGGTGTCGCTCACCGTGACCGTCGGCGTGGTGCCGGTGAACTGGCGGGCGGCGGCGTCGGAGCCGTTCTCCTGGAGGGACACTCCGCTGTTGTCCGCCACGGTCATCGACACCTGACCGGGAATGGTGGTGGGCTCGATCGTCACCGACACGTCGATGCCGTCGCCGGGGTCGCCGGCCGCCCCTGCGGGACCGGCCACGCCGGCCAGCGCAAGACCGAGCACCGACACGGCCAGTATCTGGGCAGCTTTCTTGGTTTTCATGTGATTGCTCCATCTATGGGGGGCGGGGGCGGGGCCGGATCTATTGGGGGCGGGGCCGGCCGGTCCATCGACCGGCCGGCCCCTGTTAACTACGGCGGCGTCCTCGGCGCGTACACCGTGGCCACCGCCGGCCCGGTCAGCCGCAGCTGATCGCGGTGTAGTCGGCCTCGTAGGACGAGGTGACCTTCTTGCCACCGATAAACGAGGTCCCCGTAACAGTCACCTTGCCCGCGCCGATCTGTCCGGCCCGCGCGTTGAAGGACTGGTACGCCTGCTTGCCCGGGGCCACGTCGGCCACGGTCTTGGAACCGTACGGGGTCGTCAACGTCACGTCCGCCGGCACGCTTCCGTCGTTGACGGCCGTGACCGCGACGTACGCCGACGTGCCCACACAGCGGGACGAAGCGGTCACGTTCAGCGGCGTCTTGGCGGCCGGCGGCGCCACGATGACCGTGAACTTGGCCTCGGCGACGTTGGAGGTGTTGCCGGCCTTGTCGGTGGCCCGGTAGCTCACGGTGTGCGCCCCCGGCTGGTCGATCACGAGCGGCTCGGTGTACAGCGCGAACGGCTGCCCGTCGATCGAGTACTCGACCGTGTCAACACCGGAGCCGGCGTCGGTCGCCGTGATCTTCAGCGTGGCGGAGCCCACGTAGTTCCAGGCCCAGTCCATGCTGCCGGTGAGCTGCGCCGACACCGTCGGCGGGGTGGTGTCGTCCTGCTTCGGCGCCACCACGGTGAAGGTCACCGACCCCGCCTCTGAGGTGTTGCCGGCCTTGTCAGTGGCCCGGTACTGCACCGTGTGCTTGCCGACCTGGTTCACCGACACCGGAGCCGTGTAGGCCTGGAACGCCGCGCCGTTCAGCGAGTACTCCACCTTGTCCACCCCGGACTCGGTGTCGCTCGCCGAGACCGTCACCGTGGCGGAGCTCACGTAGTTGCCGTCAGCGTCCTTGGTGCCCGACACCGACGCCGACACCGTCGGCGGGGTGGTGTCCTTCGGCCCCGAGTTCACGACCGTGAAGGTCACCGACCCGACGTTGGAGGTGTTGCCGGCCTTGTCGGTGGCCCGGTAGCTCACGGTGTGCGCCCCCGGCTGGTTCACCTCGAGCGCCTTGGTGTACAGCGCGAACGGCTGGCCGTTCAGCGAGTACTCCACCGTGTCCACCCCGGACTCGGTGTCGGTGGCCGTGATGGTCACCGTGGCGGAGCTCTCGTAGTTGCCGTCAGCGTCCTTGGTGCCCGACACCGACGCCGACACCGTCGGCGGGGTGGTGTCCTTCTCCTGCGGGGCCACGACCGTGAAGGTCACCGACGCCGCCTCGGAGGTGTTGCCGGCCTTGTCGGTGGCCCGGTACTGCACGGTGTGCTTGCCCGGCTGGTTCACCGACACCGGAGCGGCGTAGGCCTGGAACGCCCCACCGTTCAGCGAGTACTCCACCTTGTCCACACCGGACTCGGTGTCGCTGGCCGTGATGGTCACCGTGGCGGCACCGACGTAGTTGCCGTCGGTGTCCTTCTCACCCGACACCGCGGCCGACACCTGCGGCGGCGTGGTGTCCGTGGGCGTGCCGGGGGTGACCACAAGCTCGCCGTACATGTTGCCGTGGCCGGGGACCGCGCAGAAGAAGCGGTACTTACCGGGGGTGAGGTTCACCTGAACCTCCCACCGGCCTCCGTTCTCATCGAAGGGGCTGGCCAGGATGTTGAGGTCGACGTCGTGGTTGTAGCCGGGGGTGGAGGTGTCGAAGGTCAGGGTGTGCACCATACCGAACTGGTTGCCGGTCGCCCTGCTGTTCTCGAAGACGATCGTCGCCGGGCCGGCCGTCGCCGTGGTCGGCGTGGACTTGTACTTGAGGAAGTCGTCGTTGGCGGTCCAGGTGAGCACCTGCGCCGCCGCCTGGTTGACCTTCTGGTTCTGGCTCTGGGCTGCGGCACCGGCCGCCGACAGCCACAGCGTCGGCAGTGCCACTGCCAACATCACCGCGGCCATGCGTCGCACCGTGGCGCGGGTTTTGATTGCCCTCCGCAAACTACTGAGGAGGGCGGGAAGAGATCCTATGTGCATTTATCTGCACCTCTCATGATCTGAGGCGTAGCTCGACGGAGGTCGCGCTCCGGCCGGAGTCGCTCTGAGCCGGAGTCACTCGGGGCCGGAGTCACTCGGAGGGGGGTGCCGGGCTCGGGGGTTTCCCCCTCGCTCGGCACCGACCGAGTTACCGACCTAGATCGTGTTCGGCGAACACTCCCTAGAGCTCGCGCACCCGGATGTTGCGGAACTCGGCCAGGTCGTTGTTGCCGTGGTTCTGCAACCCGATGAACCCGCTGATGAACTGGCGCAGGTCCGTGTCCGGGTCGCCGCTACGGGACGACTTCTTGCCCGGAACGTTGTCGAACTCGTTGATCACCACGCCGTTACGGATGATCGTGTAGTGCTGCCCGACCGCCCGGATCTCGTAGTCGTTCCACTGACCCTTCGGCGTCACCCTGGCCTTGTCCAGGCCGATCGGCGCGAAGTTGTAGACCGAGCCGGTCTTCTGGACCTCGCCCGTCGCACCGTCGTAGATCTGGATCTCATGGCCACAGTAGATCGCGACCCATGCGGGGGACGTACGGGCCGACCCGACCGTGCCGCAGCTTCCGGTGGGACGGTCGTCCAGCGGGGTCCTCAGGTCGGGGAACCGAACGAAGACACCGGTGTTGGCGCTGCCCGTTCCCGGCGCGATGTCACGGAACTTCAGCCTCACGGAGAAGTCGGCGTATGCCTTCTTCGAGTACCAGAGCATGCCCAGACCGCCGGACGTCCGCATCGAACCGTCCGGCTGCAGGTTGAACTGTCCGGACGGGGCCTGGGACCACCCCTGCAGGGACTGCGCGGTCCCGTCGAAGATGGTCTCGTAGCCGTTCGTCTTGCCGATGTCGGACTGCGCGGCCGCCTTGCTGATCGCGGAAGACTCCTTGTCGTCGATGATCCCGTCCTTGCGGAGCTGGTTCACCACATCGTTGAGGCTGCTCACGAACTCAGCCTGGTTCGACCAGTTGCGCTCGTCGTCGATCAGGTCGTTGATCGTGCAGCCGCCATCGACCGCACGGTTGGCCACACCGGTGTCGGTCTCCAGCAGCATGACCGTCGACCGGGCGTCGGGCGCCGGGCAACCGATGGCGACGGCGATCTCACCGGTGGCCACCTCACCGTCGGCGTAGGTGACCTTCAGCTTCGCCTTGTAGTCACCGAACTTGGCGTAGGCGTGCGTCGGGTTGGCCTCCGTCGACTTGCTGCCGTCGCCGAAGTCCCACTCCCACTTCACGCCGCCGGCCTTGGTGTTGGAGAACTGCATCGTCTTCGGCGTGGCATCCCGGACCGGCCGCACCGCGGCCTGGCTCGGGTTCGGCGTCGCCGGACCACCCTTGTAGGCGATGCGGATCAGCTTCTGGTTCGAATGGAGCGTGAAGAAGCCGCCGGCGTAGTCGAGCAGGTAGAGCGCGCCGTCCGTGCCGAACTTGGCGTCCATCCAGGCCTGGAGCTGGGTGCCGCCGCTGCCGGGCTGGATGATGCTGCGCACGTCCTCGGCGAAGGGCGGCGGAGCCATGTCCTTGACCGTCTTCGGGTCAACGGTGACGGCGACCCGGTTCTGGGAGTTGGACTCGTCACCGATGAACCACTTGTTGTCCCAGTACGCCGGCCACGCGACACCGCTGTTGGTGTCGACCTCGGAGCGGTGGTAGGTCGGCCCGGACATGACCGCCTGGCCGCCGCCACTGAGGAAGGGCTGGGTGAAGGTCTCGTCGCCCAGCTTGTAGGTCGGCAGACCGCTGCCGTCGTCCCGCTTCGGGTAGACCGGGCCACCGCCCTGCGGCGAGTACCAGATCATGTTGGTGCGGGCCGGCGGGATGTCGACCAGGCCGGTGTTGCGCGGCGAGGTGTTCTTCAGGTTGTCGCAGTCGTACCAGCCGGCGGGATCCTTGGCGTCGACGTTGCTGCGGTCACGGTAGGGCTGCTTGTTGCCCATGCAGTACGGCCAGCCCTGGTTGCCCGCGGAGGTGATGATCGTCGCGGTCTCGTACTTCGCCGGACCCCAGATCTCGCTCGGGACACCGGCGTCCGGACCGACCCATGCGGCGTTCAGCCAGTTGTTCACGGGGTCCCACTGGAGCCGCGAGATGTTACGGACGCCCATCACGTAGATCTCGGGGCGGGTCTTGCCGCCGCCCTCTTCGTCACCCGTGAACAGGTTGCCCTTGGGGATCGTGTACGTCCCGTCCGGCTCCGGGTGGATCCGGATGATCTTTCCGCCCAGGTCGTTGGTGTTACCTGCGGTACGGCGGGCGTCCTGGAACGAGAGGCCCTTGTAGTCCAGGGTCCAGTTGTTCCCGGCGTAACCCGCCCCGGCACCGCCAGAGGAGTTGTTGTCACCGGAACCGACGTAGAGGTTGCCCTCGTTGTCGAAGGTCATGCCTCCACCCGCGTGGCAGCAGCTGTGGATCTGGGTGTCCCAGTGCAGCAGGTCCTTACGGGTCGCCTGGTCGATCGTCTCGTTGGCGAAGTCGTAGGTGAACCGAGAGATCGTCCGCTGGCCGATCCGCAGGTCCCTGTCGATCGACTCGTGCGGCATCCAGTAGACGTAGATCCAGCCGTTCTGCTGGAACTTGGGGTCGGGGACGATGCCGAGGAGGCCTTCCTCGTTCTTCGTCAGCTCGTCACCGCTGCCGCGGTTGCCCATCACGGCGAGCGTGGTGAGCAGCTTGGCCTGCTTGGTCTTCGGGTCCCACTGGTGGATCGTGCCACAGCCGAGGCCGACGTTGGGGTTGGTCCAGCTGGCGATCACGCCGGTCGGGCAGGCCGCCCTGCCGACGTAGAAGACCTTGCCGTCGGGGGCGACGGTCAGGCCGTGGGGCTCGCCGATCTGGTCGAGCTGACCCGTCTTGTTCGTCGTGGTCAACCGCTCGGTCACATAGTTCGACGCGATGGTCGCCTGACAGTCACCGCGGACCAGGCCGGCCGCCCACTTGATGGCGCCGCCGAGGTGGCTCTGGAACTGCTTGTCGCTGGTGTAGCTCGCCTCGGTGCCACCCATGCCGGTGTAGAACGACCGGCCGCCGTCGTAGTCACGGCACCACGAGATCGGGTGGAACGGGCCGTTGCCGTTCAGACCCGCCTTGTAGAACCGCTCCTCGAGCTGCGCGACTGTGTGGACCTTGCCGAGCGGGTTGGGCGCCCAGTTCATCCACTGGTCGGACCGCTTGACGGTGAACGGCAGCCCCTCGTTGGCCGGGTGCTGGCGGTCGGTGAAGTCGACCTGAGCCTCCTGCACCTCGGTCTCCGGAGGCGGACCGGCGGTGGGACCGAACAGCCGCAGCTCGGCCAGCTGGGTCAGCGTATCACCGCTGTTCGCGGTGATGTCCAGCTTGTACCACGGGTACGCCGTGCTGTTCTCGAACTTGTATTCCTTGGTCTGGAACCGCTGCGGGAAGGTCTCATTGGACCGCTTGTCCAGGTCGACCCAGTTCTGCCCGTCCTGCGAGCCCTTCAGCGTCCAGTTCTTCGGGTCACGGCCGGGGGAGTCGTTGGCCGAGGTCAGCGCGTAGTGGCCGACCACGACCGGCTTCTCCAGCCGCACCTCGGCCCACCCAGTGGTCGTACGGGTCAGCCACTTGGAGTTGTTGTTGCCGTCGATCAGCTGGGCCTTGGTCTCGCTCGGCGGGTTCTCGCCGTTGACCCTGATCTCGACGACCTTCTCGGCAGGGGGGATGCTGCCGGCGGGGCGGGTGCCGACCAGCTCGGTGAACCAGTCCGAGTCGGGCTGCGCGCGAACCGCATCGTGGACGCCGACGAAACCGCCGCCGTCCCTGATGAAGGTCTGGAACGCGGCCTCCTGTGCGGCGTTCAGGGTCACGCCCTTGGCGGACAGGAACACCACGCCGCGGTAGCGCGCCAGGTTCTCGGAGGTGAAGACCGCCGGGTCCTGGGACACGTCGACGCCGAAGCCGCTCGTCTTGCCCAGGTCCTTGACCGCCGCCGCAGCGCGCTCGACCGGGTCGTCCTGCTTTGCCGCCGGACCATGGAACACCAGCACGTTGACCGAGGTGTCGGCGGCCTGCGCCGGGTCGCTGTGTTGGGCGTGCGCCGGATCGCTGTGTTGGGCGTGCGTTGGGTCGCTGGATTTGGCTGACACCGGGTCGCCGGGTTTGGGCGGTGCCGCCGCGGCGGGCAGCGTCACCATTCCCAGCGTCAGGGCGGCACTCGACACCATGATCAGTGCGTGGCGCCAGGCGGGTAGTCGGGGCTTTGCGAAGAGGTCTCTTCGACCCATCGTTCGCTCCTTTGTGGGGGGTGCACAACGGCAACCTTCGGAAGAGCTATCTGGTCAGCCGCGGCGGGTCACCGGGCTTGCCGATGTCGGACGTGACGCCGGCCTTGTTGATCTCCTTGTTCCTTCACTGATCGATCACTCCCTGTGCCGGCAGTGGTGCCGTGACGTCCTACATCCCTCCGGGGCCGATAGCAGGCACCTTGGGTGCTTTGGCTGAAAAGTAACAGTCAGGCGCCACTTCGTCCAGATTCGTGACAAAGTTCTGTACATCCTTACTATTCATAAGGAGCAATCAAGCAAAAGTCCCTTAAGTATCAACAAAAGTACCCCTTGTACCTGCACAGATCCCTCCCGACCGGCATGCCCCATCCTCCCGCCCGCCGCCTCGAGATCCCACCACCACCACCACCACGTCGTATCCGCCGACTCGCCGTCGGCATCACGGACCAGCCTCAGCTCGCCGCACCCAGGCGGGCGCCGTCACCGATTGGGGAACCATGACCGAGAAAAGCAGTGATGTGGCGCGACGCCTGTTCTCCCGGCGCGCCTTCACCGCCACCGCGGCGACAGTCGCCGTGATCGCGCCGTTCGCCGTAGCGAGCCAGGTCAACGCGGCACCGCCGGAGAAGACCGCGGGCAACCCGGGCAACGGGCAGGGCGGCGTCCGCCGCATGACCCTCTACGCGGAGAGGCTGCCGAACGGTCAGATGGGCTACGGCCTGGAGCCCGGCAAGGCCACGATCCCCGGACCGCTCATCGAGATGATCGAGGGTGAGACCCTCGAGATCGAGCTGGTCAACAACATGGACGTGACCGTCAGCCTGCACGTGCACGGGGTCGACTATGAATGGAACAGCGACGGCACGCGGATGAACGCCAGCGTGGTGGAGCCGGGAGGCCGCTACGTCTACACCTGGCGCACCCACACCCAGACCAACCGCCCGGACGGCACCATCGAATCCGGCAGCGCCGGCTACTGGCACTACCACGACCACGTCGTGGGAACCGAGCACGGCACCGGAGGCATCCGGGCGGGGCTCTACGGGCCGCTGATTGTCCGCCGCAAGGACGACGTGCTGCCGGACAAGACGTTCACCGTCGTCTTCAACGACATGAAGACCAACAACCTCCGGCAGGCACCCGACTTCGTCGCCAAGCTCGGCGAGCGGGTGGAGTTCATCGTGATCACCCACGGTGAGTTCTACCACACGTTCCACATGCATGCGCACCGCTGGGCCGACAACCGCACCGGCCTGCTGCAAGGCGCGAACGACCCGAGCCGGATCATCGACACCAAGATCATGGGACCGGCCGAGTCGTTCGGCTTCCAGGTGATCGCCGGTGAGCGCGTCGGTCCCGGAGCATGGATGTACCACTGCCACGTCCAGAGCCACTCCGACATGGGGATGGCCGGGACCTTCTGGGTGACCGACGCGAACGGGAACGTGCCGGGCCACCCGGGCGCCGTCGAGCCTGAGGTTCCGCTGACCGTTACCGCCTCGTCCCGCTGCGTGGGCACGTCGGCGTACGTCGCGGTCACGGCCGTCAACGACGGAAGCGTGCCGGCGGACGTGACGTTGACGACCCCCTACGGTTCCAAGACCGTGGCCAACGTGGCCCCGGGCAAGCAGGCGTACCAGTCCTTCAACACGAGGGCCGGGCAGATCGGCGCAGGCAAGGTGACTGTCATGGGAACCGCGACGATCGACGGCAAGAAGGTCACCTCGTCCTACGACGCCACCTACAACGCGATCAGCTGCGGCTGACCGCTGCCGAACAGCTCTTGAAAGATCGCCAACTTCGTCTCGTTCCGCTAGCCCGGCATGACCCACATCGCGCAGGCCGGCATCGAGATCCCGACACCACACCGTTCAAGCCGACCCGCCGTCGGCTCACGGACGCAGCAGCTCGCCTCACGCGGGTGGGGCACCGTCACCGATTGGGGAACCATGACCGAGAACAGCAGTGACGTGGCGCGACGCCTCTTCTCCCGGCGCGCCTTCACCGCCACCGCAGCGACAGTCGCCGCGATCGCGCCGTTCGCCGTGGCGAGCCAGGTCAACGCGGCACCGCCGGAGAAGACCGCGGGCAACCCGGGCAACGGGCAGGGCGGCGTCCGCCGCATGACCCTCTACGCGGAGAGGCTGCCGAACGGTCAGATGGGCTACGGCCTGGAGCCCGGCAAGGCCACGATCCCCGGACCGCTCATCGAGATGATCGAGGGTGAGACCCTCGAGATCGAGCTGGTCAACAACATGGACGTGACCGTCAGCCTGCACGTGCACGGGGTCGACTACGAATGGAACAGCGACGGCACGCGGATGAACGCCAGCGTGGTGGAGCCGGGAAACCGCCACGTCTACACCTGGCGCACCCACGCCCCGGGCAACCGCCCGGACGGCACCATTCAGCCCGGCAGCGCCGGCTACTGGCACTACCACGACCACGTCGTGGGAACCGAGCACGGCACCGGCGGCATCCGGGCGGGGCTCTATGGGCCGCTGGTGGTCCGCCGCAAGGACGACGTGCTGCCGGACAAGACGTTCACCGTCGTCTTCAACGACATGAAGACCAACAACCTCCAGAAGGCACCCGACTTCGTCGCCAAGCTCGGCGAGCGGGTGGAGTTCGTCGTGATCACCCACGGTGAGTTCTTCCACACGTGGCACATGCACGCGCACCGCTGGGCCGACAACCGCACCGGCCTGCTGGAAGGCCCGAACGACCCGAGCCGGATCATCGACACCAAGATCATGGGACCGGCCGAGTCGTTCGGCTTCCAGGTGATCGCCGGCGAGCGCGTCGGCCCCGGAGCATGGATGTACCACTGCCACGTCCAGAGCCACTCCGACATGGGGATGGCCGGGACCTTCTGGGTGACCGACGCGAACGGGAACGTGCCGGGCCACCCGCACGGACCGGGCAGCCACTCGATGGGCGGGGGCATGGACCACTCGAACATGGACCACTCCGGCATGGACCACTCCGGCATGGACCACTCCGGCATGGATCACTCGGGCATGTAGCACTGACGTCGTCTCTCCGCCCCCAGAACCACCACAGAACGACCCAACATAACGGGTATCCCCCTGGACGTGGAACAGCCACGACGGCCCTCAGCTGGGCCATTGATGCTCGTCACTGGCCCAGCTGTTCGCGCACGACGGCCCACGCATGTCCTTACCGGTTAGGTCGGTCGCCATCGCGCGGCTGTTCTGTCGCGAGCAGCGCCGCCGCCTGGCTCACGGTCTTCCACAAAGCCGGGTCTTTGATGCGCTCTGGCGGGGACTGTACAAACGTGGCCTCCGCCGGGAACCGTTCGTGCTAGGGCGGCATCAGTCCCCGGCGGTGCAGAAGGGGTGGCGGGGGTCGCGTCCGCAGCCGGGGCAGGCGGTGCCGTCGGTGATGTCGGCGGTCAGTTTCCGCAGGACGTCGTCGAAGCGGCGTAGGTGTTCGTAGTCGCCGAAGGTCGGGTCGGCGGCGAACGTGGCGCAGTAGGTGGCGATGGCCTGCGGGGTGTGCCGGGTCAGGGCGTCGGAGATTCTCGTCAGGAGCCGGGTGCGGAGCCAGGCCGGGGCGGCGCGGTAGTGGCCGGGCAGTCTGCCGAGCAGGTCGCCGGCCAGCCGGGTCCGCTCTTTCGGCGTCGGTTCTTGCGGGTTCGCCGTAGGCGTTGTGGCGGCGCCTGGCGGGGTACGGTCCGCACGCTCGCCTACGGCGAGAAGGGGGAGGGCTTTTCTGTTCTTCTCGGGGTGCTGGTCTTCTTGCTTGTCTGTTCTTCTTATGGGGGTGGGTTTTCCCACGTTGGTTTTCCCGTCGTAGGTCGCGACCTGGGGTTCTGTGGTGTCTGTGCTGGTGGTGGCCTGCGGCGGGTTTTCCGGCGCGGGGCGGGGCGGGAGGGGGCCTGTGGCGGGGGTGGTCGCTTCGGGTTCGAGCTGGGGTTGCCAGGGGTCGCAGAGGATGTAGTCGACGCCGCCGAGTCTGCCGTCGTGGCCGCGCTCGCGTTCACGCACGAGGTAGCCGTAGGTCTCCAACTCCCTGAGGGCGGCGCGGATGGCGTCGCGGCCATCGGGGGCGGCGCAGATGATGGTCTTCTCCGACATCCGGAACCCGACGGTGTGGGAGATCAGCCAGGCGAGGATGCCGCGGGCCTTCCAGGACAGCCGGGTGTCGCGGATCCACTGGTTGGAGATCTGGGTGAACCGGGTCGAGGGGCGTGGCGCGCGCCGGGTGCTCATCGTCCACCCTCCGCAACCGGAGCGGCGGACCGCGGACGGGTGCCGGTCGCCTGGCAGGGGGTGATTGTTACGGGCGCGGGCGCGCCGGTAGAGTCGAGCATGGATCTTTCTCCTGGTTTCGTCAGGCTGATTGATCAAGGCCCTGGACCGGTGTTGGCGCACCGGCTCGGGGCCGTTTTCGTTGTTCAGGTGGATCGCCGCTCAAGCCCTTTCAGGCCGTTACGGCATGCTCCGGTTGCTGGTTACATCTGCTGCTTCGGAATGATGCTCGTCGTTTCATCTTTTTCTGCTCAGGCCGGCTTGAAGGGTGCCAAACAGGCCGTGATGTAGAGACTTCCTGGTCCAACGTTCGACCGGTGGACAGGTCGAACGCCTGGAATCCGTCTTCAATCTGGGTCGAACATGCCGACCTTGATGCCGCTGGTGAAGGTCGCCCACTGGTCCGGAGCGAAAATCAGGACGGGGCCGTCCTTATCCTTGCTGTCCCGCACACCGACTCGGCCTTGGGGAAGCACGGCGACTTCAACCGTCCACATAAACCGTTGGCGGCTCCGTTTCTTTCCCCTCGCTGTTTACCGGAAAGCGGAGTATGACGAATGGTCCCGACATGACGCCAGGGTGCAGTCCGCCGCCGAAAGCCATCACCCCTATGGTGACGTTGGGCAGCTCACTGATTTCCAGCAGGTGGGCAAGTTGGCGCGCCATCACGTCCGCCGCCGATACACGTCACCACGCACACAGATGCTCCGCGTCCTTCATGATGGCCTCTGCCTCGGCCCTGTCGGCGGGATCGTTGGCCAGCCGCTCGGCTGCGACTCGGGCCACCTCCATGCGGTGGAGATGCTTAGCGCTAACGAGTGCTTCGCGGACGGCTTCGGTTGCTGAACGGCCGTCGGAGGTCAGCTCGTTCAGAGCCTTCTCCGCCCTGGCATCGAGATCAACAGTCAACATGCCCATATCTTCACTGCGCGACCATGCATCTCGCAGGCCTTCGGCAAAATTCTGTAACCGTTCAGATGCTCACAGTAATGCAACTGTCGACTGCTGGAGGTGGTCTGCCGGGCCCAGGCCCATTGAGTTCGTTTCATCCTGAAGTTGCAGGTCAAGGGCCTGGTGTGGCGTCGTGTGGGTGTACTCGTGCTGGCAGTGGCGGGGTTTCGGTCCAGACGATCGTCTGTCATCGAGTGATCTCGGTGTTGACCAGGACCATCAGAGCGTGCAGCAGACCCGATGAGAGCGGGCGGCGCGCACAGCGGCGCGGTCATCACGACTGCGGTGCTTGCAGAGCCACGGCGTTGATGATGGTCACGCCGGCGGCAAAGCCGGTCGGCCGCGGGATGAGCAGGTCGATGGCCCGGACGGTTCGGCGGTCCCTACGAGGTAGCGCAGCCACTGGCCCGCTCCGATCTCGCTGAACATCGCGGCTGAGCGGAATATGAGTGGGCATATATCTGAAAAGTGGGGCATGTGTCTGGCCAGCGTGCATGATGAACATGGCGCGTGATCCGGTCGGGGGACGGGGGCGCGATGTCGCCCAAGGAGATGCCACTCAAGGAAGAGTTGAGCCACAGCCTTCTTGATCGTGTCGATCTCATACTTTCCATATTCGGCGTCGGGGAACGGTCGATGAGTCTTGCCGAGCTTGTGCTCCATACCGGCCTGCCGAAGTCGACCGTCTACCGGACAACCGAGCGCATGGTCGAGCTTGGCTGGCTGCGTCGCGAGGCTGGGCGGTATGTCGTGGGCATGCGGCTGTTCGAAGTGGCCAACCTGGCCACTATCCGGACCCGGCTGCGCGAGGTATCGCTTCCATTTATGGAGGATCTCTATCAGGTGACGCACGAGGCCGTGCACCTGGCTGTACTTGAGGACACGCATGTCTTGTACGCCGAGGAGATCACGGGTCACCGGCCGGCGACCGACCTGAGCCGGGTCGGAGAGCGGATGCCCGCGTACTGCACGGCTGTGGGTAAAGTGCTGATCGCGTTCTCGCCGCCGGAGGTTCTCGAGCGCGTGATCAGTCGTGGCCTGCCGTCCAGGACCGGGGCGGCGATCACCTCCCCGCAGCGGCTGCGGGCCGAGATCACCTGGATCAAGGACCGGGGGGTGGCATGCGACCGCAGGGAATGCGATGCGGGGGTCGCCGGCGTCGCGGCGCCTGTCCTGGACGCAGACCTCTGCGCGGTCGGCGCGATATCCATCTCTGGGCCGCAACAGAGGCTGCACCTTGAGCGACTAGTTCCTGCGGTGCGCCTGGCGGCGCTCGCCATCACCCGCCGCATGCGCCGACAGCCGTCATGAGCGTGGGCGCCCATCGTCAGAGGGCGGTCTGCGGGTCTATATCCCTGATGTCGTAGTGTGATCGAGTGAATCTGTAGCGTTATGTCCAGCTGGTGGGGCACGGCTGTGCTGAGATAGCCGGATGAGTGAACGCAAGCCGTACGCGAGCGACTTATCCGATGAGCGGTGGGCCTCGATCGAGCCGGTGATCACGGCGTGGAAGGCCGCGCACCGCTCGGTCAGCGGCCACCAGGGCGGAGATCGTCAACGCGATCCTGTACCAGAGCAGGACCGGCTGCCAGCGGAGCTTGCTGCCCCATGACCTGCCGCCGCGCAGCGCGGTCATGTACTACTACACCGCCTGGCGTAAGGACGGCACCGACAAGGCCATCCACGACCTGCTGCGCTTGCAGGTGCGGGAAGAACTGGCCGATCGCAACTTCGCCGGCCACGAACTGTGGGGCCTGGTCACCGCTACCGGCGCTGACATGGTGTGGCGGATCAAGAAGAACCTGGTGTTCCCTCCGCTCGAGGTCCTTTCGGACGGCTCGTTCCTGTCCATCATGCCCACCCCGGCCGAGAACGTGCGGCACGGTGTCGCCCGAGCGCGCGGCCGCGGCCTCGGACGCACACCACAAGGCCACCTCGTGCGGATCGTCGAGTACACCGTGACGGTCAAGACCGCGGACGGACGCAGCCGAGTTGAACCGTTCCGGCTGGTCACCACGCTCCTCGACCACAAACGAGCACCGGCGGCCAAGATCGCCGCCACGTATCACGAGCGCTGGGAAATCGAGAACGGCTACGGCGAGCTGAAGACCAGGCTTCGCGGAGCGGCGTTCATTCTGCGTTCCAAGCTGCCCGAGCTCGTCTGCCAGGAACTGTTTGCCCTGCTCACCGTCTACCAGGCACTGTGCTCACTGAAGTGCGCGGCGGCCCTGACCGCCGGAATCGACCCGGACCGCGTCTCATTCATCGTGACGGTCCGCGTCGCTCGCGACCACGCCTCCACCTCTTCCAAGACCGCCCAGGCCCGCCGCAACGCCATCCACGAGGACCTACTTCCCCGCCGCCGCGACCGTCAGTGTGAGCGTGTCAAGAAGCCGCCCAAGAACACTTTCCCGACCAAGAAACGTGACGCTGCGCAACCGGCGAGCAAGGCAAGTTACAAGATCAAGATAGTGAGAAAAGTGCCCCTACCTGCGCAGATGCCTTAACTCACCGGCATTGCCCTGAACTGCAAGGATTCGGGTGTCGACGCCGTATCCACTGCAGAAGCAGGTGCACCTTTCTGGTGAGTGAGCGTACCGGGTGGGACCGGCGGCTGTCTGTCACCGCCGATGGAAAAGGACTGGTCGGGCATGCGGGAGCGGTGCTGCTGCACAAGATCGCCGACCGGGTGGGGCTGACCGAGGCGCTCGGCGGGCTATGGCCGGGCGGGCCGAGCGCAACCTGGCGCGATCGCGCGCACGTGTTCGTCAGCCTGGCCACGGCGATCATGTGCGGTGCGCGCAGCGTGCTGGAGGCCGAGCGGCTGCAAGCCCATCACGCGGCGCTGTTCGGGGTCGCGCCGTCGGACTCCACCACCCGTCGTGCGTTGACCGGCCTGGACGAGGCGATGCTCGCGCGCATCGCCAAGGCCAGGGCGAGGGTACGGCGCCGGGTGTGGGGATTGCTGCACCTACGCCCGGGTGGCTTTCCCTGGCTGACGGTCGCGGGCAAACGGCTGCGGGGATGGATCGTCATCGACATCGACGCCACCATCATCACCTCTGCCTCGGACAAGAGCGGGGCAGCCGTCACGTTCAAGAAGACCTATGGTTTTCACCCGCTGGCCTGCTGGTGCGCCAACACCCAGGAATCGCTGGCGATGCTGCTGCGGGCCGGGAACGCGGGCAGCAACACCGTCGCCGACCACGTGCGGGTGCTGAGCGATGCTCTGGCCCAGATCCCGAACTCCTGCCAGGCCAAGATCCTCGTCCGGGTGGACGGCGCGGGCGCCACCCACGACCTGCTGACCCATCTGGAAGGGCTGAACACCACCCGCCGCACGGTGCGGTATCTGGTCGGCTGGACCATCACCGAGGCCGATGAGCAGGCCATCGCCCGCCTGGCCACCCACGCCCGCCGCCGTCACCTGCGGATCGAGCGCACCTGGCCCTGGGCACAGGCATTCGTCCTGGCCTGGCAGCGCCTCACCCGGCTACCGGCCCTCACCTGAGCGCCGGACCCTCGCCTCAACGACCAGGAAGGAGCCCAACCCCGGGCCGTGGAACCCGGCGCCCCCGCAGCGACATGCGACGGCCCACCCCAACCGCGCAGGGGACATTACGGGCAAGGCCGCGGACTCGATGAACGTCAACAAGCCCCTGACGAATCGAGGTTAAGTATCTTGATGTCAACTACAGTCCCTTCGCGCTCGCCGGTTCGGCTATTTGCTCCAGAGTGTGCGTGCAGCCCAGACGCCAGAGAAGAGCGCGTACCGCTCAGTGGCACGATGGGTCTTATGAGAACGGTGGCACAGTTGCACGGACAAGAACGCGTACCGCTCAGTGGCACGATGGGTTTTCGCGAGAACAGGGCGGATTTATGATGTGAGAAGCGTTGCTGACTAGAGGTAACTCGCGTCGCCCCCACGGCGGGTTGCAGGGAGTAGTCCAGAAGGGGGACGAGTGTAATGGCTGCGGGTATGGCCGATGTTGCTGTCATGAGTGATCTTGCCGAGAAGCTGGGGTCGGCGCTCCAAGAAGACCCGGAGCGTGGTATCTACCGTGTCAATAGGTCGATCTTTACCGATCCCGAGCTGTTCGATCTCGAAATGAAATACATCTTCGAAGGCAACTGGGTCTATCTCGCACATGAGAGCCAGTTCAAGACGAACGACTATCTGACAATGAATATGGGACGTCAGCCCGTATTCATCTCGCGGAATAGGCAGGGCGAGCTTAACGCCTTCATCAATGCCTGCGCTCACCGCGGCGCTATGCTCTGCCGGCGCAAGCGCGATAACAAGTCCACCTATACCTGCCCGTTCCACGGCTGGACCTTCAGCAACTCGGGCAAGCTCCTGAAGGTTAAGGACCCGGGTCCTGAGGCCGGCTACCCCGAGCAGTTCAACACCAATGGTTCGCATGACCTTACCAGGGTTCCCCGTTTCGAGTCCTACCGGGGATTCCTCTTTGGCAGCCTCAATGCTGACGTGCGGCCCCTGAAGGAATACCTCGGCGAGGCCGCCAAGATCATCGACATGCTGGTCGACCAGTCTCCGGACGGCCTGGAGGTGCTCAGGGGCGCCTCGACCTATACCTACGACGGCAACTGGAAGGTGCAAGCGGAAAACGGCGCCGACGGATACCACGTGAGTACGCTGCACTGGAACTATGCCGCGACTACCGGGCGCCGGGGAGCTGGCGGCGAGTCCGCCACCGAGACCCAGGCCATGGACGTCAGCACCTGGCAGAAACAGAAGGGCGGCTTCTACTCGTTCGAGAACGGCCACGCGCTGCTCTGGCTGAAGTGGCCAGACCCGGAGGACCGGCCGATTTACCCGTGGCGTGACCAGTTCATAAAGGAATACGGAGAAGCCCGAGCTGACTGGATGGTCGGCTACCTGCGTAACCTGTTGATCTACCCGAATCTCTACCTGATGGATGCGCTCAGCTCGCAGATCCGGCATTTCCACCCGGTGTCAGTCGACAAGACCGAGGTCACGATCTACTGCATTGCTCCCAAGGGCGAGTCCGCTGAGATGCGGGAGAGCCGGCTGCGGCAGTACGAAGACTTCTACAACGCCACCGGGATGGCGACGCCGGACGACCTGGAGGAATTCCGGGCGTGCCAGCGATCCTACCTTGGGCGGGCAGCTCGGTGGAATGACATGAGCAGGGGTGCCACCCACTGGATCACGGGCCCGGACGAGAACGCGAAGGCGCTGGGCATCAACCCCATGAGAAGTGGGGTGCGCGCCGAGGATGAGGGGCTCTACCCGATCATGACGCGACACTGGCTGGAGATTATGACGAAGGCCGCAGTCGCTGAGGGCAAGATCTCCAAGAGCTAGCCTGCTCAGAACGGAGTCAGGTAATGGCCATTTCGCAGCAGGACGTCGAACATTTCCTTTACCGGGAGGCGCGCTATCTCGATGACCGCGAGTTCGATAAGTGGTTGGAGTGTTATGCCCCGGACGTGGAGTTCTGGATGCCCTCGTGGGATGTCGACGACACTCTCGTCACCGACCCGCATCAGGACGTCTCCCTGATATATTACCCGAACCGGGGCGGCCTGGAAGATCGAGTATTCCGGATCAACACCGATCGGTCCAGTGCGACCAGCATCCCGGAACCGCGGACCGGCCACAACATCACCAACGTCGAAATCGTGGAGCAGCAGGGGAATACCTGCCAGGTGCGCTTCAACTGGTTCACGCTCTACTACCGCTATCAGACCGTTGACATATATTTCGGCCACTCGCTTTACACGCTGGACACCTCCGGTGAACAGCCGCTGATTAAGAAGAAGACCGTGGTTCTCAAGAACGATTATATTCACCACGTCATCGACATCTATCACGTATAGGCGTCAGGGGGTGAATTCAGGACTGCCGGAGCCGAACATGAGTATTCACCAGATAGCGCTGAATTTCGAGGACGGCGTCACCCAGTTCATCAAATGTGACGAGGAAACAACAGTCGCCGACGCCTCTTATGCCGCCCGGATCAACATTCCCGTCGACTGCATGATGGGCGCCTGCGGAACCTGCAAGTCGTTCTGCGATTCGGGCAAGTATGAGCTGGGGGACTATATCGAGGATGCGATGACCGAGGAGGAGGCCGCCGAGCGACAAGTGCTGACCTGCCAGATGTTCCCTAAGTCGGATTGTGTGATCCGTATTCCTGCGTCCTCGGACATCGCCAAGGTGGTGATGTCGCTGCACGCCGGGAAGCTCAGCGAGCTCGAGCGGCTCTCCGAGAGCGCGCTGCGCTTCTCGATCGCGCTGGACAGCGATGGAGCCGGCCTGGCCTTCCTGCCCGGCCAGTACGCCAACGTGACCGTTCCCGGCACCAGCCAGACCCGATCGTTCTCATTCAGCTCGGCCCCTCTGAGTAGCAGTGTCAGCTTCCTCGTCCGTGACACCGAGCACGGTTCGCTACCATCGTACCTGCGGGAACATGCTGTGCGTGGGGACGACATCGAGTTCACCGGGCCATACGGAAGCTTCTACTTGCGGGACATCGAGCGTCCCGTCCTCTTCCTGGCCGGGGGGACCGGGCTGGCGCCCTACCTTTCCATGCTGGAGAAGATCGCCCAAACCGGCACCGATTACCCTATCCACCTGATATACGGCGTCACCCACGATAAGGACCTCGTAATGGTGGATGCCCTCGAGAGACTGGCCGGGCAGTTGCCCCAATTCACGTACGCGTGCTGTGTGTCTGACGAGGCCAGCACCTATCCCAACAAGGGATATGTGATGCGGTATATCGAGCCAGCGCATCTCAACGGCGGCGATGTCAACGTTTACGTGTGCGGCCCTCCGGCGATGGTGGACGCGGTCCGCGACCATATCGCTGCGCAGGGTCTGGTCGCAAAGAGCCTGTATTACGAGAGGTTCTCCGGACACAGCGCCGTGGGCGCGATCGGCGAGGAGCACTTCGACATCGAGGCCGCCGAGGATGCGTTCGAGGCCCGGCTGGCGATCGAGCTCGGTGCGGCGAATCTGACGGTGGGGCGCCTGGACAAGGAGCGGCTCACGGAGCTCCGGCAACTCGCCGAGGCGACGGTTCCGTTCTTCGACGGCGATCACTTCAGCAACGTGGAAGGATACCGGGCGGCTAATCAGGCATTCCACGCGGCACTCATCGAGTGCACGGGCGTTGATGCACTCCGCTCCGCGTATGGCATGCTGAGCATTCAGGATCTGATGGCCCAGGCGCTCACGGCGGATACCGAGGTCATCCCCCATGTTGCCCAAGATCACCTCGACCTGGTCATTGCCTATGAAGCCGGCGATCTGGGGGCAGTGCACCGTATTCTCGCCGTCCACAATGACCGCAGCAAGGCGACCATGCGCGCCCACGCCGAGGCCAAGGCCAAGGCCAAGGAATCAGGCAGTACCTGAGACCGGCGCAGTCAGGTGAGGTGACATGATCCACGAAAGCCGGTTCGAGGGCAAGGTCGCGGTGGTAACGGGGGCAGCCCAGGGCATCGGAGAGGCGGTTGCCCGGAGCATGGCGAAAGAGCGGGGAAGGGTTGCTCTCGTCGATCGCTCTGAGTTCGTCAATGAGGTGCGCGACGACCTGACGGCCAGCGGCTGGGATGCCGTAGCGTATATCGCTGATCTGGAGCAGTATCCGGATTGCTCAGGCGTCATGGCCCGGGCTCACGACCATTTTGGTCGCATCGACATTCTTGTCAATAACGTCGGCGGTACTATCTGGGCAAAGCCATACGATGCGTATGGGGAGAAGCAGATCGAGGCGGAGATCCGGCGTTCACTCTTTCCGACGCTGTGGTGCTGCCGGGCGGTGCTGCCGTACATGATCCCGAGGGGGAGCGGCGTAATCGTCAATGTCTCGTCGGTGGCAACGCGCAGCGTCAACCGGGTGCCCTACGCGGCTGCGAAGGGCGGCGTTAATGCCATCACCGCGTCGCTCGCGTTCGAGTGTGCCAGCCGCGGCATCAGGGTGCTCGCAACAGCCCCGGGGGGGACGAAGTCGCCACCGCGGAAAGTCCAGCGTAATCCTGAGGAGCCGACCGAGCAGGAAAAAATCTGGTATCAGCAGATCGTGGACCAGACCGTTGAATCCTCCCTGCTTAAAAGGTACGGCACCCTGGAGGAGCAGGCTGCCGCAATCCTGTTTCTCGCCTCTGATGAGGCGTCCTATATCACTGGTGTGACACTGCCGGTGGCCGGCGGGGACCTCGGTTAGACGGTCGAATGGCTAATGGGTTCGTTCCATCCTGAATCCGCAGGTAGACGGCCTTGTGTGAGTTCGGTTGGGGCTACTCGGGCAGGTAGAGGTCGGAGATCATGACGAGTGATCATCCGTCACCGGGTGATCTCGCTGGTGGTCAGCACCAGCAGGGCGCAGTAGTGCGGTGGCCCGGGCGGCATCCAGGCGGAGCTTGGTGAGGATCCGCCAGTTCTTCAGGTCGGCGAAGCCGCGCTCGACCGGGGCGCGTTCGCTGGCGATCAGTTGGTTGACCTGCTTTTGAGCGACGGTGAAGGGCTTGCCGCGCGTGGCTTTGCGTCCGGTGATCACGACGGGGTTGTCGCCGTCGTCGTCCAGGCCGACGAAGCCGAGATCGGCCAGCGCGCCCAGACCCGCGTCGCACATTTTCTGGACGAGGTTGTGGTGGCGGGCGAGACGTCGTTGCCGCCGGCCATGTCGGCCAGGCGCTGGTCATGACGCAGGACCGCGAGCACGATGACCGCGATCTTCCCCGCGGGGAGTTTGCGCCAGCGTGAGCCGATCGCCTTCAGATGGCCGCGGAGCAGGTCGGCGACGAAAGTGATGGTCTTGGCCGACAGAGGCAGCGCGACCTGGTAGACAGCAGGTGTGCCCTCGGCGGGCTGCTTGGTAGTGGTCACACGCCGCCAGGCCCCTGCCGAGGGCGCCCTTCGGCTGGGGCCGGCAAGGGTATCGCCCCCGGTCAGAGGTATCGGGGTGTCGGGGTGTCGGCGAGGCATCCCTGAGACGGCGCTGTGACCGGGGTATCCGTGCTCGGGGGCCGGGTCAGGACGTCGAGGGTCAGGATGTCGAGGTGAAGCTCCCGGTTGCCGTCTTGCGCAACCAGCCCCGTTCGGCCAGCCGGTTCAGCTTGGCGCGGGTGCCCTCCACCTGCCCCGACTCGGTGCCCAGCCCGGCTGCCCCGCAGATGTCCTTGCAGATCAGCGGGCCGCTCGCGGCCGTCACCGTCTGAAGCAGGAGTTGGTAGTCGGCGGGGAGTTCGCCACGGCCGGAGGCCTGCTGCCGGTAGGGGATGATCAAGAATCCGGCGCTGGTCGACGCGCTGGTGGAGGTGCCGGGTGCCGGGAGGTCGCCACCGCAGGGTTCGGCTTCGGCGAGCATCTGGGTGACGACCTGCTCGGCCACGCTCACCCGCTCCAATTCATGCTGGACGTCGGTCAGTTGCTTGGTCAGGTGCTGTGCCGCCTCGGCCAGTTCGGCACGGCGGGCGGTGATCCGTTCCAGCAGCGACGACACCTCGTCCCACCTCCGGCAATTACTGTGAATAACCACACGGATACGGATCATAGAGCCGGGATGCCGTCAGCTGTGGCGTATCGAGCAGAAAACCTGACCCGCTCGTGACGGATGATCACACGCCATGATTACCGGGCACCAGCAGTGCGAGTACACCCAACCGCGATCACACCAGACCTCTGACCTGCGGGTTCAAGTTGAAACGAGCCCATTGGCTGAATTGCCCTTGCGCCAGGGCTCTGGTAGCCGAGGAGGACGACCCCGTTGCCGAAGGTCCGGGGCTCCGCCGGGCAGGCCGCGCGGGAGCCCGGACCCCGTTGATGATCGTGACTCTGTAACAGGACGCACCCCCTCGTAGGGGCGATGAGGACCCGGGCCGACCGCTTGATTCCGCCAGTGTCCGCTGAGTTGCGACCCCTCGTAGGGGCGATGAGGACTCGGCCGGATCCGCCGCATGCCCGACCTGCGCAGCGCGTTGCGACCCCTCGTAGGGGCGATGAGGACGGACAGAGCGCCACCAGTCAGCGGAAGGTAGCCCAGTTGCGACCCCTCGTAGGGGCGATGAGGACCCAGGGTAAAGGCGCAGGTCAGCGAGCACAATATCGAGGGCTGGAGTCTCGGTTTTGCAGTGAACCTCCGGTAGTGCAGAGAACCCCGGAGGTTTGTTGCAAAAACATGATCATAAAGGGCCTGCCCGCGATGATGTTCCGGCGTTGGACGCACATTAGCTCAACCTTCCCCGCGGCGCCGCGATTCAACGGTTCCACATAACGCCGTATGCCCCTGACCTGCGCAGACCTCCAGAAGGGTTCCTCCTCTGAGCTCTCGTCCATCTGTAGTAGGTGAGAGGGAAAACAGGCGGGAGGAGGAACGGTGAGGTTGCGGATCGAGGTTGCCACGGCGGCCACCGAGCTGGCGTGGGGGAAGGTACTCGCGCCGGGGCGGTCCCTGGCGTACGACCTGCTTGCCCGGGAGGCGCCGGAGATCGGAAAGCAGTTCCACACTCAGGGAGCAGGGCCGTACGGCATGGTGCCGCTGGGGCATGGGGCGCCGGTGTTCCCGCAGGCGAGGCGGCGGCGTGGAGCGTATGCCGTCGGGGGGTCGGGATGGGTGGAGTTCGGTAGTCCGCTCTTCGAGGTGGTGACCGTGCTGGCTCAGGGGGTCAAGCAGCGGGAGTTGCTGGACTGGGGAGGCGTTGCACTGCGCGTTCTCAAGGTTGCGGCGGTGGAGCCTCCGGGGTTTGAGTCGGGGCGGGGGCGGTTTCGGACGAGTACGCCGGTGGTGATGAAGGGCACTGGCCGGGACGAGGTGGGGCAGCGGACGACGCGGCAGGCCTGGCTGCTGCCGACGGATCAGGAGTTCCCGGTGTTCTTCCAGCGCAACCTGCGGCGCAAGGCCGAGACGCTCGGCCTGGATCCCGAGGTGTCGCTGACGGAGATCTCTTGGGTGGGGCCCAAGCGGTCCTTCACGGTGGGGCAGGGAGCGAAGCCGGGAGCGCCGATCGAGGTGGAGCTGACCGGGGCGCCGGAGACGCTCCAGGCGATCTGGAGCTGGGGTCTGGGGCAGGCCAACGCCGCCGGCTTCGGCTGGGTGGCCGCGTGAGCGAAACCGGCGACGACGAGCAGTCACGG
>NZ_JBIUTQ010000032.1:0-35859 GCF_044741965.1 Streptosporangium sp. NPDC087985
TCCTCGTCGGTGAGGTCTCCACGCGCCATGGCGATGAACTATCAGCATCAGGGACCGAGGCGCAGGCGAATCCTTCTGATCTCAACTCCGTACAGCCCCTAGTGCGTCGTGTAGGGCGTGGTTCTCCTTGCGGCCCGGCCAGCGAGTCTGAAGCTCGTCATCCAGAGTGTGAAGCTCGCGCATGATCCGGGCGGAGCCGGTCTGCTGGGCGATGCCGAGCGCGGTGAGTCCCAGGTGGGTGGCGCGGCTCGGATCGGGCCGGCTGGCCTGAGAGACGGCGACGGCGAGTTTCGCGGTGAGGTGGCCGCGGTCGCGGGCCAGGTTCTCGGCTGTTTTGGTGATCTGGTTTTCCAGGATGGTCACGGCGGCGTCCGCGTGGCCGGAGGTACGGTGACAGACCGCGCTCTGCTCCTGGAGCGTGTCCAGGTCGTAGTGGTGCAGGTAGAGCGGTGCGGTCGGATCGCTGACATGCGGATGGTCGTTCAGGAGGTTGGCGGCCTCGTCCAGGAGGGTGAAGCAGCGGCCGTACTCGCCGAGCATGGCGTGCCCGCGTGCCTGTTGCTGACTGGCCAGCGCGAGCAGTTTCGGTTCGAGCGGGCCGGGGGATCGGCGGGCGGCTGAGGCCAGTTGGACGACGGCTGCCGGGTCATCGGTGAGGCAGGCGATGTTGGAGCCGCGTATGAGCATGTAGGCGGCCATCTGCTGGTCGCCGGCGCACTGGGCCCATTCGGCCGCGAGCCGGGACCAGTGCCGCGCCGCATCGATGTTGCCGATGTCCTGGTGCAGCCACCCGGCCATCTCCCCGTACTGCGCCAGGACCTGAAACAACGGCTCCGTCTGGGAGGCGCGGGCACCGCGTCGGAGTTCGTTCAGGACGTCGATCTGTGCCAGCACCGGCCGGAGCAGCATCCGGGGGCCGAGCATCTTGTCGGCGGCGTAGTGCTCGGCCAGCAGGCGGCGGAAGTAGTCGATGACGTCGGCGTCGAGCCGGGTGGGCTGCTCGATCGCGCGAGCGAGCGGTTCGGTTTGGGCGAGGTCGAGGCCGCTGGGCAGGAGTGAGGAGAGCGCGCCGCCGGCGAGCAGCTGGGCGAACTGACGCCGTGACATGGTCACGTGGACGCTCCCTCCGTCAGGTGTGCGCAACTCCAGCATGACCGGTCCGTCCTCGCAGGCGCTACCGGGTAAGACGGGTGATCTCGGCTCGGCGTCGCAGTCGGCCGCCTCGCGTAACGCGATGAGCGTTCCACCGGCATTGAGCAGGTGGTCGAGCTGCCGAACCTGTTCCAGCGGAATGAGGATCTCGCCGTTTTCGGCGCGTGAGAGGCGCGTGTAGTCGTACAGCGCCTGTTTGCCCAGCTCACGCAGCGACATTTTCGCCCGGCCGCGCAGGTGCCGCAGGACCACCCCGAACATGTGCGCCGATGCGCTGATGGGGCCGGACTCCATGGCGGGGCTCCCTTCGACTGTTGCCGCAACGCCACGGCAACACCTGCCCTCTGGGCGGCGACTCACCGATAGGCAACTCTTGGTGAGGAGTTGGTTGCGTTGAGTGTAACGCCCGATGGTGATCTTCACCTGGACATGGGGAGGTGCGACGTGGTCCCGCAGTGGATGCTCGACGCCGGCACGCCAATCGACGGCTGGAAGCCCCTGGGCGGCTACCACGTTCTGGTGCGCATCCTGCAGGCCGGTACGGCTTCGCGCCGGGCCCGCACCCTGGTCCGCGAGGTGCTGTCGAAGGCTGGAGCCGGTGACGAGGAGATCAACGACGCTGAGACCGCCATCGCCGAGCTCGCGGCCAACGCTGAGGAGCACGCGTGCGGCCCCTTCGAACTGCGCATCGTCTCGTTGGGTGGCCAACCGGCCTGGTGCGAGATCGCCGACGGCGACCGGGACCTCGACGGCATTCCCGCGATCCTTGATCGGCTGCGCGCCTGCGGCGACGAGCCCGGGTTGAGCCTGTTCGCCGAACATGGCCGTGGTCTGCTGCTGGTGCACCTGCTGTCCGGAGGTCGCTGCCAGGCGTACCAGACCCGGATGTGCGCGACCGGCACTCCCGGGAAGGCCGTCGGTTTCGCGCTGCCCGCCAAGACCAGTCCACGTTCGAGTGCCCCCGTGCCGAACGATGGACTGCCCAGGAAGGCCGGTGCCCATCTTCCCCCAGGGGCACCGGCCTTCCCCGATCATCACCCGTCCTCCTGACCCAGGACCGGCGGCGACGATCGGGACTCTCGCCGCCGGTCCTGGCTCCACCCCCACCGCCCGGAGTAATGCCGAGCTCTCCAGTGTCCGGGCGAGGTAAGGCGCTTCACATGAGGCCGGGGACCCGCTGGATGAACGTGAGCCATTCGCCTGGCCGGGTGCCGGTGTATCCGTTGCGCTGCAGGGTCAGCTGGAGGGTCCGCCTGAGTGGACGCGGTGACTGCATGATCGCTTCGTTCCGCTGCGCCAGCCTGGTCATCTCCGCCGGCGTGGGCGGCCGGTTGCTCTTGTGGGTGTTGCACGGCGCGTGCGTGGGGGCCAGGTTCCAGACCGCGTCCAGGTCCGGCGCCGCCCCCCGGTCTCCGGGGCGGAGAAGCCTCATGGACGAGTAGGGGAACACGTGGTCGACGGCGATGTCGTCGATACCGGGCGTGACGGGTTCCGCGCAGATCATGCAGAGACCGTGCTGAAAGCCGATGACCGCGTCGGTGACGCCGCTGATCGACCGGCGCCGTTGTCTGTCGGTGATCTGCAGTGTGGTCATGTCCACGGCGACGCCCTCAAGGATCAGACTCCGGCCGATATCGGCGGCGAAGGACGTCTCCACGATGCTCCAGCGGGCTACCAGTTCACTCCGCAGGCTCGCGGCCTGCTCCGACTGGGCGATTTCGCGGAGCCGGTCGCTCAGCTGGACGACCCGTTCCCGGGAGCTTCCCGTCACTCCGTAGAAGCGGTGCGGCACCTCCGCTCCGCCCCGCAGGTTGTGGAACTTCCGCATCACCATCGCGGGCATGGACCGGACGGCTGCCGCCAGGAGTTCTTCGGTGGGGTGCCCGAGCCTCAGTGACTCTGCGGCCTCCCGTTCGGCCACCGCGAGGAAGTCCGATTCTCCCGTCACTACTTTCGAGGACACCTGCGGTGCCTGGCCGAGATGCCGCACCAGGCTCATCGCGTACGGCACCGCCAGGTCCTTGAGGAGGATCTCCGATCGTCCTTCGGCGGCCGCGTCCAGGAGTGCCGCGCCGAGCGCGAACTTGTACGTGCGGGTGTTCGCCCCCATCAGTACGGCCCGGCGCCACGAGGACCGCGCGGTCGGCTCCGGGTGAAAGAAATCCATACTCATACGGCTTCGCCACCCTCGATGTGTATTTAGTTGTATGCAGGCTATTTTCACCGTCGGTGTTGCGGGAACCCGTACGGCCTGGACGCCTGTGCCGAGATAGTCTCTGGAGCTTCGGAAGACAGCTGTGCGCGTGCCGAGGAGAGGCCGGACATGGGAAAGCTCGTGCGAGACAGGATTCCGGACATCATCCGTGAGCACGGCGGAGACCCGGTGGTGACCGTTCTCGGCGATGCCGACTACCGCAGGGCTCTGCTGGAGAAGCTGTTCGAGGAGTCGACGGAGCTCAGCGAGGCTCCGGCGGCCGAGGTGGCGGAGGAGATCGCCGACGTGCTCGAAGTCCTCCGGGCCGTCGCCCAGGTCCACGGGCACGAGTGGCGGGACATCGAGAAGATCGCAGAGGTCAAACGGGCCGAACGGGGCGCGTTCCTCGAACGGATCTATCTGGGTTGAGCTGGGGCTGGTGCGCCCGCTGAAACGGAAAAAAGGGCTCTCGGCTGATACCGTATCCGGGCAGTAATGGCGGATACGGAGCACGACATGGCAGGCGACGACGACATCTCCGGGTGATCCCGGATCCCATGGCCATCGGTGACGCGCCCATCGCGTGACCGCCGGTTGGCGATGTCTCCTTGTCCTGACCATTTCGCCGGGCGGGCTCCGCCGTACCGGCCGAACGCGGAAGCGATTCGATGTCCGACGCCCTGATCGTGATCTCCAACCTGTCCTTCTCCTGGCCCGACGACACCCCGGTGTTCGAGGACCTCTCGTTCACCGTCCCCGCGGGGCACACCGGCCTGGTGGCGCCCAACGGTGCCGGCAAGAGCACGCTGCTCAGACTGATCGCCGGCGCACTTCGCCCGGCCGCCGGCTCGGTCACGGTGCAGGGGGTGCTGGGCTACCTGCCCCAGACGCTGCCGCTCGTCGGCGACCTGACCGTGGCCGAGGTCCTGGGGATCGCCCCGGTGATCAGGGCACTGGACGCCATCGAGTCCGGAGACGCGAGCGAGGAACACTTCACCACGGTCGGCAACGACTGGGACATCGAGGAGCGCACCCGTGCCCAGCTGGACCGGCTCGGCCTCGGGGACGTCTCCCTCACCCGGCGCCTGCACACCCTCAGCGGCGGCCAGGTCGTCTCCCTCGGCCTGGCGGCACAGCTGCTGAAACGGCCCGACGTCCTGCTGCTCGACGAACCGACCAACAACCTCGACCTCGACGCACGCCACCAGCTCTACGGCGTGCTTGAGGACTGGAACGGCTGCCTGCTGCTGGTCAGCCACGACCGGGCACTGCTCGACCGGATGGACCGCATCGCCGAACTCGACCGGGGCGAGGTCCGCTCCTACGGCGGGAACTTCACCGAGTACGAGGAGGCCGTGCGCGCCGCGCGGGAGGTCGCCGAGAAAAACATCCGCAACGCCGAGCAGGAGGTCAAGCGGGAGAAGCGGGAGATGCAGCAGGCCCGGGAGCGGGCCGAGCGCCGGGCCGGCAACGCCGCCCGCAACCTCAAGAACGCCGGCCTGCCGAAGATCTTCGCCGGGACGCTGAAGAGGCGTGCCCAGGAGTCGGCGGGAAAGTCGGGCGAGACGCACGCCGCGCGGGTCGGCGAGGCCAGGGCCCGGCTCGACGAGGCGGGCCGTGCCCTGCGCGACGAGCAGAAGATCGTGCTGGAACTGCCCGGGACCAACGTCCCGGCCGGACGTACGGTCTTCCTCGGCGAACGGATGCAGGTTCGCCACGGTGAGCGGGTCCTCTTCGCCGGGGAGGGTGTCGACCTGGTGATCCGGGGGCCCGAGCGGATCGCTCTGACCGGCCCCAACGGCGCTGGCAAGTCCACCCTGCTGCGCGTGATCAACGGCGAGCTGGAGCCGGGGGGCGGCGAGACCAGGCGGGCCGACGGCCGGGTCGCCTACCTGTCCCAACGGCTGGACCTGCTGGACCTCGACCGTACCGTGGCGGAGAACCTGGCCGCGGCCGCGCCCGGGATGCCGGAGGCGCAGCGGATGAATCTGCTCGCCCGCTTCCTGTTCCGGGGCTCCCGCGTTCACCTCCCGGTCGGGGTGCTGTCCGGCGGCGAGCGGCTGCGCGCCACCCTGGCCTGCGTCCTGTGCGCCGAACCGGCGCCCCAGCTGCTGTTGCTGGACGAACCGACCAACAACCTCGACCTGGTCAGCGTTGCTCAGCTGGAAGGCGCCCTGCGGTCATACGAGGGCGCCTTCGTGGTGGTCAGCCACGACGAGCGGTTCCTCGCCGAGATCGGGGTGGACCGCCGGCTGCGGCTGGCCGAGGACCGCACCGACACCACCCGGTATCTCCTGGAGGAATAGTGCCGGGTCTCTCCCCAGGCCGGAGCTGAGGCTGGGCCGCCGAATCGGGAGTCGAGGCACTCGGCACTCTCCTCCGCGGTGGCGTACCCGGAGCTCCGCGGTACCTGCTCCTGTCCTGGCCGCACCTGACCTGGTCAGCCGGTAGGCCGCTCTTCCGCGTACCAGCGGCGGAGCCGGTGGAGGATCGCCTGCATCGTGCCGTCCCTGAGCGCTCCGGCGATCGCCCCGTCGCAGAACCGTTCGCCTCGGATGATGGAGGTGGCCAGGCGGGCGGCCTGGGCCACCGGGGCATCGGCCAGTCCCCGCCCGCCCGGGTAGCGGTCCTGGTGGTACCAGCTCGGCCAGTCGAATACCACGAGCACGTTCAACCGGTACAGGAGGTCCGTGATGGCCGAGACGGTATCGCTGTAGACGGGATACGGGACCTGGATGGCGCCGCTCTCCCGTCTCTGTCCTCCTCCCCAGGGGGTCTGGAGGTCGGCCGGAGTGAGGCGGTCCGCGAGCGCGAACAGTTCTTCCCACGATTCGGCCGGTTGGGCGGCGAGCGTCGCGGCGATCTCGCTGTCCGTAGGTCCCGCGGCGTTGAGCGCCTTTTCGAAGGCGGCGTACGCGTCCGGGGTGAACAGCACGGACCGTATGTCCGTCACCCGGGTCGGGGTGGCCCGTACGGTGCCGATCGCGATGCGGGCGGCGTCGTCGACCGGCCAGCCGTAGACACCGGTGGATATGGCGGGGAACGCGACGCTGGTCGCGCCCAGGTCGTCGGCGATGCGGAGGGACTCGCGGTAGCAGGAGGCCAGCAGTTCCGAGCGGTCCTCTCCGGCGGAGAAGACCGGGCCGACGGTGTGGATGACCCAGCGGGCCGGGAGGTCGCCGGCCGTGGTGGCCACGGCCTGGCCGGTCGGTAGTCCCCTGCCGTAGCGCGAAGCGCGCAGTTCGCGGCAGGCGGCGAGGATCGCGGGGCCGCCGCGCCGGTGGATGGCCCCGTCGACTCCGCCGCCGCCCAGGAGGGAGGAATTGGCGGCGTTGACGATGGCGTCGACGTTCTGCGTGGTGATGTCACCCTGGACCAGTGTGATCCTCATGAAATGTGACCTTTCACGATAGTTGGCCCCTTTGCATCGAGTCTGGCCCCTGACCGAATCACTCCGGGCTTCGTAGAGTGCTGTACTCCGAGGTCGGTGGAGTCGGCTTGGTTGACTTTCATGCCGACTGGGCGTTTGGGTAAAGCATCCCCTGCTCGATGGGTGTGAGCATTCCCGGTGCGCTGTGTCGTCGTTGCCGGTTGTGGAAGGTCTCCAGGTACCCGAAGATCGCGTTCACGAACTCGATGCGAGCCTTCCACCGCTTGCGGTTGAGCAGCTAGGTCTGCATCCGCCTCCAGAACGACTCGATGACGGCATTGTCGTAGCATTATCTGTGCTACTAAGGCTCGCCACCTGCTGTCGTATGGGCAGGCCCGTACCCTACTGGACGAGCCCACCGCCATCGGCGGTCCGGGCACGGGCTGGGACCTGCACGAGTTCCGCCACTCGGCCCTGACTCACCTCGGGCAGGCCGGAGCAAGCCTGCTGATGCTGATGGCCAAGTCGCGGCACAAGAAGCCGGAAAATGTACGCCGCTACTTTCACCCGTCCCCGGAAGCCATCGCGGAGCTCACCAGCTTGCTCGCGCCTGGCGACAGCGGGCGCCATCGTTATCTAGACTCGGCAAGCGATCTGGCTGGTCAGCTGGTTGATGGTCGTTAAGGCACACGTTAGGCACGTAGGTCCGCCGTGGCTGAGGGACCCGGCGTTCGGCGAACGAGTTGATCTCGTGGTTCGCGTGAGGAGCAGCAACGGGGTCAGTCATCTTCGGGATCTGGTGGTTCCGTGGCCGGTGCGATCTCTCGTGGCGTGGCGACCCCGCCGGTGAGTTGAAGCCCATGAGTGAGCGTGTAGTCGAGCTGCCTGGCCAGACGAGGGACGCTCGTCGCGGGCAGGTAGGCATCGGCGCCGGCGTTGAGCAGGCGTTGGACCGGGCCTTGGTAATTGACTCCGAGCTCGTGGTCCTCGATTTCGGTGATGATGACACGAGCTTTTGGGAACATCGATCGGAGACTGGCGATCAGCTGCGGGCTGCCTGCTGGTGCCAGCAGTACGTCGGCCGTTGTGGGAGCCGCGAGCATGTCGAGCACGATGTAGTCCGCCCCCAGTTGGGTGGACAGCGACATCCGGGCCGCCTTTGACAGCTTCATCGCGGTGGCGACGACGGTCACGTTGTCGTAGTCGATCGGTGGTTGGTCGTTGGCCTCCTCTGGCGTGTCGCGATCGACGATGGCGCCTTGGAGCACGTCGATGGTGCTGGAGATCGTCGCGATCGACTCGCCGTCACGCGTGACGATCAAGTTCTCGCCGGGCTCGAGGGCGTCGATGAGCGCCACGACGTCTTCGGGAAGGCGGGTCACGTCGATTCGCTGCGTGGAGCGTGGGGCGCGTTTGCGGATCACCATGCCTGGAACATGTTCACGGCTGCGAGGGCACCCTGCGTCATGCGCAGCTCCGGTCGCCTATCGAAAGGCCCAGCCACGGTGACATGGTTACCTGCCCCAATAGTGCCGTTCAACCAGATGATCACATGAGTCCCCTCCGGTGCTGTGATCTTGTTGGATGCCACTACACGGCCATTGGTTCGATGCCGCGCCGGAGTTTCCCTCATCGACTGTGTCTGCGCCTATCAACGGCGACGTGAAGGTGGGGCCAAGTCTCGCTGGCAGTAAGCCAGGATGGGCCGCATGTCTCCCGCGATCGAGAACTCCGCCGGGCCCGCCGACCAGGCGGTGGCCAACGACTACGACAGCTTCGCCGAGGCGTACGCGGTCGAAACCGAGGCCAACCTCATCAACGGCTACTACACGCGGCCCGCGATCCTGGACCTGGCCGGGGACGTGGCCGGGCGGCGGATCCTCGATGTCGGCTGCGGTGCCGGTCCTCTGCTCGCGGCGCTGCGCGAGCAGGGCGCCATCGTAACCGGCGTCGACCCCAGCGCCAAGATGCTGGACCTGGCCCGGCAACGGCTCGGCGAGGGTGCGGCCCTGCATCAGGCTGGTCTGGGCGGCGGTCCTCTGCCGTTCCCTGACGGCGCGTTCGACGATGCCATCGTGTGCCTGGTCCTGCACTACCTGGAGGACTGGAAGGCACCGCTCGCCGAACTGCGGCGCGTGCTGGCGCCCGGCGGCCGACTCATCGTGGCAGTCAATCACCCCTTCGTCCACAGGTTGCTCTATCCCGATGCCGGTTATTTCGCGCCCCGCGAGTACTCCGAGGATTACACCTTCAGCGGCCAGAGCGCCGTGCTGACGTATTGGCACCGGCCGCTGCACGCGATGACCGACGCCTTCACCGCGGCCGGCTTCCGGATCGCCGTCATCAGCGAACCGCACCCAGCGCCAGGCGCCCACGAACTGTTCCCCGACGTCCTCAAAGAAGCCGACTCGACCTTCCTGTGCTTCCTGTTCTTCGTTCTCGATGCCAGCTAGGGCGTGTATCGAATGTGCTGGTCGCCGACGTGACACCGTCGGCGAGCGATCCAAAATCACGTGCAACCTGCGCCCAGTCATGATGGGATCATTCGTTATGAATGTCCATTTTCTCAATGACGCCGACTTGACGGACAGGATGGAGCAGAATCTGGCGGAACATGCCTGTCACCTGCATCGGAGCATGAGCGGTGCGACCGTTACAGAGACTGATGACCTCCTAGTCGCCGACAGCAGCCTGGACGACGACACTTTCAACATCGTTGCCGCGGCCCGCTTCACCGTCACCACCGCTACGGCACGTATCACCGAGACCGCCCGGACACTGGCTCGCACCGGCCGCCGCTTCTCCTGGTGGGTAGGGCCCGCCTCGAGGCCACCGGACCTCACCGCCCGCCTGACGGCGGCTGGTCTGCCAGCATCCGAACGCGAGACGGCGATGTGGGCCGAGCTGGACGACACCCTGCCGCTGCCCGCCGCCCCAGGACTGGACATCCAGACGGTGGCCACGCCCGAACAGCTCGCCGACTACGCCGCGGTTCTCGCCGCGAACTGGACCCCGCCCGCTGACACCGTCCGCCGCTTCTTCACCCAGGCCGCCCCGCAGGCCCTGGCCGCGCACTGTCCGGCCCGTTACCTGGTCGGCTACGTAGACGGCCGTCCGGTCTGCTCGGCCGAAGTGTTTCATCACGCGGGGGTTGCCGGGATCTACAACATCTGCACCCTGGCCGCCCACCGCCGACGCGGCTACGGCGGTGCCATCACACTCGCCGCACTCCACACGGCCCGCGACCGAAACCACCACATCGCGGTCCTGCAGGCGTCCACCGACGGCGAGCCCGTCTACCGCCGCCTGGGATTCCGCTCCTGCGGCCAGTTCACCGAACACACCATCAACCCCTGAACACCCCGAACTCCACAAGCCACCTGCCCACTTTCACAACGATCCTGGTCACAGCCACTCGTTGATGGCCGCGACGAGAACGGTCGCCTCGTAGCGGACCGCGAGCTTGTCATACCTTGTGGCAACCGCCCGGTGCCTCTTGAGACGATTGATGCCGCACTCGACCGCGTGGCGCTCGAGGTAGTCGGTCTTGTCGAATTTCGGCGGCCGACCGCCGCGGGAGCCGAGTTTCTGGCGGTTGCGGACGTGGTCGGCCTTGTCCGGGATGGTGCAGCGGATCCCGCGTCCACGCAGGTAAGCGCGGTTCTTTCGAGAGGGATACGCCTTATCCGCGCGCACGCGATCGGGTCGGGTGCGGGGTCGGTCCGGCCCGATGCGGGGCACACAGATCGCCTTCAGGACGGGCTCGAACTGCGGGGAGTCCCCGCGCTGTCCGGCCGTGATGACGATCGACATAGGCTTCTGGCCCTGCTCGACGGCCAAGTGGAGCTTGGTGGTCAGGCCGCCGCGCGAGCGTCCGAGGCCGTGGTCGTCCGGCTCGGTGGCGATCCCGCCGGGCGGTTCCTTTTGCAGATCCCCCTTTTTCTCGCCCCGGCGGCGTGCTGGTGGGCCCGGCAGACGGTGGAGTCGACGTTGATGTCCCAGGTGATCATGTCCTTGGCATCGGCCTGGGCCTGGAGCTGGGTGAAGATCCGCTGCCGGTTGCCGTCCCGTTGCCAGCGTCGGAACAGGTCGTACACCCGGCCCCACGGCCCGTACCGCTCGGGGACATCCCGCCACGGCGTCCCGGCTCGGGTCCGCCACCGTATGCCATCGATCAGCTGTCGCCTGGTCCATATCGACGGCCGGCCAGGCTTCTTGCCCCTGGGCAGCAGTAGCTCCAGTCGGGCCCACTGTGCATCCGTCAGATCTCCACGTGCCACGAGCCGAGATCATCCCACGCCCGAGATCCACTTTCGATACACGCCCTAACGTTTCCTGGGCTTGATCGTGGAGCGGAACCTCCCTCAGCTCCTGAGCGTCGGCCACAACCTCAGAATCAAGCGATCTGCCCGTCAGGCTGCAGGGGTCTCGTCCAGGGTGACGGTCACCTCGAGGCCGCCTTCCGGGAGGGGGCGGGCCTCCAGGGTGCCGTGGTGGGCCTTGACGATGGCGGTGACGATCGACAGGCCCAGCCCCAGGCCGTCGCCGGAAGCCTTCCTGCCGGTTTCCAGGCGTTGGAAGGGCTGCAGGAGGGTGTGGACCCGGTCGGGTGGGATCACCGGGCCGCTGTTGGAGATCCTGAGGGTGGGACGGCCGGACCGTACGGCGGTCGCCACCTTGATCCAGCCGCCGGGCACATTGTGCCGCAATGCGTTGTCCAGCAGGTTCGCGACCAGGCGTTCGAGCAGGGCGCGGTCGCCGGACGCGGATGCCGGGTGAAGCGCGGACTCGATGTGGACGCCTGGGTCGCCACGTTGGTCGAGGGCCTGCCCGGTGATCGCGGCCAGGTCGAGGGGCTGCCGGTGGTGCAGGCCCTGCTGGCTGCGGGCCAGGGTGAGCAGGGCCTCGATGAGCCGTTCCTGGTGCTGCCCGGCGGCCAGCAGGCGTTCCAGTACGGCCCGCAGTGACTCGGCGTCGGCGTCGGGGTCGGCGAGCGCGACCTCGGCCATGGCCTGCTGCAGCGTCAGCGGGGTACGCAGCTCGTGGGAGGCGTTGGCGACGAACCGCCGCTGCGCGGTGAACGCGGCCTCCAGCCGATCCAGCAGCTCGTCGAAGGTGTCGGCCAGCTCCTTGAGCTCGTCATCCGGCCCAGCCGCGGCCAGCCGCCGGTCGAGCCGGTCGGCCGTGATGCGCCGGACGGTGGCCGTCATGTCGCCCAGTGGCCGCAGCACACGCCCGGCCATGAGCCAGCCCAGCAGCACGGACGCGAACGCCATGACCGCCAGTGCGATCAGGGAGTTGACCAGCAGCCGACGCAGGTCCTGGGCCTGCTGTACCTCCACCCTGGGCGCCGGGACCGGCAGGTCAAGCCCAGCGGGCGGCGCGGGAGCGGCCGGCGGACCGGGGAAGGGCGAGTGCTCGACCAGGAAGTAGATGAGGGCGACCAGCAGCACCCCGGCCACCAGGAACAGGCCGCTGTAGAGCAGAGTCAGGCGCAGCCGTACCGGTCGTCTTGCCCTGGTCACCAAGAACGGGCGCAGCCGTACCGTCGACCTCATATCCGGTACCCGGCCTGCGGGACCGTCTCGATCAGCGGCGGGTCGCCGAGCTTGCGGCGCAACCGGCTGATCGTCACCTTCACGGTCTGCGTGAACGGGTCGGCGAACTCGTCCCAACCCCGCTCCAGGAGCTGTTCGGCGGAGACCACGGCGCCCCCGGCGGCCAGCAGCAGCTCCAGCACGGCGAACTCCTTGGGGCTCAGCGGCAGCCGGTGCCCGTCGCGGGTGGCGATCCGGGTGGCCGGGTCGAGGCGCAGGTCACCGTGGACGAGCACGGGCGGGAGGGCGGGGCGCGACCGCCTGGCCAGCGCCCGGATCCGGGCGACCAGCTCGGCGAAGGCGAACGGCTTGGGAAGGTAGTCGTCGGCGCCGATGCCCAGCCCGGTCACCTTGTCGTCGATCGTCCCGGCGGCGGTGAGCATCAGCACTCGCGCCGGGTAGCCCGCGCCGGCCAGCGACCTGCACACCTCGTCGCCGTGCAGGCCGGGCAGGTCCCGGTCGAGGACGACGACGTCGTAGTGGTTGGCCGAGGTGCGGTCGAGCGCGGCATCGCCGTCCAGCACTATGTCGACGGCCATGCCCTCGCGGCGCAGCCCCAGGGCCACCGTCTGGGCCAGTTCCTCGTGGTCTTCGACCAGCAACACCCTCATGATCTCCCCAGGATGCCCCGCCCCCGGTTACAGCGGGGTAACCGTCGCTGTTCCCGCCCGGTAACCGGCCTTCGGCTTCTCTGGTTCCACCGACAGGAACGGAGGAGCCACCATGTACGGCTCAACGATCAGGAACGCGGTCCTCGCCGTCGCGGTCGCCGCCGCGGTCACCGCTGCGGGCGTGGGCGGGACGGCTGCCCCGCCCACGGTGTCCGCCGGGGACGGCAAGGCGTTCACCGAGTGCATCCGCTCGCACGGGCTGCCCGACTTTCCCGAGGTCACGGTCTCCGGGGACGGACTGATCAACTTTGATATCAAGGGCGACCGCGTCGACGCCCTCTCCACGAAGTACGGAGCGGCGGTGAGGGCGTGCGAGTCGCTGCTGCCCGTCCGCGCCGGGCTGCCGGGTGCGCCCGCGGGGCCGTCCGCTCCGTCGCTCCTGCCCTGAGAGGAGGACTGGCCGCCCGCCCCGGCCGAGCCCCGGCTCCGGTGATCGTCCACGAGTGGGGGTGACCACGGACGTTCACCGGGTTGCAGGCCGATCGCATGCGCCGATCAGGCCCGTGACACCGCTCGCCGTACCGGCGTCCGGAGAACAACCCGGTGAACGTATTCAGAAGGCGGCGGTGGCGGTGAAGACGGGGAGCTGTTTTACGCACGGGCACTCCAGAGAGCGAGGGAACGGAATCGGTAGCGTGTGCGGCGCGGATCGGATCGCCATCCGGGGACCGCGCTGCTGTGCCGCCGATCAGCCGACCGGTCGGATCGCCGAATCGACAGGGAGTCTCCGTTCATGACCCGTTTCACGCTTCCTGATGGTGATTTCGGCGTTCCCGGTTCACTGGCCCGGGTGCTGGCGGACGTTGAGGCCGAGCGGGTCGCCCAGGATGCGATGTGGGGGTGGCAGGAGCATCCGGACGGTACCGGGCCGGAGCGTACGGCGGCGGCGGATCAGGCCAAGCGTGATCTGGAGGAGGCGAACGCCCAGGGAGGGGTGACCTGGCGGCACATCCTGCACGAGGAGGTGCTGGAGGCGTTCGCCGAGGACGACCCGGAGGCGTTGCGCGCGGAGTTGGTTCAGGTGGCGGCGGTCGCGGTCAAGTGGATCCAGGCATTGGACCAGCGCGCTGATCCCGGCCCGGCCGCCACGGACCGTTGAGGTGGCGCCTTCCCACCCGGCTTCCCGCCCGGCTGCGCACGGTCGTCGCCGCCGACAGCAGAATCCCGTTGCCCCGGAACACCTCGATGATCAGATCCGAAAAGGGCCGATGTCCATCCTTCCGTTAGATTGCCCGCATGATCAGTGCGTGGGCGGTGGAGGCGATCGCGAGGCTGGACGACGAGATGGAGCAGGCGGGTTCCACACCGCTCCGCGCGTTCCCGTTACCTGCCGGGTGGGGAGTGCGGCTGTGGCTGAAGGACGAGTCGGCACAGCCGACGGACAGCCTCAAGCACCGGCTGGCGCGTGCCCTCTTCCGCCAGGCGATCGCCGCGGGCCAGGTCGTGGAGGGTGCCACGGTGGTGGAGCTGTTCGGGCAGGTGGGGGAGTGTCCGCGCTGGGTGGTGGTCGGTGCGGGCACCGGCGCCACGTCCGCCGCCGTCGGCCGTCACCTGCGCAGCCACGATCTGCCCGGCCGGTTGGCCGTGGTCGATCCGGAGAACTCCGCGTACTTTCCGGGTTGGGCGAGCGGCGCCGCCGACTACAGCACGGGGATGCCGTCCCGGATCGAGGGGATCGGCCGGCCGCGGATGGAGCCGGGATTCGCCCCCGATCTCGTCGACCTGGTCGTCCCCGTGCCGGATGCCGCCAGTGTGGCCGCCGCCCGCCAGGTGCGTCAGGTCACCGGGTTGGCGGTCGGTGGTGCCACGGGCGCGAATGTGTGGGGTGCGCTGGAGCTCATCACGCGTATGCGCGCCCGGGGCATCCGTGGCGATGTGGTGACTGTGATCGGTGATGCCGGCCCGCGTCACCTGCGGACCTGTCACGACGACACCTGGGCGGAGGACAGGGGGCTGGACTGGCGGCCGCACGCGGCGCGGCTGGAACGCCTGCTCGACGGTGGAGGGCTCTGGTAGCAGGAGCACATCGTGCAGTGCACGGGTATCTGCTGCACAAGCTTCTCGGAGACGGCCACGGTGAAAAGGGTGGTGAGTGCGGCAGCGATCTCGCTGTCCGTAGGTCATGCGGCGTTGAGCGCCTCTTCGAAGACGATGGCGTCGACGTTCTGTGTGGTGATGTCACCCTGGACCAGGGTGCTCCTCATGAAAGCCGAGACTGCCGGCTGACCTCCGGGGGTCAGCCCGAGAAGCGCCTGACCAGGAGCTCTACGACACCTACTTCCTCAACAGCGAGACCTGGAACAACGCCAGAGCCTGAGGCCGAAAAGGCGATGCCGGCCGCGCCCACCTCGCCGGTGGCCCGGAGCGGGCTCCCTCCCGGCAGCAGGAGGTCAGCGGCGGGCGATCGGCGTCCTCGGCCTTCCGCTGCGGTCTCCCCGCCGGAGGAGGTTGTCAAGGGCAGGGTGCTGTGTTCCATCGGACACCCGCACCGGAGCCCGCGGGTGGTCTGGCCCGGCTAACTTGGGAGAGATGGACGAGAACAGGGCCCGGCGGGTGGTCGACGCGTTGCGTGACCGTGGCATCAACGCTCAGCTGGCAAGAGGCGGTTACCAGATGGGGGTCCGGGTCCTACTGTCCGGCGGGCGTGAGGCGGACTGGGACACCGACGGCACGGCGGGTCTCGAAGCGCTGGTGATGCGGAACGGGATGCTGGTCGGTTTCGTGCCGGTGATCGAGGGGTCCGAGGACTTCGACGAGGCCCAGGTCGTCGACGCCATCGCGCGGACCGACTACGACCAGCCCATCGCCCGGCAGCGCGCGGTGGCCCCGCCACCGGCCGAGCCCCTGCCCCGCCTGGGCGGCGTCTTCCGCCGCTTCCTCGACGGTTTCCGCTACCGGTGATCGCGGCCTCGCACTGAAAGAGGAGCTGGTTTTCCTCAGCCGTCGTCGACGGCACATCCAGCGTTGTCGGCATTTGGCTGCTCAGGCCCTGAACCCGTGAGGGTCGGCTGGTCAGAGCCAGAAGGTGTCGTGGCGGAAGTAGAAGGCGGCCAGTTCCTCGTCGCTGGGACGGCCGGAGACGGCGAACTCCGCCAGGCCCTCGAAGTAGCCTTCGCGGGGAGCGCCGGGGGCGAAGTGCAGCAGCATTGACGCGGGTTCGCCCGACTCGTTGCGGAACGCGTGGACGCCGCCCTCGGGGACGTGAACGAAGTCTCCCGGCTTGGTGTCGATCCAGCGGTTGCCGTCGTAGATCCGTACCGTTCCGGTGAGGATGAAGAACGACTCGGAGATGGACCGGTGGAAGTGCTGGTCGGGTCCGCTCGGCTCCGGTCCCATCTCCCAGCGGTAGAGGCCGAACTGGCCGTTGGTGGAGGCCCCTGTCGCCAGGTAGTGCACCGTGTTGCCGGACCGATAGGTCAGCTCGGGCTCGTGGGCGGCCGGGCGGTAGGTCGCGTTGACCTCCCCCTTGTCGCCGAAGTAGACCGGATCTGGATAAGTCATGATCTGTCCTCTCGCGTGTCCCGTGTCCGCGCCCTTCCGGCCGGCCCTGCGCGCGGCCGTGGGTTGTGTACGGCCTGGCCGGGGGAGACCGCGGCCCCCCGGTTCAGCGACGGCCAGGACCACGGGCTCGATCTCCGGCGCTCCGAGGACGGCGCGGCGCCCGACCGGCGCGCCCGTCGATCTTTCCATCTCCGAGCGGCTGCCCGCCAGGCTCAGCCGCGAAGAACTCCTTGAGCGCGGGTGCGAGGACGTCCCAGTCCACCTTCATCGGGAACGCTGTGCCTGCCGGAAATGTCATCCGCCCTGTTCAGAGGCCGATGTCAGCCCTCGTGGCCGATCATGCCCGGTTCCAGTACGTCGTCCTCGCCCATCGTTACCGGTGACTGCGCAACGATGCCGCTTCATGCTCCTTCGACTGGCGTACCTCGGTGTCACGAACGCGCTCGCGCTGCTGCGGCTGCTGGTGCGCGCCGACACGATCCTCAAGTGGCACCGCGATCTCGTCGCACGCCGCCATGCCGCCGTCTCGCGTCCCAGGCGGCGTGGCCGGCCGCGTACCCTGCGCTCGATCCGCACACTGGTGCTGCGGTTGGCCCGGGAGAACAGCAGCTGGGGATATCGGCGGGTGCACGGCGAACTGCTCGTGCTCGGGGTGAAGGTCGCCCCGTCCACGGTCTGGGAGATCCTGCGCGAGGCGGGCATCGACCCCGCGCCCGACCGGTCAGCCACGACCTGGTCGGACTTTCTCCGTTCGCAGGCCAACGCGCTCCTCGCGGCCGACCTCATCGAGACGGTAACGTTGACTGGGGTACGCATGTACGTCCTCGCGGTCATCGAACACGCCAGCCGCAGGCGTCTCGAGACCGACGGCAAGGTCTCGAGACGCGGCGCAGGCGCCGATCCTCGACCGCGCACAACGTCACTCGACCGGATGCTGCCCGAGTCCGCGGTCGCGGGCGCGCGCGACGAGCGCCGCACGGTCGCGCGCCTGGAGCTTGGCGAGGATGGCGGCGACGTGGTTGCGCACGGTCTTCTCGGAGAGGACGAGCCTGGCCGCGATCTCGTGGTTGCCGAGCCCCGCCGCCACGAGGCCGAGCACCTCGTGCTCGCGATCGGTGAGCTCTGGGAAGACCTTGCCCGCGGCGGTGAGCGGCCGTGTCGCGTACGCGGCGATCCGGCGGCCGACCTCTCCGCCGAATACGGTGCCGCCAGCGGCGACCACGAGGACGGCGCGGGTGATCTCCTCGCGCTCCGCGCCCTTGAGCAGGTAGCCGCGGGCGCCGGCGCGGACCGCGGCGAGCAGCCGCTCGTCGTCGGCGTGCATCGTCAGCACGAGCACCCCGAGGTCGGGGAAGCGGGCGGTCAGCATGGCGAGGGCACTGAGCCCGTCGACCCCGGGCATCTCAAGGTCGGTGAGCGCGACCTCGGGCGACAGTTCCTCCACGAGACGGACCAGCTCCGCGCCGTCAGCGGCCTCGCCGACGACTTCGACGTCGGGTGAGGAGGTCAGCGCCGCGCGCAGGCCGAAGCGGAACATCGGGTGGTCGTCGGCGACGACCAGACGCACGGGGGCGGATGCATCGACCGACGCGCTCATGCGATCCGCACCGCCGTCGGCACCCTCAGCGTCACCGTGGTGCCCGCGTCCGACGAGCTGATCGCGACCTCGCCGCCGAGCTCGCGGGCGCGTGCCCGCATCGAGGCCAGGCCGATCCCGCCGCGCGGCGGCCGGGACGGGTCGAATCCTGTGCCGTCGTCGCGCACGTCGATAACGAGGTTGTCGCCCTCGTCGCCTCGCACGCACACGTCGAGTTGCGTGGCGCCGGCGTGGCGGACGGCGTTGGTCACCGCCTCGGCCACGACCCGGTAGGCCGTCTGCTCCACCCTCGGCGGCAGCGCGGGCAGCGGACCGACCTCCACGCTGACCGGCAGAGTCGCGGCCACCGAGACGACCCCGCGCCGGAGCGCCTCGGCGAAGCCGCGCTCCTCGAGCGCCGCCGGCTGTAGGTCGTCGAGGATGCGACGCACCTCCGACACGGTCCCGGCCACCTCGGCTCGGAGCACCCCGGTGATCTGCAGCGCGGTCGTCGCACTGGACACCCGGATCGCGTCCTCCAGTCCGGCAAGCCCCAGTCCCATCCCCGTCAGGGCGGGTCCGAGCCCGTCGTGCAGCTCGTGGCGGAGCCGTTCGCGCTCCCGCGTGCGGGCGTCCATCGCGGCATCCCGCTGCGCTTCCAGCTGTTCGGCCAGGCCCCGCGCGTGGAGCACGGCGGCCACCTGCGCGGCCAGCGCGGCGAGCATCCGTTCCTCGCGTCGTGCGAACCCCTCCTCCGGCCATCTCGGCGCGACCTCGAGCACGCCGAGCGGCATGTCGCCGATCGCCAGGGTGGCGCTGAACGCCGTGGCGGGAAGCTCGGCGTCGGGCTGCAGGTCGCCGCTGCACGCGATCACCGATCGGGAGGCGTCGCGGATCCGGGCGCCGGGGGCGCCGACCGACCGCCGCACGGCGGCGAGTACCGCGGTGAGCAGTTCACCGTCGGTGTCGGCCGGCGCGCCGACGTGCGTGCCGATCTCGGCTACGATCCGCACCGGATCTGCCCGTGGTGACGCGTCGATGCCCAGCAGGCGATAGCGCAGCACCGCGATCGCGATCGCCGCCGGCAGCAGGTACAGGCTCGTGACCTGGGCGACCTGGGCGACCAGGCTGTCGCCGAGCAAGTTCACCACGATGATGAGGATGACGCTGCCGAGCAGCCACGCGAGCTGCTGGCGTCGCGGCGCGGCCGACCTGGCCAACCTGACGATCGCGAGCACCCAGATCGTCGCCGCACCGGCCAGGTACACGACGAAAGACACCGCGCGGAGCGGGCCGTCCGACGGCTGCCCCGCGAGCCAGTGCAGCTGGATGAGCACCGCGCCGAGGGCGACGACGCCCACCGGCCACCACCAGGTACGTCCGGGCGGGCGCCCGGTGGGGAAGAACGCGGGCAGCGTGCCCAGCATCGCCATGATGCTCCATCCGCCGACCAGGGTGAGGACCAGCCCGGGAGCGCGTGCCATCCAGTCGCCCGCGGCCGCTGCGGGGCCGAGCCATCCGGCCGCGGCGAACGCCTCCTCGGTCAGCGAGAGCTGGGTCATGGTCCCGACGACGAGGAGGAGCCAGCCGATCGCGTTGGCGGGGCGGAGCCAGGCGAGGAGCGCACCGGCGACGGACCATCCGACACCGACCAGCGTGCCGGCCAGCGCGAGCGTGAGGGGGAGCCGTGCGCCGTAGGCGGCCGCGGCGAACCCCTCGGCCGCCGCGCCCGCCAGGCCGGCCACGCCGACGAGCACGGCGACTGCACCGACGGCGGCTCTCGGGACCCACATGGGATCAGTCTGGAGCCCGCGCGCCCGGGACGCCACGGGCCAGTGTCCCGTTCGGCCGGGCACATCGCCCGAGTCGACGGGTTCCCTCGCCCTGTTCCGGGGCGCCCCCGCGCCGCGACGCTGGTCGAGCACGACCCAGTCCACCAGTTCATGATCCGAAGGAGATCCCATGTCCCTGTCCGCCGAAGCGTTTCCGTCCGCGCCCGCGTCACCCACGCGAGTCCGTCGCCACATCGCGTTCCGCATCATCGTCGCCGCGATCGCGCTGCTGCTCATCGTCGGATTCGGCGTGTGGCTGTCGATCTTCACGCCGTGGGTGAGCTTCGCCGACACCACAGACCACGGCTGGACCCGCACGCCGGAACTGCACCGGACGGCCGACACCGTGAGCGCCGCGGTCATGGGCGCGGTCGGCGCCGCGGGCATCGCCCTCGCCGTACTGCCGCGCCGGCGGTCGACGCTCACCGCCTGGTTCGTCGCGATGGTCGCGGCGATTGGCATCACCAGCGTGGTCTCGTCGGTCATCCAGGGTCACGACCTCGTCGGCGCCGCGATCTTCGCGGTCGGATGGCTCGCGCTGCTCGTCGTGCCGACCGTGCTCCTCGCGCCCGACCGCCGCAGCCTGCCCGCAGGCGGTGTCGCGTCGGAGGACCGACCGCGCGGGCTGCTCCTCGCGGCGCTCTGGGCGCTCGTCGTCGCGGGAGCCCTCATCGCGGTCGGCGCGATCGTCTGGCGGCTCGCCGGCGGCATCATCGAGAACCCGCGCGAGGACGACGTCATCGGCTTCGTGCTGCTCGGCCTCGCGTTCGCGCTCGGCGGGGCGCAGTGCCTCCGCGCCCGCGAGAGCTGGCGCACGCTCGCGATCATCCTGGCCGCGGTGACGGCGTACACCGTCGTGGCAGGGGTGTCGCTCGCGCTCGGCTGACGCGCTGCGTGGGTCGAGTAGCGCCGCAGGCGCGTATCGAAACCGGCGGCTGGGTCTCGAGACGCGGCGCACGCGCCGCTCCTCGACCCGCACAGGCCGAGTTCGGGCGGCTCAGGAACCCGGCGCCATCGCGCTGATCAGTTCGTATGCGACGTGACTCGCCGCGACCGCGGTAAGCTGGCGCGCGCGTACCGCCCCCCTCGCGACCGCTGCGAGCGGACGGCCGAGGCGCCGAAGAGCGCTGCGGACGCAGAGGGTCCCCCGGGCCGCCACAGGAGCAGTACCCGGACCAGGCGCGCCCGGAATGACGATTATTGGTCACCACCAGCCTCGCAGCAGCGCGCACCGTGCATTACATTCGCACCTTGGTGTTGCGCCTGCGGGCCAAACGGCAGATCCGGCATAGGCCATGAGGTCCCGCCCGGGGGCGTGGCAGCGACGCGGGAGCGGCGCTCGGCAGATGGGAGTTCGTGTCGGAGGGGGGACTTGAACCGTTCGCCCATCTCCTGAGCAGCACCGACGCTCCGTGGCTGGACCTCTCATGCCCAGAATAGGCGCGCAGAGAGGGGGCGGTGCCCACACCCACCTCAACGAGATTGGGTCCTACCTTGCGGCACACGCCCATGCCGGGGAAGCCCAACAACCGCCAGTTCAGGATCCTCAGCAGACGATCTCAACTGCGCTCAGGGCAGCGGTGGTAAGGGGGCAGGAGCTCGGTGATCGCAGCACCGAACCCCTTCCTGCATCCCAGCAACCTGATCAACCCGGAAGCCAAGCCGTGCGCCGCCCCTCGACACCAGAAATTGCCGGGGAGGTGATTCCGGTCGAAGGGGCTTGGGTCGAGCGTACTCAGCGTGATCGGTACGGGGATCGGATCATCCTGGGCTTTGCGGTGGCTGTCCTGCTGGCGGTCGCTGGCGCGGCCGCCTACGTCTCGTACCACCACTTCTACGGTCTGGCGATCGCTCTGGGTGAGCGGCACGACATGGCCATTCTGTATCCGGCGATGTCCGACGGTGTGATCGTCATGGCGTCGCTGGTGATGGTCTACTGCTCGCGTCGTCGGCTACGTGTGCCGGTGCTGGCGTGGGTGGCGCTTGCATTGGGCGGGGCGGTGACGCTGGCTGCGAACGTGGCGCACGGCTGGTCCGGCGGACTCGGATCGCGCCTGGTCAGCGCTCTGGCACCGCTGGCCTTCGCGGGCGCCTACGAACTGCTCATGTGGATCGTCCGGAACACCCGGCAACCGTCCATCGAGACGCTGACCAAGGAGCACATGTGCCAGCCCGTTGAGACTCTCGTCGAGGTGGAACGCGTGGTGCCGGTGCTGCCCACCGACCGGTACGAGGCGGCGCGGCTCACCTATATCGAGAGCCTTAGTGAGGGCAATCAGCGGGTCGGCCGACGCCCGCTGATGAGCCGGTGGGGACTGGAACAGCGTGAGGCCGAGGAGATCATCACCGAGGTGGAGAAGGAGCGGGCCCACGCCATCAAGGCGAAGAGTGCCGAGGTGGCTGATTCGGGGAGTGTCGTGCCGCCGCTGGGCGGCCTCCGTTCAACCGGCACGAGCGAGGCCTGAGGCAGCGTAATGAAGGACATCGATAACGGGGTGGTCAGGCCGTCCTCCAGTCGTCCAGCCTGGTCATCGGGCGGCTTCCCATCTTGAAACGATTAAGGTTCTGGGTCGCGATAAGGCATTTATCGCGACCCAGGATTGACACCAAGATCAATTTGGGTTCCGCGGAGCATGGGCGCGTGCAGCCGAACTCCGCTTGCGACTAGAGGATTCGTACGTCCGAAGAAACGGTAATCATTCGTGTGGATACGTCACCGACAAGCTAGAGATCCTCCTCCTCAATGGAGGAGGTGACGCCAGGTAGCAGTTCCGCTTTGGGAAAAAGCGATCTGGTATGTGAGGTGGTGGGGCGCCAGGGATTCGAATCCTGAACCTACGGATTAAAAGTTCGCAGTTTTACTGTCGTCCAATGCCGAAGACTGTCTATTTCTATTAGATCGCCCGGATTTGCCGCTGCCAAAGTCCCCGCCGGTGATGCGCAATGCCGCCCCGTATCGCGTACCAATAAGCAACCGCCGAGCAACCAGTCATTACCAGCCCTCCTTTGCCGAAACGAGATCGTGTTATCTGGGCTGTTTCACATGCATTCTGAACTGCCGAATCAGCCGCGGGCAAGTCCTCCGAATGCGACTTGTTCGGCAGTCGAGCTAGCGCAGCCTATTCGTCGGCAGCATCGTCTTCCTGCTCCTCGGGCGGTGCTGACCGTCGGTATTGAGGATGGTCGAGATCCATCTGTTTCGCTGCATGCAGAGGCACGGGATAACGGGAACGGTCAGACCAGGCGATGGTCTGGTGGCACAGACGCGCGGTCGCCCGAGCAAGCATCGCCTTGTCGACGCCCTTGCCGATACCAACAGGGTAGATCTCGGTTGCCGTGATGGCATACCACGGGGTTTTGAGCTGGTTAGTCTCCCGTTCCCCGACGTCGCCGGCCCGGCCCGGATCTGCGTCCCAACGTGTGAAGGTCCTGCCCAAGTCTCCGCCCTTTGCCTGGTAGTTGCGCGGAATGTTGAAGAGAACCCAGAAGGGGTCTCCGAAGTCAACCTCGGCGCGGTGCAGCTTGGCCGATGTGAAATCGATCAAATCCGGCTCGGTATCCGATTCGCTCTCACGAGCAACAGGAACGTACTGAGGAACCTCTTTGGGTTCGACGTTCATCCGGATGACGGCGCTCGGCTTCTTGCGCGGTGCGTTCTTGCCCTTGCCATGCCCTGGCAGCCAGGTGCGCGGATCGGTGATGTCGTCTTCGTTGTAGCTCTGGTTCTCGTTGTGCAGGCCCGTCCACATTCGACGGCAGGCAAGCCCGTCGACCATGACGACGTAGCTCATGCCGGGTTCCAACTCGTCTCGGACGAGGCTGGCGAGCGCGTCTTCGACGTGGGTCGCTGCCTCTGCCCAGCGTTCCTTGTCCGTCTTGGCCTTCCCGTCGACATGAAGTGCGTAGTCACTGGCGTGGAAAGCGTTGATCGCCTGTCGGTAGGGCAGCCACGAACCTGTTAGTGGCGTCCACGCTCGCATTGTCCAGACACCGCCCTCCTCTTCAGGAGGGAACAGTGCAGTGGCGATGACAATTCGCTTGGTCTGTTTGTCGTCGACTGTCTTTGCCTGTCGGCGCACGTGGATACCGCAGTAGACGATACTTCCGGCCTCTTTCCCCTTCTTGTCCTTGGCGATGGCTCGCGCTAGGCGCTGGTCGATGATGCCAAGCGAGCGATACAGATCCATTAGCGCCATGTAAGCGGCGTGATCTTTCCCCGGCATCGGAGGGCTGATCTCTGTGCTGGGATTTCCGAACGCCCCCTGCTTCATCCCTTTCGTGAACTGGCAGACGAAGTCCTTTTTGGCCAGAAGGCGGCGGACTTGGAATTTTCCGTCATACCGCTCCTTTCGGAGCAAGTAGGCGTTCCGCTTCTCTCCTTCTCTCCTCTTCACAAGCGGGATCTCGGTCTCGCACCAGGCAGCGACCATCACGTTCGAGCCGCTACCAGCGAAGTCGCCTTCGAAGGATCTGAACTCCTCGACTCGGTTGATGTCATCGCCGTGTGACAGGAAGCGTTCAGCCTTGCGGAATACCACGCTGATGCCGGGAACGAGGAGGACCTCTTCGCCTGACTGCGGATCACCGATTGACGGGCTGTCAGGGAAGGCCAGGGACAGCGCATTGATCATGCGCAGGCGGGTGCTGTGGCGATACCAGAGGCATACGATCCGCAGGTGATCGAAGCCTTGAGCGTTGACGGAAGCGGCTATCTCCTCGGGTGAGGGAAAGCCGATGGTGTGGAGGAGTTCGCCGGCTTCGATCCGTTGAGCCCGTTCCTGAGGAGACATCTTCTGTTTGTCTGTGGGGCGCGGCTCGAAGATCATCGGTTCCACCGCGAAGCTCACCCAGCTGGTTTTCTCGCCGAGCACCTTGGTGACATGCTCGGCTAGAAGCCGCAGGTGAAGGGTTCCTGGTCCCGTGCCCACGGCGAAGTTGTCGTTCTTCGGCATGAGGGGGCGGATAGTTCCGGCGTCGGGAGTGATGAACGACGGGAATTCCCCATTGGCGGCGGCCTTCTCGAGCACAGTCCGTTCTTGCGTGACACGCACCTGAAGTTCCTGCAAAAGACTGACGTCCATCTTGTCGCGCGCGAGCAACTCCAGCGCCCGATGGTTGACTTCTCGGACGCTACCGCTGCGCACCAGTTCGGTGTAGAGGATCGGAAGACCATCGCTGCCCTGGTAGATGTTCGTCGACTTGGCGAAGACCATGTTGCTGTGAACGCGGGTTACGTGCGCGTCCAGGAAGATGACGGGGTCGACGACGTTGGGCACGGTCTTCATGACTACAGAGAATCTGGACATCGCGTACTGGGCTGCGGTGGCGTCGTTCACCACGGTCCCGTCGTCACGAATGTTGTACTTGCGCCCGAAGGGGTGGTCCCAAGCGATTAACCCACCACTGCTGTCGGGGAGGTACGTGACCTCCCGTTTGTTCGGGTTGGCCTTCCAGCCCATCGTGCGGTTCTTGAAGACTTGCCGGCCGTCAGCGTCCAATTTGAGAGAGCCGTCCGTCTCCTTGGCAGGAACCTGCTTAGTGATCGGAACGAGGTCATAGATGGTGAACTTCTGCTCAGCGAGCTTCTTGGAGACCACCCAAGGCACAGCCACGTACATCCAGGCAGGGCACTGAGGCTGCCTGCCCTGCATCGGTTTGAGAGACCGTGCCATCTCGAACTCCACCTCAGGCGTGCTCGCGATGGCATCGGCCACCAGCGGGACGTCTAGAAGGATGGCCTGATCGGTGGACAGCCCCTTGCTGTAGCCGACGATGCACCGGAAAACACGGCGCAGGGTGTCGTCGTCGATCTTCTCCAGCGAGACCAGGAAGCCGAGGCCTCGGTCGAGGTGGACGTAGCCGCCGGTTTTGATCTTCAGATAAGTGATGGCGGTTGAGTAAGGAAGGTTCCTCTTCTCATCGTCCCCGTCCCCTCTCAGCTTCTCCCATTCATCACGCACGCTCCGCGAGAAGTTGCGTACGTACACCTTCTGACCCTGAACGAGTTCGGGGGTACAGCGCAGGGTGAGGGCCCGCGGAAGGGCAGCAGTGCTGTCGCTCAATGCTGTGACTCTTTCGGGATGAAGCGCTGGGCTATGTGGAAAGGGTGAGGTCGACGCCTGCGTAGCCTAGGAAGGCATTGACCGCTTCGCCGTACAGTTCGGCCATCTGCCGGCGTTCTTCTGGCAGCCATCGCGAGGCCATGCGTTCGATGATGCTGGCCAGGTCGGAACTCCAAGTCTCATCGTGGAAGGCATAGTCCACAAAGTGCAGTTCCATATTGGTGCCGCCGCGTCGAGCTCGGCCAGCGAGCTGGATGAGGGACACCAGCATTCCGGCGACCATTTGCTCTTGAAGGATGAGGTCCATGGTCGACAGCTGCGGAGAGGAACGCATGATAGTGGCCAGGTGATCTCGTGCTGCGGTGCGGGCCGTTTGCAGAACCTCGGTTGGATCTGCGGCGCCTGACGTGGGTAGTGAGTTAATGCCCGCTGCGTTGACGCTGCCGTACATCCAAGCAGGATCATCGATGATCAGCGGGGGCCTCACACACAAATAGATGGAGTGGATAGCTGAACGAAGATTGACGACGATGTTAAGTCCTCTGGCGATGTTAGCCAGTGGAGCAATCAGGATGTCGCCGAATTGGGGAAATTCCTCGACCTCTTCGACCGTGATGCGGCGGACCAGCGACGGGTCGGGGAGATGGCGGACGTTGCTAAGACGGTCTTCCTCTCGGACGAGGACGCACACCTTGTGAGAGAGCCCTTTCGCCTTGGCGAGGCCGGTGGCGATGTGGCCGCACTGCTCGTAGCTGTTGGCTGTAAGGATCACTCGTGCACGATCTTCATCGGTCTTGGCCAGGCGTGCGAGTTTCTTGGACAATTTCGTCTCGTACAGGCGCTCGCCGATTTCTCGCAGGGCTTCGGGTTTGTCCGAAGGGAACTGGCCAGCGATCGGGATGCGTTCCCCAGTCTTTCTGTGGCCATCCCCATAAGTGACAGCCGAGGACTCGACCAAGATCGATTCCTCTTGGGCGTCGGTCATCCACCACATGACGGGCGCGTGGACGTGTTCTTTGACCGCCTGCGGGAAGTAGGCGGTGGCGGAAAGGCCGAAGATAGGCCGCTCCACGCCCGCGGTGATCAGGGAGACCAGCCCACCGAGCTCTGATACATAGGTGTGCGGGTCGCCAGCCATATGCTGCGTGGAAAGCTTGGCGTCCTTCTCCGGGTTCTTCATACCGGTGACCCGATATCCGTTGATCGGCCTGCCGATCATCCCATGCGGGAGGACGTCGGCGATGCCGCCGGAGTGCATGGTATCGATGATGCGGTTGGCGGAAAGTAAGCCGGAGTGACGCAGAGACTGGGCGGTGTCGCGCAGCCGGGCAAGAGACCAGTCTAGTTCGCTCATCAAGGTGCGGATGAGGAGGTGGTCGATGGCCTGGCTGCGTGCACGGCCGTCACTGATCATCGGCGTGAGTGCCTCGTGCAGCCTGAGTTTGAGTTCGTCGCGCTGGTTGATGCCGCGTGGTGACACGGCTGTCCCGAGGATGCGCCCGACGCGCTCCCATTCGGGGTCCAGAAGTATGGGTGTGGGAGCCGCCTCGTCGTCTGCACCGAAGTCGGGGGCCGGGACGAGAGCGTTGAGCCGATCGATAGCATCGCTCGGAAGCGGCTCTCCATCGCCCACCTGATGTTCGGGGAAGAGCAGGCGTATGAGTTCGCGATCCTTGGCGCGAGCCAGGCGCCATCCTTCGTAGTCATATTCGTGTCGCAGCCTCGGGACTTTAGAGTCGTCGCGGTGGTTGAGCCGGAATACCTTGGTGCACAGTCCGGTCAGCAATGACTCGGCCATGAGCCGGACGTGGCTGACCGGTTCGATGAGCTGGTCCTCATACCGCAGAGGAAGATGCTTGGCCGCAGTGTCGAGAATTTGCGGTTCTGCGGTCCACGGGCGCCGGGAGTGCAGGTCGACTGTGGTGGCGCACCGATCTACGGCGACGGACTGGAAGGCATCGATCTCGTCGATGATGACGAAGTCACTGGCGCGGAGCACGAACTCGCGGACGGTGACAGAACGGACCGGGCGTCCGTCGATCTGGATGCCCACCCGCATGGTGCCTTGGATGAAGTTATGGTGATTCGTGACGATCACCGTGGCATGGGCAGCCCGGTAGGCGGGTGTGAACTTGCCGCAGGTCGGGATCCAGGGGCAGGCCAATGTCTCTCCGCCGCTGTGGAGGCTCAGGCAGTTCTCCTTGCCGGGACGGTAGATGCCGGCGGATTCGAGCCAGTGCTGCTGTGCGCATCCGTAGGCGAGGTGATCGACGTCACGGTGCCCTCGCTTGCCCCATTCCCCGGGAGCCTCGGGGTTTTCCTTGACCAAAGACGCATGCTTGAGGGCCCGCTCGTACCGCGAGGACGGCGACATCAGTGGGGCGCACGTCGCGAGATGGCTGGTCTTGTCTTCCCTGTGCAGTATCTCGAGGTCGCGGTTGATATCCCAAGCTGAGGCGAGCGTGGCTTTGACGTCGGGGACGAGGAGAGTGACGCGGTAGTCGTTAAGCGCAGCCCAGGAGCCCAAGAGGCGAACCAGTACAGACTTACCGGTTCCCGTAGGTGCATGGAAGATCTGTGTTCGGCCAGTCAGGAGGTCCAGCATGTTGACGTTGTCCGTATCGCGAGCCTTGAGCCGGTCGAGCAGTCCCGTCAGCACCCTGTGCAACCAGGGGCCTGTTTTCGTGCCGTTGTACTGGGTGTCCAGGAGTCGTGCGATGTCCTTGAGCTCCTGAACGGGCACTGGGACCGAACCCAGGCCAGGCCGGGTGGTGAGGGCGGGAAGCGAGTCGTGGCCCAGCGGCTGGGTGAAAGCGGGAAAGCGGGGGATGGTGACGCGTCCGTGAACGACCTCATTGCCTTCGGTGCGTTCGCTCGTCTCGTATGTCTTGCCCGGCGCTGCGAAGTCGTGGGGCTTTCGCCGGCTGCTGGGTCGGCGGAAGGGAGCGAGAAGGCGATTGGCGTAGCCAATGTAGTCCTCTCCCAGATGGGGATGGGCCGCTGTCGCAGTGAGCGGATCCCCGACCAGGGTGAACAGGTTGAGGGGGATCTCCTCATCCTCGTGCTCGGAGTCCAGGGCTCCCAGGAGAATCCGCGCGGCGGTGGCGAAACGGTTTTCGTCGACGAGGTCGGGGTTGCTGAGGTTCATCACCTCCGCTACGAGCAGCCGTTCCTCATTGCTCAGCTCGTTCCATCGCCCCCACGCCTGTGGCTTGCAGCTGGCGAAGAAAGCTGCGTGGCGGAAGGAGGCCACAGGCTTGCCGTTGTCGTCCTGCTCTGGGAAGTATTCGGCGGCGAGGGCCAGCGCGGCATGAATGAAAGCGTCCTTGGCAGTCATCTGACTCATGCCCACTCCACCCCGGCGCTCCGGCAGACCAGCTGGGCAAAGTCGGTCATGGTCGCGACCTTCATTCTGTACTTGTCGCAGGTCACAGTGAGAAGAGGGATCTGGTCAGCTCGGTGGTCGGGAATGACGAGCCATTCGGCGCCGCCCTTGTCGCCTTCATTGCGATGCAGGCTCTGCGCCAGGACACGGCCGTGGGTGTAGTCCTTCACATCCACGGTGAAGACGTGAGTGCTCCCGTCGGGGCCTTTGACCTCGATGCGATGGTCGTACGCATCGCTCATCGGCCAGAGCCTGACGGCCTCGTCCACATCTGCCTGATTGGCGGCCAGCCGCTCACGCAGGACGGAGTGCAAACGCAACTCGTGCAGGCCCGGCACACAGGTGTAACGCCACACTCCGCGTTTGAGGGCCAGATGTCCCTCCACTGGCTTCGCCTCCGGCACGGCACCGACAGCGCCGAGCGCGAGTGCCGCCTCGCGCGGAGCGGGAGTGTCGGGGCTGTCAGAGTGCAGCTGTGGCGCATCTCCGGATGTCGGCCGGAACATGAAACTGGCACCGATCTCGGCGTGACGGGCGTAGAGGCAGCCGACGCGATAGTACTCGCGGCCCGCGCCCATCCGCTTGCTGATCTTCATGGGCCACTTGCACACGGTGCAGGGGAACCACCAGGTGCGATAGATGGCGTGGTAGGGGATCGCCTCGTAGTAGGCGATCGCGTTGAGAGGTAGGCCGCGCCCGTTCAGCTCAGCGACCGTGCCGGCAGGACATTCCACCAGTGTGGAACGGTCCTTGACGTACTGGGTGTCGCCGCGGCCTTTGAGGATCTCGTACATCTGATCCTGATCGATCTCGTCCTGGAGTTGCTCCTCTGTGAATCGCATCCGGCCGGTCCTCTGAAGCCGCTTCAAGATCCGGTGCAGCTGAGAGATCTCCCACTGCAGGTCGAAGGCGTCGGCAGTGACGCAACCCTCGGCATCGACGACAGGGAAGTTGAGATCGTCGAAGCCCGAGCGGTCCAGCCACGGCGGGAGCAGGCCGTCGATCGGGCCGCGCAGTCTTTCGCGGAACTCACCGAACGACAACGGCACTCCAGGGCCGTACGCGGCGAGTAGGTCGCCGTGGTACTGCATCAGCTTCTCGGCCCGGTGCCTAGGGTTCAGGCCCGGGGTCGCGATCGTCTCGCAGGCTTTGATGAAGGCGAAGTTGATTAGGCGGAACGCCTCGAAATGAGAGAACGTCAGGCCGTCATCGTCGGCATGGGTTGTCACCGGAGACACCGTAGAGCACGGGGCCGACAAAAGCCGGAACAGCTTCGGGCCGCCCTAAATGATCACTATGGTGGAGGCGCGACATTCGGATATATGTCTGTGTATATGTGCAGATAAGCCGCAATATGCTGCCGTCCGAGTGCGGTGGCGTGCCACCGGTATTCGAGGACGTGCGTATCACCTGGCGCCATCAGGGGACGCAGTTCGATAAATCCTCTACTGGGATGTGCTTGCCGTTTGGGCCGGTAGCCGACAGCCAGATAGAACAAAGACTTACCAGCCAACTCGCTCTCATGGAGACCTTCCATGCCGGCGCCGGCGACACGCAGCAGGACACCCCACAGCCATTCGGACAGAAGATGTGAGGGTGTCGCCGGCTCTGCAGGTTCCCCCAGCCCAGCACGCGCGCAGGCACGGCCCCGGCGAGTGATCTCCACCAGAGTGCGATCCACCTCGCCGACCCCGGGAATCTCCACGCGGTCCTTGGCCACCTTGACCAAGCCCAGTCGCTCCAGGGCGTGGAGAGTGGCTCCGGCGCCCTGATCGTGAACGCCGACGCTCCGCAGGCGCAACTGAAGGCGAGTGTGACCGACCAGCTTGGCGGGTGCGTCGAGAGAAAACGGTAGCCTCCGCCACAGCCTGGCCGGTGGAACCCGGGCCTGGTTCTGACGGCGCATCCACATTTCAGCTTCGGTCATACGGTCGTCCCGCAGGATCTCACCAAGATAGACCCGCTGCCGATCGTTCAAACTGTCCCAGCCCACGACTGCTGAGGTCGGCGGACCGTGCCGCTCATGTTCGGGCAGGCTCGGAGGCTCATCCATGGGCCGAGTACGCATCCAGGCATCCATGACCATACGTACTGGCACCTCGTACAAGGCGGCCAACTGCTGTACAAGCCGCCCTGTGCACTCCGGCTTCCTCCAGTTCCACCCAGACACCTGACGATTCCGCTCCAGGCTGCGGATCTTGTGGGCGTCCACGAACAGCTCACCGCCGACGGCAGTGGCGCGAAGTCGGGTGGCGGCCTCCTCCGCCGTGAGACCAGCGGCATACCGGAGGTCAACCAACATCTCGGTTCCGCTGCGCGTACCCGTGAGATCGGCAGTGGCGCAGCCGAGAGCATGAGCGAGACGTCTCATGTTTCTGGCTTCGGGCGCATACCTGCCCTCCTCCCAGTACACCACCAGGCGATATGTGACCCCCACGCGATCAGCAAGCTCTTGTGGCGTGAGTCCAGCCTGCTCGCGCAGCGCCCGGATCTTGGTGTGCTCAACGGACAGCAAACGTCTCGACATACCCTTAGCAGACTTCAGTGAAGACTTCATTGCAACTACCGAACGAGCCAGAGTCCAGGTGCGTGGAATGCCCAAGATGTTCTTGGTGTGGTCCGCTTGGGTGAAGAATGGCGTGGTGGCAGACGTGGAGAGCTTGATCGGCCAGGTATGGGGTCCGGATGTTCGACCGCTGGTCGAGGAGGCTTGGCGCTGCTACAACGCCGGCGCGATCCGCGCCTGCATCACCACGACGTGGAGCGCCGTTACCGCCGACATCATCACCAAGCTCGTGCGGCTGGCCGATGACGGTGACGGTCAGGCCGTCTCGTTCCGCACCGCGCTGTCCGATGCCCAGAAGAAGGGATTGAGCAAGGAAGGCGTACGGGCCATGCAGGCCATCGAGGCGAGCCTGCTGGACAAGGCCGTGGAGTTCGAGCTCATCGACTCGATCGGCTCACGCGAGCTGGAGCGTATCCGCGAGGATCGCAACCTGTGCGCGCATCCTTCGCTGCGCACGCTCGGGGACGTCTACGAGCCACGGCCAGAAGTCGCCCGAGGCCATCTGGCTGTCGCGCTGGCGACCCTGCTCACCCATCCTCCGACACAGGGCCGCAAGGTCGTCGACGAGTTCAGCACCTACATCTGCGACCCGTTCTTCGTGCCTACGTATCCGCACATGCAGGCCACCTTCTTCGACCGGGTCCGAACTGCGACTCGCAAAACCATCGTCAGTTTCGCCGCCAAGCATGCCCTGCTTGAACTCGATCCCGACGGGCGCCTGCCTGCCGCTGAACATTCCGACAGGATGGCTTTGGCCCTGATCGCCTTCGCGCAGCGGGACCGAGAGCTGGTCCGCTCGGCCATTTCCGCGCAAAGCGAGAGGTTCCAGGTGCTCGAAGGTGCCGCCCAGCTGCGTGCCTCGGTGCGGTTGGGAGACCAGGACTTCTTCTGGAGCATGGTGGACCAGGCACTGGCCACACGGCTTCAGGAGATGGTGGCCAAGTTGTCCACCCCCGTCGAGTGGGAGCCGCTTCCCCCCCGCGACGGCTGCTGCCATTGCCCTGGTTCGGAGCCCGTACGCGCGCGAACGATTGTCAGTGCTGGAAACGCGGTTCACCGAGCTGTCCTGGACCCATCGTCTCGGGGTAGCCACCATGCATCCCGACCCGTACTTCGTGTCGGCGGTGGTCCAATTCATCGACGAAGCTGGCAGCTGGCGTACGGGTGAGCAGGCTGGGCGGATACTCGTCCAACACGCTCCTTTCCTGACCATCGAGACCTTGCGAGAAGCCTTGAACGGCTGGTGGGAAAACTCAGAGTGCCGGACCGCGGCAGACATGCCGAATCTCGCCGTACTCCTCTTCCACGGCACATCACACCTCGGTCCCCAACGCGCCCCCGTGTTCGGCGAGTTCCTAACCAACGTTCGAGCGCTGGAAGGCGAAGGTGAGTACTACAGCTACCCAGCGCTGGAAGAAGCTCTGAGTCGGTCGGGATACAACCCTTCAGCGGCTGGTAGATGAGCCGCGAACGTTCGCCGCTCTTGTAGTAGACCAGGGCGGCGATGTTCACTCGTCCGCTCCCGTTGGCGCGGACGTGCACCACCGGGATCCGCCGAGGCCACGTGTCGCTATGTTGACAGGAGGGTCGAGTCTGACTCCCATCTCAGGGGGAACGATCGATGCCAGCGCAGTAAATGATCTTCAAAGGCTGCTCGACCCTGTGATAGCACCCATCCGTGAATGCCTCTCTCCCACACTTTCTCGTCGAGCGGCTCTGTATTTCTGTTCAGATGAATTGACGGGGACATTCGTGCCGTAGTTTGGCATGAGCTGCCGCTACATTCATCCGAGGGTGCGCTACCGGGCTGATTCACCAAAGCGCTAAGGGTGAATGTCTTGAAAGGGTAGCATTTGCCGGATTTGAAAGGTGAGCAGGTTTATGGACGTCGGTGATGTCTGGGGGTTCAGAGATCAGCCGAAGGTCGTCGGGGGGCGGGTTTACCAGGTGGAGGTGGTCCGGGTCGATGGGCCGCGAAAACACGGCGATCTGCATGTACGTTTCCTCGATGGCGAGGAGGCCGGGCTGCAGGAGTGGGTGGCGCGTGGTCAACTGGTCGCTCCGTGGGCTGACGTCGGGGCGTTCCTTGATGACGATCGCCGGTGGGCGGCAGCGATTGAAAGCTCACGTGAGGTTCGAGGTAGCGCGGAATTCGAGGTGGCCAAGCTGCTCTTCGGTCATGTTCGGCCGAAGAACAGGATTCGTCTCCGGCATGCTGTCGCGGATGCCGGAGTGATGGAGATCGCCGATCTCGATGGGGTGGCGTCGTGGCTTGATCTCGACCCTCAGGAACTGCGTAAGGAGCCGCTGGCCTTTGAGGACAGATTCGGAACCTATGTCGCTTCGTGGCCGACGACTCGTCAGGTGGCCATGCGAGTGGCCCAGGTTCTGGGTGGAGACATCCTCAAGGCCATGGCGAAGCAGGAAGAAGCGCTGAAGACACAACGCCGGAACGAGTCCTGGTACGGACATGAGAAGACCAACCGCGAACTGGAGCGGTTGGAGACCGTCGTCGGCACACTCTATGAGTGGTGCGGTAAGGAAGTCATCGACCGTTATGACGAGCTCAAGGCCTTACGGGCCGAGGTCGAACGTCTGGGTGGGCTGGTCCAGCGTGCAGTGTCGGAGTTGAGGGCCCGCAAATGTCACGCTATCGCCGCCACCATTGAGGCCGACCTCGGCGTCCATGTGACCAGCTTTCGCGGTAGGCATCGCTGACCTGTGTTCGCTGTTCGGATTGAGGTCGGTAATACTCCTTTTGGGGGCCATGGGGACTCCAGTCCCCGAGGTAAGGGCGTAGGTCGTCTGGGGCTGGGTCCTTGTCGAAGCCCGCGTGGGCGAGACGGGATGGACCGCGGAGTGGATCCATGCGGTCGGCGATCGCGTGTCCCCACTCGATCCAGGGTCGCAGGAGTTCGGCTTCACCTGGCTCCTGGCAGCCAGCCGCGGCTTGGTCGAGCGCGGCGCAGAATTCGCGGATTTCGCTGGCCGCCCCCCAGGCATCCAAGGCATTGGCGAATGTCGTGTTGCGGTAGTCATCAACTGCGCGGCTCCGGGCCTGCACCATCGCGGCCCCCCAGCGCGCCCGCTTCGCGGCTTCTTCTCATTCTTGTTCGGCGAGCCACTCCTCGTATTGCTGTCTCTGGGCGAGGGCAGCCTGTTCCGCAGCCCCGGCGCGATGCTCGATCTCCTTGACGACCTCGCGTACTTTGCTTTCCACCAGCGAGCGCGAACTATCCGTCCACTGGTCGCGTCGGCTATGTGGCGACTGGGGTAACTCCAGGCGAAGGCGTCCCGTTGGTACGGACTCGTATTGCACGGGGACTCGCTGCCAGGCATAAGGTCTTCGGCGTTTTTCCTCGGGACCTGGCTCGCGGACTACCTGGTCCTGTTCCTCTTTGACGGCAACCGGGTACTGCCCCGTACCGGCCTGTATGTACAGTCCGCGAGCTTTGCGTTTCTTGGACATCGCGAGTTTGTGGCCGCGGCGGCGGGCTTCTTCTGCAAGGGACTTGACCAGGTCGATGGCCCGGGGCCTGAGTGCCTCGGAGACGGCCAGTACCTCGGGATGATCCCGAAGCAGCTTGCCCAGCGCGTCGGCATCGGTGACCTTGTCGCGTGCACTGAGGCGGATGCGGTTCCAGTCCGTCTCGTTCGGATGCGCGTCGTCGAAGAGCCGGATGATCAGATCGCCGCCATTTCGGCCGGTGTGCCGTAGATGGAAACCTGCGGGTACCAGGTTGTGTTGTTTGGCCGCGTGCATCGCCCGCCGGTAGGACGCGCGTGTCTCCTGGTCAGGGTTCTGGATCTCGAGGGTTCCCCCATTGTGTTTGAGGTGCTCCAGAGATTCCGGACAGACCACTCGCTAGGGTGGTAACAGTTCGAAGGAGATGGAAACGTGCCGAAAGGTTCCAGGCGTAGGTTCAGCCAGGAGTTCAAGGACGAGGCTGTGC
>NZ_JBIUTQ010000033.1:0-30244 GCF_044741965.1 Streptosporangium sp. NPDC087985
CCCTCGGGCAGCCGGAGCCGCAACGGCACGGTGTTGAGGAACAGGCCGCACACCTCGGCGGCGTCGGCCTCTTCCAGGCGACCGTTCGAAGACAGTCCCGTGACCACGTCAGGGCTGCCGGTGGCCAGCCCGAGCGCCCGCAGGTGCGCCGCCAGCACCACCGTCTTGAACGGCACCCCGCAACGCCTGGCGAACTCCTCCAGGCGGGTCAGCAGATCCTCGGACAGGACCGTGGTCAGGGAACCATGCCCCTGGCTCTCGTCACGCTCGTGCCGTTCTCCCTCGACGACCTCACCGATCCCCGGTGCGGCGAGGCCGGCGGGCCAGCGCGGCAACCGGCCGTCGGGCCGGTCGGCCAGCCGCTCCAGCCAGAATCCCCGGCTGTCCTCGGAGCGGAGCGCCGCACGCTCGGCGGCGACGAAGTCGCGGTACGTGGACCGCAACGGCTCCACGGCCGGGTCCTCGCCCGTCAGCAACGCGCGGTACAGGGCGTTGATCTCCGTCAAGGTGGAGGCCAGGCTCCAGCCGTCGAAGATCGCGTGGTGCTCGGTCACCGTCCACTGGAAGGCGTCGTCGTCGACGATGTGCACCGCCATCCGGAACAGTGGTGCGACGGAAACATCAAAGGCATCCCGCTGCTGTCCGCGGACGGACTCCGTCAGCGCCGCCTGCTGCTCCCGGACGTCGGCGCCGCGCAGGTCCACGGCCGTGAACGGCACCTCGACGGTGGGGTGGACCAGCTGCATCGGCTCGCTGTAGCCGCTCAGGTCGAACGAGGTCCGCAGAATCGGATGCCGGTCCACCACCCGGGCCACCGCCTCCCGGAACCGCTCCTCGTCGAAGGACCCGGCGATGCGGAGGCTGTGCACGTTGTGGTACGGCCGCCGGTCGGGGTCGAGCTCCATCTCGTAGACCATGCCGACCTGGAGCTCGGCCATCGGGTAGGCGTCCGCCAGGCCCTCCGGCAGCCGCTCCCGGTCCTCGGCCGGCACCAGCGAGAACGGCTCGCGGGCCGGCTCGCGGGCCGCGTCGGTCTCGGGCCGTACCGCTCTGGCCAGTCCGGCAAGCGTCGGATTCTGGAACAGGTCCTGCAGGGCGAACCCGAGTCCTGTCTCCCGTGCCTTGCCAAGGACCTGGACGCTGCGGATGGAGTCGCCGCCCAGGTCGAAGAAGTTGTCGTGGCGGCCGACCCGGTCCACTCCCAGGACCCGAGACCAGATGCCGGCCAGGGACTCCTCCAGTCCGGCCATGGGGGCGACGAACTCCTGCACGAGTTCGGGGCGCTCGGTCGACGGCGCCGGCAGGGCCCGCCGATCCACCTTTCCCCGTGACGTCAGGGGCAGCGCGGCCAGGAAGACGAACCACCGCGGCGCCATGAACGTCGGCAGCCGCTCCAACAGCCACCGGCGCAAATCATCGGCCGGCACACCCTCGCCGTCGGGCACCACGTAGGCCACGAGGTCGGTGTGCCCGAACCCGTCGTCACAGGCCACGACGGTGCATTCCCGTATCAGCGGGTGGGCGCGTAGTGCGGTTTCGACCTCGCCGAGTTCGACGCGGTAGCCGCGGACCTTGACCATGTGGTCGACGCGGCCGAGGAACTCCACCCGGCCGTCTGCCGACCACATGCCGCGGTCGCCGGTCCGGTACAGGCGCATGCCCGGCTGGGTGGGGTGGGGCAGGAACCGTTCGGCGGTCATGGCCGGGTTGTTCAGATACCCCCGGGCCAGGCAGGGACCGGCCACATACAGTTCCCCGGGTGTGCCGATCGGGACCGGGCGGCCGGTGTCGTCCAGTACCCATACCTGGGTGTTGACCAGCGGGTTGCCCAACGGCAGCGGCCCCGTGGGTAGCGTGTCGCGGGTGTAGGGGCCGCAGACGGAGAAGGTGGTCGTCTCGGTGGGTCCCCAGCAGTTGACCAGTTCCAGCTGCGGGCAGCGCTCCAGCACACGGGCCGCGTGCCGGGGAGAGACCGTCTCGCTACCGGTCAGGAAGCGCCGCAGGCGGTCGAACAGCTGCGGCTCGTGATCCACCAGCAGCGCGAACAACGACGCGGTCGCATGCAGCACGGTGACCTGGTGCTCTTGCACCCAGGTGGCGATATCGGCCGGGGTGTAGTCCACCGCGGGCGCCAGCACCAGCCGGGCACCGGCAGCCAGAGGCGCCCATACCTCGTACGTGGCCACATCAAACGATGTCGTCGCGATCTGCAACAACCTGTCGTCACTGCGGAGTGACATGCTTTCGCCGCCGTGCAGCAGTTCGGTGACGTTGCGGTGCAAGGTGACCACCCCCTTGGGGCGGCCGGTCGAACCCGAGGTGAAGATCACATAACAGCCGTTGTCGGGCCGCGCCCAAACCGGCGGATCCTCCTCGTCCGGCGGTGGCTGAACGGTGTCGAGATCGATGCTCTGCCACGGGCCGGCGGGGACACGGTCGGTGGTGGCGCCCGACGTCAGCACCAGAGAGGCGCCGACCTCGCTCAGCATCAGATGCAGACGCTCGGCCGGGAAGTCGGCATCCAGCGGCACGTACACCCCGCCGGCCTTGGCGATGGCCAGCAGCGCGACGACCATCTCCACCGAACGACGCACGCACAGACCCACGCACACATCCGGGCCCACCCCCGCGTCACGCAGAAAACGAGCCAGACCATTGGCCCGGGCGTTCAGCTCCCGATAGGTCAGACGCTGACGGCCGTCCACCACCGCCACGGCATCCGGGCACGCCGTGGCCCGCGCCTCCATCAGCTGATGCGGCAGGACCGCCGGCACGTCCGCCGGCGTGTCGTTCCACGACTCCAGCAACCCCCGCTCGGCCTCACCCAGCAGAGACACATCCCGATACGACGCCTCCGGGTCGGCGACCATCGCCTCGAAGACGCGCAGGTAGTAATCCCGCAACACCGCGACCTGGTCCTCGGCCAGCTCCGTGGCGTTGTACTCCAATTCCAGGCGCAGTCCATCGGCGCCTGGCTCACGGCTGACAGCCACCACCAGGGAGAAGTGGGTCCGCGCCACGCCCGGCATGTCGGCCCCGGGATCGGTGACGGTCAATGTTCCGTCCTCGGCCGGCCCACCGAGCTGACGGAAGTGGTTGTAGACGAAGTTGACTTCGAACAGCGGCCCGCCGAGTTCGCGTTGCAGCGCCGACATCGGGTAGCGCCGATGCGGCAGCAGTTCACGCTCAGCCTCGAAGACCGCGCGCACCAGATCCTGCCAGGTGCCCTTGGGCAGCCGGAGCCGCAACGGCACCGAGTTCAGGAACAGACCACGGACGTCCGCACCGTCGGCCTCTTCCAGACGGCCGTTGGCGGTGAGCCCGACCAGCACATCGGAACTACCGGTGACCATGCTCATCACCCGCAGATGAGCCGCCAGCACCACCGCCTTGAACGGCACCCCCCACCGCTGGGAGAGTTCCTCCAACCCCGTCAACACGTCCTGCGGAGTCATGGTCCTCAGGGCGCCGTGCCCGGTGTCCTGGTCGTGTTCATGCCGGTCGCCTTCGAGGCGTTCGCCGATCCGCGGGAGCGATTTCCGGGCGGGCCAACGTGGCAGCCTGCTGTCGGGCCGGTCAGCGAGCTGCTCCAGCCAGAATCCCCGGCTGTCCTCGGAGCGGAGCGCCTGACGTTCGGCGGCGATGAAGTCGCCGTACGTGGATCGCAACGGCTCCACGGCCGGGTCCTCGCCCGTCAGCAACGCGCGGTACAGGGCGTTGATCTCCGTCAAGGTGGAGGCCAGGCTCCAGCCGTCGAAGATCGCGTGGTGCTCGGTCACCGTCCACTGGAAGGCGTCGTCGTCGACGACGTGCACCGCCATCCGGCACAGCGGCGCGGTCGCCAGGTCGAACGTGTTCCGGTGCGCACGCCGTACGTACTCCGTCAGCGCCGCCTGCTGCTCCCGGGCGTCGGCGCCGCGCAGGTCCACGGCCGTGAACGGCACTTCGACGGTGGGGTGGACCAGCTGCATGGGCTCGCTGTAGCCGCTCAGGTCGAACGAGGTCCGCAGGATGGGGTGCCGCTCCACCACCCGGGCCACCGCCTCCCGGAACCGCTCCTCGTCGAAGGACCCGGCGATGCGGAGGCTGTGCACGTTGTGGTACGGCCGCCGGTCCGGGTCGAGCTCCATCTCGTAGACCATGCCGACCTGGAGCTCGGCCATCGGGTAGGCGTCCGCCAGGCCCTCGGGCAGCCGCTCCCGGTCCTCGGCCGACAGCAGCGAGAACGGCTCGCGGGCCGGTTGCCGATCCTCATCGGCGGTGTGCCGTACCACGCCGGCCAGCTCGGCCAGGGTGGGGTGGCGGTGCTGATCCTGAAGGGTGAAGGTCAGCCCGGCGTCGCGGGCCTGACCGAGTACCTGGATGCTGCGGATGGAGTCGCCGCCCAGGTCAAAGAAGTTGTCGTGGCGACCGACCTGATCTACGTCGAGCACGTGGCGCCAGATATGAGCCAGCTGTTCCTCCACACCTGGCAGCGGCGGGACGAAGTCCGCAAGCGAGGGGCGTTGCAACTGCGGGGCGGGGAGCGCGGCGCGGTCGACCTTGGCGCGCGGGGTCAGCGGCAGCGCGTCCAGCAGGACGAACCACCGCGGCACCATGTAGTGCGGCAGCCGCTCGGCCAGCCACGCCCGCAGCACCCCGGGCGAGACACCCTCGCCGTCGGGCACCGCGTAGGCGGCCAGATCGGCGTGCGAGGATTCCCCCGCGCGGGCGATCACGACGCATTCCCGTATCAGCGGGTGGGCGCGTAGTGCGGTTTCGACCTCGCCGAGTTCGACGCGGTAGCCGCGGACCTTGACCATGTGGTCGACGCGGCCGAGGAACTCCACCCGGCCGTCTGCCGACCACATGCCGCGGTCGCCGGTCCGGTACAGGCGCACACCCGGCTGGGTGGGATGGGGCAGGAACCGCTCGGCGGTCATGGCCGGGTTGTTCAGATACCCCCGGGCCAGGCAGGGACCGGCCACATACAGTTCCCCGGGTGTGCCGATCGGGACCGGACGGCCGGTGTCGTCCAGCACCCATACCTGGGTGTTGACCAACGGGTTGCCCAACGGCAGCGGCCCCGTGGGCAGCGTGTCGCGGGTGTAGGGGCCACAGACGGAGAAGGTGGTCGTCTCGGTCGGTCCCCAGCAGTTGACCAGCTCCAGCTGCGGGCAGCGCTCCAGCACACGGGCCGCATGCCGGGGAGAGACCGTCTCGCTACCGGTCAGGAAGCGCCGCAGGCGGTCGAACAGCTGCGGCTCGTGATCCACCAGCAGCGCGAACAACGACGCGGTCGCATGTAACACGGTGACCTGGTGCTCTTGCACCCAGGTGGCGATATCGGCCGGGGTGTAGTCCACCGCGGGCGCCAGCACCAGCCGGGCACCCGCAGCCAGAGGCGCCCACACCTCGAAGGTGGAGTTGTCGAACGGCAGCGGAGCCAGTTGCAGCAGGGTGTCGGTCTCGGCCAGGTGCAGAAACTCGCCGCCGTGCAGCAGTTCGGTGACGTTGCGGTGCAAGGTGACCACCCCCTTGGGGCGGCCGGTCGAACCCGAGGTGAAGATCACATAACAGCCGTTGTCGGGCCGCGCCCAAACCGGCGGATTCTCCTCGTCCGGCGGTGGCTGGACGGTGTCGAGATCGATGCTCTGCCACGGGCCGGCGGGGACACGGTCGGTGGTGGCGCCCGACGTCAGCACCAGGGAGGCGCCGACCTCGCTCAGCATCAGATGCAGACGCTCGGCCGGGAAGTCGGCATCCAGCGGCACGTACACCCCGCCGGCCTTGGCGATGGCCAGCAGCGCGACGACCATCTCCACCGAACGACGCACGCACAGACCCACGCACACATCCGGGCCCACCCCCGCGTCACGCAGAAAACGAGCCAGACCATTGGCCCGGGCGTTCAGCTCCCGATAGGTCAGACGCTGACGGCCGTCCACCACCGCCACGGCATCCGGGCACGCCGCCGCCCGTGCCTCCATCAGCTGATGCGGCAGGACCGCCGGCACGTCCGCCGGCGTGTCGTTCCACGACTCCAGCAACCCCCGCTCGACCTCACCCAGCAGAGACACATCCCGATACGACGCCTCCGGGTCGGCGACCATCGCCTCGAAGACGCGCAGGTAGTAATCCCGCAACACCGCGACCTGGTCCTGGGCGAGGACGTCGGTGTGGTAGTCGAGGGCCAGCAGGAGGCGTGATGAGTAGGGGTTGCGGATCACGCCGACGTTGAGGGGAAAGTTGGTGGGCTCGACGCGCGCGGTGCTGAAGCTGTCGATCTTGTTGTCGACTATCCGCATGCGGTCCGCGCCGAAGGCCTTCCCCAGCACGTGGAAGTGGTTGTAGACGAAGTTGACTTCGAACAGCGCGCCGCCGAGTTTGCGTTGCAGCGCCGACAGCGGGTAGCGGCGATGCGGCAGCAGTTCACGCTCGGTCTCGAAGACCGCCCGTACCAGATCCTGCCAGGTGCCCTCGGGCAGCCGGATCCGGAACGGCACCGTATTCAGGAACAGACCACGGACGTCCGCACTGTCGGCCTCTTCCAGACGGCCGTTGGCGGTCAGCCCGACCAGCACGTCGGAACTACCGGTGACCAGGCTGATCACCCGCAGGTGCACCGCCAGCACCACCGCCTTGAACGGCACCCCCCAGCGCCTGGCCAGCTGCGGGATCCCCGCGCAGACATCGGCGGGCAGCAGCGTCTCGATCGAGCCGTATCCCTCTGCCTCGTTGTGCTCGCGCCACTCGTCCTCCATCGTCCGGCCGGCGAGCAGCGCCGGACGATCCGCGGGCCAACGCGGCAGTCGGCAGTCAGGCCGGTCGGACAGCCGCTCCAGCCAGAAGTTCTCGCTGTCCTCGGACGACAGCGCCGCACGCTCGGCCGCGATGAAATCCCGGTAGGAGGACCGCAACGGCTCCAGGACCGGGTTCTCTCCCGCGAGCAGCCGCTGATAGGTCGCGGAGATCTCAGAGAGCGTGGAATGCAGGCTCCAGCCGTCGAAGATCGCGTGGTGCTCGGTCACCGTCCACTGGAAGGCGTCGTCAGCGAGCCGGTGGATGCCGAAACGGAGTAGGAGGGGGCGCGAATGGTCGAAGCGATGGCCACGCTCCGCGTCGATGTACGCGGCGATGACGGATTCCTGCGTGTCCCGATCGATACCGCGCAGGTCCGCGATGGTGAAGGGCATCTCGGCGGTGGCGTGTACGAGCTGCATCGGCTCGCTGTAGCCGCTCAGGTCGAACGAGGTACGCAGGATCGGGTGCCACTCCACCACCCGGGCCACCGCGTCCCGGAACATCGCCTCGTCGAAGGGCCCGGCGATCCGCAGGCTGTCCACGTTGTGGTAAGGCCGCCGGTCCGGGTCCAGCTCCATCTCGTAGACCATGCCGATCTGGAGCTCGGCCATCGGGTAGGCGTCCACCAGGCCCTCGGGCAACCGCTTTCGATCTCGGGGCGACACCAGAGAGAACGGGGCCCTGTCCCGGTCGGCGTCCCGTTCGGCCGCCTCATCCGCGCCGTCCCCGGTGACACCGGCCAATTCCGCCAGAACAGGATGCCGAAACAGGTCCTGAAGGGTGAACGCGAACCCGGCCTCACGGGCCTGGCCGAGGATCTGGATGCTGCGGATGGAGTCGCCGCCCAGGTCGAAGAAGTTGTCGTGGCGGCCGACCCGGTCCACCCCCAGGACCCGGGACCAGATGCCGGCCAGCGACGCCTCGTCTCCGGGTAACGGGGCAACGTACTGCTGTATGAGTTCTGGCCGCTCACTCGAGGGTTCCGGCAGCGCGCGCCGGTCCACCTTTCCCTGCGTCGTCAGCGGCAGCACATCCAGGAACACGAACCACCGCGGCACCATGTAGTCGGGCAGCCGCGCCGACAGCCAGGCCCGCAGCTCGCCGGCCGGAACGTCATCACCGTCGGACACGAGGTAGGCGGCGAGATCGGTCTGTTCGTCGGCGCCACGGTGCGGATTGACCACGGCTTCAAGGACTGACGGGTGTGTTTGGAAGGTGGCTTCGATTTCCCCGATCTCGATGCGGTGGCCGCGGATCTTGACCTGGGTGTCGGTGCGGCCGAGGTATTCCAGGTCGCCCGCGGCGGTCCAGCGTGCCACGTCACCGGTGCGATACAGCCGGCCGCCCGGCCGGCCGTCCAGGTGGTCGGGCACGAACCGTTCCGCGGTCAGCTGGGCCCGTCCGACGTATCCCCGGGTAACCCCCGCGCCGGCGACGTACACCTCGCCGGTCACTCCGATCGGGCACGGCCGGCCATGCTTGTCCAGCACGTGGACCCGCAGGTCCGGCAGCGGGCGGCCGATACGGCTCGTCGCGCCGTTGAGGTGGTGCTCGGCCAGTTCCAGGTAGGTGACGTGTACGGTCGTTTCGGTGATTCCGTACATGTTCACCAGCAGCGGGGTCCGGTAGCCGTGCCGGCCGGCCCAGCGGCGCACCGACGGCTGGTGCAGCGCCTCACCGCCGAAGATCACTGCGCGGAGGTCGAGGTGTGCCGCCGCCTGTCCGTCGACGGTCTCGAACTGCCGGAATGCCGAGGGGGTCTGGCTCAGTACCGTCACCCGCTCGCGGTGTACCAGTCCGTAGAACGCCTCGGCGTCCCGGCTCACCGCGTGCGGGACCACGACCAGCCGGCCGCCGGTGCTCAGCGCGCCCCACATCTCCCACACCGAGAAGTCGAAGGCGAAGCTGTGGAACAGCGTCCACACATCGTCACGGTCCACGGTCAGGCCGGCGGCACCGGTCGCCTCGAACAGCCGGGTCACGTTCCCATGCGTGACCAGAGTTCCCTTGGGGCGGCCCGTCGAGCCCGACGTGAAGATCACATAACAGCCGTTGTCCGGGCCCACCAGATCTGCCGGGCTGTCGTGGCGGCTGTCCTGCGGCAGGTCGTCCAGATCGAGCTTCTGCCAGGGCCCATCGGGAACCCGGCCACCGGCGTCTCCGGAGACCAGGACGAGGCGGGCGCCGAGGTCTCGGAGCATGAACTCCATGCGCTCGGCGGGGAAGTCGATGTCCAGCGGGACGTAGACGCCGCCGGCTTTCATGACCCCGAGAGTGGCGACGACGGTCTCCTTCGACCGTTCGACGCACACCGCCACGGGCACTTCGGGGCCCACCCCCAAGTCGCGTAGGTAATGGGCCAGCGCATTCGCCCGCGCATTCAGCGCGCCGTACGACAGCCGCTCCTGGCCGTACACCACCGCCACCGCATCCGGCGCCAGTTCCGCCTGTTCGGTGACCAATCCGTGAACCGTTCCGGCCGGGAACTCGGCATCCTCACCGGCCCGGGAAGCGACCAGCGCGCGCTCGGTCGGCGGCATCAACTCCAGGCGGCTCACCGGGACGTCCGGCGTGGCGATGGCCTGGCGCAACAGCGTCTGCCAGTGGTCGACCAGGACGCGGATCGTGGAGAACTCGTACAGATCGGTGGCGTACTCGACCTCCAGGCGCAGGCCGTCGGGGCGGTGGTAGACCGACCACGTGATGTCGAATTTCGCGGTGTCGGTGGGCATCATGAACCGTTCCACCGTCAGGCCGTCGCCCAGGGGCAGCGACGGCTCTTCCTCGTGAAAGGCGAAGACCACCTGGACGATGGGGTTGTGGGCGAGAGAGCGGTCAGGATGCAGCTGGTTCACCGCGAGGTCGAACGGCACCTTGCTGCGGGAGAGGGCGTTCAGGACGGAGGCACGCGCGCGGGAAACGAGTTCGCGAAAGCTCGGGTCGTCCTCAAGGTCGGATCGCAGGACCAGGAGGTCGACGAACATGCCGACCATTTCGTCGAGCGCGGCCCGGTCACGTCCGGCCACCGGTGAGCCCAGCACGATGTCGTCGCTGCCCGAATGCCTGGCCGCGAGGGCCTGGAAAGCGGCGAGCAACACCATGTAAAGACTTGCGCCCGAATGTGCGGCGAACTCCTTCAACTCGTGCGCCGGCACGTCCGGCAGCGCGAACTCGACGGTTCGGCCGCGATAACTCAGCTCAGCCGGACGCGGATGGTCGGCACCGAGGTCCAGCAACGCGGGGGCCGAACGCAGCGTTTCCCGCCAGGCCGCGAGCCCCTTCTCCGCCCAGGGCTCGGTCAGCCTTTCGCGCTGCCACAGCGCGTAGTCGGCGTACTGTATGAGCGGCGGGTCGGTCTCCTGCGCGCCGTGCCGGTACGCCTCCAGGAGCTGGCGCTGGAAGACGTTCAGCGACCATCCGTCGCATGCGATGTGATGCCACGTCAGGTGCAGCCAGTGCTCGTCCTCGGCCAGACGGTAGAGGGCCGCCCGCAGCATCGGCCCGGCGGAAAGGTCGAAGGGCCGCTGGGCGTCCGCACGGATCAGTTCCTCGGCACGGGCTCGACGCTCGGTGACGTCTCCAGCGGCGAGGTCGACGAACGGGCAGGCCAGTTCGCGATCGCCGAGCAGTCGCTGCCTGGGTTCCCCTCCCTCGTCGTCGAATACCGTGAACACGACATCGTGACGAGCGGCGACGGACGCCATGGCGGCGATGAGCCGGTCGGGGAGTAGCGGACCCGAGAAGCGCAGGGTTACCGGCACGTTGTAGGCAGGGCTGTCCCCAAGCCAACGATCCAGGAACCACAGCCGTTGCTGGCCGTAGGAGAGCGGTCCGCGGTCTTCCGGCCGCGCACACGGTTCCGTCGCGGCGACGTCCCGCCGCACGGAATGTTCTCTCACGGAGTGGTCGTCAGATGTATGGACCGTGTCCACGATCACGCCCTCTCACTCGTCGAGAGCCGTGGCTCGCCACCGGCCTCGCCGCGCCTGCTGCCGATGCGCGGTAGTGCATCCGTGACGCCGCGACCTGCGTGCATGGATGCGCTCCCTCACTCACAAGATCGGAACAGAACTATGACAAAGGCGATTGCACCGGCGTTGCACCGCCTGGCGGAGCGCGGTGGTCTCGGCGTCACCGAGCAGACAACCGGTTGTTTAACGGGTAAAGGACGAGGTCAGCCTGATCACGGGGCTTATCGGTAAAAAGTGGCGGTTGGCGAGCGATAGGCGGTCACACTGCAACGCTCGCGCAACGCCTCTTGGCAGACTTCCTCCGCGCTCGCCTCCTCTGTGCCTTCCTCACGCGAGCGCTGTCATGTGCCCTTCAGATCGAATCCGAAGAACGGTGTAAAGGCTGACAATGACTCGTCCTGGCCGTGGAGCAGTTCCGATGCGCGCCGCTGGTGAATTCGCCGCGTCGGTTCCGGGGTCGTCACATGCAGTGCCTGCCGTATGAGCTCGTTGGCGAAGGCGTACCGTCGGCCGGACACCACGAGCAGGCGAGCGGTGAGCGCCTGCTCGCAGTGGTACGCGACCTCGTTCGGGGTGAGATCGACCAGCGCGGCGAGCACCAGCGGATCGAACGTCGAGCCGAGTACCGCCGCGGCACGTAGCAGTCTCTCGATCTGTTCACCCACCCGCCGCACCCTGCGGAGAACCGCCAGCCGCAGCGACTCCGGCACGCCGGAATCGTCGGTGGCCTGACCTCGTAAGGTCTCGACGACCGACAACGTGTGCCCGCGAGTCCGCTGAAAGATCTCCGCGGCCGACGCGTCCTTCCCCGTGGCGGCCGCCAGCTTGGTCACGGCAGCCGGTGGCAGTGCTCCCAGACTGAGCCATTGCGCCACGCCGTCGAGCGACTGAAAGACCTCCTCGCTCACCTCCGTGCAGATGGTCGCGATGCACAGCAGCCTCGAGGGAGCGGCCCGGCGAGCCAGGTAGTGCAGGAGTTCGACCGCCGGTTCTCCGGCGTTGTGCAGATCGTCGAGCACCAGTAGGACCGGTGTCTGTGCCGCCAGGCCACGGAGGAAGGCGGTCACGGCCTGGTAGACGCGGCTCCGCCCGAACTCCGCCGGGTAACGCTCGTCCGGTGACGATCCCAGCACCCGCGCCACATTCGGCACCAACGTGGCGAGCACAGAGGCCTGTTCCCCGGCTATCTCCCGCAGGACGGGCGGAGCAAGCCGGGTGACGTGCGGCGTCAGCGCGTCCACGAAAGGTTGCAGGAACAATGAGCGCTCCGCCTCGTAACACGCCGCCTGGAGGACGGTGCCTCCGGTCGACATGACATGCCGCGCCGCCTCGGCGGCAAGCCGGGACTTACCGATACCCGACTCCCCGGCCACCACGAGTACGGCAGGCTGCCCCGCCGTCGCGGCCGACCAGGCACGGGCGACGTGCGCCATCTCGGCGTCGCGGCCGACCAGCATCGACCGGCTTGCTGGTACGGGCGCGCGGAGGGTATTCGGGTCCGACGTGGATTTCGGCACGCGCTCGCGCAGAATCGCCAGGTGCAAGGCGCGTGTTTCGGGCGCGGGGTCCGTGCCCAGTTCGTTCACGAGAGCATCACGCAGCCGTTCGTACAGCAGCAACGCCCTGGCCGGCTCGCCGGCGGCGGTGTGCGCCCTCATGAGCAGGCGGTATGCCGCCTCGTCGAACCGGTCGGCCAGCACAGCCGCCTCGGCGACCCGCCGGGCGACCGCCGGTTCGGCGCTCTGCAGGGCTGCCGCCGCCGCCACATGGCGGGCGCGCCGAACCTGGTCGGAAACCTCACGCCACGCGGCTTCCGCCCAGTGGGCGCGGGGCTCTCCTTCGAGCACCGACCCGCTGTTGAGAAGCACGAGTGCTCGGGTCGCGGCGACGCCGGCCACGGTCGGCTCATCCGCCGCCAGGCGCCCCTCGGCCTCAGCGATCAGCGCGGCCGCCTCGTCGACGTCCACTCTCACCGCCGGCGTCGTACCGAGCCGGTAGCCATCGCGCCCGCCCGTGATGGCGCGGTGCCCGAGAATCCTGCGCAGCCTGCTCACCAAGGTCGCGATGTTGTTCGCCGGCTGCTTCGGCGGATTTCCTGCCCAGAGGACTTCCTCGACCCGGTGGATCGGTACGACCCGCCTGCGTTCCACGGTGAGCAGCGCGAGCAACGTACGTGCTTTACCGCTTATCAGCCGCCCTACGAGTTGCGTGTCATCCTGTTCGACCGAGAACATCCCCGCAAGCCGGATCATCACACCCGCCTGAGGGCTGGCGACAGCCTCGCGCACGTCCTCCCTTGGGTCGGCACCCTTAACCAATCCTCTGTTATTCGCCTGGCACAGGTCCCGGATAGAGCCGCGGAGGGCGGACCCTGAAGGTTTACGGACGACCATTACTGTCATTCCCGCCATGCCCAGAAACCACTATTTCGTCCACCCCATTTTTCTGCGCCCTGACCCAATACGTTTGGCCATTTCAACCGAATTTGTCTAGATTTTCCCCTGATGTCAATAAAAATCTGATTCGACTGCGTCGCCCCAGGTGTCTCACTTTGGAGGGGGCTTTTCACTCACCGTTCTACGTCGGATCGTCAAGAGGCAAACGTGGCCTGACGCGGCACTGGTGTGGCGCGACCGGAAACCTCTGCCGGGGTCACGTCAGCTCGTCGGGATCATGGGCCGTAGTCTCTGGTCCGTCTCAGCCGGCGACTCCCACGTGGTCACCGACTGCTCGGTTGTGGTTCCAGCGCGGGAGGCGCGGATGGCATCCTGGGAGGCCGGCGCTCATAAGGAGATCAGCGATGACCCACCCTCTCGGCACGCAGCCCGCGCCCCGGCGCACCCCTCTCAGTGCGGAGGAGAAAACCCGAGCCGAGGCGGGCTTCGCCCCCTACGTCGCCCAGCAGCTCGTCGCCAACGGACGGTTCAGGGTGAGCGCCGACACCCCGGAGATGGTGGAGCTGTTCCAGGCGGTCGCCCGCAGGGTGGGTGACATGCTCGGACGGCCTGTGGTCAGCTATGCCAACGGCAGGTACATCGTGATCACCTTCGGTGACGAAACAGCTCGACAGTTCCCTGAGCCAACTTGTTGATAGCTTCCTCGGTGGCGGTCCAGCCGAAATACGCAATAACGGACCACGCTGATGGCACGTTATTGCGAATACCCGGTAATGGCCGTGCAGGATGAGCTCGTGATGGAGATCCCAATGCCTGGCGGTTTTGTGAACACCGTTGTCCGCGTCGGTGAGACAGTGCGTCGCCCGGCGTCGGCTCGCTCCGGTTTCGTCCAGGAGCTGCTTGGTCTTTTCGAGCGGACCGGCTGGGCCGGAGCACCCCGGTTTCTCGGAGTCGACGAGCGGAATCGGGAAGTCTTGAGCTTCATGGACGGCCACGTGGCATGGGAGCCCGGCCAGGCTGCTTCGGTGCGTTCGGAGGCGAGCCTGGCTCGTGTGGCGGAGCTGGTGCGGGAGTTTCACGACCTGACGGCCGGAACATCGTTGGCAGGCAATGACGAGGTCGTCTGCCATAACGACCTTTCGCCGAAGAACACCGTCTATCGCGACCTCGGCGTCGGTCTGCGCTCGGTGGCTTTCATCGACTGGGACATGGCTGCTCCCGGTCGGCGCATCCACGACATCGCGCACGTGTGCTGGCAGTACCTGAACCTGGGACCTGGCGTTTCCGACGTTCAGGAGGCTGCTCGCCGTCTCCGACTGGTCTGCGACGCCTATGGGACGGCCCATCGAGAAGGACTACTGGAAGCGATCTTGTGGTGGCAGGATCGATGCTGGCGTGGCATTGAGGCCGCTGCCGAGGCAGGAGAGCCGGCGATGGTCCGTCTCCGTGAAAGCGGCGTCCCTCGCTCGGTGCGGGCCGCCTATCGCTGGGTTGCCGAGCACCGCCGCGAGCTGGAGGCGACGTTGTAGGAGCAAGCCGCTGAGCATCGTCATGACTGACCTCCGGGGAGGCTGTCCCGCAGGACTGTCAGCGGGATGAACGCCGTTTGAGTGCCGAGTTCCCCGGGCGTGGGGCCGGCGGGGACGGGGACGTTGGCGAGGCGTTCCGCGAGGGCGGCAACGGCGCCGCGGTCACCTTCCAGTGCTTGACGTTCCTCGTCGGTGAGGTCGAGCTGTTCCAACATCTGGTCGATGCCGTTGGTTATGAAGGTGTGAACGAGAGCCGGATGTTGCTGGGTTTGAGGGCTCTTCGAAGTTAAGCGGGGTCATGGGAAGGCCGGCTGCTGCTCACCCAGGAACAACTCGCCGAACGGGCCCGCGTGTCCGTGCGCTGCGTCAGGGACGTGAAGAGCGATCGCCGGCTCCCTCGCGTGGATACCCTCGGCCGGATCGCCCGGGCCTTGGGCCTCGCGTCTCTCCTTCACTCCACGCTCGAGCCCGCGTCCCGATCCTCCGGCGCCGAGGTCTGACCGTCTCCCGGCTTCACCGGTCAGCGCTGCGGAGAATCGTGTTCGGCGCCGACACTCCGCGAGCCCTGCCACGACCTCCACAGTGCCTCGTACACCCCGCCCGCCGCGACCAGCTCGTCGTGGGCTCCGACCTCCACCACCCGGCCGTTGTCCATGACCACCACCCGGTCGGCGTCGCGGGCCGTGTGCAGGCGGTGGGCGATCGCGATGACGGTCCGCCCCTCCAGGACGGCGGCGAGCGAGCGTTCGGCGCGCCTGGCCGTACGGGGGGCGAGCATGGCGGTGGCCTCGTCCAGGATGACCGTGTGCGGGTCGGCCAGGATGACCCTGGCCAGGGCGAGCTGCTGGACCCGGTCCGGGCCGAGGGCGGCGCCGGACGACTGGGACCCCAGCTTGTCGTCGAGCGAGGCGACCCAGTCGGCGCCGACCGCCGCCAGCGCCTTGCCCAGGCGGTCGTCGCCGGCCGTCGGATCTGCCAGCAGCAGGTTGTCGCGGACGGTGCCGAGGAACAGGTGCTGTTCCTGGGTGACCAGGACGACGTGCTCGCGGAGCTGGGTGGGGGAGAGGTCGGCGACGGGCGCCGAGCCGACGGTGACCGTGCCCAGGCGGGGGCGGTCGATGCCGGCCAGCAGCTTGCCCAGGGTGGACTTGCCGGCTCCCGAGGGGCCGACGACGGCCAGGCGCTCGCCGGGCCGTACGGTCAGATCGACGCCGGTCACCACGTCGTCGCCGCCTTCGTAGGCGAAGTGCACGCCGCACGCCTCGATGCGGTCGCCCTGCGGCGCCGCGGCGGCGACCTCCTCCCGCGCCGGTGTCGCGAGGCCCTCGATCCTGGCGAAGGAGGCGCCGCTGCTCTGCAGCTGCTCCAGCCAGATCAGGATCGTCTCGATCGGCTGGCCGAGCTGGCGCAGGTAGAGCACGCAGGTGACGACCGCGCCCAGCGTGACCTGGCCGCGGTCCAGGAGCACCCCGCCGAGCAGCAGTACCAGCACGGGCGGCAGGAGCGAGGAGACCTCCACCGAGGGCCAGAGCACGCTGCGCAGGAAGAGGGTCCGCAGCTGGGCGGCCCGGCTGCGCTCGATCACCCGTTCCGCCGCCCGCGTGCGCTTGGCCTGCAGGCCCAGGGCCTCGATGGTGCGGGCGCCCGCGGCGTTGGCGGCCAGGTGCTCGGCCAGCTCCGAGCGGGCGGCGCCTTCCTCCAGGTAGGCGGGGCGGGCGCGGCGAAGGTACCAGCGGGAGGCGGCCACGATGCCGGCCAGCGCGAGCAGGCCGCAGGCGCCCAGGACCGGGTCGACCAGGAAGACGGCGACGATCAGGAAGAGCGCCTGCAGGCTCGAGACGAGGATCGCGGGGGCGGCGTCGCGCAGGGTGCGGCCGACGACGGCCACGTCAGTGGTTCCGCGGGCGGTCAGGTCGCCGGTGCGGATGTGCTCGACCGTGGCGGCGGGCAGGGCCAGCACGCGGTCCAGGAGTTCGGCGCGGATGTGTTCCTGGACACGCTCGCTGAAGCCGGTGCCGACCTTCTCGGCGTACCTGGACAGGACCAGCTGGGCCAGCGCCGCGCCCACGGCGATGGCGGCGAGCAGGTCGACCGTGCCTCTGGCGCTGATGGAGTCGATGATGCGGCCCAGCAACCACGGGCTGACCAGCGCTGCGGCCGCCGCGAGGCTGTTGAGTAGCAGCGTTGCGGTGAAGCCCGGCACGTCGCGCCTGACCAGGCGCAGGGCGGCCCGCCGTACCTGCTGGCGGTCGGCGATGGGCAGGTCGCGGTTCATGCGAGCACCGATCGGTAGGCGGGGATGGACTCCATCAGCTCGCGGTGAGTGCCGGAGGCGGCCACCCGCCCGTCCTCGATGAACAGCACCTGGTCGGCCTGGGCGAGCAGCAGCGGCGAGGTGGTGGCCACGACCGTCGTACGGCCGGCGCGTGCCGTACGGAGCCGCCCCGCGAGGAGGGACTCGGTGTGCGCGTCCAGCGCGGAGGTGGGCTCCACGGCCAGCAGCACCTCGGGCTCGGCCAGCAGAGCCCGGGCCAGGCGCACCCGCTGACGCTGGCCGCCCGACAGGTTGGGGCCGCCGGGTTCGATCATCGAGTCGAGCCCGTGGCGCAGCCCGGCGACCACGTCCTGCGCCGCGGCGACGTGCACGGCCCGGTAGATGGCCTCGTCGTCCGCCTCGCCCCGGCCCTGGAGGACCTCGCGCAGCGTGCCCGCGAACAGGGCGGCGTCGTGGTCGGCGATCAGGGAGGTGCCGTCGAACCCGCCCAGCCCTTCGAGCAGCGTCACGCTCTCCTCGGGCCGGGCGCTGACCAGCCCCACCAGGCTCCCCGGCGCGACCTCCGGCCCGGCGGGCCGGGGCCGCTCCTCGGCGCGCAGCGCGAGGAAGCGGGTGACCTGGCGGGCGGCGACCAGGCCGTGGCTGATCTGGAAGCTGCCTTCGATGAAGAAGGAGACCGGAACCACCAGCACGGCGATGTACCCGTATACCCCGACCAGCTCGCCCACCGTGATCGCCCCCTCGGCGGCCAGCCGGGCGCCCAGCCAGGTGACGGCGGCCAGGAACAGGGCGGGCAATCCGGCGCCCAGCGCGCCGATCCAGCTCGTCAGCGACGCCACCCGGTAGCCCTGCTCGCGCAGGCTTGCCGAGTCGGCGCGGTACCGCTCGGCGTAGGTGCCCTTGCCGCCGAAGGCATTGAGCACCCGCAGCCCCTCGATCAGGTCGACCAGGCGGGTGGTCAGCCTGCCCTGGTTCTCGCGGTAGCCGTTCTGCACCTTCATCAGCCGCCCGAGCAGCGGGCCGAGCAGGATCGCCAGCAGCGGCACGCCCAGCAGCACCACCACGGCCAGCACCACGGAGACCTGCAGCAGCAGCGCCGCCACCACGCCGTAGCTGATCACCGCGCCCACGCCGGGGCCGGTCACCGTCAGCGAGGCGGCGATGGTGATGACGTCGCCGATGCCGATCGTCACCACGTCGCCCGTCGAAGCGCGCTTGGGCAGGTCGGCGCCCAGCTTGTTGATCTGCTCGACCAGGGCGCGCACGGTGCGGAAGTTGGCGTCCATCCGGATCTTGGTCATCGTACGGTGCCGCAACATCGCCAGCCAGGCGTTGACCAGGCCCGCGCCGAGCAGCGCCAGCACCCAGCCGGGCGCCAGGTTGTCGTCGATCGCCCTGGACAGCAGGTACGGCGGGAGCGTCAGGCCCACCATCCAGAGGGTTCCCAGCGTCGCGCCCAGCGCGACCCGGCCCTTCTGCGCCCAGGCCAGCCAGCACAGATACCGAGCCGCCTTCATGGTGATCACGCTAGAGCATGGCTTTGGCGCCTCTTTGCCCGCCCTGGAGCGGCCGTTCGTAGCGGCTGACCCAGGTGATCGGTCCCTCCTTGTCGCGCTGCCCGGGGGCCTGTTGTCTGGCTGGAGACGCTGGATGAGCGGGCCCGGACCTGTCCGGAGTGCGGGGTGTCGGCCACCCGGATGAAGGAGTGGGTGACGACCAGCCCGCGTGATCTCCCGGTCGGGGACCGTACCTGCCGGCTGCGCTGGCGTAAACGCCGCTGGCATTGCGACCAACGGGAGTGTCCGCGCCGGTTGTTCACCGAGCAGGTGGAGCAGATCCCTGCTCGGTCGTGCCTGACGCTGCGGTTACGGCGGGCCGGCGGTGCGGCGGTGGCCGATGGCGGCCGGACGGTCGTGCAGTCCGCGCGCGATCACGGCGTGTCCTGGCCGGTTGTCTCGGCCGCGTTCACCGCGTATGCCGCCTCGACCCGATGATTGACGACCTGCAGGCGCTGCCCAAGAAGATCGGCCGTCCGATCCTGGCTGCCTGGAACGCCAAGGAAGACCTGCTCGACCTGCTGGCCCTGGCGCGTACACAGCCAGACCGGCATGTCATCGCCGATCGGCTGTTCCGCTTCTACGATCGTAGCCCTGGCCGCCGTTCTCCGATGGCTCGGTCCGGCTCGTCGGCCTCGGTGTAGTAGTTCGCATAGACGTGAAGGTAGTGCTCGCTCTCGGCGAAGCCGTTGGCCCGATACCAGCGCAATGTGCTCGGATCGTCCCTGGTCCAGGCGGCGGGGTTCCACCCGACCTCGCGTGGCCTGCGTATCCGCGCCTGATGGAGCATGGGCTTTGTTCATAAAGGGATAAAAGTGGCTATCCCAAATAACAAAGCCAGGATCAGCTGAGCAAAAGTAGAGCTATCCTCGGCACGTAACGACTTCCGACCTGGAGGGCGGCGCGAAGCGAATGATGGCTCGCCCCGAAAACGTGCACCAAGCCCGGCTGCTGCGCCTGCTGCGCGAAGACGGTGCTCGCTCGCGCGCCGAGCTCGGTGATTTGGTCCAGCTCTCCCGCTCCAAGCTGGCCCTGGAGCTCGACCGGCTCGCGACCCTGGGACTGGTGGAATCCGGCGGCCTCGCCGCCTCACGGGGTGGCCGGCGATCTGGCATCGTGCGCATCGCCTCGCACCTGCGCTTCGTCGGCATCGACATCGGAGCCACGTCGATCGATGTGGCGGTGACGAACGGCGAGCTCGAGGTGCTGGCCCGCCTGTCGAGGCCGACGGACGTGCGCGACGGCCCCACTGCTGTGCTTGACCAGGCCATGGAACTGGTCGGCGAGTTGCGGGCCAACGGAACGGCCACCGAGATCCACGGGGCCGGCATCGGGATCCCCGGGCCGGTGAGCTTCCGGGACGGAACGCCGATCGCACCCCCGATCATGCCCGGCTGGGACCGCTTCCCCGTCCGGGAGGCAACGAGCCAGGAGCTCGGCTGCCCCGTGCTCGTGGACAACGACGTGAACATCATGGCTCTCGGCGAGCTGCACGCCGGGCTCGCGAGGTCGGTCGACGACTTCCTGCTCGTGAAGATCGGCACCGGCATCGGGTGCGGAATCGTGGTGCACGGCGAGATCTACCGCGGGGTGTCCGGCAGCGCAGGCGACATAGGCCACATCCGGGTGAACGATCACGGTCCCACCTGCGCCTGCGGCAACACCGGCTGCCTGGAAGCGTACTTCAGCGGGGCGGCGCTGGCCCGCGACGCCCTGGTGGCGGCGCAGTCCGGCCGCTCTGCGTTCCTGGCCGAGTGGCTCGCCGAAAAAGGCGCGCTCACGGCGGAGGACGTCGCCGCGGCGGCGGCCATGGGCGACGCCCTCGCGGTGCGGATGATCCGTGAAGGGGGCCGTCAGGTCGGCACCGTGCTCGCCGGGCTCGTGAGCTTCTTCAATCCGGGCCTCGTCATCATCGCAGGTGGGGTGGCCGGGCTGGGCCACACGCTGCTCGCGGAGATCCGCAGCCTCGTCTACCAGCGGTCCCTGCCGCTGGCGACCGGCAACCTACCCATCGTCTTGTCCGATCTCGGCGGGACGGCCGGCGTCATCGGGGCCGCCCGGCTGATCAGCGACCACGTCTTCCTGCCGCCTGATCTGCCCGTCTGTCTCTGTTCGTCCGCCGCCCGACATGCCCGGGCGGCACCTTCCGGAGCTCTCAGGCGGACTCTCTGACGATGAGACGAGTGGGGAGGATCTCCGGGTCCACGTGGTCGGCCCCGTCAACGAGTTCCAGCAGGAGCCGTACGGTCTCCTCGGCCACCTCCGCGAGCGGCTGGCGGACCGTAGTGAGCGGCGGGATACACGGGGTCCGCGACGGTGCCCGCCGAAGGCGTCGCCGTCGTCCAGGACGCGGTCGTTTTCATCGAGGATGATGACACGGGCGGCATCGCGACGTCGAGCAGACATGCCTTTCAGCGTCCGCACATAGGCCCATCGGCGCCGCGCCGCCACCTGACCACGGTGCGGCGCCGATGGCTGGGGTTTTCGAGGGCTGGGGGTCTTCAGGGGCCATAGGAATTCGGTACATCCTCAACCCCGCCGACTCACCCGGCGATGTCCCCCTTGAGCAGACCGGTCAGCAGTCCCTTGAACTCCGTCGCGGCGTATGCGTCCCCGTCGAACGGGCCGAGCAGCACCGGCCCGTCAGCGGCCGAATCGGGAAGCCGCCCATGGCTGCCCCGGACCGGCGCCGGGTCGAGCGGGACCACCGACATCGTGTAGCGGAAGCCCAGCTTCTTGCGGGCCAGCGCGGAGGCGGCGCGGAGCTTCACGAACGGATCGGCGGGGTTCATGAACAGCTCGGCCGGGTCGTATCCGGGCTTGCGGTGGATCTCCACGAGCTTGGCGAAGTCCGGAGCCCGGTCATCGGAGAGCCAGTAGTAGTACGTGAACCAGGCGTCCGGCTCGGCGACGGCGACGAGGTCGCCGGCCCGCTCGTGGTCGAGGCCGTACCGCGCTTTGCCCTCCTGGTCCAGGACCTCGTCCACGCCCGGCAGCTCGGCGAGCAGGTCGCGGACGCGGGGCAGGTCGGCCCGGTCGCGCACGTACACGTGGGCGATCTGGTGATCGGCCACCGCGAAAGCCCTCGAGGTCCAGGTGTCCAGGTACTCCATCCCGGCCTGGGTGTAGACCTCGAGCAGTCCCTCCCTGCGCAGCACGCGGTTGACGTCGACGGGGCGGGACGCCGAGGTGATGCCGTACTCGGAGAGCACAACGAAGGTGGCATCCTCCCGCAGGAGGGGCGCGAGTTCGGCGTCGATCGCCTTGGCCGCCGCGATCGCCTCCGGGCTGTCCGGGCCGAAGCGCTGCAGGTCGTAGTCGAGGTGCGGCACGTAGACCATCATCAGGTCGGGCCGCTCCTTGGCGAGGATCCGGCGGGCGGCCCCGATGATCCACCTCGACGAGACGATCCCCGCATTCGCCCCCCAGTAGGAGAACAGGGGGAACTCCCCCAGCTCGCCGACCAGGTCGTCGTGGAGCGACGGCGGCCTCGTGTAGCAGTCCGGCGACTTGCGGCCATCGGCGTGGTAGATCGGGCGCGGGGTGACCAGGAAGTCGCTGGACGCTCCCATGGCGTACCACCAGCAGACGTTGGCCGTGCGGAGTCCGGGCATCGCGTCCCACAACTGCTCACCCTGGATCAGCTTGTTGTGCTGCCGCCACAGGAAGACCTCGCCGAGGTCGCGGAAGTACCAGCCGTTGGCCACAATGCCGTGGTCGCGTGGCATCGTGCCGGTCAGCAACGTGGCCTGTACCGTACACGTCACCGCGGGCAGCACGGGCCGCAGCGACGCGGCGTTCCCGACCTTCGCCACGTTGGGCATATGGGCCAGCAGCCGCGGGGTCAGTCCGACGACGTCGACGACGACGACAGGTGCCATCAAATCTCCTTGAGTCCGAGCGCGGCGAGCCGCCGCCTGATCCAGTCGAGTTCGGCGGCGATGCCCTCGGCGATGTCCACCGGGCCGGGCAGCACGCTCCAGGTGTAGGTCTCGACCTCGATGTGCCGGGTGAGCGGGGCCGCCATAAGCAGCCCCAGCAGCTCCTCCAGGTAGGAGGTGGTCGTGGTCAGGGGCGGCGGGGGCGCGGCGTGTAGCGGCATGTGGAAGTGCGTGCGCCAGGGCAGGTCGACCGGAAGCCCGCCCGCCAGCGCCGCTGGGAGGTCGTCCACGTATCCCGCCGCGCAGCGCGTCTGGTGCAGGTATCTGGGCTCCTTGTACGCCGTCAGGGCCCGCTGGGCTCCCGGGGGCGCCTCGACCGCGCTGGAGGCCTGGAGCTTCACGATGGGCAGTCCCAGGCCGGCCGCGGCTTCCGCGTCCTCGAAGCCGACGGCCAGGTGGCAGGCGTCGAGGCAGACGCCGAGGTGAGCGCGGTCGGTGTCGCCGAGCAGCTCGACGGCCTGCGACGTCGTCTCGACGATGCAGCCGGGTTCGGGTTCGAACCCCACCCGGATGGTCTTTCCAGTCCGTTCCGCGAGCTCGCGAAGACCCCGGGCCAGGGCGTCCAGGTGCGCGGCGACGGTCGCGGCCTTGCCCGGCGTCCAACCGGTGCGCCAGGCGAGGGGCAGCGTGGAGATCGAGCCCTCGGTGACGTCGTCCGGCAGGAGCGCGGCCAGGATCTCGGCCAAGTCGAGCGTGTGATCGAGCCGTGCCTTGTCCGCCCAATCCGGCTGATATACCCGATACTTCACAATCTGATCATGGAATCCCTGGTAGGGGAACCCATTGAGCGTGACGACCTCCAGGCCCAGGTCGTCGAGCCGCGTGCGGAGCCGTACGAGCTCGGCGGGATCGGCGCGCAGCGCCCGCGCGACGCCGTGCGACAGCCACAGCCCGAGTCCGAGCCGGGGCGCGCCGGTCAGCGCCCGCACCCGCGCGGCGACTCCGGAGAGCTGCTCATGGATCCCGGCGATGTCCTCTGCCGGGTGGACGTTGGTGCAGTAGGAGAGATGGACGATCGAGCCTTCGGGGTGGCGCAGCCGCATGGTCAGCGCGCCCCGCGCAGGATCGTGTTGCCGGCGTAGCCGGCGCCGGGCGCGCCCGGTCCGAGAGGCACCCCGGGCACAACGTGCGTCGTCCCCGGCGCGACGGGCGCGATCTCCTCGAGGGACAGACGGCCGCTCTGGCCGTAGAACGCGACGGGATTGTCCCAGAGCACACGCTCCACGTCGGCCGACGTGAACCCGGCGGCCAGCATGGCCTCGCCGACCTCGCGGGTCTTCAGCGGGTCGCTGCGCCCCCAGTCGGCGGCCGAGTTCACGATCATCCGTTCGGTGCCGTACTCCTTGAGGATCGCCACCATCCGGTCGGTATCCATCTTGGTGTCGGGATAGACCGAAAAGCCCATCCAGCAGCCGGCGTCGGCGACCATGCCGAGGGTGAGCTCGTTCAGGTGGTCGACGAGGACGCGGCCGGGGTCCATGCCCTTGACTACGTCGAGCGTGCGGCGGGTCCCCGCGGCCTTGTCGCGGTGCGGCGTGTGCACGAGCACCGGCAGGCCGTGCTCGTCGGCCAGCGCGAGCTGGACCTCGAAGGCGTGGTCCTCCTCCGGGGTCATGGAGTCATAGCCCAACTCGCCGACGGCGACCACAGAGTCCTTCAGCAGGTAGCGGGGTAGTTCGCCCAGCACCCCGGTGCAGCGCGGGTCATTGGCCTCCTTGGGATTGAGCGCGAGCGCGCAGTGGTGGCGGATCCCGTACTGCGCCGCCCGGTACGGTTCCCACCCGAGCAATCCGTCGAAGTAGTCGAGAAAGCTGCCGACGTTCGTGCGCGGCTGGCCGAGCCAGAAGGCGGGCTCGACGACTACCCGGACCCCCGCGGCGTACATCCGCTCGTAGTCGTCGGTGGTGCGGGCGGTCATGTGGACATGGGGGTCGAAGATCTTCATCAGAGCCTCTCGAGAACGTCGGAGGGAAGGGGACGTCCCGCTGCGCGGCGCTCGGCCACGTAGTCCGCGAGCATGCGACGCAGCTCCGCGTCGAGCCGGCGATCGAGGCCCTCAACCGTGGCGAGCGGGACGGACATGAAGACGCACTTGAGCACGCCCTGCCGGAAGGCGTGGTCATCCAGCCAGGCCGAGCCGTACGGCCCGAGTGCGGCGGCGACCAGCCGGGGGTCGTTGGCGCGCAGGGCGTCCCGCACGAGCGGCAGGGCGGCGGGCCCGAGATCGAGATCCGGCAGCGTCTCCAGGATCTCCAGCCGTTCCCCGGCGTCGCCCTGCCAGTAGAGCCTGCCGAGCGCCTCCATCGGATTCGGCAGAACCTTCACCAGCGATCTGAGCAACGTCGCGCGGGCGCCCGGGCCGCCCTGCCGCGCGGCCCGCGAGAACAGCGCGTAGACGGTCTCCGGGTTCCCCTCAACGTCCTGTACGGCTCGCGCCAGCCATTGCGTCATGGGCCCTCCTCAGGAAGTCGATCGATCTTCTGGCCACCTCGGGCGCCGCGTGGCCGTATCGGGCCAGTTCGACGGCGACCAGGCCCTCGAAGCCGTCCAGGGCGCGCAGGACGGGCGGGAAGTCGATCTCGCCCTCGCCGAACTCCAGGTGCTCGTGCACGCCGCGCCGCATGTCCTCGATCTGCACGTGCACCAGGTACGGAAGCGCCCGCCTGACGCATTCGGGCTCATCGTACGGCTCCACGCAGCGGCAGTGCCCGATATCGAGGGTCAGGCCGAACCGGGGGTGGCCGCCCAGCAGACCGTGCAGCCGTTCGAACCCGGCGAGATCGGCGACCAGCATCCCCGGCTCGGGTTCGAATCCGAGCGTGACCCCGACCCGGTCGGCCTCGTCCAGGAGCCGCTCGCACTGCCGTACGAGCCGGTTCCACGCCTCGGGCTCGCTGACTCCGGGCGGCCGGATCCCGCTCCACAGGTGCACCACCGGGGCGCCGAGGTCGGCCGCGATCCGCATCGCGCGGCGCAGGAAGGCGGCCCGCACCCCGGCCTCGTCGTGCAGGAGCGTGGGATGGTGCTTGTGCCAGGGATCGAGGGTGTAGCGGCCGCCGGTCTCCACCACGAGGGCCAGCCCGAGCCGGTCGGCGAGGTCGGCGATCCGGCGGACCTGCGCCGGTGAGGCGTCGGGCGGGAGGTGTCCGTGGTCGAGGGTGATCGCCGCGCCACGGTAGCCGAGCTCGGCGAGTACGGCGAGGGCCTGGTCGAGCGGGTGGTCGGAGAACCCGTTGGTGCAGTAGGCCCAGTTCACGAGGTGGCCACCTTCGCCGACAACCACCGGCCGATGGGCAGCGCGGCCAGGAGGGTCGCCGCCTCGGCGAGCCTGCCCCGCCCGGCCACCGCGGCGGCCTGCAGGGGGATCAGGCCGAGGATGCTCATCCGGACCGCCTGCCGCACCCGCTCGGGATCGGGGTCGATGCGCAGCGCCGCCTGGGCCCGGGCGCTCGTCGCGAGAAACGCCGCGATCAGCGCGCCGGCGGCGAGTCGTCCGACGGGTTCGCCGCGCGGGCAGATGGCGGAGGCGGCCAGCACGGCGGCCGCGCCGGTGGCGGTCAGCGCGGCGCGCACCGTCGACGGGGTGGCGCCCTCGACCTCGGCGCGGCCGAGCACGGTGATCCCATAGGTGTGGGCGCCGACGGCGAGAGCCATGGGGGCGGCCGCCCGGGTGTCGGGGCCGGCCCCGAGCAGGACGTCGATCGTACGGCAGGCCGCCATCGCGGCCGGGCCCGCCTTGGTGTGCTTGAGCCGCAGGTCGTAGGCCCAGACGGCACCCGCGAGCAGCCCCGCGAGGGCGAACGCGCGCCGCCCGCCGCAGATCGCGGCGGTGGCCAGCCCAGCGCCGGTCAGCCCGACGGCGATGCCGAGTGCGCCTTCAGGGGTGATCCGCCCGGAGGGGACGGGCCGCTCTGGACGCTCTACGGCGTCGATCTCCCGGTCGGACCAGTCGTTGAGAGCCATGCCCGCCCAGTAGAGCAGCACGGACGCGACGGCGAGGCCGGGCCTGGCCGGCCGCCCGGCGACGGCCGCGCCCGCCATGGTGTCACCGGGAACCGACAGCGCGGCAGGCGCGCGTACCAGTTCGAGCAGGGCCCTCAACGGTCGTCACCTGTCACGCTCTCACCGTCCGGGCCCTCTTCCGCAAGGGACCGCGCGAACGCGAGTAGCCGGGCGTACTGCGCCGGCAGCCCGTGCTCTGTGGTTCCGAACGGATCCTTGAAGAAGTAGCCGAGCTCGGGGAGCGCACCGCGCCGGCCAGCCTCGTGCGCCCGCGCGACGAGGCGGGCGAGATCGAGGACGAGCGGAGCGGCCAGCGTCGAGTCGCAGCCCTGCCACGTGAACTGCATGGTCATCCGGACTCCGAGGAAGCCCTCGAAGGTCACGTGGTCCCAGGCGGTCTTCCACTCGCCGAGATCGGGCACGTAGTCGATGTGGGTCAGGCCGTCGACGTCCCGGCCCAGGATTCCGGTCACGGCGCGCTCCTTCGACGCCGTCTTGCTCGCCCTGGCCGAAGGATCGGCGAGGGTCGCGCCGTCGCCGCCGCCGAGCAGGTTGAGCCCCGACCACGAGTGGACCTTCAGGGCCCGGCCGCCGAACATCGGCGCGAGGGCGCTCTTGACCAGGGTCTCCCCGGTCTTGCCGTCGCGTCCCGCGTACGGCACGCCCCGCAGCCGGCTCAGCTCGTCGAGCACCGGCGGGGTCGGTCCCGTGGAGGGGGTGAACTCCACGTAGCCGCAGCCGGCGTGGAAGGCGGCGTACGCGTAGAGGGAGCTGGCGGGCAGCGGGTTCTCCCCGGCTGCGAGCGCCTTTTCCAGGTCGGCCTGCCGGTCGTACGGTATCGCCATGGGGGCCTCCGTCGACGACACGTTGACCACGACGACGCGGGACAGGGCATGCCGGTCCCGGAACTCCGTGATGTCGGTGACGAGCCGCTCGGCGGCGGCCGCCTGAGTCTCCTCTCCCGGCAAATAACCGGCTCTGATCTCGGCGTCGGCCGCGTCGATGTCCGCCGTGAGCAGTGCCAGTAGCGAGCGGGGGATCACCCCCGCCTCGGTGAGCTGCTCGGCCCGCTTCCGCAGCGGGGTCCCGACGACGTCGTGGCCGCCGAACACCAGATCGGCCAGGGGCGGGAAGTCGCCGGGGAAGCCGGGCGCCTCGATGACGCAACCGGTGGGCGGGACGACGCCCGCCCGGACAGCGGCGGCTCCGACGACGGCCGTGGTCGCGACGGATCCACGCGCGCCGATGAGCCAGACACCGATGGAGGGCAAGGTAGATCTCCCGTCATCTTTCCGGTAAGGCGGATTGCCGCCGATATTTGATGATGGTAGGGGCGACTTTCGACACAAGCAAGCGAAAGTTTTGTGATCTTTGGATGAAAGTACGTGACTCCCGTCACTTCTCGGCCCGGCCCGGATCACATCCAGCCCGTCCCAGCCGATCTAGTACTCCAGTGACACTTCGCGATCTTCCTGGTCATGGTCACATGAAGACGACCACCGCGCGATCATCGGTAGTTTGTGAAGACATCCAAAGATCATGCGGTGGCCGCAGGGCACAGCGTAGACCTTGACGCCTGGCGCGTCATGTTCACCGACGCACTCGGCCGGATCGCCGCCGGCCTGGCCGATCGGCACTGGCACCGTTACAGCGCCGGAGCGGGTGCCAAAGGCCACCGCGTCTACGCCTGGGCCTGGGCGCGCATAGACATCGCCCAGGGTGGCTGGCGCCGGCTGCTGATCCGGCGCAACACCGCCACCGGTGAGCTGGCCTTCTACCGCTGTCACGCGCCCGGCCCGGTGCCGTTGCTCACGTTGGTACGCATCGCGGGCATCCGCTGGGCGGTGGAGGAATCTTTCCAAGCCGCCAAAGGTCAGGCCGGGCTGGACCACTACCAGGTGCGCACCTGGACCGGCTGGCATCGCCACGTCACGCTGGCCATGCTCGCCCGGCCTTCCTCGCCGCAGTCGCCGTCATCCAGAACCCATCTGATGACCGAAGTGCCCCGATGATCCCGTTGACGATCCCCGAGATTCGACGGCTGCTCGCCGTACTCGTCTTCAGGCCGACCCAGCAGGCAGAGGAGGTTCTGCGCTGGTCACAATGGCGACGCCGCCACCAAGCCCATGCTCGGCGATGCCACTACCAGCGCAGATCCCAACCATGATCTCAAAATGTCACTGGAGTACTAGAGGCCGCCTGCCTGCCACTTTCATCACGATCAAGAGAAAGTTATGCAGATTATGACAAAACCCTCTTCGCAGTTCACAGAAAGTGGCGTACTTTCCTGGCCAAGTTCTCCAAACAGTACAGGGAGGTGGAGTGAGGCGAACGGCACCACCCACGGCACGAGCCCGCCACGGAGGCGGCCGTCACCTCCTGACCGCCCCGTCCGCTCCGAGGAGTAACCAGCGGCTCGCCGCGTCATCGGGGGAGCAAGGTTCTTCACGCAGATGGAGTTGGCAAGACATGGAGTTGGCAAGACGATGAGTGCGTTCGAAGAAGAAATCGAGACCGGACAGATGCTGCGCCGCAGGCTGGGGCTGAACCGGCGCCAGTTCCTCGCGGCCACGACGGGTGTCACGGCGGTGACGGCCCTCTCGGCGACGGGCCTGCTCTCCTCAGCCGCCTACGCGGCCCCCGGCCAGGACGACGGGAACAAGGGTGACAACAACGCGCTGATTCCGGCGGCCAAGCGAGGAATCATCCTCTACACCGTCCGCGACGTCATCACGCGTAACCCGCTCGCGGACCCGAACCTGCCCGCCGGATTCCGGCGCACGTTAGAGGAGCTGGGCAGGATCGGTTACGCGCAGGTCGAGTTCGCCGGCTACAGCCAGCACGCCAACGCCGAGGGCGGCGCGAACCTGGAGAGCGTGGCGGGCGCCCGTCTGCTGCGCAGCTGGCTGGACGACAACGGCCTGCGCGCCCAGGGCAACCACGGCTTCATCCCCGGCTCCTGGCCGCTGAGCCAGGCCGACGTGGACCGCTTCAAGCTCCACCTGGAGATCGCCAACATTCTCGGCATGGAGCACGTCGGCACCGGCAACGACCCCACGGGCAGCGCCTACAAGGCCGACTGGGACGTCGCGGCGGACAAGTGGCACCAGCTCGGCGCCCTCGCCAAGGACGCGGGCCTCAAGCTGTACACGCACAACCACGACGTCGCCTACAGCTTCCTGCTCGACAGCGGGCCGCTCGACGGGCAGGGACGTCCGACCCGCTCCTCCGGCATCCGCAGGCTCGAGTATTTCCTGCAGATCACCGACCCTGGGCTGGTCCACCTGGAGATGGACATCTTCTGGGCGTACGTGGCTCAGCACAAGCACAAGACCTTCACCGCGCCCGACGGGTCGACGCAGACCGACATCTTCAACCCGCTGCGGGTCGTGCAGGGGGCCGACGAGCGGTTCCCGCTGTTCCACGCCAAGGACGGGAAGTACAACCCGGCGACTGGCCAAGGCTACGACATGACGGCATTCGGGCTCGGCGACATCGACTACGACGCGTTCTTCTCCGAGGGCCCGAAGAGGGGCCGCTACAACCCGATGTTCGAGAACGACAACGCCCCCGGCGGCACGGCCAACCCCGGCCAGTCGCTGGAGCATGCCAGGATCAGCTACGCCAACATGTCGGCGCTTCGCAACAAGGTCCCGCTGACCGTTACCGCCTCGTCCCGCTGCGTGGGCACGTCGACGTACGTCGCGGTCACGGCCGTCAACGACGGAAGCGTGCCGGCGGACGTGACGCTGACGACCCCGTACGGCTCCAAGACCGTGGCCAACGTGGCC
>NZ_JBIUTQ010000034.1:0-28387 GCF_044741965.1 Streptosporangium sp. NPDC087985
GGTGAACAGGCCGATCTCGTGGCCTACGTGGTGCCCACCGACAAGAACTCCCCCACCGACCAGATGGTGTCGGCCGATACGCTGCGCGCCTGGCTTTCCAGCCGGTTGCCCGACTACATGGCACCCCGCTGGTCCGTACTCCTGGACGCCCTGCCGTTGACCGCCCAGGGCAAGATCGACCGCTCCGCCCTGCCCGAACCCTCCGGAACACGACCCGAACTGGCACAGGAGTACGTCGCCCCACTCGCCGGACCGGAGGAGTCCCTGGCCGGCATCTGGTCCCGCGTCCTGGGAGTGGACCGGATCGGCCGCCACGACAACTTCTTCGACCTGGGCGGCGACTCCATCCGCAGCATCCAGATCCTCGGCCAGGCCCGCGACGCCGGACTCGGGTTCGCTCTCCAGGATCTGTTCCGCCATCCCACACCGGCCGAACTGGCCCGGGTCGCCGGTGGTGGTCTGAACGAGGTGATCGAGTGGGACCGCGAGGCGTTCTCGCTGCTGTCGGCCGAGGACCGGGAGCGGCTGCCGGAGGGTCTGGCGGACGCCTACCCGATGGCCGAGCTCCAGGTCGGCATGGTCTACGAGATGGAGCTCGACCCCGACCGCCAGCCGTACCACAACCTCGACAGCCTTCTGATCGCCGGGCTCTTCGACGAGGGGCGGTTCCGGGACGCGGTGGCCCGGGTGGTGGACCGGCACCCCATCCTGCGCACCTCGTTCGACCTGAGCGGCTACAGCGAGCCCATGCAGCTGGTCCACCCCACCGCCGAGATCCCGCTCACGGTCGTTGACCTGCGCGGGATGGATCGGGTCGAGCAGCGCGTGGTGCTGGCCGACCATGTGCGGGCCGAGCAGCGGCACACCTTCGACCTGGCGGTCGCACCGCTGTGCCGGATGGCGGTGCACATCGTCGACGACGACGTCTTCCAGTGGACGGTGACCCACCATCACGCGATCTTCGACGGCTGGAGCCTGGCCTCCACGGTGACGGAGATCAGCGACCTGTACCGGTCGCTGCTGGACGCCGGGGATCCGCAGCCCGACCCGGTGCGGTCGCTCTACCGCGACTTCATCGCGGCCGAGCGTGCGGCGTTGCGGTCCGAGAGCAGCGAGCGCTTCTGGCTCGAGTGGCTGGCTGAGCCGCCGGACGGCCGGCTGCCACGCCGACGTGGCGACTCCGCCGCCCCGCGGATCGGCGGGAGCGTTGAGGGCGAGCGGCACTACCGCGACGAGAGCCACGGGAACGGCGCCCTGACGACCGTGCTCCCGAAGGATCTGCTGGCCAGGCTGGACGAGTTCGCCAAGCGGTGCGGGGTGCCGTTCAAGGCGGTGGTGCTCGCGGCGCATCTGCGGGTGATGAGTCTGGTCACCGGCACCTCGGACGTGCTGGTCGGGCTCACCGCCAACGGCCGCCTTGAGGAGACCGACGGCGCCGAGGTACGCGGCCTGTTCCTCAACACGGTGCCGTTCCGGCTCCGGCTGCCCGAGGGCACCTGGGAGGACCTGGTGCGGGCGGTGTTCGAGGCCGAGCGTGACCTGCTCCCCCACCGCCGCTACCCGATGTCGGCGCTGCGGCGGAAACTCGGCGGCGCCGCTCTCTTCGAGGTCAACTTCGTCTACAACCACTTCCACCAGTTCGGAAAGCTGGCCGAAGACGGCGCGCTGGCCCCCACCGACCCCGACGCCGGCCTGCCCGGCGTGGCACCGACCAACTTCCCGCTGGTCGTCGCCGCCATTCGCGAGCCGGGGGACGTCCTGTTCCTGGACTTGGACTACGACACGAGGGAGCTGGCCGAGGACCAGATCACCGTGCTGCGCGATTACCACCTGCGCGCGCTGGAGGCGATGGTGGCCGATCCCGGCGCGCCGTACCGGGATGTGTCGTTGCTGGGTGAGGTCGAGCGTGACCTGCTCGCCTCGTGGAACGACATACCGGCCGAGGTGCCTTCGGATTCGGTGCAGCAGCTGGTGGAGGCGCGGGCGGCGGCGAGCCCGGACGCGGTGGCGGTCGTGGCGGGGGACCATTCCCTGTCCTATGCGGAGTTGAATGCTCGCGCGAATCGTCTGGCGCGTCACCTGCGTGCCGCGGGTGTCGGCCCGGAGGTGTGTGTGGGGCTGTGCATCGAGCGTTCGGTCGAGATGGTCGTCGCGTTGCTGGCCATCGTGAAGGCCGGCGGGGTGTACGTGCCGTTGGACGCCGACTTCCCGGCCGAGCGCCTGCGGCTCATGCTGGGCGATGTCAACGCCGATCTGGTGTTGACGGCGGGCGCCACCACCGGCCGGGTGCCCGGCGGACCTTGGCAGAGCATCGATCTCGACACCGTCGAGCTGCCGGACGACGAGGGAAATCTCCCGAATGTCCTGCGGCCCGACAACGGCTGTTATGTGATCTTCACGTCGGGTTCCACCGGTCGTCCCAAGGGCGTGATGACGTCGCACCGTAACGTCACCGAACTGCTGTACGGCGGCGGCATGGCGCTGCGGGACGACGACCGGCTTCTGCAGATCGCGACGATCTCGTTCGACGTCGCGACCTGGGAGATCTGGGCGCCGCTGGTGTCGGGGGCGCGACTGGTGCTGGCGCCCGCGGTGGACTACACCCCCGGCGACATCGCCGCCTGGGTGGAGCACCACCAGATCACCGTGCTGCACGCGACCGCCTCACTGTTCGCGCTGCTGGTGGATCACGAACCTCAGCTGTTCGACCGCCTGCGGCGCTTCCTGACCGGCAGCGAGAGCGTCTCGCCCGGCCACACGGCCCGTATCCTGGACCGCTGCCCGGAGCTGGAGCTGGTCAACTGCTGGGGACCGACCGAGACCACCACCTTCTCCGTCTGCGGCCCCTACACCCGCGACACGCTCCCCGCCGGCCCGCTTCCGCTGGGCACCCCGCTGGCCAACACCCAGGTATGGGTGCTGGACGACACCGGCCGCCCGGTCCCGATCGGCACACCCGGGGAACTGTATGTGGCCGGTCCCTGCCTGGCCCGCGGCTACCTCAACGACCCGGCCATGACCGCCGAACGGTTCCTGCCCCATCCCACCCAGCCGGGTGTGCGCCTGTACCGGACCGGAGACCGCGGCATGTGGTCGGCAGACGGCCGGGTGGAGTTCCTCGGCCGCGTCGACCACATGGTCAAGGTCCGCGGCTACCGGGTGGAGTTGGGCGAGGTCGAGGCCGCGTTGCGGGCTCATCCGCTGGTGCGGGAGTGTGCCGTGGTCGCCCGCGCGAGCGAGTCGGCGCATGTCGACCTGGTGGCGTATGTGGTGCCCGATGGTGTGCCCGATGACGCGGGCGTGTTGCGGGCGTGGCTGGCGGAGCGGCTGCCGCAGTACATGGTGCCGCGGTGGTTCGTCCTGCTGGACGCGCTGCCGCTGACCCCGCGCGCCAAGGTCGACCGCGCCGCGCTGCCCGCCCCGCGATCCGAACGCCCGTCCCTGGCGGAGTTCGTCCCGCCGCTGCCGGGTGTGGAGGAATGGCTGGCGCGGATCTGGCGCCACGTCCTGGGCGTCGACCGGATCGGCCGCCACGACGACTTCTCCGACCTCGGCGGACACTCCCTCCTCGCCGTCCGGCTGGTTCTCAAGATCAGGGCAGAGTTCGGCACGGCGGTACCGCTGACCCAGCTCCACACCACCCCGACGCTGGCGGGCCTTGCCGCGTACCTCGACGGCCATGGTGGGCGCCCGCGCCCGGCCGGCGGCGAGCGGGTGGTGAAGCTGGGCGGCACGCCGGGGCTGCGGCCCTTGGTGCTGGTGCATCCGGTCGGCGGCACGCTCTTCTGCTACCGGGACCTCGTCGGCCGGGTCGGCTCCGCGTTCGAGGTCCTGGGTGTCCAGGGCGACCTGCTGGAGAGCGACAGCACCGCGGACCTCGGTGAGCTGGCCGAGCGGTACGCCTGGGAACTGGCGCCGCTACTGGCAGACCGCCGGCCGGTGGTCGCCGGCTGGTCGGCCGGGGGTGTCATCGCTCATGAGCTCGCCGTACGGCTGGAGCGGCACGGTGTAAGGGTGCACCGCCTTGTGCTCATCGACGCCGACCCGCGCCGTGAGGCCGGTGACTCCGCGGAGGCCGCCGCGTTGGACGCGCTACGCGCCGACGTGGCGCGGCGGGGGCCGGACGCCGTCGAGACCGCGCTGGCCGAAACCGGGTTCCGTGACCTGCTGGCCACCCTCGGTCTCGATCAGGCCACCTTGGCGAGGCTGGACGGCCCCACCATCGCCGGCCTCATGGCGTTCTGGCAGAACATGCTGGCAGGCCTCGCCGTACACCGCCCTTCGCACTTCGGCGGTGCCGCGGAACTCCTGCTGGCCCGGGCGGACGGCGAGGCGTCCCGGCGCGCGGCGGCCGCCGCATGGCGGATGCTGACCGGCGCACTCAAGGTCACACACGTTGACGGCGACCACTTCGAGCTGTTGCGGGACCCCTCGGTGGCGGCCGTCGCCAAGGTCCTGCGCGGCTCGGCTGAGCAGACAGGGAACTGACATGCTGGTGCTCGGTATAAGCGGGCTCGATCGCTCGATGTCCGTTAAGAAGGACATGCTGCCCGGCCTCGACCGGCGTGAGCAGCGACTGGTCCAGGGGCTGGATTCGGCCGCGGCTCTCGTCGGCGAGGAGGGGGTGATCGCCGCCTCGGCTCAGGAGAGGCACGACGGGAACAAGGGCACCGGAGCGTTCCCGGCGGACGCCGTCGAAGCCTGTCTGCGCATCGCGGGCGTGACCCTGGACGACGTGGACTTCCTCGCGCACGGATTTCGCTACGAGCCGTCCCCGGTCTTCGAACGCGACCACCTCATGCGGCGCTGGTACCAGGAGGTCTACAGCGAGCAGGTCCAGCTCGGCCTGCTCCGGGCCCGGTACCCGGAGCACGACTGGAGCCGCAAGCTGGCGCGTGTCCCGCACCATCTGGCGCATGCCGCGAGCGCGTACTACCTGAGCGGCTTCCAGGACGCCATGGTGCTGGTCGTCGACGGCATGGGCGAGACCGAGTCGATCTCCGTGATGTCGGGCAGGCACGGTCAGCTGCGGACCCTGCGGACCTATCCGATCAGTGCGTCCCTCGGCATCCTGTACAGCGTCGTCACCCACTACCTCGGCTTCCAGCCCGGCATGGACGAGTACAAGGTGATGGGCCTGGCACCGTACGGCGACCCGTCGCGCTACGCCGACGTGGCCGGCGAGCTGTCCCGGCGACACCCCGGCGGCCGGCTGTCGATCCCGCTGCTGGCCCGCGACAGGTCCCCGGTGGAGCGCGAGACACACGGGGGGGCGCTGCGCCGCCTCGAAGAGCTGTTCGGCCCGGCGCGCCATCCCGACGCCCCGCTGACGCAGCGGCACATGGACATCGCGGCGACCCTGCAGCACTGCCTTGAGGAGGGCCTGCTGTTCATCCTGCGCACCGCCCTGGACCAGGCCGACGGCAACCCGCGTGATCTGTGCATGGCCGGCGGTGTGGCGCTCAACTGCACCGCCAACGGGCTGATCGCCCGCAGCGGGCTCTTCGATCGGATATTCGTCCAGCCCGCCGCCGGCGACGACGGCTCGGCACTGGGAGCCGCCCTGTGGCAGCTCGGGCAACACGTGCCCACGACGCCGGTCGCCATGACGATGCCGTACTGGGGTGAGGAGTTCGGGCCGGAGGAGGTGGCGGAGGCGTTGACCGCCCTCGGCCCGGAGCATGACGTGCGGAAGCTGCCGGACGAACGGCTGCTGGAACAGGTGTCCGCGCTGATCCGGGCCGGATCGGTGGTCGCCTGGTTCCAGGGACGGATGGAGTTCGGCCCGCGCGCCCTCGGCAACCGCAGCATCCTGGCTGATCCGACCGCACCCGGCATGCGGGCCCATCTGAACGCCGTGGTGAAGCAGCGTGAGGAGTTCCGGCCGTTCGCCCCGGCCGTGCTCGCCGAGGACGCCCATGAGTATTTCGAGATGAAACCCGGTCAGGAGGGTCTGTACCGGCACATGCTGTTCACCACCCAGGTACGGGAGAAGTACCGCGAGCTGTTGCCCGCCATCACCCATGTCGACGGTTCGGCCCGCGTCCAGGTCGTCGAGCGGGGCAACGCGCCGCGGTTCTGGAGCCTGATCCGGCGGTTCGGTGACGACTGGGGCACGCCGATGGTGCTGAACACGTCCTTCAACCTGCGGGGCCAGCCGATCGTGCGGACCCCGCGAGAGGCGGTGGCGACCTACGCGCGATCGTCGCTGGACGCCCTGGCGATCGGCGGCTGGCTGGTCGTCCGCAGGTCCCGAGCCCAGGAGGGAATCGATGACTGAGCGAACCGGTGGCCATGGCGACGTCCTACGGGAGGCCGTGGCCGACCTCTGGCGTGACCGCCTCGGCGTCACCGAGATCCAGGACGACGACGATTTCTTCCTCTTGGGCGGTGACTCCATCCTCGCCATCGAAGTCGCCACGGCCTTGCGCACACTCATGGGCACCGAGCTGGATCTGGACATTCTTTACGACTATCCCGAGTTCGGGAGGCTGGTGGCGGCGCTCGCCACGGGCCCGCACTCGAAGGAGCGCGAGCTGCGTGAGCTGGCCCCCGCCGAAGAGCGGGTGTGGGCCGCCGAGAAACTCAATCCCGGCACGCCGCTCTATCACGTCTGCGCCCGCTACCGATTCGACGGCAAGCTCGATCTGGTCCGCCTGAGAAGAACGCTCAACGCCCTCGTCGCGGGGCACGACGCGCTGCGGCGCGGCTTCGAGGCGCCTGGTCGCGCGTTCACGGTCGGCGAGGTCCCGGCGCCGTCGTGCCGCTGGGTCGAGGCTCACGGCGTACCGGAGTCCACGGTGCGCCAGTTGCTGGACGACGACGCGCGGATGCCGTTCGACCTGGCGCGCCCGCCACTGCTGCGGGCGCTGGTGGTCGACCGCGGCGAGGCGGGTGACCTGCTGCAGCTCACCGTCCATCACCTGGTCTGCGACGGCGCCTCGCTGTCCCTGCTGGAGTCCCATCTGCAGCGGCTCTACCTGGGTGACGGGACCGAACCCGGCGGGTCCGGCGAGAGAGTCGCCACGGTTCCGCGGGCCGTCTCCACCCGGGGGCAGAATCTGGCCGCGGCCATGGAGTACTGGCGTAGGACGTTGGCGGACTGCCCGGGAGGTCTCCCGGTGCCACACGACCTACCCCGGCGTAAGCCGGTCGGGGTTTCCGGCGCGACGCAGGCCATCACCTTCCCGTCCGAGTCGCTGGCCGCCCTGTCCTCGCTGGCCAAGGCCGAACGGCTGAGCCCGTTCATGGCCTGGGTCGCGGCCTACGCCGCCGGGCTCGCCGCAGTGACCGGCGAGCGCGACCTGGTCATCAGCGTGCCGGTGTCGTCGCGCGGCCCGGAACAGCGGCAGGAGATCGGCCTGTTCGTCGACGTGTTGCCGCTGCGCTTCGTCCTCCCGCCGGGCGCCACCGCCCGTGTCCTGGTGAGGTTGGTCCGCCGGGTCGTCACCGAAGCCCTCGCGCACAGCCGGCTGCCGGGGCGGGCCCTGATCGAGGATCTGTGGCCGAACGGGAACCGGGCGGGATCGTCCTTGACGCAGGCCACCCTGACGTACGTCGACGCTTCGGAGTGCGGGCTGCGCGCCGGGGACTCGTGGGCCGAACGCGAGCTCGTCCCCACCGGGACCGCCAAATACGACGTGCTGTGGAGTGTGACGCGGCGGGCGAACGCCACCGTCGCCGAGCTGGAGTACCGTACCGACCTGTTCTCCGCGGCGGCGGCGGCCGATCTCCACCGGCAGCTGGTGTCGGCGGTGGGTGAGGCCTTCGCCGATCCCGACGCCGCCATGCCGCGCCTGTCCGATCCCACGAGGTCGGCCTCGGCCGCACCGGAGGTCCGGCCCTATGAGCCCGTTCATGAGCGGGTGCGCCGGCAGGCGGCGGCCCGCCCGGACGCCATCGCGATCCAGCACCGAGACCGCAGGCTGACGTACCGGGAGCTGGACGAGCGGGCGTCCGCGGTGGCCGCGGGGCTGCACGCGGCCGGGCTGCGCCGGGGAGACGTGGTGGCCGTCGCGATGGAACGCGGCCCGGACATGGTGACCGCCTTCCTCGGGATCCTGTACGCGGGCTGCGCCTACCTGCCGGTCGATGCGCGTCAGCCGGCCGAACGTACCCGATCCGTGGCGGGAGTCGCGGCGCGGGCCGCCCTTGTCGCGGACGGGCGGCACGCCGAGCTGCTGGCGGACTTGATGCCCGTGCTGTGGCTGCGGGCGTTGCTCCGCCAGGCGGCACCCGCCTGGCCGGCAGCCGGCCCCGTGCGGCTGATCGGCGAGGACGTGGCGTACGTGATGTCGACCTCCGGCTCGTCGGGCGTTCCCAAGGCGGTCGTCATCCCGCACCGGGCGATCACCCGGCTGGTCCCGGACGCGAACTACGCCGCCATCGATTCCGCTGACCGGGTCGCGCACCTGTCGAACCCCGCCTTCGACGCGGCGACGTTCGAGATCTGGGGGGCATTGGCCGCCGGAGCCACCCTCGTGGTGGAGGAACAGGACGTGGTCCTGTCGCCCACGCGCCTGCAGAGGTTCCTCGAACAGCGGCGGATCACGGTTCTGTGGCTCACCGCCACACTTCTCAACCAGGTGGCGGACTTCGCCCCCGACGCCCTGCGGAATCTGCGGGTGCTCCTGTTCGGCGGGGAGAAGGCCGACGAGCGGCGCCTCGCCAGACTTCTGGCCGGCCGGCCGCCGGCACGGGTGGTGAACGGGTACGGGCCGACCGAGAACACGACGTTCAGCACCTTCCACGATGTCACGCCGGCCGACCTCGCGGAGGGCAGTGTACCGATAGGCCGGCCGATCTCGGGCTCCACCGCCTACGCGCTCGACCCGGCGGGGCGGCCGGTCCAGGTGGGCGAGGTCGGCGAGCTGTTCGTGGGCGGTGACGGGCTCGCCCACGGTTACCTCGGCGCGCCCGAGATGACGGCGGCCGCCTTCGTGCCCGACCCGTTCGACGCGCGGGCCGGGCGGCGCCTGTACCGCACGGGGGACCAGGTGAGGCTGCTGCCCGGCGGACGGTTCGAGTTCCTCGGACGCCACGACGACCAGGTGAAGATCCGGGGCTTTCGCGTCGAACTCGGCGAGATCGACGCGGCCCTGCGGCGGCAGGACGAGGTGGCCGACGCCGTCGTGCTCGCCCACGCCACGGACGACGGGAGCGAGATCGTCGCCTGCGTCACATCCGCCGGTGAGCCGGCCGTGCCGCTGGACATCCCGGCGCTCGGCGCGCGGCTGCGGCGTGAGCTGCCGGAGTACATGGTGCCGACCAGGCTGGTCGCGCTGGACCGGATACCGGTCAACGCCAACGGCAAGGCCGACCGTTCCGCGGTGCTGGCCGCCGCCGGCATCGTAACGGTCAATGAGCCAGCGGCCCGGGAGCCGGCCTCCGGCGCGTCGGCTCCGGGCCGGCCGGTGGAGGCGGAGGGGGATCGCGGGGCGGCGGATGTCGAGGACGAGGTGACCGCGATGGTCAGCGCCGTGTGGTGCAAGGTCCTGGGCACCGACGAGGCGCGCCCTGAGGACCACTTCCTGATGCTGGGCGGCCACTCCATCAAGGCGCTGCGCCTGCTGTCCCAGCTGGAGCAGGAATTCGGGGTGTCGGTGGAACTCGCGGACTTCTTCGCCGACCCCACCCTGTACAGCCTCATCGCCCTGTTCCGAAGGCCCGTCGACACGAACGCAGGCAGGAGCGCCGATGCCCGAACCGACTGAGCCCGCACGCGCCACCGTGCCGGGGAACACGTTGGAGCGGTTCCTGTGGCACGCTCGCGTGACGCCGCACGCGCCGGCCGTACAGGACGAAACCCGCGAGCTCGGCTATGCGGCGCTGCTGTCCGCGGTACGCGGGCGGGCCGAGCGGCTGGCGGAAGGCGGCGCGCGGCGCGGCTCGCGCGTCGCCGTCGAGTCCGGATACGGAACCGACTACGTCGTGACGCTGCTGGCGACCTGGCTGCTGGAAGCGGTGGCGGTCCCGCTGGATCCGGCCGCTCCCGCCGACCGGCGCCGGTACCAGGTCCAGCAGGCCCGCTGCGATGTGGCGGCGACAGGACCGGGCGCCGACGGGGTGGTGGAACGCGCGGTCGCCGAAGTGGCCGCCGGATCCGACCCCGCCGCGGGGGACGGCGGGGACGGACGGGAACCCGCCGCGTACATCCTGTTCACCTCGGGGTCGACCGGAGTGCCCAAGGGAGTGGAGGTCGAGCACCCGGCGCTGCTGAACATGCTGGAGTATTTCGTGCACGCGCTGAGCCTCCGTCCCGGAGACCGGATGCTCGCGCACAGCAACATCGTCTTCGACATGTCCGTCCCCGAGATGTTGATGCCGCTGATCAGCGGCGGCACCATCGCGGTGGCGCCACCCCGCTCCGCCCGCAACCCGGAGTTCTTCGCCGACTGGCTGCGCGCGCATCCGGTTGACGCCGCCTGGGCCACCCCCAGCCAGCTCCGTCTGCTGCTGCCTTTCCTCCACCGTGAGCGGGTCTTCGCCACGCTCATCAGCGGTGGCGAGGCCCTGACGGCCGCTCTCGCGGACGACCTCCGGGACGTCACGGGCACGTTGTGGAACGCGTACGGACCTACCGAGATCACGGTGGTCGGGCTCTGCACCAAGGTGCTGCCGCCCTACCGCGATCCCATGCCGATCGGCCGTCCGCTCACCGGGCTGGGCGCCCATGTCCTGGACGGACGGCAGTGTCCGGTCCCGGTGGGGACCGTCGGTGAGCTGTTCCTGTCCGGGATCGGGGTGGCGCGCGGTTACGTCGGCAGCCCGGAGCTGACCGCCCGCGCCTTCGTCACGGGTCCGGACGGCGAGCGGATGTACCGGACCGGAGACATGGTGCGGGTCGGGCCGGACGGCCAGTACTACTTCCACGGCCGCCGCGACGACCAGGTGAAGATCCGCGGCCACCGGGTGGAGCTGGGGGAGATCGAGGCGGTCGCCCAGCAGGTGCCGTCCGTGTCCCAGGCCGTCGCCGTCGTCTCGGACGCGCTGCGCGCCCAACCGGAGCTGTATCTGGCCGTCGCGACCGTACCCGGGAACAGCGCGGACGAGGCGGAACTCCGCGCCCCGTTGCGCCGGCTGCTGCCTGCCTACATGCAGCCCCGGCGCGTGCTGTTCTTCGAAGAGCTTCCCCGTAACACCGCGGGCAAGACCAGCCGGCAGATCGTACGGCAGATGGTCGACCAACGTCTGAAGGCCGACCATCACCCGCGTACCCCGGCACATATGGAAGGAAAAGTGAAATGAGCGAGCAGTCCGCCGACATCCAGTACACCGTCGTCGTCAACGACGAAGGGCAGTACTCCATCTGGGCCGTGGGCCGGGAGGTGCCGGCCGGCTGGCACCCGACGGGTGTGCAGGGCACGCGCGAGGAGTGCCTGGAGCACATCGGCCAGGTGTGGACGGACATGCGGCCCAAGAGCCTGCGCATCGCCATGGGCGAGAGCTGACCACTCCAGGCCCGGGCGGCGCGACGAGGCCGGAGCACACGCCGATGCTCTCCCCCGTCCTGCCGCCCCCAGACCGGCTCTCCCCGAAATAAGTGGTGATGTCACGTGTGGGAACTTCTTCGCAGGAATCCGCGCTTCCGCCGGATCTTCCTTGCCGATACCGTATCGGGCTTCGGGAACAGCGCGATGTTCCTGTCGCTGGCCATCTGGGCGAAGGACCTCACCGGTTCGAACGCCCAGGCGGGTCTGGTCTTTCTCATCATCACGGCGCCCGGACTGACCGCGCCGCTGCTCGGAGACCTCGTCGATCGGGTCCGCCGCAAGCCGTTGCTGTTGTGGATGTACGGCTGCATGGCGGTGCTGGTGCTCTCCCTGCTGGCCGTGCGCAGTCCCGACCAGATATGGATCATCTACGCGGTGACTTTCGCGTACGGTCTGATGTTCGCCGTTCCGGCTCGTTCGGCACTGCTCAAGGACCTGATCCCCTCGTCCGACGCGGTACACGCGCGCTCTCTTCTCATCACCTTCGGAGAAGGAGTACGCATCGTCTCGCCGATGGCCGGCGCCGGTGTGTACGCGACGTTCGGCGGTCACGCGCTGGCCTTCATCGGTTCCGGAACGTTCATCGTGGCCGCGCTGCTGCTGGCCTCGATCAAAGTCGTCGAATCCAAGCCCGAGCTTGGCGAAGAGCCGTTCCGGAAGTCAGTGACGGCCGGCTTCCGTTATGTGCATCAGGTACCGCTCCTGTTCCGCCTCATTCTTGTGATGGTCGGCTTCATGGCCGTCATCGGCCTGCTGGAGACCGCGGTCTTCGCCGCGATCGACGAGGGCTTGAGGCAGGAGCCGGCGTTCTTGGGGGTCGTGGCGTCCGTCCAGGGCGGCGGCTCGGTCGTCGGCGGGGTGCTGGGCGGCCTGCTGGCCAAGAGGGCGAGGGAGACGCGGGTCAGTAGTGTGGGATACGCGCTCGCCGCGCTCGGACTGCTGCTCTGTGTCACCCGTCAGGTCCCGCTGTTCCTTGTCGGTGCGGTCTTCATCGGTGCGGGGCTGCCATTTCTGATGTTGTCGCTGCAGACCGCGTGCCACCTGTACACACCGTCCCGGTTGCAGGGGCGGGTGAACGCCGCCGCCAGCACCGTGAGCGACATCGCCCAGACAGCGTCGATCGCCGCCGGCACCGTGCTGATCGGAGTACTCGACTACCGGATCATGTACCTCGTGATGGCCGGCGCGGCGCTGGTCTCCGCCGCGATGGTGTTCTCCCCGCGGTTACCGGCTCCCGAGGTCGTCCCCTCGGTGGCCGACGAGCAGTCTGACAGCAGCGGCACCGTGGTCGCGGCGCCTCTTGAGGGAGAGCCGAAATGACCCCGGACATCGACGCGCGCCGGCTCCTCGACCGTATCGAGGCGTTCGCGAGGATCGGGGGCAACGGCGACGGCGGGATCACCAGGGAGGGATTCGGTGCCGCCGATCTGGAGGCGCGCGCGCGACTGAGCAAGGAGGCGCAGATCGGCGGCCTGGACTCCACCGTGGACGCTGCCGGGAACGTGCTGATTCGCCGCCCGGAAGGAGGGCGAGGCGCGGAAGGCCGTCGCGTACTGCTCTTCGGTTCCCACCTCGACACCGTGGCGAACGGCGGCAGGCTCGACGGCGCCTACGGCGTTCTGGCGGGGCTCGAAGTCATGCAGACCATCGTCGAGTCCGGGGCCGAGCTCACGTACGAGCCGGTCCTCGTCGCGTTCTCCAACGAGGAAGGGGCCCTGTTCCCCCAGCCGTTCTGGGGGTCCAAGGTGCTCGCCGGCGCCCTGGAGACGTTGCCCGAAGATCCGCGTGACCGCAGTGGGCGCTCGCTGCGCCACCCGCTCGCACTGGCCGGTGGAGATCTGGCGGCACTGAGCACAGCGGTATGGCCGGCCGAGTCGGTGGCGGCCTACCTGGAACTCCACGTGGAGCAGGGACCGGTTCTGGAGCGCGGCGGCCGCACGATCGGAGTGGTCGACTCCATCACCGGACGCACCCAACTCACCGTGGAGGTCCGTGGGTCGGCCGGGCACGCCGGGACCACCCCGATGGAGCTGCGGCGCGATCCGATGACCGTGGCGGCACGCATTGTGCTGGCCGTTGAAGACCTCGCCGGTGAGCAGAGGCTGTGCCGGGTCGCCACCGTCGGGTGGGTGGAGGTTCAGCCGAACTCGCCGAACACGATCGCGGACAGTGTGCGACTGACGATAGACCTTCGCGACAGCGTGCCGAGCAACCTGGAAAACGCCGAGCAGGCCCTGCGGACCTCGCTGGCGTCCCTGGGCAAGCAGGCGGAGATGCATATCGACATCCGGGTGGATGCGCGCGCGGCGCCGGTGGCCACAGATCCGGTGCTGCGCGCGGCGATCACGGCGAGCGCCGACGAACTGGGGCTGCCGCACCAGACGCTGCCAAGCGGAGCGGGTCACGACGCACAGATAGTGGCCAGAATCGCGCCGATCGGCATGATCTTCGTGCCGAGCATCGGAGGGGTCAGCCACGTTCCGGAGGAGGACACCGCGGCGACGGACCTGGTAGCGGGCGCCCGGGTGCTGCTGCGCACGGTACTCCGACTTTGAAGGCGCTCTGGCCGGAGCGCAGCGTGTTGGTGGTTGCCGTTACCCAGGCGAGGAGGGACGCTCCGCACACCGCGCTGACGCTACAGGCGATAGTCCCAGTTCAGCCGGCCCGCGCGTAGATCGTCAGCCAGGCCGCGGACATAGTCCAGCTCGGCTGTGAGCACGGCCCGCTGGTACTCGGACTCCACGAGGAAGACGCGGGGCAGGAACCTCCCGGTCTCGACCAGCTCGCAGTCCAGCTCGGACAGCCGCGCCTCCAGGGAGGCGACGCGCTCCTCGACCGCCGCACCGGCCTCATCAGGCACCAGCACGGGCAGGAAGGCGAGCGCGGCGGGGAACTCGGGGAACTCGCGAGCCGGCGTGGACAGCATCGTCCGCATCCACTGCCGCAGCGTCTCACGGCCCGCGTCGGTGGGCTCGTAGACGGTCCTTTCCGGGCGGTTCTCCTCACGCGAGGTCTCGCGGACCGCGAGGAGCCCGGCGCGGAGCAGCCGGTCGATCGTCTGGTAGACGCTGTTGCGCTGCGCGACGTTGACCACGTCGTCCTTGTGCCGCTCCTTGATCAGCTGCTGCATCCGGTAGGCGTGCATGGGCGCCTCACAGACCAGGGAGAGCACCGCCATGGCCAGGGGAGATCGCCTCGTAGACATGGCGTCCATCGTAACGGTCTATCGGAGATTAGTTATGCTATGTATAGTCATACTATGACCAACAACACCTTGATCATCGGCGGCGGCATCGCCGGACCGGTGACGGCCATGGCCCTGCAACGGGTCGGCATCGACAGCGACGTCTACGAGGAATACGACCGCGGCTCCGAAGGCGCGGGCGCCTTCCTCACGCTCGCGATCAACGGGCTTGAGGCACTACGCGTCCTCGACCTGCACGACCTGGTCTGCGACCTGGGCATGGACTCGCCGCGGATGCGGATCAGCAACGGGCGCGGCAAGCCGCTGGCCTCCTTCGCACAACCCAGCCGGACATTGAAGCGCGCCGACCTCTACCAGGCACTACGCGACGAGGCCGTACGGCGCGGCATACGGATCCATTACGGCAAGCGCCTCGAAGACGCGTCGGTCACCGCGGACGGGGTGCGAGCGGTCTTCGCCGACGGGAGCACCGCCGAGGGCGACCTGCTGATCGGCGCCGACGGACTGCGCTCGCGCACGCGGACGATCATCGATGCCCGCGCGCCACGTGCCCGGCACGTCGGCCTGTTGAACACGGGCGGCTTCGCGCACGGCATCACGGTGCCGGGCGAGCCGGGGACGAGCTACTTCATCTTCGGAAAGAGATGCTTCTTCGGATACCTGATCCACCCGGACGGAGAGGTGTGGTGGTTCGCCAACCCGCCGAGCCCCAAGGAGCCGACCCGCGAGGAGCTCGCGGCGATCAGCCCGGCACAGTGGCGCGCCAGGCTCATGGAACTGTTCAAGGACGACACCGGGCCGATGCTCGACATCATCGGCGCCACCGACCACATCCTGGCCGGGTGGAACACCTATGACTTCCCCACCGTGCCGACGTGGTTCAACGAGCGCATGGTGATCCTCGGCGACGCCGCACACGCGACCTCCCCCTCCTCGGGCCAGGGGGCGTCCATGGCGATCGAGGACGCGGTCGTCCTGGCCAAGTGCCTGCGCGACATTCCCAGCACGCCCGACGCGTTCGCCGCCTTCGAGCGGCTACGGCGAGAGCGGGTGGAGCGGATCGTGGCCCAGGGCAGGCGCAACGGAAGCGGCAAGGCTCCGGGAGTCGCCGGCGCGTTCGTCCGCGACCTCTTCCTGCCGATGGTCATGCGGCAGATGGCCAGGAAGAACTCGCTGGCGTGGATGCACGACTACCGGATCTCCTGGGACGACCCGACGGTCACCGCTGTAAGCAACGGATTGGGTGTTCAGGGCATGCGCAGCGTCTGGTAGGTGAAGTCGATGAGGTAGTCGTTGAGGCGTAACGAGGCGGCCGCGGCCTTGCTCTCGTCGCCGTAGCAGATGGCCCGCAGGATCGCGGCATGCAACTCGGCTGCGGTGCGCAGCTCACGCTTGACGTCCTTCAGGTTGGCGAACCAGAACCGTCGGGATAGGCCCTGCAGCGGAGCCATGGCGACGAGCAGGTAGTCGTTGTCGGCGGCGGTGACGATTAACTCATGGGCCTTCTTCAGAAGCTTGCCGAACGCCTTGACCTCCGAGTGGTCCAGTTCCTTCAGGTCGTCCGCGAGCTGGAGCATGCCCTCCTTCTGTGGGGTGCCCGCGCGATGGGTGGCTAGCCGCACCGCGAGTTCCTCGACCGTTCGGCGCAGTTCGAGGAGCTTGAGATGGGCCTCCACGGAGGCCTGTGCGACGAATACGCCCCGGTTGGGATGGATTTCGACCATGCGTTCGCGCGCGAGCCGCTGTAGTGCCTCGCGGACCGGGGTGCGTCCAAGTCCGGTCATCTCCATGAGGATCGCTTCGGACAGCATCGTCCCCGGTGGGAGCTCCTGGAACGCGATCATGTCTTCCAGAACGTCGTACGCCTGGTCCGACTTGTTCGGTCTCTGCAGCACAGCTTTCCTCTCCGACCGTTGCGGCGGAGACGCCGCAGGGTGTCGCGTCCCAGCCCCTCTAGACAGTAGGTAGCTTACTGCTGTACGACTGATACATCACTAATATATCGGAGGTTTGGATGCAGGGCTGGAAGCTCGACGCGCGGTTGTCCGACGAAGGCGACCTGCCAGTGATCGCCGACGTGGACGTCCTCGTCGTGGGTGGGGGCGCGGCCGGGGTCGCCGCGGCCACGGTTGCCGCGGAAGCGGGCAAGAGCGTAGTTCTGGTCGAAAAGTATGGCTTTTGCGGGGGCGCCGCAGTGGCAGGCATGTCAGCCACGATCTGCGGGCTCTACCTCGCGACCGACAGACGGAGTCAGCCCGAGCAGGTGGTGTACGGGTTTACGGACCGGTTCCGCTCGCGGCTGGCAGCGCGAGGGGGACTGACCAAGCCGCAGGTGTATGGAAAGACGTGGACAAGTGCCCACGACCCGTTGATGTGGCGGGAGACCGCCGACGAACTGCTGCAGCAAGCCGGCGTCCGCATCTTCTTTCACACAGCGGTAACGGGAGTGCTGATGGACGGCGCGGTCCACCGGGGCGTGGTGGTGGAGTCCAACGCCGGGCGGGCGGTGATCCGGGCCGCGCGGACCATCGACGCCTCCGGCGACGCCGCGGTCGTTGCCCGCGCCGGCCACAGGTACGTGTTCGGCGATAACGGCAAGATTCAGAATCCGACAATGTTCTTCCGCGTCGGCAACGTCGACATGGACCGGTTCCTGGACTTCTACGGCGACGACACTATCTGCCCGCCCAAGGTCACTGACGCCATCGTCGCGGCTCGGGCGCGCCACTACGACCTTCCCCGCCAAAAGATCTGGATCTTCCAGACGACGCGGCCGCACGAGTTGATGGTCAACGCCACGAGACTCTCGGGGCGTGACGGCAGGATGCTCAACGTCATCGACCCTGTCGACTTCACCGAGGCTGAGATCGTCGGCCGCGAGCAGGTCCGCCAGTACGCCCGGTTCCTCGCCGAGCACGTGCCCGGCTGCGAGAACAGCTACGTGGTCGACACCGGCGTCGAGGCTGGAATCCGGCAGACACGCAGCATCGTCGGTGTCGATACGTTGCGGAACAGCGACGTGCTTGCGGCACGCAAGCGCGGCGACGGCATTTGCCGGGTGCCCTGGCCGATCGAGCTGCACGATGGCGATAGGCCGAAGCTGCACTGGCTGCTCGATGACTACTACGAGGTTCCCTACCTGGCCCTGGTGCCTGAGTCGGGGGAGAACATCATCGTCGCTGGGCGGTGCCTGAGCGCCGAGCATGAAGCCCTGGCCTCCGCGCGGGTCACCGCCCAGTGCTTCGAGTACGGCCACGCGGCGGCGGTAGCCGCCGTGATGTCCCTCGATGACGGCACCCCGTTCCGCAAGATCGACGGCGGTGCTGTGCGCGCGGTGATGGCCGCCAACGGCAGTGCTTTCTGACCAGGCCTATTCGCACAAGGCCTGACGGCGCACCCCCAAACGCTGGAGACCAACATGGCCCGAGCCTTCACGACGCCGAGCCGGCGACCCCCAGGGGTCAGCGGATCGCCGCTCAGATATCAGAGGCGGCCGGCGACGCTGTTGAGCAGCGACGTCCCGCCCGGATCCACCCGCCAATTCGCCAGTCGAACTGATGGGCACAGGACGTACGGCCAGCGCATGTCGAACCCATGCGCTGAATCGGCGCGGCTGAGCAACGGCGCCGAGGGGGCGGGTGTGCGGTGCAGCCGGGCGGCAAACGCCACCGACAAGCCGTTCGCCGACAAGCCGTTGACAATTGGTCAGTGTCCAGACCAATATTCCCTGACTATGGACATCGCATCGAACAACCGGTCCGACGCGGAGCTCAGTTGCGAGCGGGATGGGTCGGTGGCTGTGCTGCGGCTCAACCGCCCCGCTGCGCGGAATGCGCTCAGCAGCGGGCTGGTGGAGCAACTGAGTGCCACCCTGACAGCACTCGACGACAACGACGAAGTGCGGGTAGCCGTGCTGGCCGCCGCCCCGCCGGGCTTCTGCGCCGGATCCGACCTGAAAGAACTGGCAGGCATGTCGGTCAGTGAAATGGTCCGCCACGAGGCCCGTACCGGTCACGCGGTACGCGCCATTCAGCAGCTGGGCATCCCCGTCATCGCCGCGGTCGAGGGATTCGCGCTCGGCGGCGGTTTCTTGCTGGCCACCGGATGCGACGTCGTCGTCACCGCCGACAACGCGCGCTGGCACCTGCCCGAAGTGCAGCTTGGCTGGGTTCCGCCCTGGGGGCTGCAGACCCTGATCGCACGCGTTGGTCCGGTCACCGCCAGGCGTCTGGCGTGGGGCGACCAGCCCCTGACCGGGCGGGACTTGTACCAGCTCGGCGCGGTTGACGATCTCGCCGAGCCCGGCCAGGCCCTGCAGCGCGCGTGTCAACTCGCCGCTCGCCTGGCCGCTCTTCCACCCCGCGCCGTCGCCTCGACAAAGCGGGCGCTGGCCGATGCCACGGTCGGCTCCGCCGAGGTGCTCGACGTACGTACGACGTGGATGTTCGGCGAGGACTGCATGTCCGAGACCGCGCAAGCCAGCCTAACCACTTTCGCCCGCAAGACGCTGAAGGAGCGCCAATGAGCAAGATCTGCGACGCGGCTGACGCCGCAGCCCTGATCAAGGATCACCAGTCAGTTGCGAGTACCGGAGTCATCGGCTGGTCCACCCCGGACGCGGTTCTCCGAGCGATCGGGGAACGGTTCGAAGCCACCGCCGCTCCGCGCGAGCTGACGTTCTACTTCCCAGTCGGCACCGGGGACGCCGTGGGCATCCCGGGTATGGATCACGTGGCCAAGAAGGGGCTGATGCGCCGAATCGTGTCCGGCTCCTACATCAATCCCCGTCATCCAGTCACCGGGGCACGACCGGCCCTGATGGACCTGATCCAAAACGACCTCATCGAGGCCTACAGCTGGCCGATCGGTGCGACGATGCACTGGCTGCGCGAAGTTGCTCGCCGCAGTCCCGGCTACCTGACCCGTATCGGCCTTGACACCTACATCGATCCGCGTCATGGAGGCGGGAAGTTCACCAGCCTGGCCCAAGACGACCTCGTCGAAGTGGTCGAGTTCCGGGGCGAGGAGTACCTGTTCTACCCGACGTGGCCGCTGGATGTGGGCATCGTGCGCGCCACCGCCGCCGACGAGCAGGGCAACCTATCCTTCGAGGATCAGCCGCTGACGTCGAGCGCAATCGCCCTCGCCCTCGCGGTCAAGGCCAGCGGCGGCAGGGTTATCGCGCAGGTCTCCAAGATCGTACCACGCGGATCCCGTCCCGCTCACGAGGTGCGAATCCCCGGCGTACTCGTCGATCACGTCGTCGTCGCCCCCGATGACATGGTCGGCACCGACGTTCGCGACGATCCGGGATACCTGCGTGTCGTACCCGACGCCGTCAACCATCTCCCGCGTCTGCCCGCCGGCCCGGACAAGGTCGTTGCACGCCGTGTCGCACAAGAGATCCGTCCAGGTGAAACGGCGATCTTCGGATTCGGCGCCTCCTCGGACGCGATCCTTGCCATGGCTGAGGACGGCGCTCTCGATGATGGCCGCCTCGACGATTACGTGTTTACCACCGAACACGGGCCGTTCGGCGGCGCCGTCATGAGCGGATGGCAGTTCTCCGCCAACTATGCGCCGGAAGCGCTGCTTGACGGTGCCTATCAGTTCGACTTCATCGACGGTGGTGGTTGCACCTTCGCCGCTCTCGCCTTCGCTCAGATCGACAGGGCCGGAAACGTCAACGTCAGTCGCTTCGGGACGGCCAATCCAGGAGCAGGCGGGTTCATCGACATCGCCGAGAACGCACGCCGTCTTGTCTTTGCCGGCACCCTCACCACCGGTGGGCTGGATGCAGGAACCGAGAACGGCGAGTTGAAGATCCTGCGCGAGGGCAAGGTGTCGAAGTTTGTGCCCGAGGTCGACCACGTCACCTACCGAATCCGCGATGGAGTCCGTCGCGGCCAGCAGGCCCGCGTCATCACCGAACGCGCCGTTTTCGACGTCACCCCCGACGGGCTGGTTCTGATCGAGGTAGCACCCGGCATCGACGTGCGCCGTGACGTTCTGGATCAGATCGGCTTCCCGGTCCAGCTAGCCGACGAGGTCACCACCATGGACGCCGCACTTTTCCGTCCATAACGGCACCACCTCCCTGACCACCTCCCCGGCCCCGCGAGTGGTCGCCCCCAACCCCCAAGGAGATCCAGTGGGCACAACAGCAGCAGTGCAAGAGGTTCCACCCCCCACCAACCGAGCCCGTATCCGCTCCGTCGTCAGTGCCAGCGTCGTTGGCACTGCCATCGAATGGTACGACTTCTTCATCTACGGCACCGCCGCCGCGCTGGTGTTCGGGCCGCTCTTCTTCCACCAGGACAGCGCCGCCGGCACCATGGCCGCCTTCGCTACCTACGCGGTCGGTTTCGTCATCCGCCCGGTCGGCGGCGCTGTCTTCGGACACTTCGGCGACAAGCTTGGGCGCAAGACGATTCTGCTCATAACCCTGGTCATCATGGGCGCTACTACCGTGCTCATCGGCTTGCTGCCCACCTACGAACAGATCGGACTGTGGGCCCCCGCGCTCCTGGTCCTACTGCGCATGGCTCAAGGATTCGGCGCGGGCGCCGAATTCGCTGGCGCGGCCATCATGGCCGTGGAATTCTCCCCAGCGCGCCGCCGCGGCTACTACGGCAGCTGGTCACAGGTCGGCGTCGCGATCGGCCTGGCCGCCGCCAGCGCCGTGTTCGCCCTGGTGCAGCTGCTTCCCCCCGACCAGTTCATGTCCTGGGGCTGGCGGATCCCGTTCCTGGCCAGCAGCGTCGTCCTCGGCATCGGCGTCTGGATCCGGCTGCGTATCAGCGAGACGCCGGTGTTCAAGGAAGTACAGAAGGAGAAGCGGGTCGCCAGATCTCCGCTGATGGAGGTGCTGCGTGGCGACCTGAAGAGTTTCCTGGTCGTCCTCGGCATGCGCTTCGCCGACAACGCGGTGCTGTACATCCCGGTGACGTTCGCTCTGGTCTACCTCAAGGGCAAGGACGTACCCGGCTGGGTTGGCCTGGCCGGTGTCTTCCTCGCCGCCGCCGTGCAGGTGGCGACCATCCCGCTGTTCGGTGCGCTGTCCGACCGACTCGGCCGGCGTGTGGTATACGGCGGAGGCGCCGGGGTCGCCGCCATCCTGATGGTGCCGTTCTTCCTGATGCTGGACAGCGGCAACGCGGCCCTGATCTGTTTCGCCATCGCCATTCTCGGTGGGCTGGTATACAGCGCTATGGCCGGCAGCCAGCCGGCGTTCTTCTCGGAGCTGTTCCATCCACGGGTGCGCTACACCGGCGTCGCCGGCGGCCGGGAACTTGGCGCGGTCTTCGGCGGTCTCACCCCACTGGCCGCCACCGCCCTGCTCGCCGCTTACTCCACCGGAATGGCGGTGGCGTTCCTCGTGATCGGCATGTGCGCGATCACGGTCGCAGCGGTAATCTGGGCGCCGGAAACCCGCGGCCGCCAGTTCGACGTCGAGCGAGCCAGCGAACAGGCCGAGATACGAGATCAAATCCACGGGTAAACTTGGCCGGGCCGCCGCCCCGGCTGGGTCTACCAACCGGGGCTAAGGCTTCACACAGGATGCAGGGCGACGCAAACGATGGAGACGCCGGGTGAGGAAAGACGCCAGCAACCTGCCGTTCGCGCTCGCCCCCATCCCAAAGATTGACGTGTTCCGCGCCGTGCTGAGCCAGCTGCAAGACGTCGTCGACCAGCTCCAACCCGGTGACCGTCTAGGCTCCGAGCGGGAACTAGCCGAGAAGCTCAAAGTCAGCCGGGTGTCGGTCCGGGAAGCTCTGCGCGCCCTGGAAAGCATGGGGAAGGTCGAGATCCGGCGGAGCGCAGGCACCTTCGTCACCCAACACCGGCCACGGCAGCCGCTTCAACTCCCCTCGCCCGCTGACGTTGACAACGACTATATCCGCCACCTGAGCCAAGTCCGCGAAGCATTGGAGTGCGCGGTCGTAAAGGGTGTGCTCGCTCACCCGGAGGCCGACCTGAGGCCTGCCCGCACAGTGCTCGACCAGGCCGGCAAGGAGTTGAACACGGCCGACAACCACTCGGGAAGCCTTGACCTACGGTTCGAGTCAGCGCTGGCCCGACAGTGCGGTAACCCCGTGCTGGCTGACCTGCAACGAGCCGTTCACGAGATGTGGATCGACGGGTGGGTCCAGCTCGGCGGTGCGGTGAATGACGCGCCGCGGCTTCACGCCGAACATCTGGGTATTCTCGCTGCCATCGAGGCTGGTGACGTCACCACCGCCACCCGTCTGATGGCCGAGCACGTCAACCCGCAGACCTAACGGCGGCCAACGGCGATCCCGCGCCGCCGGCCCGCGAAGCCATCCTGACACCTCCGGCATTGCCTTGTCCTACCCCGGGGAACCCTGCCGGGGGTTTGCAGCGCCGCCGCGCGTCGTTGTGGACGCTGCCCCGACTGCGGCATTGACCGCGCGCTTCCCGGCCTGCGGCCCGACAACAACACCCCTACGGGATCCCTCAAGTGACGAGTAGTCCGCCCTCGACGAACAGGTCGTGGGCGTTGACGCCGGTGTTGCGGAGAAGGAAGTCGGTGGCGTCGACGATCTCCGTCGTTGTCACGAGGCGTCCGATTGGGGTACGCGCTACGTGGGGATGGTCGGGCACGTCGCGCCACTTCGGGGTGTCTCCCACCACGCCCGGGTGGATCGCGTTGACGCGGTGGGGTGCGATCTCCATGGCCAGGGTTTTCACCAGACCGGTGATACCTCCGTTGGAGGCGGTCACCATGGTGGAACCGGGGTAGGGGCGTTCCTTGGCCAGGCCGCCGAAGAGCACGACCGACGCGCCGGGGGTGAAGCGGTCACGCAGGGCTCGCACAGTCTCGGGGTAGCCCACGAGTTTGATGGTCACGGTCTTGATGGCCTCGGTGATATCAAAGTCCGCGAGGGAGTTGACGCCCTGTTCGATGGCGGTGATCACCAGGTTGTCGACCGCGCGCACATCGACGAGTGCGGCGGCGATCGTCTCGGGCCGCGACAGGTCGACGGCCAGGCCTCGGGTCGTGCCGCCGATTTCGGCGGCCACGGTGTCGGCGCGCGCCGTGGTGCGGCTGGTGATGATGACGGTGTCGCCGCGGTCGGCGAATCGCTGCGCTACGGCGCGGCCCAGTCCGCTGCTTCCTCCGACGACGATCGAAGTGGTCATGATCCAGCGGTCCCTTCGGGTCGACAGGCAGCTGATACGGAATTCCATGTAGGACTTAAGCTAAGCAAGCCGTTAAGGACCGTGTCACCGACCTCAAGCGACAGCGTCTTGGCAGGTCAGGAAGATTGCCTTCGGTAGAGGCATCGACATCCCCAAACCATCATGGCATCCCGATACAAGCTGCTGACCTGCGTCTTCTCTCGTTTGGGGCTGGTGACGATCCTGCCGACCAATTCAGGATCATGCGGCGAGGGAGAGATCGAGCCGTGTGAGGCGCGGATATGGACGCTAGCCGTCATCCTTGCCACGCCAAAATGCCCTAAACCGGACAAATCATCATCATTAGGACTAGCCGGCCACAAACGTCGACCAATCCCCGTAAGGGTGACACGCACCGCCATGCGACTGTTCGCGCATGCGCGGCCCTCATGCCTGCGCGCACTCCAGGTATGGCTCCGGCTCGGCTGAGCACACGCTTTACGCATATAACCATCTGACCAGGTCTTTTATCGAACAGCGAGTCTGTACTGTGGGTGATGATTGTCCGGAATCAAGGGATCACACAACGCTGGTCCTAGAGGGGGCGATCCCATGAAAGTAGGTTTCGGCCTGCCCGTAAGCGACCCCGTGTGCCTGCTCAGCTGGGCTCAGCGCGTCGACGTCGGCCCCTTTTCGACCCTCGGTCTGCTCGACCGCATCGTGTACGACAACCCTGAAGCGATGGTCACTCTGGCGGCCATCGCAGGGGCCACCTCACGGATCCGCGTACAGACCGAAGTGCTGATCCCGCCCTTGCGTGCGACCGCCCTGCTCGCCAAGCAGACCGCGACCCTGGATCGGATTTCCGGTGGTCGCTTCACCCTCGGCGTGGGGATCGGGGCACGCGAGGACGACTACCGGGCCGTGGGCGTCGAGGTCCGTGGCCGGGGGCGCCGCCTGGATGAGCAGATGGCAGCTCTCCGGCGCGTCTGGGAGGGCGAGCCGTACGCCCAGGACATCGGACCGATCGGCCCCGCACCGGCCCGCCGGGGCGGCCCTGAAGTGCTGTTCGGAGGCTTCGTTCCCGCCACCGTCGAGCGCATCGCTCGCTGGGGCGACGGATTCCTCGGCGCTCACCTCACGCCGGAACAGATGGGGCAGTTCTACAGAGCCGTCAAGGCATCGTGGCAGGCCGCCGGGCGTGCCGGTCGTCCTCGGCTGGTGGCCCAGTCCAACGCCGCCCTCGGCCCTGAATCAATCCTGGACGAGGCGCGACACGCCCTCGGTGGCTACTACAGCTTCATGGGGGATGGCGCGAACAAGGTGGTCGACGAGATGCTCACCACACCGGAAGCGATCCGGCAGGCCGTCACCGCGTACGGCGAGATCGGCGCCGACGAGGTCATGCTCTACTGCTGGTCCTCCGACGTGGATCAGATCGACCGTGTCGCCGACACGGTCACCTGACCGGCCACGGGCCTCAGTGGAAGGCGGGCAGGTGAACTGAGGGGTCACGAAAGATCGAGGTCAATTTGGCTGTGGCGTCGAGAAACCGCAGCCACACGTGCGCTGTCCGCCTACGCAAACCCCACCCACTAGGTATGCGGCCCATCGCACAGAGCTGTCGAATGCTGCCGGAAGCCCCAAGCTAGTTGGTCCAAGGATGGCCAGATTTGGTCCAATGCCCACAGCGGCGCCCACCAGGCGCGGGGTACGTTGGCCGATATGCGCATTCGTCAAGATAGGGGTCGGTGAGGACGAGGTCGCAGACACGGTACGATGCCGAGCTCGTTTCGGGGGGTCCATGGCTGACGAAAGGCCGCCTGCCAGGGAGGCCGGGAGAGGTAACGGAGAGTGTCCGGCGGGGGCCTTCGCGCGGCGGTCGTTCCTTCAAGGCGCGGTCGCCGGCCTTGCCGGAGCGACGGGCGCGAGCCTGCTGGGCAGCGATCCGGCCCTGGCCGACAAGGCGAGCGGCGACAACGCGAGCCCCCGTCCGATTCCGTTCCACGGCTACCACCAGGCCGGCATCGCCACTCCCCCGCAGACGATCGGCACCTTCGCCGCCTTCGACGTGACCGCCTCCGGCCGCGGAGAACTCACCGACCTGTTTCGTACGCTGACCGTGCGTGCCCGCTTCCTCATCGCGGGCGGCACGCCGGAAAAGGCACCGTCGAGTTCACCGCCACCGGACACCGGCATCCTGGGCCCCGAGGCCGTCCCCGACGATCTCACCATTACCCTCGCCCTGGGCGCGACCCTCTTCGACGACCGCTACGGACTGGCCGACCGCAAGCCGGTCCAGCTCATCACCATGGCGCCCTTCCTCCATGACGACCTGGATGCCGCACTGTCCCATGGCGATCTGCTGGTACAGATCTGCGCCGGACACCGCGACACGACGGTCCGCGCGATACTTGACATCCTGGCGCACACCAACGGCGCGATGAGGCCGCGCTGGCGCGTCAACGCCCAGCGCAATCCGCCGCGCCCCGTCGGCACCCCACGCGACTGGTTCGGCTTCAAGGACGGCATCGCCAACCCGGACACCACCAACACCGCCCGGATGAACCAGTTGGTCTGGGTGCAGCCCCACACCCCTGAGCCCGCCTGGACGGCTGGTGGTACCTATCAGGTGATCCGCATCGTCCATTTCAACCTGGAAAAGTGGCAGCACGTGCCTCTTGCCCAACAAGAGCGGATCTTCGGCCGCCGCAAGGACAGCGGCGCCCCGATGTACGCCCTGTCCGAGAACGCCTCAGACACCCTTGATCCCATCTACACCAACGACCCGCAGGGACTGATCACCCCGCTGAACAGCCATATCCGCCTGGCCAATCCCCAGACCCCTCAGACCGCGTCGACCAGTGCCATCCTGCGCCGTAGCTACGACTACGACCGCAGCCCCGACGTACATGGCAACCTCGACATGGGGCATGCCTTCTGTTGCTTCCAGCGCGAGCTCGACACCTACATCACCATGCAGAACCGGTTGGAAGGCGAACTGCTGGTGCCGTTCATCAGCCCGCGGGGCGGCGGCTACTTCTTCGCCCTGCCAGGAGTGCGCAACGACCAGGACTACTACGCCCGAGGACTCCTGACCTGACCGCCGCCCCGGGGCGGGGCGGCGGTCTGCGGCGAGAGCGGCACGGCCACAGCCTGCAATGGGCACAGGAGGCGAGATGCACTTCCTACGGCGAACCCGAGCCGATGCCGCGAGCCAGCCGCGGAGCAGGGCGCTCCTGCCGACACTGGGGGCGGGCCTCGCGCTGCTGCTGGCCTCCGGGCTGCCCGCCGCACCGGTCGGTCCGCCCCCGGCCTCGCTCCCGGAACGCTCCGAGAGCGTCACCCCAGGCACCGACGGCCACGTGTACATCACCAACCAGCTCGACAACACGGTCTCCGTGATCGACGCCCGAACCAACAAGGTCGCCGCGACCGTACCTGTCGGCACGGGACCAGAAGGCATCGCGGTCGCCAAGGACGGCAGGCACGCCTACATCGCCGACAACGGATCGGCCGAGGTCTCGGTACTCGATACCCGCACCAACAAGATCGTCGCGACCGTACCTGTCGGGAAGGGCCCCAGCGGGGTCGACCTCAGCCCGGACGGCAGGTTCCTCTACATCGCCAACGGCGAGTCGAACAACGTCTCGGTTCTCGACACTCGAACCAACCGGGTGACCGCGTCCGTCCCGGTTGGCGTCTCCCCGGTAAGCGTGGCCATCAGTCGCGACGGCGCCACGGCCTACGTGGCCAATACCGGGTCAGACAGCGTGTCAGTCATTGACACCCAAACCCATCGGGCCACCCGGGTCCTGCCCGCAGGCCGCACCCCGGTGAGCGTCGCCGTCACCCCGGACGGCGGCTCAGCCTACGTCGCCAACGAGGAGGCGGCGAGCGTCTCGGTCATCGAAACCCGTACCGGAAAGATCACGGCGACCGTACCGGTCGGCGACGGCTGCTTCGACGTGGCGCTCGGACCAGACGGCCGCACGGCATACGCCGCCGTTCTCGGCCCAGGCAAGATATCCGTGATCGACACCCGTAGCCACCGCGTCTCGGCCACCATGTCCGTGGGGCCCCCAGGCACCGACCCGTTCAACCTGGCAGTCACCTCCAGCGCGGTCTACGTCACCGAACAGGGAGCGGGCACTCTCACGGTCATCGACCCCAAGACCCACAAGGTCGTCGCAACCATCACCGTCGGCAACAGCCCGTACGGCGTGGCAGTGAGCCCATGAGGGGCCCATCCCGGTAGTAATCGCCGAAAATCCAACTGCATCGGACATGCCCCTGACCTGCTCCGATGTGAGGGCGTCGCAGGACTGGTGTGCCGGTTGGTAGATGTGGCGGGCCGGGCCGAGGATGCCGCTGACTTTGCCCGGGGGCTCCACGTCGACGCTGGTCAGCGATATCCGTTGGATTTTCGGCAATTACTACCGGGACCCCTTGAAACCCCAGAGTTCCCGGGAACCCAAGGGTCGAGCCCAGGCTGTTGGGGTGGTCTGGGAGGTTGTGCACCCTTGGGTTCGCCGGAACCCAAGGT
>NZ_JBIUTQ010000035.1:0-27750 GCF_044741965.1 Streptosporangium sp. NPDC087985
CGCTTTCGCTTCAGTCGATCCGAACCCGCCGGACCCGCTAGGATCTCGACCTGCCCCGTTTCCGGAGCAACCCTTCTAACTTACTCCAGCATCCGACTGTTGTCCAATCGGATTCCGCCGGGGCGCACGCGTCCCGACCGGAGGAAGTGATCAGAAGGGGTTTCCGAGGCCTTGACGATCTCCGCCAACCCCCTCGGGCCTGTGAACTCTATGTACGCCGTCCCCTTCCGTCAAATCAGTGCGGGCCGCCGGGGAGTCGTGTTTCTCTCCTGATGGGTAGAGGACCGACATGACGGAGCAAAGACTCGTACCCCGGGCACTCATCGTGCTGCTCTGCACCGCCGGCGCCGTCGTCACCCTGTCCGGTATCAGGGCGATCGGATCGATCATCGGGCCCGTACTGCTGGCCCTCGTGCTCGTCCTGGCTGTCTCCCCCGTAAGAACCTGGCTCCGGAGACGGGGAGCCCCCGGATGGACGCTGGTCGCGGTCCCGCTGATCCTCGTGCTGCTCCTGTTGTTCGGCATGGTGACGATCCTGACCGTCGCGGTCGCGCAGACGGCCGGCCTCGCCTCGACCTACGGCCCGCAGTTCAACCAACTCCTCGCCGAGGCGGAGACCCTGGGGGTCCGATTCGGCATCGGTCCCGCGCAGGTGAACCAGGCGATCAGATCATTCGACCTGGGAAAGGTCTTCACGCTCGTCCAGGGGTTTGCGAGCGGACTGCTCGGCGTGTTCTCCAGCCTGATCCTCGTCACGGTCCTGATGCTGGCGATGTGCCTGGACGCGCAGACCTTCTCCCGTGCCCTCGCCTCCGGCGCCGCCCACCGGCCCGGACTCGTCAGGGCACTTGACGACTTCGCCCACAAGACCCGCCGCTATCTCGTCGTCTCGACGGTGTTCGGTGTCATCTGCTCCGCGCTGGACGTGACCGCCCTCTGGCTGCTCGACGTGCCACTTCCGCTGCTCTGGGGTGTACTGGCACTGATCACTAACTACATCCCCAACCTGGGGTTCGTCATCGGGCTGATCCCTCCCGCTCTGCTCGGCCTGCTGGAAGGCGGCCCCAGAACCATGGTTTTGGTGATCGTCTCCTACGTGATGATCAATTTCGTGGTCCAGTCGCTGATCCAGCCGAAGTTCCTCGGCGACGCTGTGGGACTGTCCACAACCGTGACGTTGCTGTCACTCCTCGTGTGGGCGTTCGTACTCGGCCCGCTGGGCGCGCTGCTCGCCATCCCCCTCAGCCTGCTGGTCCGCGCACTGCTGATCGACAGCGATCCTGACGGCGAATGGGTCGCGGCTCTCATCTCAGGAGAACTCCCCTCCGAGTCTTCGGAGAAGCCCTTCCAGACAGATGAGCGTGACGGCCCCGGATAACGGTCCCGTGCCCGGACCGTCGTCGGCCGTAGCCTGAGGGCGTGTACCGCGAATGGGCCCCGGATCCGGCGATTGCCGGACGGGTGATCTGCCTCTGGACGGCAACGGCGACCTCGTCGGTGACGAAACCGGTGGTCCCCGACGGCTCGGTCGATCTGATCTGGGGCCCGGAAGGGATACAGGTCGCCGGTCCCGACACCGGACCGAAGCCCGTCCTGATGTCCCCCGGAGACCACTACCTCGGGATCCGGTTCCGGCCGGGTGCGGTAGGCGGGGTGTTCGGCGTGCCCATCGAGACCCTGCGTGACCTGCGGGTGCCACTGGGCGAGCTGGGGGTGCTGCCCGAGCTGACGCCCGAGACCATGCAGGAGGCCCTGGCCGTACGGCTGCGCGCGACACCCGGACCCGATCCCGCCGCACCGGCGATCGCGGTGGCGTTGCGGACGGGAAGGAGCGTCGGAGAGGTGGCCTGGGAGCTCGGGCTCAGCGAACGGCAGCTCCACCGGAGATCGCTGCGGGCCTTCGGGTACGGGCCCAAGATGCTCCAACGGGTGCTCCGGTTCCAGCGGGCGCTGCGGCTGGCCCGGCGCGGGGTGGCACTGGCCGAGGTCGCCGTGGCCAGTGGCTATGCCGACCAGGCGCACCTGGCCAACGAGGTCCGGCGGCTGGCCGGAACGTCCATGGGCCGGCTCGTGAACCGGCCGTAGGTCGCGGGGGGGCGACCGCCCTCGGCGAGTAGCGGGGCAGACGAGAGACCGGGCGACGGGCGGCCTCTCATCTGCCGGGCTCAGGAAGACGTGCTCGCGATGGACGCGGGGACGGTGTCGCGGGGGGTCGGATGCGACCTTTCGGCGGGGGCCTTGAAGACGCGGCGGTCCCAGGGCATGGCCAGGACGAGGATCGGCAGGAGCACGATGGAGCACTGTGCCCAGACCGAGTGCAGCGCCCACCAGGTGTCGCTGTCGAACTGGGTCATGTAGAGGTAGCCGTACCCGGCCCAGAGAGAGGTGCCGATGATGGCGGGCCAGGCGAAGCGGGTGGGGCGGGCGATCAGGAACGGCATGAACCACAGCAGGTACTGCGCGCCGAGCCGGGGGGTGACGACCATGAAGGCGAGCAGCAGGGCCGTGGTGAGGTCTACCGGGTCGGCCCGGCGCCAGACGAAGGCCACCACCAGCAGGGTGACGTAGATCAGCCGCGTGCCGAACGTGGCGATTCCGGAGTGGAGCGTCCAGTCGCCGCCGACCAGGATGGCGCTGTAGCCCCACTCCCCGACGATCGGGCGGATGTCCTGGATCACCCTGATGACCTCGGGGATCTGACTGATCGAGGTGCCCGCGAAGATGGGCAGGGTGACCAGGAAGAAGACGGGGAGGACACCCGTGGCGACGAAGGCGACGGCGCGGGCACGGAAGGTCGGCAGCAGCAGGAGCATGCCGGGGATCAGCCAGATGGGCCAGCTCTTGGCGCACAGGGCCAGGCCCATCAGCAGGCCGGCGAGCACCGCCCTGCGGAGGTTCGCCCTGTCGCCGGGGCCCGGTGTGATCGCCTGATGCACCGCCTGCTGTGCGGCGCCGCGGACGCCGAGGGCTGAGACGCTCTGCCGTGCCCGCGAGAACAGGTGGGACTTCATGCCCTGCCGCTCGGGGTTGCCGGGGCCGCGGGCGACCACGAACGCGGCCACGCCGAACACCAGCGCGACCGGCTCGACCTGGCCGTGGACGGAGGCGACGAGGATGGCCAGCGGGTTGCAGGCGTACTGGAAGGCGCGCAGGGAGGCTCTGGGGCTACCGGCGAGCTTGCCGACCAGCGGGATCAGCACGATGTCGGCCACCACGGTGACCAGCCGTCCGGCGAACTCCCACGGGATGCCCAGCCAGAGCAGCAGGCCGTACACGTAGGGGATGGTCGGCAGGAAGTGCCAGCCGCCCTTGCTGCCGAGGACCGGGTCCTCACGGTTCAGGATCGCCTCACCAGCGGGCTTGAAGCTGTTGAGGAAGTCGACCGGCTGCCAGGTGTCGATGGCCGAGGTGGTCATGATGAGCACCCGGAACCCGATGCCGACCGCGAGGATGACCAGGAGCGATGGCCGCCAGCCCTTCCACTGCGCGACCAGGGCGAGCACGACACCTGTGACGAGGACGAACCCCGTGAGAATTGCGTAATCCATGACGGATACCAGAGTGCCGGAAGCCACGCCCAACCACCCGCCCGGTCGTCAAAACGAGACCAGTCTCTCAGTTTTTATAGCCTATAGTACATGAATAGTTGCAATTAGTGACAATGGAGGCGGCCATGGCAGGGACACCGGGGGACGGGCCCAGGTCGTTCGGCAGACGGCTGGCCGCGATACCGCCGCGCGTGTGGATCGCCCTGGTGCTGGCCGCGCTTGGCGCGATCTTCATCGCGCAGAACCGCGGCTACGTCCGGATCCAGTGGCTGACGTTCACCGTGACCTCACCGCTCTGGATCGCGCTGCTGGTCGTGATGCTGGCCGGGGTGGTCATCGGGATGCTGCTCCGCCGCCGGTCGTCGAGGCGGAGATGACCTCGCCGCCGGGGGTCCGTCTCCCCCGGCGGCGAGGGGCTTTCAGCCCGGGCCGTACGGCTAGAAGCCCGCAGTGATCTTGGTGAACTCCCAGTCGGTCTGGGCGATGCCGCTGCAGTTGGAGACCACGCCGCCGCCCGGGCAGGGGCGGTCGCGGTTGACCGACCAGTACGCCAGTCGGGTGAGGCCCTTGGACTTGGCCCAGTTGGTGATCTGGGTCCAGGTCGCCGGGGAGGTCAGCTCCTGCTGGTCGGACAGGCCGTTCATGCCGGAGATGCCCATCCGCGCGTAGGCCTGCGCGTCGGTCCAGCCGTTGGCGGACTTCAGCGCGTTCTTCAGGCCCTCGGAGGCGTTGACGGTGTCGTTGTAGATGTTGGAGCTGCCGAAGTCGAACGGCATGATCGTGTAGTTGTCGATCGGCACGTTCAGCGCCTTGGCCTGGTTGATCAGGCGGACGCCGTGGAAGTTCGGGCCGGTGGTGGTGGTGCCGAAGGTCACGGCGATCTTGACGTTGGGATTGTTCTGCTTGACGGTCTTCAGGCCGTTGAGGATGCGGTCCTGGACGGTGTAGTTCTCGAACTCGTCGGTGTTCTCGATGTCGAAGTCGACCACCGCCGGGCCGACGGCGTTGATGACCTGCTGCACGGCGCCGGCGAAGGCCGCCGGGGTGGAGCAGTTCGGGCCGAGCTTGTTGCCCTGCCAGCCGCCGAAGGAGACCTGCACGCTGCCGCCCGCGGCCTTGATCTGCGAGATGGCCTGCGCGTCGGCGCCGCCGGTCAGCGGCCGGTTGCCGTCCCAGGCGGGGGTGCAGCCGCCGCTGGACAGGATGAACGCCATGGTGAACGACTTCACGCCGGTGGCGCTCATGACCGTGGACGGACTCGGCGGGTTACCCCAGCCCATGTAGAGGTACGGCGCGCCGGGCATCTTGCCGCCGGGCGGCGGGTTGGTGCAGCCGGTGGTGGTGGCGGTGCCGGAGCTGCCCGCCGACTCGCCGGAGCTGTTGTAGGCCTTGACCGTGTAGGTGTGCGTCTCGCACGTGCCCAGTCCGGAGATCGTGGCGCCGGTGCCGGTGACGGTGGACTTGACGGTCGTGCCCTCGTAGACGCGGTAGCCGGTGACGGTGCCGCTGGAGGCGCCCCAGGACAGGCTGATCGAGGAGTTGGTCGAGGTGGCGTTCACCGCGCCGGGTGTGCCAGGGGCGCCGGGGTTGCCGCCCCCGCCGCCGCAGGGGTTGCCGTTGAGCGTGCAGTTGGACGGGGTGACGCTGCCGGGGCTGCCGTTGAAACCGAAGCTCGTGGACGCGCCGGGGGCGAGGGTGCCGTTCCAGCCTGCGTTGGTGAAGGTGAAGCGCTGCCCGTTCCGGCTCATCAAGGCGTCCCAGAAGGTGCCGACGCCGGCGCCGGAGGGCAGGTCGAAGGCGACCGACCAGCTGTTGATGGTGGTGGTACCACCGTTGGTGATCGTGTACTTGCCCTCGAACCCGGTGCCCCAGTCGGAGACCTTGGTGAAGGTGGCGGTGGGGGACGCCGCCGCGTGGACGGGCGCGGCGACTGTTGTCAGGCCGAGCGCGGCGATGACCGCGACTATTGTTCGGCGTAATCTCATTGCTGCTCCTTCTCTGGGCAGGGCCTGCTAGGGCAGGGTCGCGAGGTGGGGTCTGACGGTCCTGGAGAAGTTCCAGTTGTTCGAGGCGTCCCAGTTGATCGACCAGGTCATCGCGCCCCGGATCCCGGGGTAGGTGCGCGGCGGCACGAAGCTGCCGCAGCCGGTCCGGGTGGCCAGGCAGGTCAGTGCCTGGTTCACCAGGGAGGGGGCGACGACCCCGCCGCCGGCCGCGCCGGGTCCGGCGGGCAGGCCGAGCGCCACCTGGTCGGGGCGGAGGCCGTTCTCCAGCTGGATGCAGGCCAGTGCGGTCATGAAGTTGACCGTGCCTTGCGAGTAGGCGAACGTCTGGTCGCAGCCGAGCATGGAGCCGGAGTTGTAGAACTGCGTGTGGACGACCGTGAGGATGTCCTTGATGTTGAGCGCGAGCTTGAAGTACTCCGCGCCGGTGGACTGCATGTCGATGGTCTGCGGGGCCATTGTGATGATCAGGCCCGAGCCTGCCTTGGCGCGTAGCGCCCGTAGCGCCTGACCCATGTAGGTGGCGTTGAGGCCGTTCTCCAGGTCGATGTCCACGCCGTCGAAGCCGTAGCTCTGCATCAGGGCGTAGACGGTGTCGGCGAACTTCGTCGCGGCGGCGGCGCCGGCCACCTGTACGCGGCCGAGCTCGCCGCCGACCGAGAGGATGACCTTCTTGCCACGCGAGTGGAGCGTCTGCACGTCGGCCTTGAACTGTGCGCCGGTGTAGCCACCGAGGGCGGCCGACAGGCCGGGGTCGACGCTGAAGACGACCTCACCGGGGGTGGCGGTGGCCTCGCCGAAGGCGACCGCGACCAGGTCGTACTCGTTGGGGACCGCCGACAGCTTCAGCTTCACGGCCGGGTTGGCGAAGTTGTGCCAGTAGCCGGTGAGGAAGTGCTTGGGCAGCGGGCTGACGGGGCAACCGGTCGTGGTGGCGCCGGCCGGATCGCTCCTGGGCCCCTCACCTTGGGCGTTGTAGGCCGCGACCGTGTAGGTGTGCGTCTCGCACGTGCCCAGTCCGGAGATCGTGGCGCCGGTGCCGGTGACGGTGGACTTGACGGTCGTGCCCTCGTAGACGCGGTAGCCGGTCACCGTGCCGGCCGACGCCCCCCACGACAGCACGACACTGCCGGCGCCGCCCGTCGCCGACACCGCGCCGGGCTTACCGGGCACGGTCTCACCGCCGCCTCCGCCGCCGCAGGGGTTGCCGTTGAGCGTGCAGTTGGACGGGGTGACGCTGCCGGGGCTGCCGTTGAAGCCGAAGCTCGTGGACGCGCCGGGGGCGAGGGTGCCGTTCCAGCCGACGTTGGTGAAGGTGAAACGCTGCCCGCTCCGGCTCATCAAGGCATCCCAGAAGGACCCGACACTGGCGCCGGAGGGCAGGTCGAAGGCGACCGACCAGCTGTTGATGGTGGTGGTACCACCGTTGGTGATCGTGTACTTGCCCTCGAACCCGGTACCCCAGTCGGAGACCTTGGTGAAGGTGGCGGAGGCCGAGGCCGCCTGGGCGGGGGGTGCGACCATCATCGCCAGGACGAGGGCCGCCAGGGCGACAAGTGATCGAGCGATGACATGAGATTTCACGTTGACCTCATGGATTCGGTGGGGGTGACCGTACGGCTCGCGCCCCTCGGGGGGTGCTCCTCGGCGGGGACGAGGAGGTGGGGCGCAGGCCGTACGGCGTGCGGGGGTGCGGCCCGACGCGCGGAGAGGGTGGGGGCGTTCCGTGGCAGGCGTGGGCTCTTCGCCCGGCGAGGTGGGGGCGTGCCGTCGCCGGTTCTCTCATGACCGTCGCCTGGAACGGCTCCCGGGTTCAGGTGTTCGGCCGTCCCGCCGGGGGGCCCGGCGCCGTCGAAGAGCCATGGCCGGCCGGTGTGGCCGCGAGAGCGGACGGCCTGCGCGCCGGGGCGGTGGCGTTGTCGTCGTCGGTCGCGTGCACGTCCCGGCTCTCCGGGTCCGAGGCCTCTGTGCCGGCCCGGCCAGGCGGGGGCGGTTCGAGAGGGAGGCTTGCTGGGGCTGTCAGGACAGTAAAGGGAAAGACGCGCCGCATGGTCGCTCCCATGAAGGGGGGACTCGGGGGGTATGAGGCGTCCGGACGGTCGGACCTTCACGCGGTGACGGCTGTCGCCGTCGAGTTTCCGCAGCGTGTTATCTCATCGGTCGGGGGGTGAACGGGCCACGGGCGCCCCTCTTGGATATTTCTTTTAGGAAAGTTTCCTAAGAGTCGTCGCGATCGTAGCCTTGACAGAACCACTTCACAAGGCCCAAAAAACTCCGGGTTCCAACGCTCCCGGCCAGACACGTTCCAACCGCTCCGCACGGCTTTCCGCTCGACGCGGCGACAGGCCCGGCAGCGGCTCCCCGGTCGCCGTGGCTTGGTCTCGACCGACCATGCCACGGCCGGCTACACCGGGCGCTCGACGCCGATGTCCCGGAGGTCTCGCCCGGGGAGGTCAGGCCGGTAGCCGACGCCGTCGGGATCATTACCGAGTCCGGCTGGATCCGACGGGAACTCCGCCAGAAGTTCGAACCGGCCGGCCGTACCCACACCCGCGGTAAGCCACCCACCCGCCGCCCACGCCCGGGCCGACAGGCTGGCGAGCCCCGTGCCCGCCCTCTTCGACGCGGCGGGCTCGACCCCGTCGTTGACGACGCGCAGCCGTACCCGGCCGCGCTCGGCCGTGATCACGATGGAGCAGGTCCGGGCGGAGCTGTGCCGCAGCACGTTGGTGACGGCCTCCCTGAGCACGGTGGCCAGCAGCGTGTCCACGGAGGCGGGCAACGGGCCGACCTCCGCCCGCGTCTCCACCTCGACCCCGGCCACGGTGAGCGCGTCACGGGCGGCTGCCGCCTCCGCCGTGGTGGACAGGCTCAGCCGGTCCCCGGTGATCGAGTGGATCTCGGCCAGTGCCCGCTCGACCACCGGTTCGAGAGCCGTCAGCTCCTCCCGGGCCCGCCGCGGGTCCATCGTGATCAGCCGCTCGACGAGCTCTCCTCTCAGCGCGACCGTCGACAGGCTGAACCCGAGCACGTCGTGCAGGTCCTGGGCGACCCGGAGACGTTCCTGGAGCACCGTCACCCTGGCGAGCTCGCGCCGGGCCTCGTCCAGCCGGGTGACCAGGTCGGCGAGGCGGGACAGGCCGAACACCCACAGGCAGGTGGTGAGGATGCCTGCCACGTCGTAAACGGTGGCCAGCGGCTCCACCGACCACACGGCGAACAGCGGGATGACGCCGGTCGCGAGGAGGCCTGCGACAAGCCAGGACCGGGGGGCACGCAGGTTCAGCAGGACCGCCCCCGCGAGGAGCCCGACCGGGGCGGTCCACCACTCGTGGAAGATCGGCAGTGGCCCCAGCGCGAACAGGGCCTGCGGGAACAGCCCACGCCTGCCGGGCCAGCCCACATGGACCACCACCATCCCCAGCAGAGCGACCCCCGCCAGTGCCAGTTCCGCCGGCCCGGCGTGCAGGTACACCACGAGGTTCATGAAGGTGATCACGTTGAAGACGGACAGGACCACGGACAGGATCGTCCGCGCCAGCCGGGGTGACTCCAGGGGTGACGGGTCCGGTCCGATCGGGTCGGGATCCCACCGGCCCGCCGCGGAGCGGACATCGGCCAGCGTCCGCCTGGCGAGCTCGACGGCCTCCGAGACGTTGACCAGGACGGTCGCCGGGTCATTCCGCCGGGCCTGTCTGAGCCGGAAGGCGATCGCGAGCAGGTTGCCGCCGAGCGCGTTCCGGAGGTCTCCGGCCATCCGAACACGTTCACGCGCGAGCGACAGCCGGGCGGGTTCCCCGCGCTCGCCGTACAGCCGACGCGCCACGTCCGCGAGCCGGATCAGGCCATACACGATCAGTGTGCCGTTGAGGGCCACGCTCAGGTAGTAGGCGACGGACTCCGGGGATCGGCCCAGAACCGCCTGGACGACACCGGCGCTGGCCACGACCAGAGCGGCCGACGGCCAGGCCGCCCTGGGCGGCAACGTCAGGAGCAGGCTGGCCGCCAGTGCCCAGAGCATGCTCTCCCACTGCGCCCCGAAGACCAGGAAGGGGAGGTAGTTGAGCAGGGCCTGCGCGAGGAGGATCAGCGGGCCGTAGCGTTCCCGGAACTCCGGCCGCAGGCAGCAGAGCATGATCGCGGTGATGAGGGTGTAGATCGCGGCGACGGCCAGTAAATCGGGCGCGTCGAGACCGAGATCCGTCTCGGTGGCCAGCCGGATGAAGAGCATCAGACCCAGAACCGCGGTGACCAGCCCTCGGGCGGACCACGGCTGAACATCCTCACCGGGAGGTTTCACTCGCGCTCGCCGTGCGAAATGCGTAGCCACACGGTGATTGTGGCATTCCCTCCCCCTCCCCCCGCTCGGCGATTTTCAATGACGGACACCGAGCACGTCGTCAGGACCGCCCAGGAGTTCTGCGGGCTGAACGCCGTCAGCCGGCGGGGCGGACAGGAGCCGCGCAGGACAGGAGGAGCGGCCGGAGGAATGTGCTCTGCGCGAGGAGTACGGTGACATGGATCCCGTAACACCCCCTGGAGCACCGCTATGTTCTTCGGCATCACCGATATATGGACCTATGTCATCGGCGCCTTCTTCATCATCCTGCTGCCCGGCCCGAACTCCCTCTACGTGCTCAGCACCGCCGCGCAGCGCGGCGTGCGGCAGGGCTACCGCGGGGCGATGGGGGTCTTTCTCGGCGACACCATCCTGATGGTGCTCGCCGCCGCGGGAGCCGCCTCGCTGCTGAAGTCGACGCCGGTCCTCTTCAGCGTCGTCAAGTACGCCGGAGCCGCCTACCTGGCGTGGATCGGATTCCAGATGCTGCGGGGGGCCTGGCGCTCCTGGCGGGCGACCGAGACCCTGGAGACCGTCCCGGCACAGGAGGCGACCGCGGAGAGCCCGTTCCGCAAGGCCCTGGTGATCAGCCTGATGAACCCGAAGGCGATCCTGTTCTTCATCTCGTTCTTCATCCAGTTCGTGGACCCCGCCTACGGCATGCCCGCACTGCCGTTCCTGATCCTGGGCGCGATCTGCCAGCTGTTCAGCGCGATCTACCTGTCGGCGCTGATCTTCGGCGGCACCTTCCTGGCAAGCCAGTTCCGGGCGCGCCGCAAGCTGTCGGCCGGGCTGACCTGGGGAGTGGGCACGCTGTTCATCGGCTTCGGCGCGAGGCTGGCCACCGCGACGCTTGGTTGACCTTGATCGCCACGCTGACGAGCGAGAGGAACAGGTCGGCGTCGGTCTTGCCCTCGATCTTCATGACCACCCACCCGGTGTCCCGGCCGAGGGTGACCCGGCGGCAGTCGGTGAGCACCCTGGCCCACCGGTCGATCACGTCGGTGGTGAGCAGCAGCTCCGCGGTGTGACCCCCGGACATCCTGACGATCTCCCGGCCACCGGCCCGGAACCCGAGCCCCCTGCGTGTCCGTTTCAGTGCGAGATCGGGCCAGCGGATGAGCTGGGCCACCACGTTCGCGACACCCTCGGCTGACCGGTCGGACGTGTGCGCGTGCACTGCCATATCTGAATCGTCGCGGACCGGACGCTATCGGGAAAGCTCCCGTTTCCGAACCGTTACGGCGTGACCTACCTTTCCATCAGGTGAGACCGAGAGCCAGGGAAGCGGGCAGGTCGCGCCCCTCTCGCGGAGGCCGGGAGCCTCAGCTGGGAGAGCGGCGCGGCGCCCCCTCGGAGAACCGTGCGGCGGCCATACCGCATTGCGTGGTTACAGCGAAGGCATCGATGCGGTTCGGATACGGTAAGTGGCCCGCGAACACCGGAGCGGCCCTCCGGTAAACCCACTTGATGAGCCCGGCATATCTGGCAATGCCATGTCCGAGTAGGCGCAAACCTCCTGCGCCGGTCATTCCACTCTTCTGTGGAGCGTTATAACCGATGAGCCATTCGCCTGTCACCCTCCCCCGCCTCACCATCCTGGCCCGGCAAGCGGTGCCCAAGCTCCTGGAGGGCGTGGTCGCCCCCCTGGCCGTCTTCTACACCGCGCTGACCGTCCTCGGCCTGAACGGCGCGCTGATCACGGCGGTGAGCTGGGTGTACGTGGGAGTCGGATGGCGGCTGGTCCGGCGGGTCCCGGTGCCCGGGACGATGTTCCTGGCCGCCATCGCGATCACCGCACGGGCGCTGCTGGGACTGTGGAGCGGGAGCGCGGTGATCTACTTTCTCCAGCCAGAGCTGGGCACGATCTGTATCAGCATGGCTTTTCTGGCCTCGGTACGGCTGAACCGCCCGCTGGTGCAGAAGCTGACCCTCGATTACATCCCCCTTCCTCCGTCGGTGCTCAAACACGAACGGGTCCGCCGGTTCTTCGCCCGGATCACCTTGCTCTGGGCCTTCGTGCTGCTGGCCAACTCCGCGGTGAGCATCTGGCTCCTGCTCCACCAGTCGATCGGCACCTACCTGCTGGTCCGCACCTCGGTGGTGGCCCTGATCAGCGGCCTGGCGGTGGCCGTCTCCCTCTACACCTTCCGCCGCGTCCTGCGCCGCCTGACCCACGACCCGGCCCCCGCCGTCACCTCTTGACGGTGGGCAGTCTTGGGCATGGACCTGGGTGGTCCGCCTGGTCGCCGCCTCGTGCGCCGCGGTTCGCGTGCCGCAGCCTCCGCATGACGCGTCATCGCGTTCCCTCCCTGAATGGACGCGGGCTCCGGTCATCGCCTCTGTGACGGCTCGCGGTCGTCGTACCTGGGGAGAATCCTCGGCTACACCGAGGGGCGCAGGCGCTGTGGAACTACCGCCACGCCGCCCCCACCGGGCTGGACACACTCACCAACCGTGAGCGCGAAGTGACGGCGCTGGTCGCCCAGAGCCTGGCCAACGACGAGATAGCCTCGCACATGGCGATCAGCCCGGCCACCGCCAAGACCCACAACCTCAAGGAGTATGACCGTGACGCAGGCCATCCTGGATACCCTGCGCGAGGTGATGACCTCGCCCTGGATCTATCCGGCGCTGCTCGCGCTGGCGATGCTCGATGGATTCTTCCCCGTGGTGCCGGCCGAGACGTCCATCATCACCGCGGGCGTGTTCGCCGCCTCCACCAGTGCGCCGCACCTCGCGCTGGTGATCACGGTGGCGGCACTGGGCGCGTTCGCGGGCGATCATGTCTCCTACGCCATCGGACGCACCACCAGCAGTCGGCTGCGCGACGGCAGGCGGAGCGGCAAGGCCTTCGCCTGGGCGGAGAGGGCGCTGGCCGAACGGGGCGGCCTCGTGCTGGTGGTGGCCCGCTACATCCCCGGCGGCCGGACCGCCTGCACCCTCACCATGGGCGCGGTCGCCTACCCTCGGCGCTCGTTCGCCCTCTTCGACGCCGTCGCCGCCTCCTCCTGGGCGCTCTATTCGGCGCTGATCGGCTACGTGGGCGGCGTGGCCTTCGAGAACGACCCGGTCAAGGGCCTGCTGCTCGGCCTGGGTATCGCCCTGTCGATCACCGCGGTGGTCGAGACGGTCCGGCATGTGCGCCGCCGCCGTACCGCCGGGGAGCCGGTCCTCGCCAACTCGCGTGACTGACACCCGGAGCATGGCCACCCTTCCGGGAAGTAATGAAGGCAACATATATCCGCCTACCAGGCCTCCCTTTACCTACGCTAACGTAGGTTACGGTTCCGTAGTTAATGAGGGAGTGCCTTATGCGAGAGTTCAGTCAGACCGAGCTGCTGCTTGAGCTTGAACCCGTCGTCGCCGGTGAGCTGGACCGGCACCACAAGGTGGCCAAGGAGTGGTTTCCGCACGAGTACGTCCCGTGGTCCGAGGGCAGGGACTACGACGGCATCTTCGGCGGCGAGGCGTGGGTCGAGACCGACTCGAAGCTCCCCGAGGAGGCCCGGATCTCCCTCATCGTCAACCTGCTGACCGAGGACAACCTCCCCAGCTACCACTACGAGATCGCCACCGCTTTCGGCCGCGACGCCGCCTGGGGCACCTGGGTGCACCGGTGGACCGCCGAGGAGGGCCGCCACGGCACCGCCATCCGCGACTACCTGACGGTCACCCGCGCGGTCGACCCGGTCGCCCTGGAGCGGGCCCGCATGCTGCACATGGGAGAGGGCTTCACCAACACCTACGAGGGCGTGCTCCACTCGCTGGCCTACGTCTCCTTCCAGGAGCTGGCCACCCGCATCTCCCACCGCAACACCGGTAAGGCCTCCCAGGACCCGAACTGTGAGCGCCTGCTCGCCAGGATCGCCGCGGACGAGAACCTGCACATGCTCTTCTACCGCAACCTGCTCAACGCGGCCTTCCAGCTCACCCCGAGCCAGACGATGCGTGCCGTTACCGACGTGGTAACCACCTTCCAGATGCCCGGCACCGGGATCGAGGGCTTCACCCGTAAGGCGATGACCATCGCCAACGCCGGAATCTACGACCTGCGTCTGCACCTCGACGACGTCCTCATGCCCGTGCTGCGCCAGTGGGCGGTCTTCGACATGAAAGACCTCGACGCCGAGGGCGAGAAGGCCCGCGAGGAGCTCGCGGAGTTCCTGGGCCGCCTGGAGGTATCCGCCTCCCGCTTCGTCGAGCGCCGTGAGGCCCGCCGCGCCCGCCAGGCCGCTGGCGCCTGACTTCTCTTCCCAGGATCCCCGGGAGCCATCCCTGAAAGGTTCCCGGGGATCCTCGCGTTCAAGGCGATCGGGAGGGCGCCTCGCCGGAAAAACTCCTACCCGATGCCGTCCCGCCGACGCTCGCGTGTGAGCGGCAGAGTGGGTCGCCAAACTCTGGACCATTACCATCCCACCCGGATGGCTCGGCAAATTGAAAGGATTGCTGTCGGCAATTTGAAAGACAACCACTCGGCAGATTGCAAGGTAGTGTTACCGTTCCCCCATGCGACAGGGGATCGACTACACGCCCAGACGCGCGACAGAGCTGGTCTGTGACGCGCTTCAGGACACCCGTATCGTTGTGATCAACGGAGCCCGCCAGGTGGGTAAGAGCACCCTCGCCGAACGGGTCCTCTGTCAGATTCCCAACGGTGTCGCTCGTTTTCTCGACGACCCCGCAACCCGTACGGCGGCGATCGAGGATCCCGTCCGATTTATCCGCCACGACGGGCTGATGCTCATCGACGAGGTGCAACGTGTCCCGGATCTCTGGCTCGCCATCAAACATCTCGTCGATCGGGAACCCAGGCCGGGACGGTTCCTGCTCACAGGCTCAGCGCGGCTGCTCGCCCTGCGGAGCATCCCGGACGCCCTACCTGGACGGTCGGAGACCATCGAACTGTGGCCGCTCTCCCAGGGGGAGATCGACGGCGAGCCCGATGGTTTCGTCGACGCGGCATTCGAACAAGGCCCGGATCTACGAGGCGAACCGCGTGGGCTGCGCCGTAAGGACTACCTGGCAAGAGCCGTAAGGGGCGGCTACCCGGAAGCCGTCAAAAGAGAGACGCCGCGCCGCCGGCAGCGATTCTTCGAAGGCTACATCGCCGATCTCATCAGCCGGGACATCAAACAGGTCGCCGACATCCAACGGACCGGTGAGATGCGCAGACTCATCGCGCTCCTTGCCGCCCAGACCGGGGGGCTGGTCAATTTCAACCGGCTCGGCTCGGAGCTGAGCATCTCCACACCCACCGTCCGCAGCTACGTGGAGATCCTGGAAACGGTCTATCTGGTGCGCCTTATCCCAGCATGGGCCACCAACACCACTACACGGGCCATCGCCACACCCAAGGTTGTTTTCGTGGATACGGGCACGGCCGGATACTTGACCGCCGGAACCAACGACGACCTCTTCGCCGGCAGGTTACTGGAGAACTTCGTCCTGGGCGAGATCTCACGGCAACTGACCTGGTCACAGACGTCCGCCCGGCTGTATCACTACCGGGATCGGGATCAGAACGAGATCGACGGCATTCTTGAGAATAACGCAGGCGAGATCATCGGTATTGAGGTCAAGGCCTCCGAGACCGTGCGCTCGGATGACTTCCGAGGTATGCGCATCCTGCAACGGCGGCTCGGATCCCGTTTCCGGGCGGGGTTTGTCCTCTATTGCGGACAGGATTCCTTCAGCTTCGGAGATGGGCTCACCTGCCTGCCGATCTCTGCCCTATGGACGACGGGGACCGGATGGCCGCAGGCGGCCCAGGACGGCATAGACCGCGGTAGCGCAGGGCACCGACGCATGCCCGACTGAACGAGCACTTCATGTCTGATCAGTCGGCATGATCTATATCCTCTGGACGTGCTCTCTGGAGCACCAGAGCAGAGGCGATCAACGCCTGCTACGCACCCACTCGGCAGGCGAGAGCCCAGGCGTGGACGTACGCCTCAGGCGATGGAGGCCGGCTCGCGGGTCGGAGACCGATCGGTCGCGGGCTTCAGGCTGCGCAGGAAGACCAGGACCAGCAGGGCCGCCAGGCCGGTGGTGACCGGCGGGACCAGGAAGGCCAGGCTGGAGCCGAAGCGGTCCACGAGCTGGCCGGCCACGGTCGCGCCGGTGGCGATGCCCAGGCCGATCGAGCCGTTGAGCCAGGTGAAGGCCTCGGTCCTGACCTCGGCCGGGATCAGAGTCTCGACCAGGGTGTAGCCGGTGATGACGGCGGGGGCGATGACGAAACCGGCCATGGCCGCCCCGCCGTACAGCAGAGGGATGGATCCGGCGAAGATCAGCGCGACGGTGGCGGCGGAGAGCAGGCCAATGGCGCCGACCAGCCGGACCGGGGCACCGATCCGCCAGCGGAGAGTGCCGTAGAGGATGCCGCCGACGAAGCTGGCGCCGGAGAAGGCCGCGTAGATCGGCCCGGCCGCGGCGGCCTGACCGAGCGTGGCGGTGGAGGAGGTGATGCCGACCTGGAGGCTGCCGAAGACGGTGCCGAGCGCGACGAAGGCGACCGCCAGCACCGCTACCCCGCGCATTCGCAGCACGCCACCCTGGGAGCGGACCCGGACCGGCATCGGCTCGGGAGCGCCCTTGCGGACCGCGGCGAACATCACCGTTCCCGCCACGACCATGACCAGCGCCACCAGCAGTGCCCAGACCGGCGAGAACCCGGTCGAGATGGCCACCAGCAGCACCGGCGCGAGGGTGAAGGTCAGCTCGTCGGTGATGGACTCGAGGGCGAAGGCCGTACCCAGCTTGCCGGAGCCGCCGAGCAGGTGCGCCCAGCGGGTCCGGACCATCGAGCCGACCTGCGGCATCGACCCACCGGCCAGCGCCGAGACGACCGCCAGCACGATGGCCGAGGCGTGGGAGGAGGCGAGGACCAGCAGGGCGCCCAGCGTGGCGGCGTGCACGACGACCTGCGGGATGAGCACCTTCGGCTGGCCGTACCGGTCGGCGAGCCGCCCGGTCTGCGGGCCGACCAGCGCCTGCGTCACGGCGGCCGCGGCGGCGGCGATTCCGGCCGCGCCGTAGGAGCCGGTGGACCACTGCACGAGCAGCAGGATGCCGAGCTGCAACATGGCGTACGGCAGGCGCGCGAGGAACGCGGGGGCGAGGAAACGCCAGGCGCCAGGGGAACCGAGCACGGCGAGATAGGACTTCATCAGTCTCCGTCCGAGTCCAGACGGAGCGCCGCCCGGTCGGGGAGCGCACCGTCGTGGTGGGCTTCGACCGGGGTAGATACCGCTTATAGCGGCCGCCGTGCGGTCATTACATGCATTCGTTCAGAACGCAACAATCAGACATCTTAAGCCACAAATTGGACTCAATAGGTCCGCGGACGACCCGCAACGGTCCGGAGCGAGGGGACGGCCCGGCGGCGGATGCTCCAGGCCGGACAGCGCCCGGCCGGGTGCGTACGGCTGGGCGCGCTCCAGCGCGTGGTGCGCCCAGCGATTCGGCGGGCCGTCCATGAGCGCCCACTTCACCCTGCTGGGACTCGTCTCAGCGGGCCGCGACACCGGCGGCCAGGCGTTCGAGCGACAGCACACCGTCGAGCACCTGCGCACCGTCACCGACGCCGTGCGTGCCGCCGGCGGCCAGGCCGTGCAGATCCGCCTGACCGCACTGGAAGCGCACTCCGTTCCGGTGGTCGAGGAGATCCAGGCGGCGCTGTCGGACCGCTCCGATGTCCAGGTCGTGCCTGCTTTTGATCTTCGCCTTGAGCGTCGGCTCCGTGAGGAGGCCGAGGTGGGAGAAGGAATCGAGGAGGGGATCTCTACTCGGACGTGCGCTCTGCGCTTTCCGCTCTCCGAGAGGCCGGGCCATGGGTCGATGCCGCAGGCAACCAGACCGTGCGGGCAGGTGAGCGTGCCTTTTCCATGATCCGTTGGGGTAGTTCCGTTCAGGGGCCTGTTGCAAAACCCTTCGGTGGGGTGTTCCTGCTGGCACGATAACGTTTCGTGGCTAGACGATTCCTCCCCGTTGATCGTGATCAGCCCGCGTTTCTGCCCCTGAATATGTATGACTGGGTGCCTTAGTCACATTTCGTGTGGTTTGTAATCGGGGTGGTTGAGCAGCTGGACATCACCGCCCTGTCGGCACGTAAGGGACGATCGGCCAACGGGCGGCGCGCCTACGACCCCCGGATGCTCCTAACGTTGCTGATCTACGCGTATGCGTGCGGGCTGCGCTCGTCACGGGCGATCGAGGCCCGCTGCCGGGTGGATGTGTCGTTTCGGCTGGTGTGCGCGAACACCGTGCCCGATCACAGCACGATCAGCCGGTTTCGCCGTTCTTTCGGCCTGGCCGACGGGGTGATCGAGGAGGTGTTCACGCAGGTGCTGGCGGTCTGCGCGTTAGCGGGTCTGGGCCGGCTGGAGTACGTGGCCGCCGACGGCACGAAGATCAACACCAATGCGGCCCGGGACGCCAACCGGACCGAGGACGGCTGCCGGGCGCTGGCCCGTAAGGCCTTGACCGAGGCCGCCGGCTGCGACACCGGCACGGTCGCGCTTGCCGGTATCGACCTGACCGCGACGGTGGAGTTGACCGGAGCATGGGCCAGGCCTCAGTCGCGGGCGGCGCGTATCGGCCGTTGCCTGGCCGAGCTGCAAGCCCAGCACCATGCCCAGGAATTTGCAACAGGCCCCCAACCGGAACAATCCCAACAGATCAAGAAAAATCCCAGGCCGACCTCCCTCTCGGAAGGGGAGTGATGGGCGGTGTGCACGTTTTGCCGCCCAGCCAGCCCAGATACCAAGTCTGCAGACCCAGCCTCACCATTCGAGGAGCAGACTCCTCCCGATCCCCCTTACGGCGCTGCAGAAAGCGCGGCGCCCGACCACCCCACCGCCATCGCTGCGCTCTTATCCCGTACGGCACGACAGAGAGCGCGGAGATCGGCCACCAGATCAGAGCCGGCCCGTCACGGGCTCTGCGGATCAGGCCTTGACGAGGTCGGCCAGGGGGATCGAGGGGTCGGCGAGCCGGGCGGGGTCGATCTGGGCGCCGCTGCGGATCAGCTCCTGGACCGGGCCGATGCCCTCGTCCCACTGGTTGACGTGCATGCTCGCCACGACGCGGCCTCCGGCGAGCCAGAAGGCGTGGAAGGCCTGTGCCTCCAGCTCGCCGCGGACGACGACGGAATCGTACCCTCCCGGCGCGAACCAGCCGGAGAACTCCATGCCGACGTCGTACTGGTCGGTGAAGAAGTAGGGCAGCCGGTCGTAGACGACGTCCTGGCCGAGCATGGCCTTGCCCGCGGCCAGTCCCCCGTTGAGCGCGTTGGCCCAGTGCTCGACGCGGATGCGGGTGCCGTACAGCGGGTTGAACGCGTTGGCCACGTCACCGGCCGCGTAGATGTCGGGGTCGTCGGTGCGCAGGGACGCGTCGACGACGATCCCGTTCTCCACGGCCAGGCCCGCCCGCTCGGCGAGTTCGGTGTTGGGGCGCACGCCGACGCCGACGATCACCACGTCGGCCGGGATCTCGCCGCCGTCGTCGGTGGCCACCGCCCGGACGCGCCCGTCGCCGACGAAGCCGGTCACCCCCAGGCCGAACCGCAAGTCAACGCCATGCCGCCGGTGCACATCGGCGAAGAAGGCACCCATCTCCGGGCCGAGCGCGGCCCGGAGCGGCACCGGCTGCGGCTTGACGATGGTCACTTCGCAGCCGTACTCCCGGGCGGCGGCCGCGGTCTCCAGCCCGATCCAGCCGGCCCCCACGACGACCACCCTGCCGCCGGCGCGGATGGCCTCGCGCAGCCGCTCGGAGTCGCCGAGTTCGCGGAGATAGTGCACGCCGTCCAGGTCGGCGCCGGGCACGTCGAGGCGGCGCGGGGAGGAACCGGGGGTGAGCAGCAACTTGTCGTAGCCGAACCGCCGGCCGTCGTCGAGCTCCACCTGGCGCCCGGCCCGGTCGATGCCCGTCACGCGGTGCCCGAGCAGCAGTTCGACGGTGTTCTCCGCGTACCAGCCCTCGTCGTGGACGTAGACCTTGGCCTTCTCCTCTTTGCCGAGCAGGTAGCCCTTCGAGAGCGGAGGCCGTTCGTAGGGGCGTTCGGTCTCGGCGCCGATCAGCACGACCCTGCCCTCGAACCCCTCCTCCCGCAGGGACTGGGCGGCCTTCGCCCCGGCCAGGCTCGCTCCGACGATGACGAACGTCTGCTCGGTAGTCATAGATCTCTTCCTATCCGATTACCGTCCCGGTTCCAATGAATACGGAGCGCGTCGATCTAGATCTAGGAGGTGCGCGGGGCGGGCGCGTACCGGGAGGCCAGCCGGGCGAGCGCCACCGCGGCGACCAGCAGGCCGAAGTCACGCAGGGCGATGTCGTAGAAGCCGGGGACGGTCAGCAGGTTGACGATGATCCCGGCGAGCCAGGCGGCGACGAGCCAGCTGCCGAACCGCGGTATCAGCGCGACCGTGATCCCGGCCACGACCTCGACGACGCCGATGACGTACATGGCCTGTCCAGCGGTGCCCGGGACGATGGTGTCGATCCACGGTGCGAGGTAGGACGGCCAGTCGACGAGCAGGTTGGCGAACTTGTCGAGTCCGAACAGGATCGGCGCCACGGTGAACACCGTGCGCAGCAGCAGGAAGGCCTGATAGCCCGGGTCGGACAGGGCGGCTCGACGTGGAAGACCGGTCGTTGACACGTCAGGGCTCATGAGAGTCCTCCTTCTAATGACAACATTCACTTCCGTTAGAAGCAGGCTAAGCCTCCCGGATTTATTTCGTCAATAGATGTTGGCTATAGAATGGCCCCGTGGAGGAGCACAGGGTTACCCAGATCGCCGCCGTCGCCGCACTTGACGAGCCGACGCGCCGACGGGTGTACGACCACGTCGTGCGCCAGCCAGAACCGGTGAGCCGCGACGAGGCCGCCGAGTCCCTGGAGATGCCACGCACGACCGTGGCCTTTCACCTCGAACGACTCGCGGACCAGGGCCTGCTCGACGTCGTCTTCGAACGGCGCACGGGCCGCACCGGACCCGGCGCCGGCCGACCGGCCAAGCTGTACCGGCGGTCGAAGTGCGACGTCACGGTGTCCCTTCCGGAGCGCCACTACGAGCTGGCCGGGCGACTCCTGGCCACCGCCCTCCAGGAAGCCGAGCGCTCCGGGGACTCACCGCGGGCCGTTCTGGACCGGCGCGCCTACCAGTTGGGCAGGGATCTCGGAGAGACGGCGCGTCCCGCCGCCGGTGACCGGGACATCCGGGCCACCACACTGTGCGCGCTTGAGGCGCACGGCTACGAGCCGCGCGCCGAGGGGGACGAGATCGTCCTCAGAAACTGCCCCTTCCACACCCTGGCGCAGGAGAACCCCGAACTCGTGTGCGGAATGAACCTGCGCCTGCTCGACGGGCTCCTGTCCGGCCTCGGCTCCACCGGACTGACCGCCCATCTCGCCCCCACCCCGCCCCACTGCTGCGTACGGCTCAGGCCCTCGCCTGACTAAGCTCCGCCGCATGCCTTCTCACACCTCTCCCGCCCGGCCGCACGGCGTGAAAGAGCCCCTCTCCCCCAAGCTGGCGTCGTCGCTCACCCTCGTGGAACTCCTCGACGACGATCTCGAGGAGGACGGCTCCTACACGTCGATGGAGTTCAGGGGCGTCGACCTGTCCTCGCGTGACGCGGACGGGGTCGAGTTCGAGGGGTGCCGGTTCGTCGACACGCGGTTCTCGGGTACGGCGATGCGCCGGGGCGGTTTCTCCAACGTGGAGCTGGAACGCTGCGACCTGTCGGGCATGGCGGCCAGGGCGGCGTCGATGCACCGCACCCGGGTGTCGGCGAGCCGCTTGACCGGGATGACCTGGTCGGAGTGCGGGTTCAAGAACGTGACGTTCGACGGCTGCCGCGCCGACCTGACGGGGTTCCGGTTCTCGACGTTCAAGCACGCCGTCTTCCGCGACTGCGCCCTGACAGAGGTCAACTTCCAGAACGCGGACCTGAGAGGGGTCCGGTTCGAGCGCTGCAACCTGGCGGGGGCCCAGTTCTCCGGCGCGCAGATGGAGGGAGCGCGGTTCGCCGACTGCGTGCTGCTGGGGATCGGCGGCGTGACCAGCCTCAGGGGCGTGACCATCAAGAGCCGAGACGCCCAGGGACTGGTCTACAGCCTGGCAGGCGCCATGGGGATCACCATCGAGGAATGACGGCCGCGTGGTCGGCATCGGCAGGGGACGGCCTCGACAGGCGGCGCACGGACCGGCCGGGATGCACGGAAAATGCGTATGAACGGATGAAATAAAACACTCAGTCCGTTTGAATCGCTTTTATATATGCGAAATCAGCATCCCGACAATCGGACGGCAGTTGCCGCTTCACAGATTTCGGAATACGCAAGCCCTATGGCCGAAGTGGCGTGCAAAAATTCGTTTACCTTCTGGGAGGCCAATTCCTCCACGGCGCGAGAGGGGAGTTTATATATTTCCCAGGCCGACAAGATCGCACCGGGGCGGGAGTATCGATAAATTCCACCCATGGCGCGCCATTTTGTATAAGGAGTATGCTGCATGCCATCGAAGCGACAATTCGTCCAGACCGCGGTGACCTGCGCTTTCGCAGCGGCCACCGTCATGGGTCTCGGAGCTTCCTCCTACGCGCAAACCAGCATCCCGAACACCTCGCCCGCCCCCCGCGCCTCGGCGGAAGACCCCACCCCGCCCAAGGCCCGCGCCCTGACCGCCGCCGAGATCCACAGGAAGGGACTGAGTCAGTACATCGACATGTCCCGCCAGCAGGAAACCCCTCCCACCATTATCGACGCGTCCAAGAACAAGCTCGCCGCGGGCGTCCTGGCTCCCACCAGAAAGCCCCAGAAGAGCAGCGCCCAGAATCTCGCCTCAGGCTGCTGGTATCTGCAGACGGGGTACAGCGCCCCCAACCTCGGAGGCACCGCCGACCACACCTGGTGCGGCGACGGCGTCCAGGTCACCTACACCTCGGCAAGCTGCACCGGCGGCACGAACTGGCCCACCTACCGATACGAGGGCTGCCAGAGCATCGAGAGCTACGGGGTCGGCTGGAACGTCTGGGACGTCACCGACCGCTGGCACTTCTGCACGTTCTACAACCCGCAGACCGGCGGGTGCGGCTCCCGGATCCACCCGTGGCAGAAGAACCGCTACGGCGCGAACGGGCAGGTCTGGCTCCTGGGATGGGGTAACAACTAGGCGTTAGCCCTGACCGCGCGTTCCCACTCCGGCGACGGCGCCGACCTCACCACGGTCGGCGCCGTCGCCGCGTTGTCTGTCCGGGGTCCGCCCCCAGCCCTCGCCCCGGCTCCCCGGCCGTCAGCCCCGGCCGCTGACTCCCGACTCATGGCTTATGGCTTATGGCTTATGGCTCGCATGCCGGCGGGGCTCGAACCTAATTTCATCACTTGTTGACTTCTCTGACGGCCCGGCCTAGCGTTGCAGGTGAGTCCCGCTCCCCGGCCTCCGCTCCGGCTGCCGCACGGATTCGAGAGCGACGAGTCCTCCGTGATCCACGGTCACGACGCTCGGCGTCCCCGGCCGCCCGGACGCTCCGCGGGCTCGTGGTCCGGGCCGTGTCGCTGCTCGGTGAAGCCCCAAGGAGACGCCCCCATGTCCACCCCACTGATCCTGAAATTTGATGACATCGGGGCGGAGATGCTGCCCCTCGTCGGCGGCAAGGCCGCCAATCTCGGCATGCTCACCACCGCCGGGTTCCCCGTCCCGCCGGGGTTGTGCGTCACCACCGAGGCCTACCGCCGGGTCACCGCGCAGGCCGGTCTCGATGACGTGCTCGACGTCCTGGCCGTCACCCGCGCCGATGACGTGCAGTCCCTGAACGAGCTGGCCGGCCGGGCCCGCGAGCTCGTTCTCTCCGCTCCCGTGCCCGATGACATCGCCGACGTCGTACGGCGGAGCGCGCACGGCCCCGTCGCCGTCCGCTCCTCCGCCACCGCCGAGGACCTGCCGCACGCCAGCTTCGCGGGGCAGCAGGACACCTACCTCAATGTGGTCGGTGACGAATCCCTGCTGGACGCGGTCCGGCGCTGCTGGGCCTCGCTCTGGACCGACCGGGCCGTGGCCTACCGCGCGGCCCACGGCATCGACCACCGGACCGTGCGGCTGGCCGTCGTGATCCAGGAGATGATCCAGTCCGAGGTGGCGGGGGTGATGTTCACCGCCAACCCGGTCACCGGGCGGCGCCACGAGGCGGTGATCGACGCCAGTCCCGGTCTCGGCGAGGCGGTGGTCTCCGGCGCGGTCAACCCCGACCGATTCGTGGTGGACACCGCCAGCGGGCGGATCACCGAACGGCGGCCGGGCGACAAGCGGCTGGCCGTACGGTCCCTGCCCGGTGGCGGAGTGGAGCACGTCGAAACCGGGATGGACGAGGCCTGCCTCACCGATGCCCAGGTCAGGGCACTGGCCGAACTGGGTGGCCGGGTCGAGGCCCACTACGGCTCACCCCAGGACACCGAGTGGGCCATCGACGCCGACGGCACACTGTGGCTGACCCAGTCACGTCCGATCACCACCCTCTTCCCGATCCCCCGGCACCGCGTGCCGGCCGGAGGTACGGGAGGAGACCACCGGCCGTGCCCGGCGTTCGACACCGGCCCGGCTCCGAGCGGGCAGGGGGGCCAGGCGCCGGGAAGGAAGGCGAGAGACTCCGCGTCGGGCGGGACCGGCGGGACGCGGATCTACTTCTGCTTCAGCCTGGCCCAGGGTCTCCACGTGCCGATCACCCCGCTGGGCATGTCGGCCTTCCGGCTGCTGTCCTCGTCGCTCGCCGGCCTGGCGGGGGTCCCGGTGGCCGACCGGCGGGACGGGGCGCCGCAGTTCGCCGAGGCGGGCGGCCGAATGTTCCTCGACGTCACCGGGATCGTGCGCAGCCGGGTAGGCCGGGTGCTCTTCCCTCTGGTGCTCGACGTGATGGAGGCCAGGTCGGCCACGGTGCTGCGCGGCCTGTCCGGCGACCCTCGTTTCGACATGACCCAGCGCTCCGTCCGGCCCGCCCTGCGGCGGCTCGTCAGGAACGTGGCCCGCTTCCGTATCCTGCCGCGTGTCGTACAGGCCCTGCTGACGCCCGCGTCTGCGCACAGGCGTGCGGATCGGCTGAGGGCGACGCTGGAGGTACGGCTGGCGTCCCCGGCGACCGCCACCTCCCGGCAGCGGCTCGACCGCGTCGAGCAGATCCTCGGCACCCGGGCCTTCCCGCTGCTCCCCGAGATCATTCCGGGAGCGGCGGCCGGGTTCGCCATGCTCGGCCTGGCCTATCGCCTGCTCGGAGACCGCGCCCGGCCCGGCGAACTCCAGACCGTCCTGCGGGGGCTTCCGCACAACGTGACCACTGAGATGGACCTGGCCCTGTGGCACCTGGCCGAGCGGATCCGCGCGGACGACGGCGCCGCGTCCCTGATGCTCAGCACTCCCGCCGCCGAGCTCGCCGGGCGTTTCCACGCCGGCTCGCTGCCCGGCGCCGTCCAGAAGGGCCTGTCGGGGTTCCTCAAGGTCTACGGCGTGCGGACGGTCGCCGAGATCGACCTCGGGGTCCCGCGCTGGTCGGAGGATCCGACGCACATCATCGGCGTCCTGGCCAACTACCTCCGCCTGGATGATCCGGCCCTGGCCCCCGACGCCCTGTTCGCCAAGGGCGCCACGGAGGCCACGCTCATGATCAGGACTCTGGGCGCCCGCGCCGGGGGGGTCCGCGGCGGGGTCGTCCGTTTCGCCCTCGGCCGGGCCCGTGCCCTGATCGGCCTGCGCGAGCTGCCCAAGTTCCTCATGGTGACCGTCCTGGCCGCCATGCGCGCGGAACTCCGGACCGTCGGCGCCGACCTGACCGCCCGTGGTGTCCTGGACTCCCCCGACGACGTCTTCTTCCTGACCATGAAAGAGGTCCGCGACGCCCTCACGGCCGCGTCCGGGGAGAGCGCCTCCGGCGAGACGGCACCGCCGCACCCCGTCATGCCGCGGGCGCTGGTCTCCGCGCGGCGCGAGGAGTCCGCGCGCGAGCTGCGCCGCCGGCATGTGCCGCGCGTCCTGCTGTCGGACGGCACCGAACCCGAGGCCGTCGCGACGGCGGTCCCGGTGGACGGCGCGCTCACCGGCACCCCCGCCTCCGCGGGCAACGTAACCGGCACGGCCAGGGTCGTGCTCGATCCCGTCGGCGCCCACCTGGAGCCGGGCGAGATCCTGGTCTGCCCCTCCACCGACCCGGGCTGGACCCCGCTGTTCCTGACCGCGGGCGGCCTGGTGATGGAGATGGGCGGTGCGAACTCCCACGGCGCCGTGGTCGCCCGCGAGTACGGTATCCCGGCCGTGGTGGGCGTCGCCCGCGCGACCGGGCACATCGTCACCGGCCAGCGGATCACCGTGGACGGCACCTCCGGCGCGGTGATCATCACCTGAGGTCGGGCGCCCGGACCATACGGGGGCGCCCGTCCCGTCTCGGCCGCCGGCGGCCGAGACGGGACTCAGGTGTCAGATGTCACCGTTGACATCGGTTGCCATGGATAGTGGACTCCGCGGGAGGAAACATCCGTGGCCGGCCGCTGAGTCGGAGTGCCTCCCGGCACGCCCCCAGAAAGGCGGGAGCATGTCCCCTACCAAGGTCGCCGTGCTCGGTGAGTGCGTCGCCGACGCCTTCGCGACCGGGAGCCCGTCGCAGGGCGAGCTCACCCTGCGCGTCCTCCCCGGCGGCGGTCCCGCGAACACCGCCGTGGCGCTCTCCCGCCTCGGCACCCCCACCCGCTTCCTCGGGCGCATCTCCCGCGACTCCTTCGGTGCCCTGTTCCGGGCCCACCTGGAGTCCTCCGGGGTCGACCTGACCGGCTGCGTCACCGCCGACGAGCCCAGCACGCTGGCGGTGGCCACCCTGGACGAGTCAGGTCAGGCATGCTACTCCTTCCATGCGGAGGGCGCCGCCGACTGGGCGTGGAGCCCGGCGGAGCTGACCGCCGGGCGGCTCGGCGACGTCTCCTGCCTGCACACCGGCTCCCTCGCGCTGGTGCGCGCCCCCGGTGCCGAGCACGTCGAGGAGCTGCTGGGCAGGACCGCCGCCCGGGCCACCGTGTCGATCGACCCCAACGTCCGCGCCGAGCTCGTCGATCCCGCCGTCTACCGGGGGCGGATGCCCGTGTGGTGCAAGCTCGCCGACATCGTCAAGCTGAGCGACGACGACCTGGAGCAGATCCACCCCGGGGTGCCTTTCGAGCAGGCCTGTGACACCTGGCACGCCGCGGGCGTCCGCCTGGTCGTGGTGACCCGCGGCTCCCGGGGGGCGACCGTCTCGGTGGATGGCGAGCGCGCGACGGTGCCCGCGCCCGCCACGGCCGTCGTGGACACGGTCGGCGCGGGCGACTCCTTCACCGCTGGTCTCCTCCACCGGCTGCACGCCTCCGGCCTGCTCGGCGGCCGGCTCGACGTCCTCGGCCTCGACCAGGCCGTGGACGCGGCGGCCTTCGCCGTCCGCGTCGCCACGCTCACCTGCTCGGTGGCCGGAGCCAACCCGCCGTGGGCACCTGACCTGGCCGGCTGACGGGCGGCGACGCGGGGCGGCAGCGCAAATTCCAGTCGCGTCGCACTCCACGCACCCACGATCAGGTCTCTCCTTTGACCTCCTCTCGGCCCTCAAGGGACCGAGATTCCCCGCGCCGCCGACACGCCACCCGGAGGGGCGCACTCAGCGGTGCGGGGTGGTTGACGCTTCGCCGACCCGCCCAACGGCTGGAGGTCTCCACGCCCTGAAACGGCAAGCCCTGCCGCCTTGATATTCTTCGCCGCGTTCACGTCCGCGTGCTCGCGATGAGCGCAGGTGGCGCAGGCGAAGACCGCTTGGCTCTCGCGGGACCTCGCCTCCACCACCGTGCA
>NZ_JBIUTQ010000036.1:0-15910 GCF_044741965.1 Streptosporangium sp. NPDC087985
TGGGACGCCCGGTTGAAACCGGCCGTGGTCTTACCCGCCGTCCCGCAGTGACCGGCGCTGACGAAACCGCCCTGGGTCCCCTTGGTCACGGGGAAGCCGATCGAGCAGCGGGCCGTCAGGCCGATGTAATAGGCCTGCCCCCCCACCAGATCGGAGAGGAGCTGAGGCTGCTCGCTGGACTCCACCGCCTGCACCAGATTCGTGTTCACACCGCTGGCCTCGATGAGATCCTCGGTGGCCAGGGCGTCCTTGGTAAGGACGACGATCCGGTTGTTCTTCACATCGGCGTAGCGCACCTTCCCCTTGGCCGTCGACGGCGGCGCCAGGTCGATGGTCTTCAGGGCCGAGGTGAGTTCGGCGAGCGGCCGCTCGACGAGCTCGCCCCGGGCACCCATGGCGACGATCAGGGGAAGATCGGCGGAGTTGGTAGTGGCCACCACGAGGGTCTGCGCGACGGTTCCCACGAACCAGGACCCACCAAAGCGACCACCGAGCGCGTCGCGGAGCTGCGCTTCGACCTTCGCCAGGCGGGTCTCGTTGAGCAGACGGGTCTGGGCCTCGTCCTTGGTCAGATTGAGATCACGCTGGAATGCCTCCAGCATGCCCGGCGGCGGCTTCAACGCGGCCAGGCCATCCGGCGCGGCTGCGACCTCCCGGGGGAGGGCAACGGCCGGAGTGGCCGCCAGGACAAGAGCGGTGACCGCCAGAACGCATCCCGAGATAACGGCGTGTCTACGGGGCATGGGTCTCTCCTCGACCTCGGCTTTCCCAGCAAGAGGGGGGAGACCGCCGCGTACCACTCATTGATCATGCGATACAGGCAACGCCACCTTAATCCAGATGTTGCCGGTCAAGGACGCAGAAGCCCCACGCCACGCGGACCACGATTTCGGGCAGGCTCCGCCGACGCTCTCCGAGCCCTGCGGATCAGCGCGGAGGAGTGGGGGTCACCGGTGCGTCGCGACCCTGCCGGAGAGCTCCCCGGCAGGGTCAGAAACCGTAGGCGTCGCCCAGCGCGCCCTGGACGTATTTGCGGGCCTGGTGGATGCGGGACTTGGCGGTGCCGAGCGGGATGCCGAGCTGCTCGGCCACCTCGTTGTAGTCGAGCTGGCAGATGTCGCGCAGCACCAGCGCCTGGGCCAGCTCGGGCCTGTCGGCCTCCAGCGCCTCCATCGCGTCGAGCAGGTCCAGCCGGGAACCGGCGATCACACTCACCCGCGCGACGTCGGGCTTCTGCAGCGGCAGCTCGTCGGAGCTCTGCTCGGCGGAACGCCGCTTCAGCGAGCGGTAGGTGGTCCGGGCGCAGTTGGCGGTCACGATGTGCAGCCAGGTGGTGAAACGGGCACGTCCTTCGAAGCGGCCGATGTTGCGGGCCACCGCCAGCAAGGCGTCCTGGCACGCCTCCTCGGCGTCCTGCCGGTAGGGAAGGATGCGTCCACAGTGTCGCAGGACATCTGGCTCGATCCGTCTCAGCAGCTCACCCAGCGCGCGATGATCACCTTGGGCTGCCACCCGGGCCAGTTCCTCGGTCGTCTCGTCCAGCGCCATCACGAGCCCCTATCACCGGTCACCGTCACTCGACATCCTATGGTCGAGGGTCGTTTTTGGTTAATCTTCGAGGCAAGCGCGTCCCAAGGCGAGGGGAATCGATGAACGCCGTCCTGGTGGCCTCCAACCGCGGCCCCGTCTCCTTCACCCTCTCCGAAGACGGCTCCCTGACCATGCGCCGGGGAGGCGGCGGCCTGGTGTCCGGCCTGGCCGAGGTGGCCAAGGGCCTCGACATGCTCTGGGTCTGCGCCGCACTGTCCGACGGTGACCGCGGTGCCGTACGGCTGGCACCCGGCGGCCGGCTCGACCACGCCGGCTACGACACCGGGGCGGTGCGGATGCTCGACATCCCTCCGGCGGTCTTCCACCGGGCCTACAACGCGGTGGCGAACTCCACCCTCTGGTTCATCAACCATCTCCTCTACAACACCCCCAACCGGCCACACTTCGACGCCCGGTTCCGCCGCGAGTGGGAGTCCTACCAGTCCTACAACGAGGCGTTCGCGATGGCACTGGCCGAGGAGGCCGCGCACGGGGCGAGGGTGATGGTGCAGGACTACCACCTGACCCTGGTCCCGGCCATGCTGAGAAGCGAGCGGCCCGACCTGCGGGTGGCCCACTTCTCGCACACTCCGTGGGCGCCGCCGGAGTATTTCCGCCTGCTCCCCGACGACGTCGGGACCGAGCTGCTCGAAGGCATCCTGGGTGCCGACCACGCGGGGTTCCTGACCGCGCGCTGGGCCGGGGCGTTCATGGACTGCTGCGAGACGGTGCTCGGAGCGGAGGTGGACCGCGTCGGCCGTACGGTCACCCACGGGGGCAGGAGCACCCGGATCGGGGTGCACGGCCTCGGCGTGGACGGCGAGGCGCTGCGGGCCCGGGCGTCCGAACCCGACGTCGAGTCACACATGGCCGCCCTCCGCGACCAGGTCGGCGACCGCAAGCTGATCGTGCGGATCGACCGCACCGAGCTGTCCAAGAACATCGTCCGGGGTCTGATGGCCTACCGGGAGTTCCTGGCGGCCCATCCCGAGTGGCACGGCAGGGTCGTGCACCTCGCCTTCGCCTATCCCTCCCGGCACGACCTCCCCGAATACCGCGAGTACACCGCGGCGGTGCAGCGGTGCGCCCAGGAGATCGAGGACGAGTACGCCACCGAGGACTGGGACCCGGTGATCCTCAACGTGCACGACGACTATCCCCGCTCGCTGGCCGCCTACCGACTGGCCGACGTGCTGCTGGTCAACCCGATCCGCGACGGCATGAACCTGGTGGCCAAGGAGGGCCCCATCCTGTCCCCCCACGGCGCGCTGGTGCTGTCCCGCGAGGCGGGCGCCGCCGCCGAGCTGGGCGAGCACGCGCTCGTGGTCAACCCCTACGACGTCTCCGCGACGGCCGCCGCCCTCCACGAGGCCCTGATCATGCCCGAGGAGGAGCGCGCCCGCCGGGGTGCCCGCCTGGCCGCCGCGGCCACGGCACTCCCCCCGTGGCGCTGGTTCTCCGACCAGCTCACCGCGCTCGGCACCCCCTAGCCTCATCCTGGGGGCAGCCCCCTGCCGCTCGGGCCCTCAACCCCCCGCGGTCTGACGTTCGATGGCGTCGGCGATCGAGCCGAGCAGCTTCAGCACCCCCGGGGGGCCGTCCACGACGATGTCGGCCTCCACGGAGATCTCATCCGAACCGCTGAAAACCGTCACACCGGGCAGCCCAGACGCCCGGACGGCCGCGAAGGCCGCCAGGTCACCCAGGTCGTCCCCGGCGAACAGCACCGACCGCGCCGCCCGTTCGCGCAGGAAGGTGCTGAGCGCCACCCCCTTGTCCACTCCGGGGGGCCGCAGCTCCAGCACGAACTTGCCCGGCTCGACCGCCAGGCCGGTCTCGGCCGCCAGCTTGGCGACCGGCTCGCGCAACGCCTCCAGCGCGGCCCACGGGTCGGCCGCCCGCCGTGTGTGCACGGCTACCGCCCGTTCCTTGTCCTCGATCCTGACCCCGTCAAACATGGAGACCAGCCGGGGCAGCTCGGCGCGGACCCGGGCCAGTCCCGGGTGGGCGGGGGGTGCGGTGAGCGTGCCCGCCTCCCAGCGTTCGAGCCCGTAGTGGCCGAGCACGACCAGCCCCGGCACTCCGGCCAGCGAGCCGTACTCGACGGCGGTGGCGGCCGGGCGGCCGGTGATCACCGCGATGGCACCGACCAGCCTGCCGAGCCTGGCCAGCACCGCGGGACCGTCGGGGTGGATCCTGGCCGACTCGGGGTCGGGCACGATCGGGGAGAGTGTGCCGTCGAAGTCAAGCCCGATCACCGCCCCGGCGGGGTCGTCCAGGATCGCTCGCAGTCCATCGGGAGTGTTCATGGTCGCTCGGCCCTTTCTCGGCTCACCGGGTTCGCTCCCCCACAGGATCGGCCCGGCCGCTTGCCTGACTGTCCGTACCCGGGGACACGGGACACAAGCCCGCCCGCCTCGCCGTACCCGGAGATCAGGGGCGCAAGCCCGTCCGGCGGGCGGCGCGGGCGCGGCGGCGTGTCTCGCGGAGCCGGCGCAGGCGCTTGACCAGCATCGGATCGTGGGCGAGCGCCTCGGGTCTGTCGATGAGCTCGCCGAGCAGCTGGTAGTAGCGGGTCGCCGAGATGTCGAAGGTCTCGCGGACGGCCTGTTCCTTGGCGCCGGCGTGGCGCCACCACTGGCGCTCGAAGGCGAGGATCTCCCGTTCCCTGTCCGTCAGAGCCCGCCCGACCGGCTCCTGGGCGGCGCCGTCACCGGGGGTCGGCGCGGTGTCCATTGATGTCCTCCTCGGTCGGGCACGGAGTGATCACACCGCGTGCGCGCGGCCCGCTGCCAGGATAGTCGGGAATTTCCGGCCGTTCACGACGCATGTCTCTGCTGCTGTTCATGCGAGAGACGGGGACGTACAGTCACCAAGTGACCTCTGTCATCAGTCTTCTCACTGACTACGGCCTGGAGGACGGCTACGTCGCCGCCTGCCACGGCGTGATCCTCTCGATCTCACCGGAGTCACGGATCATCGATGTGTGCCATCTGGTCCCGTCGGGGGACGTACGGCGCGCCGCGGCGATCCTGGCGCAGACGATTCCCCATCTCCCCGCCGGCATGCACGTCGCCGTGGTGGATCCCGGCGGCGGCTCGCGCCGCCCGGTGGCGATCAAGGCGGGCGGGCACGTGTTCCTCGGCCCGGACAACGGCGTGCTGTCGTGGGCGGCCCATTCCTGCGGCGCGGAGGCGGCCTACGAGCTGACCAACGAGGAGCTCTTCAGGAGACCGGTGTCGCCCACCTTCCACGGACGCGACATCTTCGCGCCGGTGGCGGCACACCTGACGGTCGGGCGCGGCCTGGCAGAGCTTGGACCGGAGATCCCGCTGGAGCGGCTGGTCTCGCTGCCCACGCCGACCTCGCTGGTGCACGAGGGCATGGTGGAGGGCGAGGTGCTGTCGGTGGACCGTCACGGCAACACCCAGCTGTCGGTGGATGCGGGCGATCTGGCCGCGCTCGGGGTGCGGCCGGGCATCACCCTGGTGATCTGGCTGGGCAGGAGGCAGATCTCGGTGCCGTTCCGGGAGACGTTCGCCGCGGTGCCCCCCGGTGATCTGGTCGCCTTCGCCGATTCGGCGGGGCTGATCGCCCTGGCGGTCAACGCCGGCGACGCCTCCCAGCGGCTGGGGCTCCCTCCGGGAGCCCGCGTCCGGCTGTCCCTCGCCCCCTGACCCAGGGTCTCTGCGCTGACCTGCGAGGACGTGTCGTGGCAAGAGCACGTCAGGTGGGCGGATCATAGATCGGCCCGGAGGTCAACCAAGATTTCCCCTGTTCTGGGGCCGCGATCATTACCACCGGCCGACCATTCCGACACCACTTTGAGGCATGTCGATGGATAGTCTCACTCCCGTTACTTTCAGTAGCCGCTCATAAACGGACAGTTTCAGTCCAGAAATGATGCGGTTTCCTTTCGGGGGGAAAACAAATGATTCGTCGTCTTCTCATCACCACCGCCTGCGTCGGCGTCGCCATCCTCGCGCCGGCCGCCGCCGCGTCGGCAGCCACGTCCTCGGCCAAGAGCGCGAACTGCTGCGGCGGGGTCATCGCCCCGACGGCCGCCGTGTACAGCACCAGCGTCGCCTGCGCGCCCATGACGACCGCCGTCTACAGCACGCCGGTCGTCTACGGCTCCGGCGTCTACGGCGCCGGCTGCGGCGGCGTGTACGCGGCCGGCTGCGACTACGGCGTCGGCGTCTACGGCTCCGGCGTCTACGGCGGCGGTATCTACGGCGGTGGCGTCTACGGCAGCGGCATCGGCCGCGGCTTCGGCGGCGGCATCGGCGGCTTCGGTGGCCGCGGCGTCGTCGGCAACGGCAACATCGTCAGCAGCGGCAGCGGTTTCGGCCACGGCGTCGGCGTGGGTGGCCTCGTCGGCATCGGCGGCATCAACGCCAACGTCCTCGGCAGCCAGATCGGCGGCTGACCGCACCGGTAGCAGGTGGCAGTAGACAGAGAGGGCGGCGCTTCCCCATCCCATGGGGAAGCGCCGCCCTCCTGCGTTTCCGGGCCCTCTGCGTTCGCGGACCCTCCTACAGGTGCACCACGTCGTGGGTCTCGGCGAAGTGGCAGGCGCTCGCGTGCGCGGTGCCCGGCCGGATCTGCAGCAGCGGCTCCTGCTGGGCGCAGATATCCTGCGCCTTCCAGCACCTGGTGCGGAACCGGCAGCCCGACGGCGGGTTGGCCGGGGACGGCGGGTCACCCTGCAGGATGATCCGCTCACGCCGCTCACGCCCGTCCGGGTCGGGCACCGGCACCGCCGACAGCAGCGCCTGGGTGTACGGATGGGCCGGGCGGTCGTAGATCTCGGTGTCCTTGCCGAGCTCGACCATCTTGCCCAGATACATCACTCCCACCCTGTCGGAGATGTGACGGACCACCGACAGGTCGTGCGCGATGAAGATGTAGGCGAGGCCCAGCTCGTTCTGCAGCCGCTCCAGCAGGTTGATGACCTGGGCCTGGATCGACACGTCGAGCGCGGACACGGGCTCGTCGCAGACGATGATCTCCGGCTGGAGCGCCAGACCGCGGGCGATGCCGATACGCTGACGCTGCCCGCCGGAGAACTGGTGCGGGTAGCGGTTGATGTGCTCGGGGTTGAGCCCCACGACCTCAAGCAGCTCCTGCACCTTGCGGCGCCGGTCGCCCTTGGGGGCGACCTCCTGGTGGATCTCGTACGGCTCGCCGATGATGTCGCCCACGGTCATCCGGGGGTTCAGCGAGGTGTACGGGTCCTGCATGACCATCTGGATGTTGCGGCGGACCCGCTTGAGCTCGCCGCCCCTGGCCTGGGCGATCTCCCGCCCGTTGATCTTCACGGAGCCGGAGGTCGGCCGCTCCAGCGCCATCAGGAGCTTGGCCAGCGTGGACTTGCCACAGCCGGACTCGCCCACGATGCCGAGCGTCTCGCCGCGGCGCAGGTCGAAGGAGACCCCGTCCACGGCCTTGATCGCACCGACCTGCTTCTTCATGAGGATGCCCTGGTTCAGCGGGAAGTGCTTGACCAGGTCGCGGACCTCAAGGATCGGCTCACCTGCGGCTGCCATCGAGGACCTCCCTCCAGTAGTGACAGGCGCTGCTACGCGTCGGGCCGATCTCGTGGAGAGGCGGCGCGTCGGTGACGCAGCTGTCCTGACGGTAGGGGCACCGGGGGTGGAAGGCGCAGCCCGAGGGCATCGCCAGCAGGTTCGGCGGTGTGCCCTTGATGGCGTACAGCTCCTGGCCCTTCTGGTCGACCCGGGGGATCGAGTCCAGCAGCCCCTTGGCGTACGGATGGGCGGGTGCCCGGTAGATGTCGTGCACGAGGGCGTTCTCCACGATCCGCCCGCCGTACATGACCGCGATCTTGTCCGCGACGTCGGCGACCACGCCGAGGTCGTGGGTGATGAGGATCAGGCCCATGTTGCTCTCGCGCTGCAGTTCGGCGAGGAGTTCCATGATCTGGGCCTGCACCGTCACGTCGAGCGCGGTGGTCGGCTCGTCGGCTATCAGCACCTCCGGATCGAGCGCGATCGACATCGCGATCATGATGCGCTGGCGCATGCCGCCGGAGAACTGGTGGGGGTAGTCGTGCACCCGCTGCTTGGCGCCGGGGATGCGGACCCGGTCCATCAGCTCGACGGCCTTCTTCTCGGCCTCGCGCCGGGAGGTTCCACGGTGCACCCGGAACATCTCCCCGATCTGCGAGCCCACGGTGAACACCGGGTTCAGCGCGGAGAGCGCGTCCTGGAAGATCATCGAGATCCGCTGGCCACGGACCTGGGAACGGGCGTCCTCGCTCAGCTTGAGCAGGTCCGTGCCGCGGAAGCGGATCTCGCCCCGGGGGATGCGGGCCGGCGGCATGTCGAGGATGCCCATGATCGCCTGCGCGGTCACCGACTTGCCGGAGCCCGACTCACCGAGCACGGCGAGCGTCTCTCCGGGGTTGAGCGAGTAGCTGACCCCGTTGACCGCCTTGACGACGCCCTGCCTGGTGACGAACTCCACGTGCAGGTCGTCGACGGCGAGCAGGGGCTCGTTGCCCAGGGCTCCCGTCGCCGGCACCACCGACGTTGTCGTCTTCTTCACAGGTTCCCCCTTACCGCAGCTTCGGATCGAGGGCGTCGCGGACCGCGTCGCCCAGCATGATGAAGGCCAGCACGGTCAGGCTCAGGAACAGCGCCGGGAAGAGCAGCGGCCCCGGAGCCTCCAGGAAGCGCTCACGGGCATCGGAGATCATGAGTCCCCAGGAGATGTCCGGCGAGCGCAGGCCCACGCCGAGGAACGACAGACCGGCCTCGGCGGCGATGAAGCCGCCCAGGTTGATCGTGGCGACCACGATCACGGGCGCGACCGCGTTCGGCAGGATGTGCCGGAACATGAGCCGGGGCGCGGAGGCGCCGAGTGCCCGGGCCGCGACCACGTAGTCCTGGCTCTTGGCGGTGATCACCGCGGCCCGCATGATGCGGAAGGTCATCGGCCAGGCCAGTACGGCCAGCGCCAGCATGACGGTCCAGACGTTGCCCGTGCGGAAGACGGCCAGGATGAGCAGGGCGCCGAGGATCGACGGGATCGCGAAGAAGACCTCGGTGATCCGGGAGAACAGGGTGTCCACCGCACCGCCCTTGAACCCCGCGACGAGGCCGAGCAGGCCGCCGACCACCGCGGTGACGACGGTGGTCGTCACGCCGACCACGATCGAGTTGCGGGCACCGTAGACCGTGCGGGCGTAGACGTCACAGCCGAGGTTGTCGGTGCCGAACCAGTGGGCGCCGCTCATGCCCTTACGGGCGTCGCCGAGCTGGCAGTTCACGGCGTTGAACGGATCAATCGACGTGAAGAGCCACGGCAGCACCGACATGATGAGAAAAATGCCGATAAGCACGGCAGAGCCGATGAAGAGCGGGCGACGGCGCAGATCGTGCCAGGCGTCGCTCCACAGGCTCGCGGCCTTCTCGGGCTTGGGCTTCTTGCCATGTCTGGCGCGCCCGGCGGGCGGGGCAAGGGTGTCACTCATAGCGGATCCTCGGGTCGAGCACGGCGTAGAGCAGGTCGACGACCAGGTTGGCCAGGATGTAGATCAGCACCAGCACGGTCACGATGCCGACGACCACGGACTGTTCGCGCAGGTAGACCGAGCTGAACAGCTGCTGGCCGATACCGGGCAGGTTGAAGATCGTTTCGGTGATCACCGCGCCGCCCATCAGCGTGCCGAGGTCGGCGCCGAGATAGGTGACCAGCGGGATCAGCGCGTTGCGCAGCGCGTGCCGGCCGACGACCCGGCGCCGGGGCAGGCCCTTGGCCACCGCGGTGCGGACGTAGTCGGCGCGCAGGGTCTCCACGAGACTGGTCCGGGTGAGCCGGGTGAGGTAGGCGATCGACACCCCGGCGAGCACGAAGCCGGGCAGCAGATAGCTGCGCCAGCCGTCTCCCACGCCCGCGACGGGGAAGAAGCCGATCCCCAGCTTCACTCCCAGGAGCAGCTGGAGCACGAAGCCGGTGACCAGGGTGGGGACGGAGATCAGCACCAGCGTGGACGCGAGGATCATCGAGTCCTGGGCCTTGCCGTGGCGCAGCGCCGCGTAGAGGCCGAGACCCACTCCGATGATCGCCTCCATGATCAGGGCCATCACCGCCAGGTTGATGGTCACCTGGAACTTGCCGGCCATGAGGTCCGTGACCGGAACCCCGGCGAAGGTGGTGCCGAAGTCGCCACCGAACAGGCCCACGATGTAGTACCAGTACTGCACCAGGAACGGGTCGTTCAGGTGGTACTGCTCCCGCAGGATGGCGACGATGTTGGGGTCCATCCGCTTCTCGCCCGCCAGCGCCGCGATGGGATCGCCGGGCAGCGCGAAGACGATGGCGTAGATGAGCAGGGTGGCGCCCAGCAGGACAGGTATCGCCTGGATAAGGCGCCTGATGATGTAACGGCTCATTCAAGCCTCCCGTACATGCCTCGGGGGCAGCCCCTCGGAACCGGTTGGGGTGTGCGGTGTCGGGGGCTGCCCGAGGCAGTCCATGGGGCCGGGCTCAGACACCCGGCCCGCAGCCGTCCGTCAGTCGACCTTCTCGACGTTGATCCATTCGACCTGGTTGAGGAGGTTGATCTTGACGCCCTTGACATGCTGGGAGAACGCGGCGTTGGTCCGGTAGAAGTACACCGGAACGTACGGCAGTTCCTTGATCAGGATGTCATCGGCCTGCTGGTAGAACTTCAGGCCCTCCTCCTGCGTCGGGGCGGTGTCGCCCTTGGCGAGGAGGTCGTCGAACTCCTTGTTGGACCAGCCGGCGTAGTTGGAGCCGGTCTTGATCGCGACGGTGGAGAAGATCGGGGTCAGGTAGTTCTCCGCCGACGGGTAGTCGATCGCCCAGCCCATGCGGAACATACCGCCGTAGGTCTTCTTGTCGAGCTCGTCGAGGATCGAGGCGAACTTCTCGAACGGCTTCACCTGGACGTCGACGCCGAGGTTGGCGCGCAGGTTGTTGGCGACGGCCTCGATCCACTCCTTGTGCGGACCGTCGGAGTTGTAGCCCAGCTCCAGCGTCTTCGGACCGTTGGCGGCGGCGTACTGCGCCTTGGCCTTGGCGGGGTCGTAGGTGCAGACCGCGCAGGCGCCCGCGCGGTAGCCGTCGAGCAGCGGGTTGATGAAGTCGTCGGCCGGGGCGCGGGTGCCCGAGAAGACCGTCTCGGCGATCGTCTTGCGGTCGATGGCCATGGAGATGGCCTCGCGGACCCTCACGTCCGAGTAGAGCTTGTTGTACTGCAGCGGGAAGCCGATGTAGCCGACGCCGGCGTCGGCCTGGTCGATGTAGCGCTCGCCGAGCTCGGCCTTGGCGCTGGCGACCGCCGACGGGGGCAGCGAGTCGTGGATGTCCAGGTTGCCCGCGCGCAGGTCGTTGAACGCGGTCTCAGAGCTCGAGTAGAGCTTGAACTGGAGCTTGTCGAACTTCGGCTTCTCCCCGGGGAACGCGTCGTACCGGGTCAGGTTGATCGTCTGGTCCGTGCCCTTGTTGTAGGGCTTGTCGAACTTGAAGTAACCCTGCCCGATCGGCTGCTTGGCGTACGTGTCGGTGATCTTTCCGTCGTCACCGAACGCGACCTTGGGCAGCGGGTAGAACGCCGTGTAGCCCAGCATCGTCTTGAACTGCGAGAACGGCTGGCTGAGGGTGACCTTGAAGGTGGTGTCGTCGACGACCTGCAGACCCTTCATCCCCTCGGCGGAGACGGGCTTGCCCTCGCCCGGGTTCAGGTCGGCCCAGCCCTCGATACGGCTGAAGAAGCCGTTGGCGCTCTGGGCGTTGTCCTGGTTGGCGGCGTAGTTCCACGCGTCGACGTAGTTCTGCGCGGTCAGCGGGTCACCGTTGTGCCAGGTGTAGCCCGGCTTAAGCTTGATCGTCCAGACCTTGTTGTCGGTCGTCTTGATCGACTCGGCGACATCGTCGACAACCTGCTTGTTCTCGTCATAGCTCACCAGCGGAGCGAAAACGGCGGCCAGGACCTCGGAGCCCTCGGACTCGGTGGTGTCACCGGGGTAGAAGAGCTTCTGCGGCTCACCGAGCTCCATGCGCACGGGCCGGTCGGCCGAGGCCGTCCCGTCACCCGTGGAGCTCTGACTGCCGCACGCGGCCAGCCCCAGAGCGAGCAGCGCGGTACCAGCGATAATCCGTGCGCTCTTAGTAACGCGCATTGTGGTAATTCCTCCCTTTACAGGTGGACGTCGCCAATGAGGTTCCGAAGCTTGGGCGGCCAGACGGAGGGTGTCATGGTCCTCCCACCCCGCCGTTCCGGCCAAGGTGCTGACGTCACACCGGTCGGACGCGACTATCCCGCACCACTCCACACCAAAACATCTCTGTGATGTTGCAGTTCAGTCACATATTCGCCAATTAGGTGTCATGCGTCTGCCAACCCGGCCGGCCCAAGCCCCCATGAAGACCATAAGTAGACATAGGGCCCATGTAGGGCGTGAACGGTCACGCCAAAATACCCTCCCCACGGGAGTGGTCGTGTCCGTTCCCCGCGGATGACCTCTACCTGGGCTAACGTTGACCTCGCCGCAGGGGGGTGCAGGTTCACCGGCGGACCACATAATTGCCCTGGAACCTCTTCCGCAGAGATCCCGTCCAATGTGTGCGGCGGAGCACCGCCGCAGGCACTTCAACCACTCGCATCCAATAGAGTCCTTGCCATGAGCCAGCCGGAATCCGCGATCGCGGACGCCCAGGCGGGCGGCCCGAGTAACGGCACCCCAGACATGGGGCAAGAGCCGCTGGCCAAGCTCGCCGAGCGTTACGGACTTCGACGTGCCATCGCACGCCCCAGTCTGCCCGTCTACCTGCGCCAGTTGTGGGAACGACGGCACTTCGTCATGACCTACGCGACCTCGCGCAACGTCTCGAAGTACAGCAACTCAGCCCTGGGCCAGCTCTGGCAGGTCCTCACCCCGCTGCTCAACGCGGGGATCTACTACGTGATGTTCGGCCTCATCCTCGGCGCGAGGGGGAACATCGACAACTATCCCGCGTTCCTCATCACCGGGATGTTCGTCTTCACCTACACCCAGCGCTCGGTAAGCAGCGGGGCCAAGGCGATCTCCGGCAATCTGTCGATGATCCGCGCACTGCACTTCCCCCGCGCGGCGCTCCCGCTGGCCTACACGATCCAGGAATTCCAGCAGCTCATGATCTCCATGGGTGTGCTGTTCACGGTGATCTTGATCACCGGTGAGCCGATCACCTGGTTCTGGCTGCTGGTCCCTGTCGCCCTGCTGCTGCAGACGATGTTCAACGTCGGCGCCAGCCTGGTCCTGTCCCGCATCGGCGCCACCGCCCGCGACCTGAACCAGCTCCTGCCGTTCATCACGCGCACCTGGCTCTACTCCTCCGGCGTCTTCTTCTCGATCCAGGACAGGATCACCGTCCAGTGGGTGGCGGACATCATGTACGCCAATCCGGCCGCCGCCTACATCGAACTGATGCGCGACCTGCTCATGCAGACGCACCAGACGCACGCCCCAAGCTCGTGGATCTGGTCCGTCTGCATATTCTGGGCCGTGTTCGCCCTGATCGGCGGCTTCTGGTACTTCTGGCGGGCCGAGGAGAAGTACGGACGTGGCTGAGTTGACCGAGGAGCTGCCCCAAGTGAAGGCTGAGGAACCCGGCGTCCCGACCACGGATGTCAGGGTGCACCCCAACCCGGACCCCGTCGGCAACAGCCGGATGGGAACTCCGACGGTCATCGTGGACGACCTGCACATCATCTACCGCGTGTACGGCGCCACCACCGACGCCGAGAAGGGCAACGCGGCCAACGCCCTCATGCGCATGATCAGGCGCCAGGGCCGGCCGCAGATGAAGGAGGTCCACGCCGTCCGCGGAGTCTCCTTCGTGGCCCATCACGGCGACGCCATCGGCATCATCGGCCGTAACGGCTCGGGCAAGTCCACCATGCTGCGCGCCATCGCCGGCCTTCTGCCGCCCCACTCGGGTGCGGTCTACACCGACGGCCAGCCCTCCCTGCTCGGTGTCAACGCCGCGCTGATGCGCGAACTCACCGGCGAGCGCAACATCGTGCTCGGCTGCTACGCGATGGGCATGAACCCCCGGCAGGTGAGAGAGAAGTACGACGATATCGTCGACTTCTCCGGCATCGGAGAGTTCGTGCAGTTCCCCATGTCGACCTACTCCTCCGGCATGGGTGCCCGCCTCCGCTTCGCCATCGCCTCCGCCAAGGCCCACGACGTGCTTCTCATCGACGAGGCCCTGGCCACCGGTGACCGCGACTTCAAGCGCAAGAGCCAGGAACGGATCAAGAAGATGCGTGACGAGGCCGGCACGGTCTTCCTGGTCGCGCACAACCTCGATGTGATCGAGGAGACCTGTAACCGGGTGATCTGGCTGCACAAGGGCAAGATCAAGATGGATGGCGACCCGAAGACGGTGCTCGCCGCCTACAACAGCGTCTGAGGCGCGCCCACACTCGCTACAACGGCCTGTGGCGGGGCAGGATGAGGGGCGACCGACAAGACCGCTCCCACTGGAGGTGAACCGTGTCTCCACGGCCACCGATTCCCTATGACTTCCTGCCCCAGGTTCCCGCGCTGACCGTCGAGAGCGATGACGTCCGCGACGGCGAGACCATGTCCGAGGCCCAGGTGTTCGACGACTGGGGGGCGACCGGGCAGAACATCTCCCCGCACCTGCGCTGGTCGGGGGCTCCCGAGGGCACCCTGAGCTACGCGGTGACGTGCTACGACCCCGACGCCCCCACCGGCAGCGGATTCTGGCACTGGCTGCTGTTCGACATCCCCGCCGAGGTGACCGAGCTGCCCGCCGGAGCGGGCGCCGCCGGCTCCGGTTTCGGCGTGCACAGCCGCAACGACTACGGCATCAGCGCCTACGGCGGCGCCGCCCCGCCGCCCGGCTGGCCGCATCGTTATCTGTTCGCCGTACACGCCCTCGATGTGGAGAAGCTCGGCGTGGAGGCCGACACCCCACCGCCCGTGGTGGGCTTCAACATCATTGCCCACACCCTGGCCCGCGGATACATCGCCCCCGTGTACGAAACCTGAGGCGCAGGGACCCGCCCTCGACGTCGGCACGCCCTCGCGGGTTGACGGCGACGCCGCACGTCGCGGCTCGGACACCGGTGAACGGCGCCGGATACCGGCGCCGGCCATCGGTGGGCCCTCCGGGGGCAATCCGCTGACATCGTGACGGGCGCTCCGCTATGATTCGAACGTTGTTTCGATTCAAGGAAGTCGTCATGGAGTGGGGGCGCGCGATGCGAGAGCTGTCGACGGCGATCGACCACCTGGCCACAGAGGACCCGTCAGAGATTCCCCGTCTCCAACTGGTCGAGCAGCTCATCGAGCTGCACTGGCAGATGGCCAGACTTCAGGCTCAGATCGCCCGTCGCACCTCCGTGCGAGAACCTGGCCTCTGAACACGCGCAGAGACCGGCCGGTGCGCACCGGCCGGTCTCTGCTGTCGCGAACACCCGGCGCCGCAGTGAATATCCCATCTCACCGCGGATCCATGTTTCCGCGTCGCCGTGACCATCCGCCGTCACGGCGGTTCTCCGCCTCGCCGTGATTACTCAGCGGCGCCCTTGTCGACGCTCGTGGTGGCGTCGGCCTCGGAGGCGTTGGCCTCGGTGTCGACGGCCTCGGTGACGACCTCGGTGCTCTCCGCGTCGGTGCCGACGGCCGACGGCGCGACTACGTCACCGGAGTCGACGGGGACGATCGAGATGGCGCCCTCGGCGGCCGGCGCGGCCTCGTCCGAGGTCACGGCGTCCACCAGCGGGGCAACGGTGTCCGCCTGCTCGGCGTTCTCCGTGACGGTCTGGTCCGCCGCGTCGACGACGCCGTCGCGCTTGGAGGACTCCTCGGCCGCCTCGGTGGAGGCCTCAGTGGCCTCGACGCTCTGCGTGGCCACGGCGGTCAGGTTGCTGACACCGTCGCCGAGGGCCGGGAGAACCTCGGTCGGCAGACCGCCCTCTGCGGGAGCGTCGGCCATCGGAGCCTCGACCACCGAGTCCTCGACCATGGCGCCTTCGACGGCCGGGACGTCCGCCACCGGAGCCTCGGCCATCGACTGCTCGACCGTCAACGCCTCGGCCACCGGGCCTTCGACAGCCGGCACGTCGACCAGGGCGTCCGCCATCGGAGCCTCGGCCGGAGCGTCCGACAGCGGAGCCTCGACCACCGAGTCCTCGACCATCGAGCCTTCGACAGCCGGGACGTCCGCCACCGGAGCCTCGGCCATCGACTGCTCGACCGTCAACGCCTCGGCCACCGGGCCTTCGACAGCCGGCACGTCGACCAGGGCGTCC
>NZ_JBIUTQ010000036.1:16005-25950 GCF_044741965.1 Streptosporangium sp. NPDC087985
CGTCCGCCACCGGAGCCTCGACCACCGACTCCTCGACCATGGCGCCTTCGACAGCCGGGACGTCGGCGGGGACGTCGGCCATCGGAGCGGCGAGGGCCGGGTCGTCCGCGGGAGCGGCGACGGCGCCCCGGCCGCTCATCAGTTCACGGCGGAACAGGGGACCGGCCTGCATGCCCTGGCCGCCCGACAGGAGCGTCACGTCATAGACGTCGAGAATCCCGCCGGTAAGCTCCCCGATCGGACCGAACGTGCCGCCGGGCCCATCCTGGGCGGGGAAGATGTCGTACGACTGTGCCTGAGCGGGTGCGGAGATCGCCGCCGCGAGACCGAACGTCGCCACGGCCACAGCCGCCTTGATGACTCGCTTCATGATTGCCTCCAGCTTGTAGTCGGCCCGCTTGATTTCTTGGAACCATCAGAAAAAGCAGGCCTGAGACCCTTTGTTACCGGCAGGCGCGGTTTGGATGGCTGCACGGAAAGCACCGGCCGGAAACTGCACGGGCATTTGTATCACCGCCCTGAGCGGTGCCCGGGCCCGCCAACGATGATCGAATTACCCATCTACGCAGAGCCTGGAGCCCCAGCAGGACCCCGCCAGGCGGGCCCTGAGAGCGCCCGGCGCAGTAGATAAATCTAGAAATAGCCCTGCGAGGAATGACGATCCGATGAGTCTTATGCCACAAAACCGGAGCGACGCCAAGCACATCCCAGCGGTTCCGGAGACAGGAAACCGGAAAGAGGCGGGAAAAAGAATCCACGGCTAACGACGTCAGATTTTCCGGTTGCCGGATATCCACTTGACCGAACGGCTCAGGCTGACAGCCGCCGGGGGCCTGATCAGCGGCGCCTGGGTACGGACCACCGCGCCGGCGGCGAGGACTCCGGCCCACAGCGAGTCCCCCGGCAGATTCAGTATCGCGATATATCTCGATTAGCCATACAATTCATCTCATGACCCCTGGTGACTCCGTTCCGCCGAACCCTCACCCACCGGCCCTGCGCGCATCCGACGCCGACCGTGACCGCGTCGCGGCGGTGCTGGCCGAAGCCCTCGCCACCGGCCGCCTGACCAGCGTCGAACACGCCGACCGGCTGCAGGCGACCTACGATTCCGTGACCGTGGACGGACTCGCCCCGATCACCCGTGACCTCCCCGACGTCACCGCCGCGGGGAGCGGACCCGCCATCGCCCGGCAGGAGGTCAACGCCGTCTTCAGCAAGGTGGTCCGGGGCGGACGCTGGATCGCCGGACGCCACACCGCGCTGAACGCCACGTTCGGCGCGCTCATCGTCGACCTGTCCGACGCGGTGCTCCCCGGCCGCGAGATCACCCTTACGGTCAACTCCTACTGCGCCAAGCTGATCGTCAGGGTGCCCGAGAACGCCCATGTCATCGATGAGGTCAGCGCGCTGTTCGCCAAGAGGAGCATCTCCGGCGGCCTCGGCGACGGGGGCGGCCCCGTCATCCGGGTCGTCGGCCGGGTCACCTTCGGGAAGGTCATCGTCGCGCGGGAGAGAAGCGACTGGAATCTCCCCGACAGGCCCTGATCGGCCCTGGTACCCCAGCATCTGCCAACCCCACCTACGATGCGACAAACCATCCCGCACGAGGTGACCGCTTGTCTGCTACCGACGTTCCCGGCACCATGCCGGCCTCCGCGCCAATCGCCCTGGACGCGATGGGCGGAGACCACGCCCCCGAGGAGATCGTGGCGGGGGCCGTACACGCGGTACGGGAACACGGGATCGCCGTCGTTCTCGTCGGGAATCCCCGCACCCTCATGGAGGCGCTCTCCCTGCACGACGCGCTCGCCGAGATTCCGATCATCCGGGCCGAGGAGGCCCTGGCCATGGACGAGGGCGCCCTCGCCAGCCTCCGCCGCCCGCGCTCCAGCATCGCCGTCGCCTGCCATCTCGTACGGCGAGGCGACGCCTCCGCCGTGGTCTCCGCCGGATCCACCGCCGGAATCGTGGCCACCGGCAAGCTCCGGCTCCGCAGCCAGACCGGAGTGCTCCGACCCGCCCTCACCGTCGCCCTGCCGACCCGCCCCACCCCCACCGTCCTCCTGGACGCGGGAGCGAACGCCGAGGTGAAACCGGAGATGCTGGTGCAGTTCGCGCATCTCGGCGCGGCCTATGCGGAGACCATCCTGGAGATCGCGGAGCCCAGGATCGGCCTGCTGACCATCGGCAGCGAGCCGGAGAAGGGCAACAAACTCGTCACACGGGCACACGAGCTGCTGTCGGCCGCCCCCGGCCTGACGTTCACCGGCAACATCGAGGGACACGACCTGCTCACCGGGGCCGTGGACGTCATCGTCACCGACGGCTTCACCGGCAACGTGGCGCTCAAGACCATGGAGGGCAGTGTCCGCTACGCCTTCGCCGAACTGCGCAAGACGATCAACGAGAGCCGCGCGGCACGGCTGGGCGGTCTACTGCAGAGGCAACGCCTCAGGGAGCTCAGCCAGCGGCTGGATCCCGAGGTCCACGGCGGAGCCGTACTGCTCGGCCTGAACGGCACCGTGGTCATCGCCCACGGCGCCTCCCAGGCCAGAGGGGTGAGCGCCGCCTGCGTGCTCGCCACCCGGCTGGCCAGGCAGGGCGTGGTCACCCGCATCGGCGAGCGCCTCGGCAATACCCACCGGCCACACCGGCTCTGGTAACCACGGTTTCCGGTGGACCCCGCGTAAGGTGAGAGGACCCTCACGGATCACGGGGGGACGCGTGGAGCAGCCGGCAGAGCGGGGGCTGACCACCGCGGAGGTCACCGAGCGGGTGACCCGCGGCCAGGTCAACGCGGTGCGGCGCCGGTCGAGCAGGCCACTCCCGGCGATCATCCGGGCCAACGTCCTCACCCTGTTCAACGGTGTGATCGGCACTCTCTGGGTGATGATCATCATCTTCGGGGAGTGGCAGGACGGGCTGTTCGGCCTGGTGGTGGTGGCGAACTCGGCGATCGGCATCGTCCAGGAGCTCCGGGCCAAGCGCACCCTGGACCACCTCTCCGTCGTCAACGAGGCCCCCGCCAAGGTCCGGCGGGACGGCGTGGACACCGAGATCCCGCCCGGGTGGATCGTGCTCGGCGACCTCGTCCTGCTCTCCCCGGGCGATCAGCTCCAGGTCGATGGCCGGGTGGCGGACGCCGACGGGCTGGAGGTGGACGAGTCCCTGCTCACCGGTGAGGCCGACCCGGTCCTCAAATGCTCCGGCGACCAGATGCTCTCCGGCAGCTTCGCCGTCGCCGGCAACGGCTCGTACGTCGCGACCGGGGTGGGCGGTGGCGCCTACGCGGCCAAGCTCGCGGAGGAGGCCAGCGCGTTCAACCTGTCACGCTCCGAACTGCGCGACGGCATCACCCGGTTCATCGCCTACATCACCTGGCTGATCATTCCGATCGGCGCGCTGCTCATCTGGAGCCAGCTCCGCAGGGCCGATGACTTCGGCCAGGCCGTCACCGGCGCGGTGGCGGGCATCGTCACCATGATCCCCGAAGGCCTCGTCCTGATGACCAGCATCGCCTTCGCCGTCGGCGTCATCCGGCTGGGCAGGCGCCGCTGCCTGGTCCAGGAGCTACCCGCCATCGAGGTCCTGGCCCGGGTGGACGTCCTCTGCCTGGACAAGACCGGCACGCTCACCGCGGGCGGCATGAGCCTCGACGAGGTGCGCCCGCTCCGCGACGACCTTCCCGTCCACGAGGCCCTCTCCGCGCTGGCCCACCTGGACCCCGACCCCAACCCCACCGCCCAGGCCATCCAGACCGCCCACCCGGAGGCCCCCGGCTGGACCACCGTCGTCAAGGTGCCTTTCTCCTCGGCCCGCAAATGGAGCGGTGCCGAGTTCACCGGGCAGGGTGCCTGGGTTCTCGGCGCCGCGGACGTCCTGCTCACCCCCGGCACCCCGGAGTACGCCGAAGCCGAGGAACGGGCCGCCACCGGCCTGCGCGTGCTCGCCCTGGGCCGGGTCGTGTCCCTGCGCGATCCCGGCGACCTCGGCCCCGTCGAGGCCTCGGCCATCGTCGTGCTCAGGCAGCGGATCCGGCCCGAAGCCGCCGAGACCCTCCGCTACTTCGCCGAGCAGGGCGTCACCATAAAGATCATTTCCGGTGACAACCCCGAGTCGGTCTCGGCCATCGCCCGATCCCTCCACGTCCCCGGCGGGGAACACGCGGTGGACGCCCGCACCCTGCCGGAGAACGACCCCGGGAAGCTGGCGGAGATCCTGGAGGCCAACACCGTCTTCGGCCGCGTCACCCCCTACCAGAAACGGTCGTTCGTCGGCGCCCTCCAGTCGCGCGGTCACACGGTCGCGATGACCGGGGACGGCGTCAACGACGTGCTCGCGCTCAAGGACGCCGACCTCGGCGTGGCGATGGGATCGGGCAGCGGCGCAGCCCGGGCGGTCGCCCAGATCGTCCTGATGGACAATGACTTCACCAGCCTGCCCGCCGTGGTGGCGGAGGGCCGCCGGGTGCTGGCCAACATCGAGCGCGTCTCCCGGCTCTTCCTCACCAAGACCTTCTACGCGATCGTCCTGTCCCTGCTCACCGGGGTCATCGGGCTCGCCTTCCCGTTCGCCCCACGGCACTCCACCCTGGTCAACGCGCTGACGATCGGCATCCCTGCCTTCTTCCTGGCCCTCGCGCCCAGCGGCGAGCGGGCCCGGCCCGGATTCGTGCCCCGCGTGCTCCGGCTGGCCATCCCCGCCGGAATCATCTGCGCGGTCGCCGTCTACCTGTCGTACTGGGCCGCCCAGAGCGGCTCCTCCGCCCTGGAGGAGAACCGCACCTCAGCGGTGACCACGTTGTTCATCGCCACCTGGTGGCTGCTGGTCCTGATCGCCCGGCCGTACGTCTGGTGGCGCGTCGCGCTGGTGGCCGCCATGGCCGCGCTGTTCATCCTGGCCCTCGCCGTCCCACCCGTCCGGGACTTCTTCGCGCTCGCTCCCGACTACCTGAGCAACGACCTCGTGGCAGTCGGATGTGGCGCCGCCGCCGCGGTCGCGCTGACCGTCATCTTCACGATCGTGCGATCGCACGACAAATCACCGGGTCACGAGCGGCCAACCGATACCCTTGAGTCATGACCGACCCGCAGCTCGTACTGACCGAGCGCGTCCAGCAGGCACTGGCCGCCGCCTTCGGTACGGAATACTCCGACGCAGACCCGCTGATCCGTCCCTCGCAGTTCGCCGACTACCAGGCGAACGTGGCGATGAGCCTGAGCAAGCGACTGCGACGAGCCCCGCGGGAGGTCGCCCAGGAGATCGCCGCCCACCTCACCGGTGAGGCCGCGGGCGCGCAGGGTGAGCCCTTCCCCGGCACCGTCGAGGTCAGCGGTCCCGGCTTCCTGAACCTCACGCTCTCCGACGAGTGGATCGCCGCCCAGGCGGCCACGGTCCTGGCCGACCCGCGCAGCGGCGTCGCCCTGTCCGCCTCGCCGCAGACCGTCGTGATCGACTACTCCGCGCCCAACGCGGCCAAGGAGATGCACGTCGGCCACCTGCGCACGACCATCGTCGGCGACGCCCTGGCCCGGGTCCACGAACACCTCGGCAACAGGGTCATCCGGCAGAACCACCTGGGCGACTGGGGCACCCCGTTCGGCATGCTCATCGAGCATCTGCTGGACGTCGGCGAGAAGGCCGCCGTGGCCCAGCTCGAAGCCGGCGAGGGCAACGTCTACTACCAGGCCGCCCGGGCGAAGTTCGACAGCGACCCGGTGTTCAACAGCCGCGCCCGCGCCCGGGTGGTGACGCTCCAGGCCGAGGAGCCGGAGACCATGCGCCTGTGGCACATCTTCATGGACGCCACGGTCCACTATTTCAACAAGGTCTACACCCAGCTCGGCGTGACCCTGAGGGACGAGGACATCGCCGGCGAGAGCATGTACAACCCCATGCTCGCCCAGGTCTGCGACGAGCTGCAGGAGCGCGGGATCGCCGTCGTCAGCGACGGCGCGCTCTGCGTCTTCCCGCCCGGCTACACCGGCCGCGAGGGCCAGCCGCTGCCCTTCATGATCCGCAAGAGCGACGGCGGATACGGCTACGCCACCACGGACATGGCCACGATCCGCTACCGGGTCCAGGACCTGAAGGTCGACCGCATCCTCTACGTGATCGGGGCGACCCAGGCCCTGCACATGTCGATGCTCTTCGACTCCGCCAGGATGGCCGGCTGGCTGCCCGACCACGTCAGCGCCGAGCACGTCCAGATCGGCAGCGTGCTGGGCAGCGACGGCAAGATGTTCAAGACCCGGAGCGGCGAGTCGGTCAAACTGCTGGATCTTCTCAGCGAGGCCGAGACCCGGGCCGCCGGTGTGATCCGCGACAGCGACTACGGCGAGGCCGAGCGCGCGAAGATCGCCCACGCCGTCGGCATGGGCGCGGTCAAGTACGCCGACCTGTCCGTCAGCCACGACAGCGAATACGTCTTCGACTTCGACCGCATGCTCGCCCTGACCGGCAACACCGGCCCCTACCTGCAGTACGCCCAGGCGCGGATCCGTTCCATCTTCCGCAAGGGCGGGGTCGACCCCGCCGAGGCGACCGGCCCGATCGTTCTCAGCCACCCGGCCGAGCGCGCCCTGGCCCTGCAGCTTCTCGGATTCGCCTCGGCCGTGCAGGAGATGGCCGAGGGGTCGGCGCCGCACAAGCTCGCCAACTACCTCTTCGAGACCGCGAGCGTCTTCACCACGTTCTTCGAGAACTGCCCCGTTCTACGAGACGACGTTGCCCCGGCCACGCGCGCCTCACGGCTCGCCCTGTGCGCGCTCACCCTGCGCGTGCTGGAGACCGGCCTGGGCCTGCTCGGCGTCCCGGTCCCCGAACGCATGTGAGCTATCTACCGGATGATCGCCTTGATTCACCAAATCGAGGTGATCATCCGGCAAAGTTGGGTTCGGCGCGCCTCCCGGCGGGGATGACCAAGGCGCATTACGCTGGCGCGGTCATCGGTCACAACTTCGGAGAGTTCTCTGCCTTGAGCACCGACCTGACCGCGAGCCACCACATCGGGACGGAGTTGCACCGCTACGCCGAGGCGCTCCTGGCCAACCTGGCCACCGACGCGGTCCCCTCCATGACGCCCCCGAAATTCTCGGACGTAACCGACTACTGGCTTGCTCCGGCAGTCGAAGCCCTTGAGCTGCTCATGCGCGGCGAAGACGCGCTCGAACCCCTTGGCCGCGCCGCCCAGCTCGACGAGCATCGGACCGCTCTCTTCCTCTGCCTCGCCCTCGCTGTCTCGGGTCAGGGCGAGGCGATCCACGCCTCCTGGCTGGGTATCGCCTTCGGCGACCTGTCCGCGGACCGTCCGGTGACCCACGGACAGCGTGCGCTCTGGCTCGCCGCCGCCAGGGGGGCGTACGGCCCCGCAGGCAAGATCTTCGTGCTCCGCAAGCTCGACTCGGTGGCCGTGCCGGCGGAGGTCGAGCCTGCCCGGTGGCTGAGCGCGCTGATCCCACACGAGCCGTCGATAGTGATACCGCCCTCCCTGGTCGACTTCCCCGAGCTCGCCGAGCTTCCCGAGCTGGCCCAGCCCGTTCAGGCGGCCGACCAGCTGGCCCGGCTGCTCGGCCGCTGTGTCGAGATCACCTCGACCCGGGAGGCGACCGGCGGAAAGCCGGCCAACCTTGAGAGCGCCAACCGTGAGGGCAGGGCCACCACCGTGTGGGCCGAAGGCGAGCCGCTCACGGTGCTGCGCCATCTGATCGGCTCCGGCGGTCCCGAAGGCCCCATGAACACGCTTACCGGCCACCTGCTCACCGACCTGCAACCGGGCTCCGACCCGCACCTCGCCACCATCGCGCTGCACATGGCCGCACCGGCTGTGCGGGCCGCGGCCGAGGATCTCGTGCGGGCCACCGAGGTCGACCCACCTGAGTCGGTCACCATGCCGCTGCTCGGACACCGCGTGGTGCTCCGCCCGGAAGGCCCGGACTCCGGCTCCCTGTCCGCCGCCGAAGAGCACATCACCGTCGAAGGCGTGCCTGCCCGTGGCCGGCCCTGGCTCGCCTACACGCTCCTCGCCCTTGGCGTGACAGCCCTGGTGGCAGCCCTGGTAGCCGCCCCGGCCACGCTGCCACTCGCGGCGCTCGCGCTGATCCTGGCGGCAGCGGGAGGCCACCGGCTCCGGCACCGGCGCAGACAGGAACGGGCAGACGCCGGATACGTCACCGCGCAGCTTGCCGAGCTACGGGGGCTGGCCGAGAGCGCCGTGTGGGCACTACACGAATACGCCCGCGAGAGTGAGAAACGCGCCCAGACCGCGACCTCTGATCTGACCGAACTGACCCGGTTGCTACGCAGAGGCCCCCGAGCCAGGTAGCCGGGGGCCGGTGGGCGTAAAAGAGCGTTCCAACGTTCCAATCGTCGCCGGATCAGCCGTTGGTGATCTCCACCTCGGCCGGGGCCAGCAGGAAGACCTTCTCCGCGATGCGCTCGATGCGGCCCTCGCAGCCATAGGCCAGGCCCGCGGCGAAGTCGACCATCCGTGTGGCCTCGGCGGTGCTCATGACGTTGACATCCATGATGACGGTCTGGCCATCGCGGAAGTGCCGTCCGATGATCGGAGCGTCGTTGTACTTCCTCGGCGTCAGCATCACGATCCGTGACGGTTCACTCATCGAACGCCAGCGCTTGGCCGCACGCTCCGAAGCCGGCTGCCAGTCCTCGCCCTCGCCCTCGACTTCGTCCTCGTACTCGTAGGACTCGTCGTAATCCTCTGTTCCGCCCAGGCCAAGGTAGGTCGCCACCTTGCGCACTGCCCCCATCGGCTCGTCCTTTCCTCAGGACCACGCCGCAGCCGGCTTGTCCCACACCTTGGACGGTAACCGACGAATTGAGGTTCGCCGCGCGACACGCCCAACGCTTATTCCCACTTTGTACGGCTAGCGCACCGGTTTGCCTGACCCTCATACCCGCTTTCAGCTGGTTATTCGTATTGAGTTAAAATTACGTCATGCGTATCTATACAGTCGATTCTTTTACCGAGCAGTTTTCCAAGGGTAACCCTGCGGGGGTCTGCCTACTCGACAATCCGGCTACGGATGCCTGGATGCAGTCCGTCGCAGCGGAGATGAGGCACTCCGAGACGGCCTTCCTGCTGGAAGGGGAGGACGGCGAGCCGTATTCGCTCCGTTGGTTCACGCCGACGGTCGAGGTGGACCTGTGCGGGCACGCGACCTTGGCCGCGGCGCATGTGCTCTATTCCACCGGCTCGGCTCCCGAAACCCTTGAATTCTCAACGAAGAGCGGGATCCTCTCCGTGACCAGGGACGGAACGGGTCTGATCAGTATGGACTTCCCCGTGAAGGGCCTCGCAGAGGTGCGCCCACCGGACGGACTGCTGGAGGCGCTCGGGGTCACCTCCCTCTGGGTCGGCAAGAACGTGTGGGATTACCTCGTGGAGGTCGAGTCCGAGGATGCCGTGCTGGCCGTCTCCCCTGACTTCCTCGCCCTGGAGAAGGTGGACGCACGAGGGATCATCGTCACGGCCCGGGCCTCGCGCCCGGGTGTCGACTACGTCTCGCGGTTCTTCGCCCCCGGGGTGGGCATCCCCGAGGATCCGGTGACCGGATCCGCCCACTGCGCCCTGGCGCCCTACTGGACGGGCAAGCTCGGCTCGGACTCCCTTGTCGGCGCTCAGCTCTCCCCTCGGGGTGGCCTCATTCACACGACCGTGCGGGGCGACCGGGTCGAGCTGGCCGGGCACGCGGTGACCGTGCTCTCCGGCGAGCTCCACGTCTGAGAGCCTGGATACCGTTGGGCTTGGCCGGCAGGCTGAGAAAAGTCCAGACGGCGGGGATGACGATATATACCCCGATCAAGGAAAATCCCGGAAATCAAGAATCTGAAAAGCAGAAAGGCCTGGAAAACAGGAAAGGCCACCCCAAACGGGGTGGCCTTTCCCAAAAGATTGTCCGGCGGCGACCTACTCTCCCACAC
>NZ_JBIUTQ010000037.1:0-23369 GCF_044741965.1 Streptosporangium sp. NPDC087985
AATTCCCACCCCGCAGACCCTGCCCCGACATCACTGGCCAGGGTTCGCTGCCGCCTGCCCACTAACTCACCGATTTTCGAGCCAGGCGGACCGACTCCCCTGCTCCGCTCAGCGGACACGAGGTCAGAGGGCTGTGGACGGCTGCCGCCGTGTGTCTGTGGTGGCCGATGTTGTCGTCAGCCCTACATCCCGTAGCCGACGGTGGAAGCTCGAAGCGTTCAGAGACTCCGCGGTGTTCAACACCAGCCCCCGCCAGCCACGGAAGAGCTCACATGTACGTCGTAGTCATCGCCGTGCCCCTCTCCCAGCGCATCCAGGAACCACACCGAGAGTTCAACGCCCCTTCCGTCGACAGACTTGGTGAAGCAGCCCACCCCTTCACCGTCATCCTCCGGAGAGGGCGTCCACCCATCCTTGATCGCGATGTCTCGGTAGAAGGACAGCACGTCGGCTCGCGAGCCCGAGGGACGATAGGTCTGCCCGACAGTCGTTATCCGGTCGTCGCTGTCGCAAGAGCTGCCGCGTCCCTCCTGCGGTGTCGCGCTTGCCGGATGAGCGTCGAGGATGCTGAGCGTGGCCAAAGAGGCGGCGAGCCGGTCATCGTCAGCGGTGCACCCGTAGGTCAACACCAGAAAAGCGATAGGAGCAACCAAAGCAGCGCCAACCCCCACGCAGACAGCCACGAGCACCGCGATCGTCGAGCGCTTCATGATCAGTAGCTTAGTGCGCCTGTACATTCACTCAACAGGTACGCCGTAGCCCTCTCTGGTCGTGACTTCACTCGCGACCACTTCATTACGAGTTAGATCACGACCGTCCAGGACCGTCCATCATCGTCTTCCGGGCCTGGCTAGGCGGGCTTACGGGATCTCACAGTCCATAATCGTCCAGGGCCGTCCAGCCCTAGTGTTAGCACTGGCGTTAGCAGAACGCGTTGAACCGGTGACTCTTCCGTGGCGGCACGTCGGCATTGTCGCTCAACGATCAGCCCGAGCGCTGGATGGCGGACACGAACCCGCCCTGGGCTTTCCCACTACTCGCCAGGACGTCCCAGTCGTAGACAGGGCTGTGCGAGTCGACGACCAGCACAACCGCACCGCCGGCATGGTCCACGGCGCCCATCCAGGCGAAGCGCTCTTCGGCCTCATCCGGGTGGGCGATACCTTCGACCAGGATTCCAGAATCGCCGGGGCCGTCGACGACCGAGACAGCCAGACCGGCAAGGAACTGCCAGCCACCACACGGCAACGGCCTACCCGCATCAAGCTGAAACACGGGAAGTTGCTCGACCGGGGCGGCCGAGACGAGAACCAGCATCGGCACGGTACCGCCGAGATAGCGGGCGTCCTCGCGAGGGATACGAGATGGCACTCGGCGAGTATGCCACTTTCTGACCACTTGATTACAAGGGAAGGGCAGGAGCCTTGTCGACGGCGGCTGAGGCTGCTCGGGCAGCACATATGAGCCGATGAGGTGTGATCGCGGAAGCTACGATTGCTGTACGCACTGATGTACAGCGCTCCGTCCGATGGCCCGCCCAAGCAATCCGGCGCCAAGTTGAGCCAGACCGCAGGGTCGCCAGGCCCGAGGACCGAAAGCCACGCGGCAGCCGCTCGCCCCTAACACCATGAGACCGTCACCTCGCAGTGCTGGACTGCAACGCATCCATCTTGTCGGGGAGGAACTCTATCCTCAAACTCGTGCCTACAGAGCAAGCCTCCCCGCCAAAGACCATCGACGTCTCGGTCACTCTCAATTGGAAGCCGCGCGGCCTAGTTATACCGCATTTCCCTCGGACCCACCCCACGCCGCCCGCCACCTGGGATGCCATCGCGTTCTCGTGGCCAGCTCTCCCGAATCCCAGAGCTGGACTGTACCGTATTAGGATCGTCACTCATGATTTCAGTTGGATCTATATCGGAGAGAGCGCAAACCTCTTCAGGAGGCTGAACAACTACAGGCGCCTGCACAAGTCAAGGCCTAATAGCAATGATTCGCGGCTAAGTGTGATCATCCGCAAGGCTTTACTAGAAGGGGACCAAGTCTCCCTAGATACGACCAGTAACGGCCGAATCAAGATCGGAAGAACCGAGCGCCCCTTAGTAATGCGCCAAAAGACCGAAAGAATTCTGGCCGAGACGGCAGCTATTCTTCAAGAGGAAGAATTGCCAGGCGAAGACATATGGGTTCTAAACAAAAGCCTTGACGATAACGGCCGGTTCATGTGGACCGAGTTCTGGAACCCTCCGGGCGAGCCTGATAACGCGTCCCTGAGGTCCTAAGTGCGGCGCGCTCGCGTGGTCACGGTGTCCCCCGCGTCGTCAGCCCGAGGCGATTCGCCTGGTCATCGAGCAGATGGAGGCGATGGCACCGCACTACGTCGCTCAGCGCGCAATGGTGTGAGGGCTGCGCGATGTCAGTAGAGATAAAGGTCTCGTCGGCAAGTCGTACAGCAAGTAAGTCGCGTGCGCCCCTACGGTCTTCGCACGAGGACGCGGAGCGTGCCGCGCCTGCGCCGGTGGGTAGGAGACGTTGCCCAACCTGCTGACCTGCGGCGATGCGGAAGCCTAGTGACACGCCTGCTCCTGCTGCGCGAGCGCAAATGCCCTGTTCAGGCCGGTGATGTGTGCCCCTAGGCCGCGTGGATCTTGCGGAACGCAGGTGTCGGGTTCGCACGGAAAGGACAACGGGCAGCTGTTCGTCAGCGACGTCCGGGCCATCGACGGCAGGTCGTTCCAGATCACCTTCAACACCGCGCTGACGGAGCAGATCCGGCAGTTCGTCACCGGCAACGCCAACTACCTCACCGAGTTCATCCGGGTCTCGGGCGGCACCGCCGGGACGCCGGACGCCGCCCTCGACGGCGGTCCGGTCAACGAGATCAGCGGTACCCGGGTGTTCCCCGTCGACGGCGACGCGCGCTCGCTGCGCGTGCTGCTCGGCGCGGGGGCGAACCTGGGCACCTCCAGCTACGGCGTCTGGTTCGACGGCAAGGGCCACGAGCTCACCGACGACCTGCGGGACCACCACCGCCACCAGCGAGCTGCGCGGCACGACCACGCCGGCGGCGAAGGCGGCGATCGTCTCGGCGACGGCGACCGACTCCCGCTCGGTGCGGATCGAGTTCGCCGAGACGGTGTACGCCAACATGCCGGCCTCGCGCTACACCGGCGCCGGCAACTCGGTCACCCGCGCCGACGGCGCCACGATCCGTCCCGTGTACGTGCAAAAGGTGGCCGACACCGACGGCACCGCCTGGGACCTGACCTTCGCCGAGGACCTCGGCGCGGGCGCGCACACGGTCTCGATCAACGGGGCGCAGCACGCGCTGACCACGTCGGTCGGCAACCTGGCGAACACCGACGTGATCACCGCGTCGTTCACCGGCACGACCACACAGCGCACCGCGCCGCGGGTCACCGACGTCGAGGTCGACGAGGCGCGCGACACCATCGCCATCTCGTTCGACCGCAAGATCGGTTCGGTCGCCGGCGGCGCCGCGGCCGCGCCGCTGTCCGAGACGCCGGGCGGCACCGGCGGCAGCACCCTCACCCGGGACCAGCTGCTCGCCGCGGTCGACCTGTCGGGTGCCGTCGAGCGCGCTGGGCACGGCAGCTCGTCGCTGGAGGGCAACCTCGAGGACGTCGCGGCGTACGCCCCGGACCTGCGTACCGTCGTCATCAAGGTGGAGAAGGGCACGCTGCTCAAGGCGGCTTCGCGCGGCTCCGTCATGGGGCCAAGGGCAACTGGGACGCGCTGACCGCCGCGGTCGACGATGCCGTGTACGGGTACCACTCGACGAACGACAACGTCCTCCAGGTCGTCTACAGGGCCGCCCAAGGCGGTCAGACCGCCGCCGCGCTCGCAGGCTTCACCCCGGCGTCGGGCAAGCTCGTGAACGTGGACGTTTCCGAACAGGTGAAGACGCAATTCGAGTACCAGGGCAACGTCAGGCTCGCGTGACGCCCCAGGCCCGGCGGTGACGGCGTCGAACCTTCTATGCCTGTCAAACGGCGAGCGCCGGGATTGCTCCGACGGTCTCGGGTGGCGTGGCGGCGTTGAGCGCGCGGAAGATCTGGCGGGCGAGGTAGCGCTTGAGGATGCGGCGAATCTCTCGCCTTGAGCGTCCTTTAGCGAGGCGTCGCTCGACGTAGGCGCGGGTCTCGGGGTGGTGGGCCATCCGACTGAGTACAGCCATCACCTGTCGCGACGGAACGGCTCGGTCTTCGGGTGCCGTCGCCACCGGGATCGGTCACCGTCTCGTCAGCACCAGTGATCCGGCGACTCACGGCTTCGAGACGAGATGCTCCTCCGCCTCGGCCTTCGCCAGCTCGATCACGCCCGCCTTGTGCTGCACCTGAGGCCCGAACCAGCCCTTGTAGTAGACGACGGTGCCGTCGGGCACCAGAAGCTCGTTGGTCGCGGCGAAGGCCTTCGCTTCGGCCGCGTCGGCGAAGACGTACTTCATGAACGCCGACGACTGCCACCCGTTGACGTCGAAGCTGACGACGCGATACTCCAGGTCAGCCTTGGTGTTGGCGCTGCTCCTGGCCCAGACCACGTAGTCGTCGGTGGTCACGTAGAAGTTGGCCTCGTCACCGGGATGGCTCTGGAGCGCCCCCGCGACGGCGGGCACCTTGGCATCGCTGGGGGGAGTCGGTGCCCACCGCATCCCGTCGGGTCCCTGTGCCGCTCTGTCCGGAGATGTGACGTCCGGGCTCGCCTCCGGGGAACAGCCCGCAGTCGTCAGCACCAGCAGGACCAGAGCCACGAGTGGTGACGGTGTCCTCTTCACGTGAACCATCTCCCGTCGGCGGGCACTACATCCCCGCCAGGATGTCGACGACGTAGACCAGGGTCGAACCCGCTGGGATCATCTCCGACGCGTCGTCACCGAAGGCCTTGGCGGGCGGCACCAGCAGCATCACCCGGCTGCCGATCGGCTGGCCCGCGAGCCCTTCCTGCCAGCCGCTGATCGCATCGGTCAGACGGACGACGGTCGGGCCGCCCTCGTTCCAGGTCGACGCCAGCTCGGTTCCGTCCCACAGCCAGCTGGCGTGGTTCACGACCACCCAGGACTCCGCGCCGACCGGGTCGCCCGAGCCCGTGACGAGCGGCTGGACCACCAGGTCCGCGGGCGGATCGCCCGTCACCGGCGCCAGTTTGGGCTCACCGCCGTCGGACGACGTCACGACCGGCAGCCCCCTCGGCTGGGTCACCGCCTCACCTTCGGCACGCTCGAAGACCGGCGCCGCCGCGAGGATCTCGAACGAGTAGATCATGGTGACCGTGTCGACCGGGGCACCGAACAGCACCCGCGAGCCGACCCGAGACCCGATCACGGCCTCGTAGAGCGCCGGCGGCAGGTTGGCCTCGTCGACCAGGAGGAGCTCCGGGCCCCTCCCCTCTTCGTAGGAGCTGGCCTCGATGGTCTCGGTGTTCGCGTTGAGGGACGCGACGTGCACCGCTACGGCGTCCCCCGGCTCCACGGCTGGGCCCGTACCCTCGTCCGCCTCGCGTGCGACCTCCCCGGTCAGGGTGAGCGGCGGTTTGAAGTTGAAGAACGGCATCGTGCCCAGGTTTCCCGTCAGGGACACACGGGCGAGGGCGTCAACATCGGCGTCATGGTCGGCTATGGCCGCAGCAGGTTGGTCGGGTCCGAGCGAGGTCTCCTCGCCGCTCCCAGTACACCCTGCCAGCACGAGAGCGACCGCGGCGGCACAGGCCACCGACAAGGAGGTGCTTCGTCGCACGATCTTCCAGCCTCACTTTCCGACGCGGGGACGACGGCCGGGCTAGATGCCGGCCAGGATGTCGATGACGTACACCAACGTGCTGCCGCCGGGGATGAGCTCTCCCCTGCCCTTATCACCCCACGCCAGGTCGGGCGGGACGACGAGCATGACCCTGCTGCCGATCGGCTGCCCGACCAGCCCTTCGCGCCAGCCGCGGATCGTTCCGGCCAGGACGACGGGAAGTCCGGCACCGTCCTCCCAGGAGTTCTGGAACTGCGTTCCGTCCCACAGCGATCCGACCACCTGGAGCACCAGACTGGAGTCCGCGCTGACCTCCGGCCCGGTTCCGACGATCAAGGGCTGCACCACCAGGTCCTCCGGGGGCGGGCCCTCGGCGGGCACCAGCATCGGCATGACGGCTTCGGTTGTGGGGCTGTCCGCGTACCCGATGGGCGGCAGGCCGGGCGCGAGGTCCTTCACCTCGGTGCCCTCGGCCTGAGCCAGCACGTCCAGCACTGACGTCACCTCGAACACCCACAGGGTCGTCCTGCCCTCGCCCACCGGGCCCGCGAGAAGGACCCGGACGCCGGTCTGGGCACCGACCAGCTGCTCCAGCAGTGCCAGCGGCATGCTGGCCTCGGTGGTCATGAGGATCTGCGGGGCGCCGTCGTAGGTGCTGCCCTGCTCGGTCCCGTCCCCACCGTCGATGGTGACCACGTTGGCTACGACGGCCTGGTTCACGTCAATCGTCTCGCCGCTGCCGGGTGCGACCACGCGGGCGATCGGACCGGTCACGCTGACGGGCGGGGCAAAGTCGAGCACTGGGGGCTTACCAGGCTCCGCCGTCAGGCTCACCGTGTCGAGCGCCGCGGCGTCCGCGACGGCATCGACGCGTGGGAGCGCCAGTACGGACGGTGCGGTAGTCGACGGGATGCCGGAGGCCTCCACCGCGCCGGTGCACCCGGAGAGCAGCAGGCCGCCCAACGTCAGGCCGACGACGGTGCGGAAGGTGGGGCGCCGCACTGATTCACGTCCTTCTCGTCTGGTGAGGTGTCGGGGATGTGGGTTCAGGTCGTGCGGCCGTGCCGCCGGGTTGCCCCGGCGGCACGGCCTGGTCGGACGGTCACCCGCAGGTGACCGCCTCGGTTGCGATCGGGTACTCAACCCCCGCGTTGAAGGGGTACTTCACGGCGGGGCCGCTGCCCGTCACCGTGAAGGTGCCCGCCGGGACTTCCGTCTGCAGCGTCTTCTGCTGGAGCTTGACGGTGTGGCCTGCCTTGACCCGATCGAACGTCTTCGCGCCGAACGGCGTAGTGATCGTCACGTAGGTGGCGTCGACGTTGTCGGTGTTGGTCACCGAGTAGGTCATCATCGCATTCTGGCCGGTACACCTGCCCTCCGCCTTCGCCGACAGATCCAGCACGTCGATGCCCTTGTACGGCACGTCGATCGTGTAGGTCTGATCACCCTTGGTCGCGGTGACGTGGGCGACGCCGTCGGGGATCGAGCCGTTGACCTTGAACCTGGCGTTCGGGTGCGCGTCAGGTCGGACGTCGGTGAACGTCTGTGTCCCGTAGTCGGTCGTCACGGTGATGTCGATGTTCGGCACCGTCTCCTCGAGGTTGATTACCTCGATGTCGAGCTGCGGCTGCTTGCCGAACCAGTTGTCGACCCGGGCCTTGCCCAGGATGGACACGGGCGGGCGGTTATCGGCGGGCTCGTACAGACGCACGTCGTCGAACTGGAGCCAGCCCTCGGTTGAGTTGGTGTACTCGACTCCCATCATCACGAAGTCGGGGTACGCCGAGTTGGCGTGCCACTGATCGGGCCACGTGCGCTTCACCGTCGCCGTGCTCTCCCGGGTGCCGTCGGGCTTGAACTGCCGGGTGGACGACCGGGCGTAGCCGTTGTAGCGGCCGTCGTAGTGGTCGCCCGGGTAGGCGTTGTAACGCCAGACCGGGTTGTTGTTCGTGATGAACGGCCGGTAGTAGCGGTAGGTGTGCCAGCCCACGTCCTGGAACATGCCGCTCCACTCCAGGGTGTAGCCCAGCTCGCTGCGCTCTACCGCGAAGGTGTACGGGATGTACGGGAAGAACCGCGGGTCGGACTGCGCCATCGCGCGCGGTGCCTGGTTCGTGGTGTCCTCGTAGATCATGCGACCAGGGTGGTCCGGGTCCTCGATCGACGTGTTGCAGTCGGAGAAGAAGCGCTGGGACTGGCCGGCCATGCGCCCGACCTCGTAGTAGCCCGCGTTGTTCCAGCCGTTCATGCGTCCACCGACCCACGGGTTCACACCGTTCTTGTGAGTCTCCTGCATGCGCGTCAATACGCCCGTCTCCGAGTTGCACACCCGGCCGTTGTTGTCGCGGTCAGGATCGGTGGCGAACTGGTCCATCAACACCTTGCGGTGGTAGTGCCAGAAGTGCAGGTTGCGCGGCATCGGGTGCTGGACGTCGGTGACCGTCAGCGCGTGCAGACCGTTGTAGCCCGCGCCACCGTAGTTGAGCGGGTTCCAGAGCCCTTCACCACACCGCGGTGTCGTGTACGCGTTGGTCGAGCTGTCCGGCCAGGGGTGCTGGGACTTGCAGTTCTTGCGGCCCAGCGCGTCCGTCAGCGTGAAGCCGTTCCAGCGCGGGGTGCCGGGCGCGATGCTGTACTCGCCGTCGTCCCCGTACTCGTAGCCGGGGTGGGTGGTCCACGACGACCACTCACCGGTGACCGGGTCGAACCGGTCACCTCCCATCTCGTACCGGGTGACCGTGTACTCCATGCGGTACACGGGCGGCATCGGCTTGGTGTTGCGGATCATCGCACCGGCGGTGGGGTCATCGGACCGCAGCTCGGCGACGATGTTCCCCGTCTCCGGCTGCCGCATGACGTGGAAGACACCCGGCCGCTCAGGCTGGTTCTTGCCGGACTTCAGATCCTGCTGGCGCCCGGACAGTGCGACCGTAAGCCAGTTGTCCTCGCCGATCTCCTTCGTCTTCGTCCACGTCCGGAACGACCTGATGACCTCACCGAAGCCCAGGCCCATCTCGCCCCAGTAGGTCTCGCCGTCGTCGTCACTGATGGTGTCGTAGACGTTCTCGAAGTTGTCGAGGGTCCAGGGAATCTCGTCCATGTTGATGTCGAGATCCTCTTTGTCGAAGAGCTCGCGGTACTTGAGCTGCCAGCCGGGCCGGAAGGTGTCGTCGGACGGCGCCTGGAAGCTACCTCGACGAACGGCTTCCTCACCGGCCGCGGCACTGACCGGCGCAGCCGAGGCCATCCCCACGGTCAGCGCAGCGGCCAACCCCAGCCCAAGTAATGCTCTCAGTGCAGATCTTGTTCGCATGCTACTCGATCCTCATTCCCTTCTGGTGTGCTGTGGTGGTTCGGATCGTGATTGCCCTCTGCGCAGGCGCGGCGATCAGCCGTGACTCACCGCGTCGTAGTATTCGGTCGCGTTTTCCGGCCGGATCAGAGGTGAGGGAACGAACGAGTGGCGCACGAGGTCTTCTCGCTTGAAGATCGTGACCATCACATTGACACCTTGCTCGCCGATCTCTGCAGGGTCGATCAATGACGTGGCGTTGAAGTTCGTGCCGTCCATGATTGCCTGGAAGGCCTCGGCGGTGCCGCCGGTGCCGACGAAGATCAACTGGTCGGTACGCCCCGCGTCGGCTGCGGCCTTCTGCGCCCCGAGGCACATCGCATCGTTGTGGCAGTACACCGCGACGATGTCCGTGTGCTCGGCCAGGACGGCCTTCATGACGCGTTCGCCGCCCGCGGCGGTCCAGTCACCGAGCTCAGCGCCCTTGACCACGGTCATCTCGGGGTACGTCTGCTTGAGGCAGTTCTCGAAGCCCTCGCTCAGCTGCCGGCCGATCGGGTGGCCCGTGGGGCCGCCCTCGATGAGAGCGAGCTTTCCCCGCCCGCCGAGGGCGCTGCCGAGATAGTCGCACGAGTCCCAGCCAACGTTGGGGTAGTCCGGCCCGATCGCCGCGTTGTAGGCGCCAGAGTCGAGCGCCCGGCCGACGAAGACGAGCGAGACACGGGAGTCCTGCATCGCGAGGGACAGTGCCGGCGCATTGACCAGATCATCGGTCGAAACGAGGATCCCGTCGACACCCTCCGCGAGCAGGTCCGTCACGTCGGCGGCGAGCTTGGCGGCATCCCCGCCTGCGTCCCTGCTGACTGTCGCGACGCCGACCTCGGCCGCCCGGGCCTCCATCGACTCGCTCAGCGCTGTGAGGTAGGGGCTTGCCAGAGAGAAGTTGGCAATGCCGATGGTGAAACCCTCTGCACGGAAGGGATCGACAGACGGTGCAGCGGACGGCGGGGCGGCCTGCGCCGCGGGACCTGAGGCCTGGCCGCCGGCCGCATCACATCCACCGAGGCCCAAGACAACGAGGGCCGAGAATGCGGCGAAGGTGCGGCGGCATCGCACGGCGGCCCCCGAGGCAGGCAGGTTCGATGATGCGCGCGGAGTGGACTCGAGGATCGCCGACCGCATGATGGACACTTTTGTCCTTTCAGATAGTTCGAAGCCGACCGCAAACCCGGCTCAATAGCTCGTGCCCATTCGAGTAAATCGAATCCTCTTCGATTTGGTCGCCTGATCACAACATTCATAAATGCTGGACACCTTGTCAAGGGTTTAGGCTCGTGGACTTTCCTGACTGATCGACGGATTCCTCGCCGGGCATTCGAGCATGTCGAATCGACGGTTCATCTCGACACCGGCGTGGGCCGTCGACGGTCGCGGCCACGGTGATGGGCACCGCGGCAACTGGTTGCGCCGCTTGTCGCAAGGGGAGACAGACCCCGACTCGTACCCGCCCCTACCCGCCTGACCTGTTTGCGCGACCTCTTAAAGCAACGGTGTTGGGTGGTGGCCGGGGCGACCTCTCCATATCAGGCTCGAACCCGATTCGTAAGACCCTTGACATGAACCCATGCTCGCTGGAGAGTGACTGCTATTCACCTAACCCGAATAGGATTCGATTAACTCGAATGAAGAGCGGTAGGAAGTCCCACAGCGTTGTTAAGGCGTTCGAACTCATCAAGGTGATCGCCGACGTCGGCCCGCAGGGCATCGGGCTGCAGGACCTGGCGGCCCGGTCCGGTGTGGTCGCGAGCACGGCGCACCGCTATATGGCGTCGCTGCTCGAGCTGGGCGTGGTGGAACGCGACACGGTTGGGGCGTACCGCCTCGGGATCGGCCTGGTCACCCTCGCGGGCCGTTACCTCGAGGAGGATGTGCTGCGTAAGGCGGTGCATCCGTATCTGGTCAAGCTCGCCGAGATCAGCGGGGAGACCGCTCACCTCGGGGTACGGGTCGGCGATCGGCTGGTCTACGTCGACAAGGTGGAGAGCGCGAAGTCGGTCCGCCTGGTGTCGCACATCGGTAGCCAGGCCCCGATGCATTGCACCTCTATGGGCAAGGCCCTACTCTCCCTCGCGGGTGACGACGAACGGCGCAACCTCGCCGACGGCCCGCTCGAGCGTCCCACGCCGAAGACGTTGACCGGTGTCGACCTGCTCGAGGAGTTGGAGCGGGTCCGGTCGCAGGGCTTTGCGCTCGATGACGAGGAGAACGAGGAGGGCGTGCGGTGCCTCGGGGTGCCGCTGGTGAATGCAGCCGGCAGGGCGGTTGGCGCGTTCAGCGTCTCCGCGCCGGCCAACCGGTTCAGCGTCGAGGACTGTCACCGGCTCGCCCCGTCGGCTATCAGGTACGCGGCCGAGATCAGCAGCCGGATCGGCTACGCGGGCAGCCCGTTCGCCTCGGGGTGGGACAGCAGCAACTAGGCCGAACCGAACACGACCAAGGGATGAACCGAGATGTCACAGAGTGCTCCCCAGATCGATGTCACCAACCCCGGCACCGGTGAGCTGCTCGGTCAGGTGCACGACCTGTCCGAGGAACAGGTCACCACGATCGTTGCGAACGCCCAAACCGGACAGCAGTCGGTCGCTGCGATGCCCGCCCACGCCCGAGCGGAACTCCTGCTCGACGTCGCGAGCCGGATCGAAGCCGCTCGGGACGAACTCGCCCGTCTGCTAGCCGCCGAGAACGGCAAGCCGCTGACGCAGACGCAGGGAGAGGTCGATGCCGCCATCCGGATCTTCCGCGGCTGTGCCGGCGAGGCGACCCGGATCTTCGGCCGACAGATCCCACTGGACGCCGTACCAGGCCTTGAAGCTCATCTCGCGATCACCGTACGGGAGCCGCTCGGCGTCGTCGCCGCGATCGTCCCGTTCAACTACCCGGTCGAGCTGTACGCGCACAAGGCCGCAGCGGCCATCGCGGCAGGAAACGCCGTGGTCGTGCAGCCGCCAGCGCGCTGTCCGCTCTCCCTCGTGCGGATCGACGAGATGTTCGCGGCGGCCGGTGCACCCCGGTATACGCACCAGCTTGTCACCGGTGGCGTACGGGTATCGCAGCTGCTGGCCGAGCTTCCCGGGATCGCTGCCGTGTGCCTGACCGGCAGCACGATAGCGGGGCGGGAGATCGCCCGCCGCAGTGCCGCCACCTTTAAGAAGGTGTTCCTTGAGCTGGGTGGCAACGACGCGCTGATCGTCTGCGACGACGCCGATGTGGACAAGGCCGCGGAGGCTGTGGTACTCGGCCGCCTCGCCCGCGGCAACGGCCAGATCTGCTGCGCGGTCAAGCGGGTGTACGTTCAGGAAGGCGTCCACGACCGCTTCGTGGAGTCGCTCCTCGCCCAGACCGCCAAGCTCTCAGTCGGCGACCAGCTCCTGCCCTCGACCGACGTCGGGCCGCTGATCGCGGAAAGCGCGGCGGTCGCTGTAGAGGCCGCGGTCGGCCAACTGGTCGCCGATGGCGCCACCCTCGCCGCAGGCGGGTCGCGCAACGGCGCCTTCTTCACCCCCACCGTCCTCGTCGACGTCCCCGTGCAGAGCCCCGCCCTCGCGGAGGAGATCTTTGGCCCGGTGGCGCCGGTTGCCCGCTTCTCCGACATCGCCGACGCGGTCCGGATGGCAAACGAGTCCCCGTACGGACTGCAGGCGGCGGTCTTCACCAACGACGTCACCCGCGCCTTCCAGGTCGCCAAGCGGCTCGACGTCGGCGGCGTCGTCATCAACGGCTCCACTGCGCTGCGCTCGGAGAACCTGCCCTTCGGCGGCACCAAGGAGACCGGCGGCTACCGCGAGGGGCTACACGAGACCGTCACCGACCTGACCCGGCAAAAGACGATGATCGTCATGGGGGCGTTCGCGTGACGCTCGAGGTGCGCGGCGTCCGCAAGGCGTACGGCAGCGTCGAGGTCCTCCACGGGGTAGACCTTGCCGGTAGCGGCGGCGACGTGGTCGCCGTCGTCGGGGCCAACGGCGCCGGCAAGTCCACTCTCATCAAGATCCTCTCCGGGGCGGAGCCGATGGATTCCGGCGAGCTGTGGATGGACGGCCAGCGTCTGGACCTCCGTACCCCGCACGACGCCCAGGCCGCCGGGATACGGACGGTCTACCAGGAGCTAACGCTGATCTCCGGGCTCTCGGTGACCGAGAACCTGCTGCTGGGCCGGATGCCCCGGCGGGGCGGCCTGATCGATTGGACCGAGGCGCACCGCCGGGCCCGGACCCTGCTCGACGAGGCCGGCTTCAGCGGCATCGACCCCGCCACCATGGCCGGTGACCTGACGGTCGCGCGCCAGCAGATGGTCGAGATCGCCAAGGCGCTGGCGTCGGAGCCCCGCGTGCTCGTCCTCGACGAGCCATCGGCGGTCCTTGCTGGCCGCGACCTCGACGCGCTCTTCGCCCTCATCCGCCGGCTGCAGGAGCGCGGCGTCCTGATCATCTACGTCTCTCACCGGCTCGCCGAGGTGACCGAGCTGGCGACGTCGATCGTGGTGATCCGCGACGGCACGGTCGTCGAAACGACGGAACCGGCCCGCACGAACGAGAGCGAACTCATCACGCTCATGGCAGGTCGCAAAGTCGAGCGCATCTACCCAGACGCGCGTCCGGAGCCGGGCGGGGAACTGCTGGCGGTACGGGGGCTGAGCCGGCCCAGCGAGTTCGAGGACGTCAGCTTCACGCTCTGCGCGGGCGAGATCGTCGGCATGTTCGGGCTGGTCGGCGCCGGCCGCAGCGAGCTTGCCCGATGCCTGTTCGGCGACACCTGCGCCACTTCGGGGACGGTTCATCTTGATGGCGCGCCGGTGCGTTTCGGCCATCCCGCGGCCGCGATCTCGGCCGGGCTGGCGCTCGTGACCGAGGACCGCAAGCGCACCGGGATGGTCGCGTCGATGAGCGTACGGGACAACATCACGCTGGCCACCCTGCGCGCGCGGATGCGCGGTCCCCTGATCGACGGGCGCCGCCAGAAGGCGACCGTTAACGAAATGATCGCCAAGTTCGACATCCGCCCCGGTCACTGCGCCGCGCTGCCGATCGCCACCCTGAGCGGCGGAAACCAGCAGAAGGCCATCCTCGCCAAGTGGCTGCTCGCCGGGCCGCGCGTGTTCATCCTCGACGAGCCGACCCGTGGCGTCGACGTGGCGACCCGGGTGGACATCTACCGGACCATTGACGCGCTGGCCCGGTCCGGGCATGCCGTACTGCTCATCTCTTCGGATCTGGCCGAGGTGATCGGTGCGACGGACCGAGTCCTCGTCATGCGCAACGGGCGGATATCCGGCGAGATCCGATCTGACGCAGCGACCGAGGACCAAGTCCTCGGGTATTCGATTCGAGAGGCAGCATGACATCGAGTCGCTTGACCAAGCCCGCCGAGGCGATGGCCACGTCGCCGTCCCGGGGGCCGCGTTTCATAGGTGGTCGTCCCATCACCCCAATGGGCGTATTCGTCGTCCTGCTGGTGGTCCTGGTCGGCATCATGGCGCTGTCGACCGACGGCTTCCTGACCGAACGCAACCTCACCAACCTGCTCAAGCAGATGGTGACCACCGGGCTACTGGCCTTCGGCATGCTCGTCGTCATCCTCACCGGCGGGATCGACCTCTCGGTCGGATCGGTGGTGGCGTTCACCGGCATTGTGAGCGCCGGGCTCATCGCCGACCTGCCGATTCCCGTCGCCATGGCAGTCGCGATCGCCGCCGGCATAGGTTTCGGCCTCGTCAACGGCATTCTCATCGCCGGCTTCAACCTCGCACCCTTCGTGGTGACACTCGCGGCGCTGACCACGATTCGAGGCCTGGCGTTCGTCTACTCCGAGACGCCGATCTCCCCCAGCGACCCGGGGTTCTTCAGCTTGGGCACGGCGATGGTGGGTCCGATCCCGCTGACCACGGTCATCATGTTCGCGGTCTTCATCGCGGGCGGAATCTTCCTGAGTCAGACGCCGGCCGGCCGCGCGATCTACGCGATCGGCGGTAACGCCGAGACCGTACGGCTTGCCGGGATCAGCGTACGCAAGCACGTCGTGCTCGCATACGCGATCAGTGGTGCCTGCGCCGGGCTGGCCGGGGTGATCCTCGCCAGCCGGGTCGGGATCGCCCAGCCAAGCGTCGGCGTCGCCTTCGAACTCGACGCCATCGCCGCTTGCGTGATCGGTGGTGCCAGCCTGGCCGGCGGACGCGGCTCGGTGCGGGCGACGTTCGGCGGCGTACTCGTGCTCGCGCTCATCAACAACATGCTCAACCTGCACGGTGTGCAGAGCTACTGGCAGCAGGTCCTCAAGGGATTGATCATCGTGGCGGTCATCCTTGTCCAGCGGCGCTCCCAGCGTCGCTGGGCCTGAGTCCGCATCACGGCCGACACACATAGGAGAAGGAATGCGGATCAACAAAATTGGCGCCCTGTTGCTGGCGGGGACTCTCGGCCTCGGACTCGCGGCGTGTAGTTCGGACGATGGTGGCAGCGAGGGCGGCAAGGGCCGCACCATTGGCGTCGCCAACTTCACCCTCGGCGGCCCGTACTTCAACGGCATGGACCGGGCGATCAAGGCGCAGGCGGAGGGGAAGAGCGTCACGATCATCAGCACCGACGCCAACGGCGACGCCGCGAAACTCGCCGCCAACGTTGAGGACCTGATCAGCAAAGATGTCGACGCGGTGATCATCTCCGGTGGGCCGCTCGAATCGGCGCCCGCTGCCCTCAACTCACTGAAGGCGGCCAAGATCTCGGTGATCCTCGTCGACCGCAAGTTCCAGACCGGCGAGTACACCAGCTGGATCGGCCCGGACAACGAGCGGATCGGGGTGCAGGACGGTGAGTTCCTCACCCAGCAACTGCCGCAGGGCGGCAAGGTCGCAATCATCAAGGGCGGCCCGGCCGACAACAGCATCGGCCTGGCGCGTACCAACGGCCTGAAATCCGTGCTCGGCAAGGACCCGAAGTTCACGCTCGTCGAGGCGCCCGACTTCGGGAACTGGGGCTCCGACGGCGGGCTGGCCGTGACGGAGAGCCTGCTCGCCTCACACAAGGACCTCAAGGCCGTGTTCTGCGAGAACGACGCGATGTGCCTCGGCGCCCAGCGGGCCATCGCAAACGCGAACCTGAACAGCCAGATCATCCTCGCCGGTGTCGACGGCCAACTCGAGGCGCTGCAGGAGATCGCCAAGGGCGAGAACTACGTCGTCACCGGGCTGAACAGCGCCGACCAGATCGGCCGCCTCGGACTCGACCGGGCGCTCGAGGTGCTCGACGGTAAGCAGGTGGAGAAGGACACGGTTGTCGACTCTCCGCAGATCACCAAGCAGAACGCGCAGGAGTTCATCGACAAGGGCACGTTCTGACCGGGCACGACGCCGGCGCAGCAGTCACTGCGCCGGTTACCGTGCGGCGTCTGAAGCGACGAGTAACAGCAAGCACCTGAAACCTGAGGTTGCACAACCACTGGCAGGACAGCCAATAAGTAGGAGATACAGTGCGTAGAAAGCGGATGCTGAGGGCCGGACTCGCCGGCCTCGTCATCGGAGCCGTAGCCTTACCGGCTGGGGGCGTCCCAGCAAACGCAGACGCAGCGGCTAGGTACGCTACGGCTTCGGATGCGCAGGGCAACAACGAAGCGCAAGGGAACCGGGCACGCCTCCTCGTGACCGGCGTCCGGGCCCTCGACACCAGGTCGTTCGAGATCACCTTCAACAACGACCTCAGCGAGCAGATCCGTCAGTTCGTCACGGGAAACCCGAACTACCTTACGGAGTTCATCCGGGTCTCGGGCGGGACGGCGGGGCAGCCGGACGGGGCGCTCGACGGCGGCCCGCTCAACAAGATCAGCGGCACCCGTCTCTTCGTGGTTGACGGGGACGCGCGCTCGCTGCGCGTGCTGCTGGGCGCGGACGCGAGCCTGGGCGATTCGCGCTACCAGGTCTGGTTCGACGGCAAGGGCCACGAGCTGGCCGACGATCTGCTTATTGCAGGCGCCAACGGCTCGACCCTACGCGGGACCACGACTACCCCACGAGACTTACGCGGCACGACCCGGCCGGCGGAGAAGGCCTCAATCGCATCAGCGACGGCCCCCGACTCACGCTCGGTCCGCATCGTCTTCACGAACCCGGTCTACGCCGCAATGCCCGCTTCGCGGTACGCCGGCACAGGCATCACCGTTACCCGTCCGAACGGCACCACGGTCCGCCCGGCGTACGTCCAGAAGGTGGGCGGCACCGACAACACCGCCTGGGAGCTGACATTCTCCGAGGATCTCGGCGCCGGATCGCACATGGTCACGATCAACGGAGCGCAGCACGCGCTGACCACGTCGATCGGCAACCTGGGGAACACGGACGTCGTGTCCGCGTCATTCGAAGGCGCAACCAGGCAGCGTAGCGCGCCCCAGGTCACCGACATCACCGTCGGCGACGAGCGGGAGACGATTGTCGTCTCCTTCGACCGCAAGATCGCCGCCGTCAACGGCGGGGGCGACAACGTGCCGCTGGCCGAGACGCCAGGCGGCACCGGCGGCACGACACTCACCCGTACTCAGCTGCTCGCCGCAGTCGATCTGTCGGGCGTTCTCGAAGGCGCCGAAGACGGCATCTCGTCGCTCGCGCAGAACGTGGAGGACGTGGCGGCATACGCCCCGGACCTGCGTACCCTCGTCATCAAGGTCGAGAAGGGCACGCGTCTAAAGGCGGGCTCGCGCGGCTCCGTCACCGTCCAGGCGGGTGCCGTCACCGACCTGGCCGGCGTCGGCAACGCCGCCGCGAAGGTCGACTTCAAGGTGCCGAACTCCAAGCCGAAAAAGACCTCGTACGACCCGAACGCTCCTGAATACCTCCGTGTCAACCAGAACGCGAGCGTGACCTTCCGGCACAACGTGTTCGAGTTCACCGACGCGCCGAATGACCTCTCGGTCCGCCGGGAGAACGTCGAGAACCGGCTGGTGAACGAGAAGATTGACGCGATCCTGGTCGAGAACAAGTACATCGAGGCGACGTTCGTCCCAGGCTACGGCGGCCGGCTGCTCTCGTTGATCTACAAGCCGACGGGGAACGATCTGCTTTACACCAACCCGACGGGCACGCCGTACGGCTTCAACAACAACCCGGTCGGGCGTCCAGGGACCAGCCCCTTTTACCACAACTGGCTCATGGTCTGGGGCGGCATCTTCCCGACGCTGACCGAGGCAGAGCACGGCAAGTACTGGTTCCTGCCATGGGACTACTCGATCAGCGAGACCGCCGACGCGGTCTCGATCACGATGACCAACAAGGACACCACGCACTACGGCGACCGGCCGTCGCGCTACGTGTACGGCCCGACCGGGCTTGAGACGACCGTAACCTACACGATCGGCAAGAAGACCCCGAGCGTGGACATGACGGTCTCGATCCACAACCCCGGTACCCAGACCGTCTCGTACGAGTACTGGACCTGCACCACGCTCGCGCCCGGTGCCGCCTCAAACCAGGGCTCGCCGACGATGGAGATCGTCTCGCCGGTCAGCGTCATCCAACGTGACTCGGCCTACACCTGGATGGCCAATGTGGAGAAGCCGGCCAACCCGGCGACCCCGAACGACCGCTACCTGGTCCTCGACAAGCTCAACAAGATGGTCAACTGGCGTGGTGATGGCATCGCGTACGGCCAGGGCTTGGCGCAGAATCCGCAGGGTAACTGGTGGGGCGTCATCAACCACGAGAACGGCGAGGGTGTCGTGCGGGTCGGCGACAACAAGGTGACGCCGGGGATGAAGTTCTGGGAGTGGGGCTACAACTCCTCGTTCGACACGAACATTTACCGCAACGGCAGCTCGGCGCGTCCGTACATCGAGCTCTGGGCGGGCACGTCAGGCCGGTTCTTCGAGCCGGCGAAGATCGGCCCGGGCGCAACCACCTCGTGGACGGAGACGTTCCTGCCGACGATGGACCTGGCTGGCGTCACCAACGCGAGCAAGGCGGGTGCCGCTGAGGTGGCTTTCCAGCGCACCGGGGGCCAACTGACGGTCCGCGGTGACGTTTTCTCCACGCACATCGGCGAGGACCTGCGGGTGGAACTCGTCGACAAGGCAACGGGCCGTACCCTCGCCAGCAAGTCGTTCAATGGGGCCGCTGACCAGTCCGTCGACCTGTCAGCGGAGCTGACCGACGATGCGACGGTCCAGCTCGTGCTGACCGACCGGGCCGGCAACGTGCTACTGCAGGCCGAGAAGCCGGCGGCAGGCGCGTAACTCCGCGAATCGGGCAAAGAGTGTTGGGGCGGCGTCTACGCGGCGCCGCCCCGACACCGTGCCGGGCCGCAGTCACAACCCGGTGAACACGCAGAGCACGATCCACATCTGAGGTTGCACAACCGAAGATCAGAGATAGCAATGCGCGCCACCGAGGATACCCGGCTCGGCCCGGGTGCGGGGTTCCCGCTCCGGGGGACCGGTCGACCGGACGCAGGCCTAGTTGCAATGCCCGGGTAGGCTCGCCAGTGCGGCTGGGTGTCCTCAGTGGACATCGGCTGACCGGGTGGAACTTCATCGGCTGGAGAAGGCGGCGCAGCGTCTTGGTGTTTACACGGTGACCCTTCATTTGTGGGCTGATTCGTAAGCGTCGGTTCTCCTCGGTTGATGTCGAGGCGATGAAGGCTTCCGCCGGCAGTGAGCGTGTCCGGTTGGAGGGCCTGCACGTGCGCGTGTCGGGTTCCATCAGGCAGGAGTCCTCGTGGGAGGCGCAGGAGCGCGAGCTGCGGGCCACTTCCACGGGCGAGGCCGTGAAGGTGTTCCGTGATCGGGCGTCGGGTTTGCGGGAGGATCGCCCCCGGCCTCGACCGCGCGGTCGGCCCAGTCCAAGCGCGGCTTGGGGTTCTGTCGGCGTAGGACCGCGTTCTCGTGGTGCAGGACCAGAATCTCCAGGTCCTTGGCCGCGGTGGTCCGAGCGAGCAGGGACAGCCAGCTGGCGATCTGGCAGAACACGAGGTAGATCAGGCGCAGCGACACGAGTAACGATGGTGCGCGCATTCACTGTTTCGGAACAGACCTTCGCGACCATAACGAGTTACGCGCCGCCCTGATCGACCACGTCGCCCGGCTTACCAGCGTCGGCGGACGAACCGGCCGACGGGAGTTGGTCGCCTCATGCCGTGGACAGCAGGCCACGCACGGCCTTGACCTGGTCAACGGCTCGGTGTAGCGCGGCCACGATCTGTTCCTCGCTGCCCGCGCCGAGCCGGGCCACCGGCACGGACAGGCTGATCGCGTCGATCGCCGGCGCCTGCAACGGTACGGCCATCGCGAAGCAGACGATGCCTTCGGTGTTTTCCTCGCGATCCACGGCGTAGCCGCGTGCCCGGACGGTGGCGAGTTCGGCGCGCAGCGCGTCCCGAGTGGTGATGGTGTGCGCGGTAAGGACCGGCAGCGGCCAGGCCAGGAGCTGGTCGAGGGCGTCGTCGGGGCGGTCGGCGAGCAGTGCCTTGCCCAGGGCAGTGGCGTGGGCCGGCAGCTGCCGGCCGATCGCGCTGTAGAGCCGCAAGGGGTGCACCGACTCGCGTTTGGCCAGATAGACGACATGCGCGCCGTCGAGGCGCCCGAGGTGGACCGTTTCCCCGAACTGCTGCGACAGGTCGTCGAGCACCCCGCCCAACAGACCCACGGTGTCGTCCGTCATGAGGTAAGCGGCGCCGACCTGAAGAGCGCGGACGCCGAGGCCGAATCGGGTTCCGGTGACGTCGCTTTCCACCCAGCCGCGTTGAGCCATCGTCCGAAGGATGCCGTGCAGGCTGCTTTTCGGGATGTTCAGGGCGCGGGCCAGGTCGATCAGGGAACGCCGGGTGGGTGAGGCGGCCAGCGCCTCAAGTACCTCCAGTGCCCGGTCGGCGGACTTCACCGGTTGGAACGGTTCGGATGATGGCATGTCAGTCACCTTAGCCGGGTTGACACCGTGACTGACGCCGATAAGGTCATATATGTGACTGACGTTCACCATACTGAACCTGCAAGTGTCGCATCCACCATCGGCGCATGCCGCATCCTCCCGGTCGTCGTGCTCGACGATGCTCGCGCCGCCGACCCGCTCGCCGCCGCGCTCGCCGCCGGCGGGTTGCGCGCCGTCGAGGTGACCTTCCGCACGGCTGCGGCCGCCGACGCGATCCGCGCCATGGCCTCCTCCCACCCGGACCTGCTGGTCGGGGCCGGAACGGTGCTGACACCCGCTCAGGTCGACCTCGCAGTCTCCGCCGGCGCACGCTTCGTCATCAGCCCGGGATTCGCCCCCGCGGTGGTACGGCACTGCCAGCAGGCCGGCATCCCCGTCTTCCCCGGAGCGGCCACCGCCACCGAGATCCAGATGGCGCTGGACGCGGGCCTGGACACGGTGAAGTTCTTCCCCGCCGAGCAACTCGGCGGCGTCGACATGATCAAGGCGCTCGCCGCCCCGTTCCGTTCGCTGCGGTTCATCCCGACCGGCGGGGTCAACACCGGCAACCTCGCCGCCTACCTCGCCCAGCCCGCGGTGCTCGCCGTCGGCGGCACCTGGATGGTCGCCGCCGACCTCATCGCCGACGAGCGCTGGGACGAGATCACCCGCCGTACCGCAGACGCCGTGGCCGCCACCTGACCCGCACCGGAGGCATGAGAATGGACGTCCGCCCTGCCGCAGACTGCCGCTACGACCTGGTGTCACTCGGCGAGATCATGCTCCGCCTGGACCCGGGTGAGGGCCGCGTGCGCACCACCCGCACATTCCGTACATGGGAGGGCGGCGGCGAATACAACGTTGCCCGCGGGCTGCGCCGCTGCTTCGGGCTACGCACTGCAGTGGTCACCGCCTTCGCCGACAACGAGGTGGGTCGGCTGCTGGAGGACCTGGTCCTGCAGGGCGGCGTGGACACGTCGCTGATCAAGTGGCTGCCCTACGACGGGACCGGCCGGACCGTCCGCAACGGCCTCAACTTCACCGAGCGCGGCTTCGGGCTGCGCGGCGCCGTCGGCACCTCCGACCGCAGCCACACCGCAGCCAGCCAGCTGCGCCCCGACGACGTGGACTGGGACCACCTGTTCGGCACTCTGGGGGTCCGCTGGCTGCACACCGGTGGCATCTACGCCGCACTGTCGGACACCACACCGGACACCATCGAGGCGGCCATGAGCGCCGCTCGTCGCCACGGTACGGTCATTTCCTACGACCTGAACTACCGGCCCAGCCTCTGGCAGGCGATCGGCGGGCAGACCCGTGCGCAGGAAGTCAACCGCCGGCTGGCCCGCTACGTCGACGTGGTGATCGGCAACGAAGAGGACTTCACCGCGTCGCTGGGCTTCGAAGTGCCAGACACTCACGCATCGCTGTCGCAACTGGACGTTGCCAACTTCCAGCGGATGATCGCGGCGGTCACCAAGGAGCACGACAACTTCCAGGTCATCGCCACTACCATGCGGACCGTGCGGACCGCGACGGTCAACGACTGGGGAGCGATCGCCTGGTCCGAGCGGACCGGATTCGTCGAGGCGAAGCACCGCCCCAATCTGGAGATCCTGGACCGTGTCGGCGGTGGCGACAGCTTCGCCTCCGGGTTGATCTACGGGCTGCTGGAAAAGGGTAACCTCGCCACGGCAGTGGAATATGGAGCGGCTCATGGCTCCCTGGCCATGACCACGCCGGGCGATACCTCTATGGCCAGCCTGAAGGAGGTCGAGGCCCTCGTGCACGGAGGCGGCGCCCGCGTCCAGCGGTAACGACCTCGTCACCCGACCAGGGTGTCGGTCCACACCGCTGACCGGTGACCCGGCTGGATCGGGCATGCACAGTCCGGCGAGCAGGAGAACCGGCCCGGTCACGGGTGTCCCGGCGCTACCACGGCTGCCGTGCAGTGCAGCGGAGTCTGGCTGCCGATGCACGAGACCATCCAGACCCACTTGGTGGTCACAATCCTGTCGACGCTGTGCTTGCCGAAAACCTCGTCCGCGCAGGTCAGGCGGCATGTTCGTACTCGTGGAGGACGCCACCCAGACGATCACGCGACGGAGGGTCTGTCCAGCCAACGGCTCTGTCCCGTATTCGGTGGTGGCGCTGCGTGATCACCTGCCAGCCTGAGGCGTGCTGGAGACCGACGATCTGATAGGTGTGGTGTTTTCGGGTCTGTCTGCCCTGGTCATCGAGGATGTGGAGGACAAGGACGATCACATTCGGATCATGGCCCGTACTCGGGATGAGCCGGTGCCGTGCCCAGTGTGCGGGGTGCTGACCGGCCAGGTGCATGGCTTCTGCGGCCGGACGGTCGCGGACGTCCCGGTCGACGGGC
>NZ_JBIUTQ010000038.1:0-15435 GCF_044741965.1 Streptosporangium sp. NPDC087985
GACCCGGACGTGGGCTACACCGAGTGCCCGAGCGGAGATGTCTACGTGGAGGCGACCGACCACGTTCAGCGTCTTATGCTGACGTTCGAGCGCCTTGCCGGCGTATGCCTGTCCCCCAAGGAGTCCGCGGAGTTCATCGCCGCGATGAGGAGCAATCATGGCTGATGTCCGGGACCTTTCCAGGGCCGAATTCCGCAAGAGCAGCTTCAGCGGTGGTGGGAATAATTGTGTAGAAGTGGCCACGAATCTTCCCGGCGTCGTTGCCATTCGCGACAGCAAGGACCCGTCCGGCCACGTGCTGACCGTCACTCCAGGAGCCTGGCGCATCTTCCTCAAAGGCATCCGCGACGGAGACTACTGATCGGGGGGTCTGTACGGCAGGCGCGCGGCCCGCTGCTGCCCGTGGGGTGCTTACGCTCGGCCTCGGATTGGATCATGGTTTTTGCAACAAACCTCCGGGGTTTTCTGCACTACCGGAGGTTCACTGCAAAACAGCGATTTCGGAGCGCCCTGTTGCATACGTTGGCCTGCGGCTTTACCGTGGGGTCCTCATCGCCCCTACGAGGGGTCGCAACGCGTGGAGGTGGCGCTGAACCGTCAGCTCTTCGTCCGTCCTCATCGCCCCTACGAGGGGTCGCAACCGGCAGCTCGTCGCGCCGGGCGGGTTCAGCGCCTGTCCTCATCGCCCCTACGAGGGGTCGCAACAAGTTGAGTGGCAAGGATGTCATTCGTGCCTCTTATGGTCCTCATCGCCCCTACGAGGGGTCGCAACGTCGTGGTCGCGACCGCAGCGTCCCGGCATGCCTGGCGTCCTCATCGCCCCTACGAGGGGTCGCAACAGGAGGCGAAGGACATCAAGGCCCGGCGCGACGCCATGTCCTCATCGCCCCTACGAGGGGTCGCAACCAGATCGACCCGCAGGCGGCCGGCGGCTTGGCGCCGTCCTCATCGCCCCTACGAGGGGTCGCAACCGAGGCCGACCGCGCCCGCCAGGTCGCCGGTGCAGACGTCCTCATCGCCCCTACGAGGGGTCGCAACGCGGAGCCACGGAGGTTGAGCTTCGCCTCGACCTCGAGTCCTCATCGCCCCTACGAGGGGTCGCAACGCGACGTGCTGGCACAGCATGGTCGTGGAACGGTGGGTCCTCATCGCCCCTACGAGGGGTCGCAACGCCATACGGTCTCGGCCGTCCAGGCCTCACCCATGTCCTCATCGCCCCTACGAGGGGTCGCAACGCGTAGCCGGTGCTGTAGGTGCGTACCCGGCGGACGTCCTCATCGCCCCTACGAGGGGTCGCAACGTGCGGTAGATGCAGATGGTGCCGTCCAGCGGCTGTCCTCATCGCCCCTACGAGGGGTCGCAACAGGCTCCGGTCGAGGCGTTGCGTCCGGCTGACGACAGGTCCTCATCGCCCCTACGAGGGGTCGCAACTTGGACATACGACGAGTGGCAGGACCTGGCCCAGGTCCTCATCGCCCCTACGAGGGGTCGCAACGCGCTGTAGGCGAGGACCATGGGGCCGTCGTCCGTGTCCTCATCGCCCCTACGAGGGGTCGCAACCGCTTCTTCGCCGGAGTGCTCACGGTCTCGCTGGTCCTCATCGCCCCTACGAGGGGTCGCAACAGGATGCCGAGACGGGCCTCCCACGCCTGGACCGCCTGTCCTCATCGCCCCTACGAGGGGTCGCAACTCAGGATCCGTCCAGGGTGCGATTTTCGGCAGGTCAGGTCCTCATCGCCCCTACGAGGGGTCGCAACACGACCGCGACGACCTGACCGAGGACCTCAGCATCGTCCTCATCGCCCCTACGAGGGGTCGCAATGACGACGGGCCAGTTTTATTAGCTGGCGTGTTTGAGCTGGTGGACGCGTTGCTTGGAGAGACCCATGATCAATGCGCCGTCTCGTTCGCTGATTCCAGCTGCGGTGAGCTTTTTGGCTATCCGGATCGCGGCAGCCTCTCGAACTGCGTTCACAGCCTTGGCTTGGGCGGCTGACTGCTTGTACTGATCCAGGTCGGCAGCCAGTTCCTCGTCAATGTCGTACACGTATTTGACGGAGATCTCCGTCTCCTTCGGAACGTCCAGGACGAACCAGGCGACGGCTTCGGCCTCTTGGTGGAGCTCAGTGAGGGTGCGGCCGGTGACGCCGCCGATCGGTGGGAGATCCATGGGGATGGCCGACCAGACGGTGACGCCGGTGTCGAGAGCCTGCCCTCGGGTGACCCGGTAGGTCACAGTGTGAGTGGTCATTCGAGCCAGTCCTTTCCGAAGACGGGTTCAAGGGCGTGCGCCAGGGCGGTGAGTGTTTCGGGTCGCAAGTCACGGATGGGGACCATGGCGCGGCCCACAACGACCCGCTCGTTGTTGTAGAGCAGGAGTAGTCGGACAGATTTACTGTGTTCGATCCAGTCAGGGCGTAGGCCGTGCTGGCGTGCGTAAGTGTAGATCCGGTCCCGGATCTCTTGGTAGGTCCGCAACGTCACCACGTGAACCTAACTCTATTGGCGCCGCCGTGCCATGTGAACTAGGCGCTTCTGCGGTTGGGCTGGCGATTTCCTTCTCAGGAGCTGTCTTCACCGTTCCTACATGGGGTCGCAATCGGGTTTTCCCGGCATCTGAAGCGATGTGTTGACTTGACCTCTACCGCTCCCACCAGGCGTTTTTCCGTCGTCCATCTGTAGTAGGTGAAGGCGGAAGCGTGAGGGAGAGGGCGGGCGGATGGGGCTTTCCCGGGCTCGGGGCGGGGCGAGTAAGCCAGTGTGGGAGGGGGCGTCGCGGTGGATGGTGGCGGCTCTCGCGGGTGTGGCGGCCGCGGTGGCGGCGGGGACCGTGCCAGATGTGATCAAGGGGTGGTGGGGCGATCAGAAGTGGTTTCTGACGGTGCTGTGCGTGGCCGCGGCTGTGCTGTTCACCGGCATCAACCTGTGGCAGCAGCGCAGCAGGGGCGTGGGCATCGTCATCTCGCTGGAGAGGAAGAACTGGCGGGATCCGTGGAGCGGTCAGTGGGCCGGCGCAGCCGCCGACCATGCCAGGCGTAACCACGACTCCTGCTTCACCGTACGGCACACCATCACCGGGGCGGCGCTGGATGCCGACGCGTCTGCCCGGGTCGTAGCGCGCAAGGAGCGGAAGGACGCGCTGGATATGGTCTGCGCGCTGGTGACCGCGCGGCTGACCGAGATCTCGGAGTCCGACCCGTCCACCCCGGTCTCGCTCTATGTCAACGCCGTGCTGCCCGACGCCTTCGAGTTGGGCACGAAGCCCAAGTTCAACGTGCAGCGGGAGCTGAGAGGGGTCAGCGCCGGACATCAGGAGAGCGCTTCCGCCCCGGAAGCCGTCACCCCGGAGACCTCGTCGCAGGAGGAGGACGACGGGCCGGAGTTGGACGTCGCCCCGGTGTTGCCGCAGCGTTCGGAACGTGCCCAGTCGGATTTCTTCACCTCGGTGCGGATCAGCAGCCGGTTGAAGGAGCCCCTGACCCCGGCGGAGGCCGTACGGGCGGAGAAGCTGGCCAGGGTGGTCGACGAGCCGGACTTCGCGGGGGCCGCCGAGGGGCGGGCGGTCGCCCTCGTGGTGCACCTGGCCGACAACCCGCTGATGGTCGCCCAGGCGTTGCGGGCGGCGGGTGACGGCTGCGCGAACCTTGGCGGGCGGGTGGAGCGGTGCCGGGCGGCCCTGGTCATCGACGGTGGCCCGGCCAATCTTCCGGAGAGCACCGTCGACTTCGAGCTGGTCGTGCGGCATGTATATGCCGCATGGCGGGCGTGGATCGCCGCCCGGCCGCAGCACCACGATGCGAAGCCGCGGCTGTTCATCGCCGCGCCGGCCAGTGTCGGCTTCGCGCTGGGCTGGGTGTTCGGCCACACGGTGGACGTGGTTCCGCATCCTTACGAGACAGGAGAGACATGTACGTCGTCATGATCGATACGGCGGGCAAGCAGCGTTTCATCTTCTCCTCGGGCAAACGGCAGGAGATCGTCGGGGCGTCCGAGCTGATCGCCCGGGTGGACGGCCTCTGGGCCGAGCAGGCGCTGAGCGAGATGTTCCCCGGTTTCGCGGAGGACACCTGGCGGATCGAAACCCATGACGCGGAGCTGCTGGTCGCGGGGGCGGGCAGGCTCACCGTGCTGGTCAGGGAGAGGGACGCCGGGCGAAGACTGGTGAAGGTGCTGACCTGCCGTGCGCTGAAGGAGGCGCCGGGTCTGGACGTCTGCGGTGTGGTGGTGGCGTACGAGCCGGGGTCGCTGGCCGCCAGGATAGGGGAGGCGCGGACCGAGCTGGCGGCCGTACGGGAGGCCCGGCCGGGACCGCAGTCGCGGTTCCTGCGGTTGCCGGTGGTCGAGGACTGCGCGTCGAGCGGGCTGCCCGCGGTGATGATCCGGCCCGAGGGGAGGGACGAGCCGCCGCAGCCGAGGTCGGCTGCGGCGCGAGGGAAGCTGGCGGTCTACCAGCCTGCTCGCGAGTGGTCAGTGAAGAATCCCGACGCCGATCGGCCCGGTACCGGGGGGTCCGCCCTCGACCGGCTGGCGGAGCTTGCCGGCACCGGCAGGGAGGGGATGCGGAGGATCGTCGACGAGCTCGGTCTGCGGGCCGACTGGGTGGCGGTGGTGCACGCCGACGGCAACGGGCTCGGGGAGATCTTCCGGAGGCTGGACGAGTCGTCGATGGGTGACGGTGACCGTGCCTATGCGGACGCGCTGCGAGATTTCTCCGCCGGGGTGGACCGCTGCGGGAAGGAGGCGTTCGCGGAGGCGCTGCGCCGTACCTCCGAGGAACTGGGGGAAAGGCCGCTGCCGGTGCTGCCGCTGGTGCTGGGCGGTGACGATCTGACCGTGGTGTGCGAGGGCGAGGTGGCACTGCCCTTCACCCGGCACTACCTGGAGGCGTTCGAGGAGGCGACGGCGACCGATCCGGCGCTCAGCCCGATGCTGGAGGCATGCGGCCGGGACCGCCTGGGGGCGGGCGCCGGGGTGGCGATCGTCAAGCGGAACTATCCGTTCCACTTCGCCTACGAGCTGGCCGAGAAGCTGACCGAGGTCGAGGCCAAGGGGGTGGAGAAGGACGAGAGGGGCGAGAGGGTCAAGGACTGGGGGTCCGCGCTGGCGTTCGTCGTGCTGTTCGAGAGCGCCGCCCCCGATCTGGAGCGGATCCGCGCCTCGGTCACCCTGTCGGGCGGCTCGGGTGGGTCGGCCTCGCCGTACCTGGTGGGGGAGGGCAGCGGGGACGACCGGGCCCGGGGGCGGCGCTGGGAGGACCTGGAACGGCGGGTCACCGCGCTGACCAGGTCTGATCCCGGGTCGAAGGAGCCGCTCATTCCCCGGGGCGCGGCCCATGACCTGCGCGAGGGGGTGTGCCTGGGCGCGGAGGTCGCCGAGGCCAGGTTCGAGCTGTTGCTGCGGCGGTTCGGAGAGGACCTGGAGCGTAGGAGCGCGCTCCTGGAGTTGACGGAGGAGGGCAGGTTGCTGTGGCCCGATCACCAGGAGAAGACCGTGACGGGTCTGCTGGACGCGATGGCGGCGCTGCCGTTCCTGAAGGTGAAGGAGGGGGCGGAATGACCGGGGCCGAGGGGTTCGCCATCTCGCTGTTCATGGTCAGCGACTGGCGGGTGGGCACCGGGACGGGCATCCAGGGATACGCCGACCGGCTCGTCCAGCGTGACAGTGAGAAGGCCGGCGACGTTGCTCAGGACAGCGCCACCGACGCCTCCGGGTCTCCGGCCGCGCCGATCGTGCCGGCCAAGACGCTGGTCGGGGTCTGGCGCGACTCCTGTGAGCTGGCCGCGTACGCCCTGGACAGCGGTCCAGCCGGGGTGTGGCACGACTGGGTGGGCTTCCTGTTCGGGGGCAGGTCCACCGGGAACGCTCCTCAGCCCGCCGCGCTGGTCGTCGAGGGCCCGCTGCGGTTTCCCGAAAGGCTCGCCGGACTGCTACGGGCGAGGCCCCAGGTCGCCTGGGCGACGACGTTCCGCCGGCCGGGGGTGGCGATCGACGCCGCCACCGGTACGGCCAGTGACAACATGCTGCGTTTCGAGGAGATGGCCCGGGCCGGGGTCACGTTGACGGGCCGGGCGCGGATCGAGGGGTTCGCGGAGCTGGAGCAGGCGCAGCGGGACGCCGCCGTGGCGCTGCTGGGTGCGGGAGCGCTGCTGCTGGAGAGCATCGGCGGCAGGCGGCGCCGGGGATCGGGGCGCTGCAGGATGACCGTCGAGGGGCTGGGGTCCGCCTCCGACTGGACGGCGCCGTCGCCGGAGGAGGTGGCACCGCCCCCGGTGGTCTCGCCGTACGCCGTCGCGGACCGTCCGGCCCCGGTGGACCGGGCGGCGGGGGCGGGCTGGGAGTGCGCGGAGCTGGTCATCACCGTGGAGCAGGCCGTTCTCGCCGCGGCCACCGTCAGGGGCAACGTCGTGGAGGGCGCGAGCCACATTCCCGGCTGGTGCCTGATGCCGGAGGTGGCCCGGCGGCTCGGCGGCGGCGCGCACGCCCTCGTCCGCACCGGGGGCCTGCTGGTCACGGCCGCCACCCCGGAGTCGGCCGGGGGCGTCCGGACGCTGCCGGTGCCCAAGGTCTTCGTCCATGAGAAGGGGAGGACCGCGGCCATCGGTAACCGGATGGCCGGTGCCGTGCCGTCCGGGAAGCCGTACCGGGAGGGCTACGTCGTCCCGGACGGGGAGGGCGTGTACGAGATCGTGAACCCGTCCTCCACGCTGCGCATGCACAACAGCGTCCAGGACGACGTGCAGCGTCCCACCCGGGACGTCGGCGGGGTCTACGCCTACCGGGCGCTGGCCGCCGGGACGGTGCTCCGTGCCGAGGTGCGGGTCCGGGCGGGGGCGCTGCAGCCGGGCTGGGAGGAGAAGCTGAACGGGCGGTGGCGGGTCGGCCGGTCCTCCAAGGACGACTACGGGCAGGTGCGGGTCACGGCGGTCCGGACCGCTGTCCGGCGGCGAGCCGGGGGAGAGGGGCGGGTGCTCCGGGTGTGGCTGCTGTCGGAGCTGCTGGTCCGGGATGTGAGGTTGCGGCCGAGTACGGAGGTCGCCGACGTCGGGAGGGTGCTGGAGCGGGCGCTGAGGGAGGCGGGTGCCACCGGTGTGAGTCTGGCCCCGGTGACCAAGCGCAAGGACGGCGAGGTCGAGGTCGCGCCGGGTGTCCGGAGGACAGAGGACCGGCACCGGGACGGCGGGGTTGACGTCGCGCTGGGCGTTCACCGGACGGAGAGCTGGCACCGGGGCTGGGGTCTGCCCCGCCCCACCCTGTACGGCCTGGCCGCCGGGAGCTGCCTGACGTTCGAGGTGTCCGGTGGTCCCATCGCCCCGGAGGTGCTGGCCGAGGTCCGGGCCGCCGGGGTGGGAGAGCGCCGGGCGGAGGGGTTCGGCCAGGTGGAGCTTGACCATGAGCTGCTGCTGCGGCCCGTCGAGGCCCCGTCCGGCACCGCGCCTGCCGTAGCCGGGGGGTTTGAGCCCCTCGCACCGGATGAGCCGGGTTACCGGGACGCGCGGATCTTCGAGCGCGCGGCCTGGCGGACCGAGATCCACCGGTCCTGCGAACGGATCACGGCGGATCGGGAGAGACGGTCGCTGGTCGTTCCCACCGGGGTCTCCAGTACGCAGCTCAACGCGTTGCGGGACATCGTCGGTGACCTGTCGCACGCGGACAGCCGTCTGAGGTGGCTCACCAGGCCGAAAGCGGGCCGGTCCGACTGGCCGGAGGCGGCGGTGACGTCACTGCGGGACCTGCTCATCGGCCCCGACCGGGTCTGGGAGCTGCTCGGCCTGCCGGAGGAGAGGCTCGTCGTGACTCGCGACGGGGCCGCCGTCCTGCGGGCGGAGCTCCATGACGAGGCGGTGCGGATCCTGGTCAACGCCTGCCTGGCCGAGCACAGCCGGGAGGAGGCGCGACGTAACAGGGAGGCCCGAGGTGGTCGGGACCAGACAGCGCGGGGCCGGGACGAGGCTCTGGGGGATGGGGACGAGGCGCGTGGCCGTGGCGGGACGGTTCAGGGCCGTGGCGAAGGTGTTTCGGCGGCCGTGAGGAGTAAGCGATGACCAGAGTGGGACGGCATGTGAACAGCAGGATCCGGGCGCGTGGCTGGCTGCGCACCGAGTCGCCGCTGCACGTCGGTGGCCTGGGCCACGATCCCTCCGAGCCGCTGCCGATCGCCCTGGACGGCATGGGCCGCCTGTATGTTCCCGGCACCACGCTGGCGGGGGTCCTGCGGAGCTGGTCGCGAGGCGCCAGGACGGAGTCGGAGGTCGTCGACGGGCTGTGGGGGTTCATCAAGGAGAAGGATGGGGGGCATGCCAGCCGGGTGATCGTCGCCGACGCGCTGATCACGGCGGATCACCGGCTGGATGAGCACGGCCTGCCCGCCACGCCGCTCGACCCGGGCAGCCTGGAGTCCCGGCCGTCGGTGGGCATCGACCGGGTGACGGGCGGGGCGGCGCAGGAGTTCCTGTACGGCAGGGCCGTCGTGCCCGCCGGATGCTATCTCCGGCTGGAGATCGACATCGAGTCGCACGAGGAGGGAGACGCCGACGAGGCCCGGATGGGGATGCTGCTCGCCGCCCTGAGCGCCGGAGAGATCCGGATCGGTGCGGCGACCGGCCGGGGCCTGGGGGCGGTGCGGCTTCTCGACGACGGGTTCGAGCTGGTCGTGGACCGGTTCGACTCCCCGGCCGGGCTGCTGGCCGTACTGCGGAACGATCCGGCGCGCGTCCGGACGCCGGCGTCGTTGCGATCCGCTGACGCGGGCTTCCCTGCCCGGCGGGACCTTCTCGACGTCCGCATCCAATGGACCGCCCGCGCGCCGGTGATGGCCCGGGCGGGTTCGGCCGGTCTGGTCCTGGACACGGTGCCGCTGACCACGCGCGTGGACGGCCGTCACGTCACGCTGGTCCTGCCGGGCGGAACGATCAAGGGGACGCTGCGCAGCCATGCCGAGCTGGTGGAGCGCACCGCACGGCAGCTGAACGCGCTGTCAGCCGAGCCGGGTGCTTCCGTCAGGAAGCACAGTGCCGCGTTCCGGGCGCAGCTCGACCAGCTGCCCGCCGTACGGGCACTGTTCGGCTCAGCCCGCGACGGCGGCGACGGCGGCGGCGGGGACCGGCGGGCGGGCGCGCTGCGTGCCGAGGAGTGCACCGCCCTGCCGACGATCCCCGACGCGCTCTGGAACGTGGTGACCGGAGCCGAGGGTGCGCCGGACGCCGAGAACGGACGGGAGCGTGGCCTGGCGCATCCGGTGCTCGACCGGCTGGAGGATCTGGGCATGGCCCAGGCCGACCATGTCGCGCTCGACCGCTGGACCGGTGGGGCGGCGGACGGACGCCTGTTCAGCGTGCTGGAACCGCACACGGTGGAGTGGGAGCCGATCCGGCTCTCGGTCGACCTCACCCGTCTCGGGACGGAGAAAGACAGCGCGCTGGCCCTGTTGCTCCTCACCCTCCGCGATCTCGACGCGGGACGGATACCGCTCGGCGCCCTGTCCAACCGGGGGTTCGGCGACATCGAGGTCACCGAGATCACCCTGACCGGCGGCCCGTGGCCGGAGCAGGTCACGCTGCCCCAGGCGCTGGCCGGCCCCGAAATCGCTCCCATCGCCCAGGCCTGGACCGACTACCTGGCACAGGAGGTGTCATGACCACCCTGTACGGCGCCGCCGCCACCGGTGTCACGCTGGCGCAGGCAATGGAGGCGGCCGACGTCGCCGGGGGATGCGCCCTGCTGACCGCGCCCTCGGCGTACCACGTGGCCCGGGTCGAAGCGGGCGGCTGCGTGACCGAGGCCGGGCCCGTTGACCTGTCCACCGTCTACGAAGCGCGGATCTTCACCTCGCGGGTCGAGCTGCGCTGGGTGGAGGCCGGATACGCGGTGCTGCTGACCGAGGACGAGAGCCTGCTGCCCGCCTTCTTCGGCGAACGGCTGGACGAGCTGTCCGCTGAGACGACCCTGGATGCCCGCTATCTCGTCTGGGGTGAGGTCAAGGCGTCCACCTCCGGCTGGGTCACGCTCGGCTCCGCCCGGATCGGCACCCTGACCGTGCCCATGGCGACGCCTTTCGCGCAGAGGCGGGTACGGCTGGCTGCCCGTGAGTATGTCGTCGCGGACGAGGTCCACGGCAACGCCTATGTCGCCGAGGAACGGCTGATCGGTTTTGAACCCTACGCAGCGGAAGGAGCCGCGTGATGAGCGACGGCGGGACGTTTCTCAACCCCTACACGTTCGTCCCGGCATTCCCCCGGGATACCTCGCACGGAGTGCTGGGCAACGGGTCGCCGCTCGGCCGGGATCCCGGGAAGCCGGGCAGCGGGTCCGGCCGGGACCGGCTGCACCGCGACCGCTGGACGGGCCGGATCGGCGTCACGCTCACCGTCGAGACGCCGCTGCTGCTGCTGGACACCGCGCGGGGAACACCGCCTGCCGAGGGCGCGGACGGTCACCGGGTCTATCCCGTCCGGCTCCGGAACGGCCGCCCCCACCTGCCCGCGACCTCGGTCAAGGGCATGCTGCGTGCCGCCTACGAGGCCGTCACCAACTCCCGGTTCGGGATCTTCGACGGGCACGACACCCGGCTGGGATTTCGCCGCAGTGCCGATGACGCCCTGGAGATGGTTCCGGTGCGGGTCGAATCCGAAGGGGTGCTGGTCAAGTATCAGGTCGTACCCCTGGAGATGTACGACAAGAGAACGGGTGAGAGCATCCACTCCCCGGAAGACCAGGAGGTTCTCCGGCACATGGAGCCGCTCCTGGCGGTGATCGCCAAGGATCCCAGAAGAGGGTTCAAGGTGGTCCGCCGTTTCGCTCGGAGCGGCTCCAGGGAGCTCTCTCCCCAGATGGGGGAGCAGCTCGTGGAGGGGTTCGCCTACATCACCGGACCCAACATCGAAGGCAAGCAGTTCGAGCGGTTCTTCTACACCGAGCGGAGGGGGATGGGGAAGCGACAGCCGCTTCCTCTGGCACGCGAGTGGAGCGCGCTGGTGGCGGACTGGGAGCTGCTGATCCAGAGCTACCGAGACGCCCACAACGACAAGGAGCTGTACGAGCGCGTCACTTCCGACGGCCGGGTCGCGGAGCCCGGTGAGCGGATCGGTGCCGGGCCCGGCCAGCTCGCCTGGAGCCCGCACATCTACGACGAGAAATGGTTGAAGCTGGAGCCGGGAACGTTCTGTTACGCCTTCTGCAAGGAAAGGAAGAGCAACGGCGCGAACGTCGTGAAAGAGGTGGCCGGGCTCTACCCGGTCCTGGTGCCGCGCGACCTCTACGAGGTTGCGCCGTCGAAGTTGCTGCACGACTCGCTGGCCCCGACCACTGACATCGAGAAGCTCTCACCTGCGGACCGGGTGTTCGGCTGGGCCGCCCCCCGTGCTTCCGGTGTACGGCCGGCCGCCTACCGGGGGCGGTTGCGCGTCGGTCCCGTCACCTGCGATCAGGATGCCGAACAGGCGGTGAAGCGGTTCGACGGTGACGGCCTGCCGCTCGCGATTCTGAGCCGGCCGAAACCCCAGCAGGGACGGTTCTATCTCGCCGAGTCGCAGCACAGGCCCGATCGGCCGATCAGAGACGGGATATCAAAGGAGCAGCTGTATCAGCCCGGTCAGGGACTGCGTGGCCGGAAGGTGTACTGGCATCACGCCGGGCTGAACTGGCGGGAGCACTGGAGCGAGGGCCAGGGAAAGATCGACCCCACCCAGGTCAGGGTTGGAGTCAACTACCGGGAGTATCGGCGTCCCGACGCCTCACCCGCTGACGGTACCTCGCAGTCCCGTGACGGGAAGCAGCGTTACGAGACAGACAGAGCTGAGCAGCAGCGTGACACGCAGAACCGGTCGGTCAAGGGCTGGGTCCAGCCCAGGACGACGTTCCGGTTCAGCGTCGAGGTCCGCGATCTTGACGAGCATGAGCTGGGCGCGCTCGCCTGGCTGCTCACCCTGCCGCAGGGTCACTTCCACCGGCTGGGCCTCGGCCGGCCCCTCGGTTTCGGCAGCGTACGGCTCGACGTCGACGAGGAGAACACCGAGCTGCACTCCGGAGAGGACTACGCGGCCTACTACCGTGATCTGTCGGGAACCCTGCCGCGGAGGAAAAGCGTCAAGACCCTCCAGAGCGCGTGCGACAGCTTCACCGGAATGGTGGAGGGCATCCCCTCTCTGGTCGCGATCCGCGAGGCGATGCTCGCCGTGTCGCGTGGAACCCCCGGCGTTCCCGTGCACTACCCCCGTACACAGCCGGAGTGGTGGAGCGGGAACGCCTCCCCACCGCCGGACCCGCAGGGCGGGAACTACGCGTGGTTCACCGAGAACGAGAGGCCGGAAGACAAGGAGATCGCCCAGGGACGGGGGCGTTCTCTGCCCAGTCCGACAGATCCCGGCGTACCGCTCATTGTTTATCGCGAGAAAAAGGATGATAAGGGCAAAGGTGTCCAGTCCACTTCTCGGTCAGGTGGCGGTGGAAAGGGGCGTAAAAACGGCGGGTCGCGATAGTTTCCCGATTGTGTCGCGAATGCCGCAGGCGGTGAGTTACGGTCGGCCGGTTGAATCCGTTCCGCCTGCCGTAGAAGGAGCGCCGTTCTGGAAAAGACGGAGGGCACGCTGCTTGTGCACGCGGTCGGCGGGGGCGATCTGGGGGCCCCGGGGGTGCGGAGCTTCCCCGAGAACCCCGACTTCGAGGGCGACCCCGCAGCGGTGGGCAAGGACCGCCGTCCGCTGAGGAAGATCTTCGAAGGTCTGGCCTCGGCGAAAATCCCGGTCTCGCTGGTCGTCCTCCTGGGGACGACCAACGCCACCGGTCCCGGGGGCAGGACACTCGCCGAGTACGCCGAGGAGATCCGGGCGCGACTCATCTCCGAGCCCGGTCTGTGCGGCGCCCGCTTCGATCCGGACGCGGTCGTCGTCGTCCGGATCGACGCTCCCACGACGCGGGGCACCTCGGAGACGCTGAGCAGGTGGTTTACCAGCCGTCACCCCCAGGACATCCTGATCAGCTGCGGTTCGGGGGCGTTCGCGCTCAGCGCGGGCGCCCTCTGCGCCGCTCTGGAAGCCCGGCGTCCCGCGCGGATCGTCTCCATCGACAGCTCGCATCAGCCGTACGCGCTGGAACGGCCCCGGGACATGGAAGTTCACCTGGAGGCGTGGCTGCTCCGCCACCGGTTCTGGGACGCGCTGGCCGAGGTGGACCCGGGCAACAGACTGCGCTGGGACCTGCTCGCCGCCCGGCAGGCCGGGGATACGGCGCCGGCCACGGCCCTCCGGGAACGTTCCACCTCTTATCTGGCCTCCGGCCTCACCTCGGGGCAGATCGGCAAGTTCACCGAGCTGTGGCCCACCGCCCAGGCGGCCCTGTTCGAGCGGAGTGGGCGTGGGGAGCCCGCCGACTACGGCCTGATGCGTGCCTGGTTCTCCAACCGGCTCCGGAAGGTGTTCGAACAGGAGCAAGGAAAGCTGTCGGCCATGACGCGAGGGGAGATCGGGAGGCTCGTCACCGCGCTGGGCAATCGGGGTGACGGGGAGGGCAACCTGGCGGGAAAGATCCGCGCGACCGGTCATGCCGTCACCTCCGACCTCGACTGCGCCTGTGTGCAGATGATCAAGGATGCCTCCCTGGTCGAGCTCTATACCGCGGCTTCCACGCACTCGGCGAAACCGTTGCCGGGGCCGTTGCCGCCGACCCTGCTGAGAGCCGCCGACCGGTGGGAGAAGGACGACCAGGGGGTCAAGCTCGTCGCGGGGGCAGGCAGGACCGGCTGGCCCGTGCTGGGCAGTGGTGACGTTCTGGGACTGATGGCCGTCGGGCTGGGCCGGGAGGGCAGAGACGCCGAGGACCGGCAGGCGGTGCGGGCGGTCCTCGGCGAGCTACGGGGACGGCGAGGTCTGCTGCTGCGCCGGGGCGCCGTGCGGCTGCGGTTGCTGGCCAGCGAGGAGACGGCGGAGCGGGCTCACCGGCTTGCCGGCTGGGCCGTCGCGGGTGGGGACGCGGATGTGCGGGTGGTCGAAGGCGTCCGCGGTGGCCTTGAGCCGATCCGTGACGCCGTGGTCGCCGCGCTGGCCGCAGAGGCGGAGCCCACCGGGAAGACGGGTTCGGGCAGCCTGCGTGACGTCGACGAGGTGGTGCTGGTGCTCGGCCCGGGGCCGCCCATGACGAACTACGGCATGATCGCGGCGGGCGTGGAGTGGTCGCTGACCGCCGCGTGTCCGCTCCGGATGACGGAGCTGTTCAGGGTCGCGGACGGGCAGTCGGAGGTGCGGGGCGGCCAGCCCGTCCTGGCGCGTCTCGGCGCGGATCGGATGCTGGCCAAGCTGGCGAGCAGCGCGGTCCGGCGGCTGGATCTGCGGACGGCCCACCGCCTGATCGAGCGTGGTTCGGGTCGGCTCCGCGGTGCCCTGCCCTGGGTGGCGGAGCTGGAGGACGGGTTTCTGGGCGCCGGTGGGGAGATCAGGGTGGAGAGAGAACGTCTGGCCGTCGCCAGGCGGCGGCTGCTGCTGGTCGCCGAGGTGCGCCGTGACCACCCGGTGCCGGCGGCGTATCTGGCCGTGGAGGCGCTCCGCCCGGCGTTCTTCACCTGGAAGAGCTGGAAGGTCCTGTGTGACGCGACCCCCGCTCTGCGGGAGCTCGGGAAGCTGGCGAACGAGTCCGTCCAGGGGCACGCCCTGGACCGGCAGGGGCGGTGGAACTCTCATCGCGGGGCCGGTAACCCCGTGGATGTGAGCAGCCTGCTACGGCAGGCCGTACAGCAGCTGGGTGGTCCCGACAAAGGGGATGACGAGCTTATTGTTCGCCATAAATCGGTTATAGACGCACTAGAAGTGATCTATCGGGAAACCGGTTGACGGTGATCGGACCTCCTGCCAGCCTGGTGCTGTTCAACGGCTGACGCCCGCGAGCTTGGGTGATTCATCTCGCCCCTTCTGAGGGCCTCGGACTTCGAGGCCAATTGTCACAGGACCGCGTTTTCGGACGCGTTCCTCAGCCATGCCTCAGAGGGGTCCCCCATGAATCTCGCCGCCGTTGCCGCAGCGCACGAGCAGGTCGCCTTCCCCGCCTACTTCTCCCTGGTCGCCCCCGCGCTGCGGGACGCCGCACAGGGCGCGCTGCGCCGCGCCCGGCACAACGGCAGGCGCTGCAGCGGGGTCGACGGAACGCGCTGGTGCGACGAGTGCGAGCAGACGTTCCATGACCGGCTGCTCACCGGATACGCCTTGCTGCGCAAGGCACTGGCAGGCATCCCGCCGCAGACCCGGACAGGGGAGCCGGTGCGCGAGTGGGAGCTGGCCATCAGGTGGGTCACCTCGCGTGAGGCGGCCGGCCACCGGCTTGACCGCGCGGCCCGCGTTCTGTGCGGGCGCCCCGGCAAGGACGAGCCGGCCGAGGTCCGTGCGGCCCGTGCCCAGTTCGTCCACCACCCTCTGAAGAGCCTCGAAGCGCAGGTGCGACGGGAGGAGGCGGTGA
>NZ_JBIUTQ010000039.1:0-12757 GCF_044741965.1 Streptosporangium sp. NPDC087985
GCGCTGGCTGAACGCGGCCTGTCCTATGTGGTGCAGGTCAAAGGCGCGGTCACCGCCCACGGGGCGCATGAGGTGCCCGAGACGATCCCTTACCGTGGCAGGGGCAGGCCGTCCACGCCGTGGCGCTACCGCACCAAGCCGGTCAGTTTGCGTGATCATGTGCTGAGCGCCGGCCGCGCCGCGGCGGTGACGTTGACCTGGCGTGGCGGTTCGAAGGGGAGCTTGACGTCGCAGTTTGTGATCGTGCCGGTTCGGGTGGCCGGCCGTAAACCCCGCCTGGCCGGCGACGGATCGCTGCCGGTCAGTCAGCTGATCGCGCAATGGCCTCATGATGAGAGCGAGCCGATCAAGTACTGGCTGTCCAATCTGCCCGCCGACACCGCTCCGGCCGAGCTGGTCACCCTGGCCAAGATCCGCTGGCGGATCGAGCACGACTACGGTCTCGGGGAACATCGGTACAGCGGTTGGCGCTGAGATTGATCATGGCCGGTTAGCACACCCGCTGGGGGCTGCGCTGGGGTTCGCGGAAAGGCCGCCGTGCGGGTGCCGGGGCTGGTTATGGTCCGCCTCGTGCCGGTGGAGTTTCTGACTGATGAGCAGGCCGAGGCGTACGGGAAGTTCGCCGAGGAGCCGACCCGCCCCGAGCTGGAGTGGTTCTTCTTCCTGGACGACGTTGACCGCGATCTGATCGCGTTGCGACGCTCTGCGCACCACCAGCTCGGCTTCGCGCTCCAGATGTGCACGGTGCGCTACATCGGCCGGTTCCTCCCGGACGACCCGCTCGACGCGCCGTGGCCGGTGGTCGAGCACTTGGCCGGGCAGCTCGGGATCGAGGACGCGTCGGTGGTGAAGCGGTACACCGAGCGGCCGAAGACGGCGTACGAGCACGCGTGGGAGATCAGGGACGTCTACGAGTACCACGAGTACGAGGATGCGGAGTGGTCGCGGCGGTTCCGCACCTTCCTGCACGGGCGGGCGTGGACGCATGCCGAGGGCCCGAAGGCGCTGTTCGACCACGGGGTGGGCTGGCTGCGCCGCAACTGGGTGCTGCTGCCGGGGGTGAGCGTGCTGGCCCGGCAGGTGTCGGAGGTGCGGAAGATCGCGGACAAGCGGCTGTACGCCACCGTCGCGGGCGCCGCCCGCCGCGCGGACCCGGCGCTGCCCTGTGACCTGGTGGCGACGCTGAAGACGCCGGAGGGCTCCCGGTTCTCGGAGCTGGAGCGGCTGCGCCGGCCGCCGACGCGGACGACGGGGACGGCGTTCGCCCGCGCGCTGGAGCGGGTGGACGAGATCGGCGCGTACCGGCTCGGGCGGTTGAAGCTGTCGCAGATCCCGCCGAACCGGATGGCGGCGCTGGCCCGGTACGCGCTGGGGTCGAAGGCGGCGTTGCTGGCGCGGGCGTCGGAGCCGAAGCGCACAGCGATGCTCACCGCGGTGATGCGGCACCTGGAGGCGAAGGCGATCGACGAGGCTCTGGACCTGTTCCAGGTCCTGATGGCCACCCGGCTGCTGAATGTGGCGAAGCGGAAGACGGAGAAGGAGCGGCTGTCCACGCTGCCGCAGCTGGAGAAGGCGTCGCGCACGCTCGCGCGGGCGGCGAAGGTGCTGCTTCAGGAACTGGAGCTGGTCGAAGGGCACGGCACGGATGTGGACGTGGCCGCGCTGTGGGCGGTGCTGGAGGAGGTCGCTCCGCGCGCCGCCGTGTTGACCGCGGCCGCCACGGTGGTGTCGCTGGTGCCCGAGGACGAGGGCTCGGCCGAGGTCGCGATGCGGGCCGCGCTGGCGACCCGGTACGCCACGGTTCGTCCGTTCCTGTCGCTGCTGGGCGAGTCGAAGGCGCTGGACGCGGCGAGCGCCGGCAAGCGGGTCCTGGCCGGGGTGCGCGGCCTGCCGGCGCTGGCGCGGCGGAAGGTGGGGGTGAAGCCGCTGCTGCCGCGCGAGGTGGACGACAAGCTCGTGCCGCCCGCGTGGCGCAAGGCGGTCTACGCCAACCCGGATCTGCCGCAGGGCGCGGTGGATCGGGACGCGTATGTGGTGTGCGTGCTGGAGCAGCTGCACCGGGCCCTGAACAACCGTGACGTGTTCGCCGCCCCGTCGCACCGCTGGTCCAACCCGCGGGCCCGCCTGCTGGAGGGCCCCGAGTGGGACGCCGTGTGCGAGGACGTCCTGGCGGCCCTGAGCCTGGACATGCCCATCACTGAGCACCTGGCGGAGCTGGTGAGGGGCCTGGACGCCGAGTGGAAGCAGCTCGCCGAACGGCTTCAGGAGGCGGGGCCGGCGGCGAAGGTCTCCGTCGAGGTGCAAGACGACGGGCGGGTGAAGCTGAACGTCGCGGGGCTCGGCGCGCTCGGCGAGCCGAAGTCCCTGACCTGGCTGCGCAAACGGGTCGAGAGGATGCTCCCGAAGATTGACCTGCCGGACCTGCTGTTCGAGGTGGGCGCCTGGACCGGCTTCCTGGACGCCTTCGTGCACCTCGGCGACGGCACCACCCGGATGAAGGACCTGTCCACCTCGGTGGTCGCGTTGCTGGTGTCCGAGGCGTGCAACATCGGCCTGGCCCCGGTGGTGAACCCTGCTCACGAGGCCCTGACGCGGGCACGGCTCGTGCACGTCGACCAGTACTACCTGCGCGCCGACACCATCGCCGCGGCGAACGCGCGGCTGATCGAGGCCCAGGCCGCCGTGCCCATCGTGAAGTTCTGGGGCGAGGGCCTGCTCGCCTCGGTGGACGGGCTGCGGTTCGTCGTGCCCGTCCGCACCGTCAGCGCGGCGCCGTCGCCGAGGTACTTCGGGTTCAAGCGGGGCATCACCTGGCTCAACGCCGTCAACGACCAGGTCGCGGGTATCGGGCAGATGGTCGTGCCCGGCACCCCGCGCGACTCCCTGCACATCCTGGACGCGCTGCTGAACCTGGACGGCGGCGTGAGGCCGGAGATGGTGGCGACTGACAACGCCTCGTACTCCGACATGGTGTTCGGCCTGTTCAAGATCCTCGGCTACAACTTCTCACCCAGGTTCCGCGACCTGGACGACCAGAGGTTCTGGCGGGCCACGATGCCCGGCGTCGAGACGGGCAGCTACGGCGCGGTGGAGGACCTGGCCCGCAACCGCGTGAACCTGAACAAGGTGATCACGCACTGGCCGGACATGCTGAAGGTCGCCGGGTCCCTGGTCACCAACCAGGTCCGCGCCTACGACCTGCTGCGCATGTTCGGCCGGGACGGCCGCCCGACCCCGCTGGGTGCGGCGTTCGCGGAGTATGGGCGGATCGCCAAGACCGAGCACCTGCTGCGCGTGGTCGACCCGGTCGACGACACCTACCGTCGTCAGATGAACCGGCAGCTCACCGTGCAGGAGTCCCGCCACAAGCTGGCGAGGGACGTGTGCCACGGCAAGCGCGGCACCATCCACCAGGCGTACCGCGACGGGATGGAGGACCAGCTCGGCGCGCTCGGCCTGGTCCTCAACGCCATCGTGCTCTGGACCACGAAGTACATCGACGCCGCCGTCGCCCGGCTGAAGGCCGAGGGCCACGAGATCCGTGACGAGGACATCGCCCGGCTCTCCCCGCTCAAGCACCGCAACCTGAACCTGCTCGGCCGCTACAGCTTCACTGCCAGCGTCCCGGCCGCCGGCGCCCTGCGCCCGTTGCGCGACCCGGACGCGCCGGAGCTGGACGAGGATGACGACGGGGACGGGGACGGGCCGGACTAGTCGTGGCCGACCAGGGCGGTGAAGAGCTTGCGGGCCCTCGCCTTGGCCGGCCTCCGGTGTCGTGTCTTTGACCCACGGTGCAAAGTCCCAGACCTACCGACGGGCCCGGGTCGGTGGTGCGCTCATTGCTGCCGTCAGGAACGTGATCGCCCAGCGCCGGGCCTCCTCGCCCGCCGTCACCGTCGGGCAGGCGGGGGAGGGCCGGTGGTAGACCTCGACGCGGTCCACGGCCGTCACGGCGAAGATCCCCCGCATCCGGAACAACAGCTCCTGTGGGGCAAGGCCGGGCAGTGCGCGCGCGAAAGCCACCAGGTAGCGCTCACGGACCGTGTCCTCGTCCGGGCCGGTCCAGCTGCGCGCCTCCTCGGCCGGGTCGCTGAGGATCGTCACGATCAGCCGGGACGTCCGGGCTCCGCTCTCACTGCCAGCGGGCATCTCGTCGAAGAGCGGCCCTGCGAATGCTTCCACCAGTTCGGCGACCGGCGGGTCCGGAGTCCGGGCGAGCAGTTCGTCGAGCCCGGCGCTCTGGGCGGCGGTGATGGGCTCGGTCACGCGGCGGGCGACCGCGGCCAGGAGTTCCGCCTTCGAGCCGAAGTGATAGCCGACGGCGGCCAGGTTCGCTCCGGCGAGGTCGGTGACCGCGCGGACCGAGGTGCCGCTGTAGCCGTGCTCGGCGAAGAGGTGTTCGGCCGCGTCGAGGATCCTGGTCCGGGTATCGGGTAGCGCCATGTGCCGTACTATACAGACGTTCGATTGAAACGAACGTTTGACTCTGTGGAAGAGGCTGTCATGAAACTGCTCGTATACGGCGCCGGGGTCTGCGGCAGCCTGTTCTCCGCCCGCCTGCACGAAGCCGGGCTCGACGTCTCGCTCCTCGCCCGGGGCGAGCGCCTGGCCTCCCTGCGCCGGCACGGCGTGCAGCTCGCCGACGGAGACGGCACTGCCGTCAGGCGGGTACCGGTACCGGTGGTCGAGCACCCGGCAGGCGGGTACGACCTGACCGCCGTCCTCGTGCGCACCCATCAGGTCGACGCGGTGCTGGAGTCGCTCGCCGGCCTCGAAGGCGACGTGCTGTTCCTGCACAACTGGGCGGCCGGCGCGGAGCCGCTGGGCGAGGCGATCGGCCACGAGCGAGTACTGCTCGGCTTCCCCCCGGCACTGGCCGCCGGCACGATGGACGGCGACGTGGTCCGCCCCCGCGCGACCACCTTCATGACCCGCCGGGTCCCGATGCCGATCGGCGAACCCGACGGCCGGACCACCCAGCGACTGGAACGGATCGTCCGAGAGTTCCGCACCGCCGGGATCAACGCCAAGGCCGAGCCGCGGATGGATGCCTGGCTCAAGACACACGCCGCGTTCGAGGTGCCACTCGGGCAGGAGGTGCACGCGGCGGGCGGCCCGGTGGCGCTGGCCGACGACCCCGACGCGGTCCGCGGCATGCTCCACCTCGTGCGGCAGAACCTGGCCGCCATGCCGACGTCGCCGGTCCCCCGCACGTTCGCTGCACTGCAGACCCTGCCGGAAGGGCTGCTCGTGGCCCTGCTGCGGCGCTTCCTGCGCAGCCCGACCGCCGTAAACAGCGGGCTCAGCAACGCCTCCCCGGCAACGGTCGCCGAACTCGGACGGCTGGCCGAACAGATGCGCGCCCATGCGAAGGTCCGGTAGACCAGCGGCGGCAGTAGCTCCTCGGCCGCACCGCAGCCGAGTGCGGTCCGGGGACTTCCACCGGACCTCCGGCACCCTTGCCCTCGGTCGACGACTGGCGAACCGACACCTCGGACACCCCGCACGCACAGCACTTCGAGCGCAGCTGCCACACTCTGTCGCTGTCGGCAAACGGTCGTTTGACGACAGGCAGGTGGCACGTCCAATGAACCCGTGCAGTCCGGGGGTTCACGGCGGAGCGAATCCAATCAGATCCGATGGTGATTGATGACAGGGTTTGACGACAGATAGGGTCCGATCCTCCGTACGGAAGGGGCCCCTCGGTGGCGAACCTGGTCTACAAGCGGGTCTCGACCGACCAGCAGTCCACCGCCCGGCAGAACCTCGTCCTGGACGAAGCCGGGATCGAGGACCCGGTCGTCTTCGAGGAGGACGGCGGCACCTCCAGCCGCCTCCACCCTCTCCAGCGCCCGAAGTTCCGCGCGCTCCTCGACTACGCGCGGCCGGGCGACACCGTCCACATCTCCGAGATGTTCCGCCTCGTCCGCGGCACCGGCCACATCCTCGACGTGCTCGACGTCCTGCACCGCGACCGCCTCGCGCTGCGCATCCACGACGGCGCGTTCTCCGCCATGGACCTCACCGCCCGCCACCCCCGCACCGGAGAACTGCTGTCCACCGTGAAGTTCATGGTGCAGACCCTCGCCGCCGCCGGCGAACTCCAACGCGACCTCCAGCGCGAGCTGACCTACGACGGGCTGCGCGCCGCCGAGGCCAAGGGCAGCAAAGGCGGCCGCCGCCCCGCCGCCCCGGCCGACCAGACCGGCGACGTGCGCACCGCATACCTGGAAGGCCGCCCCATCGCCGCCCTCGCCCGCGACCACGGCGTCAGCCGCGGCGCCATCCGCACGGCCGTCGCCGACCTCCTGCCCGACCACACCGCCACCGAGCAGGACGCTCCGGCCCCGGAGCTGCCGGTCACCCTCGACATGCCGGGCAAGGTCGCCGACTTCCTCCGCGCCGCCGAACTGGAGCCCGTCGAGCGCGCAGCGCTCGACCAAGGGGTGACCGTACGACGCGGCCAGGGCTACACCCTGCGCGTCACCGCCGCCCCAGCCGTGCACCGCCAACTCCTCGACCGCTGCCAGCCCCTCGACGGCAGCCAAGGCGTCCCGGTCATCCCGGCCCAACGCAAGGCCCGCCGCGAGTACGAGAACCGGGTCAGCACACTCACGCCCTGACCATGATCGTTCTCAGCGCCAACCGCTGTACCGATGTTCCCCGAGGCCGGACTACCGCGAGCTGAAGACCGCCTTGGGCTTGGACCACTTCGAGGGCCGTTCCTGGATCGGGTGGCATCGGCATGTCACCTTGGTCAGCGCCGCTCACCTGTTCTGCACCGAGCTGCGCTTGAGCTGCCCAAAAGCGGTCGGGGCGGCCTGACTCTACATGATTCTCAAAGAGCTACAGGCCCTGCTGGCCACCTGGACCGGCCGATGCCCCACCTGCCAGCAACGACCGCCCTAACCACCTAACAAAGCACTACTAGTGCGCGCCCGAATAGGCCTGATCGGAGATCAGACGCAGGCCAGGAAGATCGCGGCGGAGGCTATCGCCGAGGCGGCCCGGCGCAAGGACAACCCGGCCGACCTCATCAACATCGCGCTGGAAGCCCTCACCAAGCACAGTTTCGAGTTCCCCGCCTTCTCTACGCTGGACACCATGGCCGGCGACATCCGGACCGAGGTCAACGAGACCTTCTTCACCCTGGCCCACTCCCGGATGAACCCCGAGGAACAAGCCCGGATGCTGGCCATGAGCCAGGCCAATCCGGTCACCGGCCGCAGCGACCACGATCGGGTCAAACAAGCCGCGCCACGGGCGACCGTATCCCGGCTGCGCACCCACCTGGATCACTTGGCCTGGCTGGATGGGATCGGCGGCGCCACCGGCTCCTGGCTGGCCGGCATCCCGACGGCCAAGGTCGCGCACTTCGCCGCCGAGGCCCGCGCGCTGGACGCGGCGGAGATGCGTGATTTTGGCGAGGTCAAGCGGATCGTGCTGGAGGCGTGCCTGGTGCATCAGGCCCGGGTGCGGGCCCGCGATGACCTGGTGACCATGCTGTGCAAGCGGATGAACACCATGCACACCAAGGCCCGCGAGCGGCTGCAGGAGATCCAAGCCGAGCAGCGCGAGCGTAACGAACGCCTGCTGGCGGTGCTGGGCGAGCTGCTGAGTGCGGCCCGCGAGGTGCAGACCGCCGCGCTGGCCGACGATCAGCCGTGGCCGCCGGTCAAGGAGCACACCCACGTCGGCAAGGCGGTGTTGGAGGTGGTCGAGCAGCGCGGCGGCCTGCCCGCGCTGGTCGCCGAACACGAAGAGCTCGCCGCCTTCCACGGCGACAACCACCTGCCGCTGCTGGAGACCTTCTACCGCAGTCATCGCCCACTGTTGCTGCGGCTGGCGAGAATCTTGGACCTGGAGGCGACCACCACCGACCGGCGGCTCCTGGACGCCCTGGACTTCGTCCTGGCTCACGCGGGCCGGACCTCAGAGTACGTGCCCGACCAGCACACCGTAGACACCCCGGAGAGGGTAAGGCAGGCCCGAGTGGTGGACACCTCCTTTGCCCCCGAGGCCCGGCAGAAGGTGATCCGCGACAGGCGGCGCCCCGGCCAGCTGGTCCGCCGCCATTTCGAGATCTGCGTCTTCTCCTGCCTGGCCGATGAGCTGGTGCGCGGCGATATCGCGGTGCAGGGGTCGGAGGCCTACGCCAACTGGCAGACCCAGCTGCTGTCGTGGGAGGAGTGCCGACCGCTGCTGGCCGACTACTGCGCCGAGGTCGGTCTGCCCGCCACCGCGCGAGAGTTCACCCCGCAGCTGCGCCAGCAGCTCAAGCACGTCGCCACTCAGGTCGACGCGGGCTATCCGGCGAACGCGGACCTGGTCATCGACGAGCACGGGCGACCGGTGCTCACCCCGCGCAAAGGCCGGGAGCGCACCGACTCGGCGATCGCGCTGGAGCAGGCCGTACGGCAGCGGCTGCCCGAGCGCGCGCTGCTGGACGTGCTGAGCAGGACCACCCGGCACCTGCGCTGGCACCGTCACCTCGGCCCGCTGTCCGGCACCGACACCAAGATCACAAACGCGTTGGAGCGGTACCTGCTGGTCGCCTTCACCTACGGCTGCTTCCTTGGAGCCGCCCAGTCCGCCCGCCATCTGCGCGGGCGGATCAGCGCGCACGAGCTGGGCTACACCTTCCGCCGGCACATCAGCCTGGCCGCGCTCAACAAGGCGATCGCCGAGGTGGTCAACGCCTACCTCAAGCTGGACCTGCCCAAGATCTGGGGCGAGGGCTCCTCGGTGTCGGCCGACGGCACCAAATACGTCAGGGTGAGCGGCGGGATGAACGCCCCCGGTCGGGCTGGCATAGCCGTACACCGGATCTGCCCGCGAACGCCAATCGCAGGAAGTAGGACCGGCCCCGCCGCCCTGGTGGGGCGGCGGGGCCGTGACCTGCTGGAACCGATCTATCCGAGCACCGGGTAGTTCGCGCGGAACACGTTGTGCGGGTCACGGGCCCGCTTGATCTCCCGCAGCCGCGCGAGCGCGCTGCCGGAGAAGGACTTCGCCGCCGTGTCACCGGGGGACAGCACGGTGTACGGCTTGCGGCCGCTGATGTAGGCCTCCAGGTCGGCCACGACCTCGGCCTGCTTGGCGCGCGTCGCATCGGCCGCGTGCGGCAGGCCGAGACCCAGCAGGCCGAGCAGGTACGGCTCAGCCACCGCGCCGCTCGCACCGGCCCCGCCGCCCGGTTCGGCGAGCGCCCCGCCCAGGTGCCTGATCTGCACGTTGATGAGCGGTTCGACCGGCTTGGCCAGCAGGAGCTCCACCGCGTCCGCGTCCAGGCCGGTGAGCAGCTCCGCACGAGCGATGGATGGGGCCGGATCGGTGGGCTCGGCGGTGATGTCACCCAGATCGGCAACCGGGACGACGCCGCGGCTGTCGGAGATCGCGCCCTCGATCTTGTCGATGCGCGCCAGCAGGCCCTCCCCCTGAGCCGCCTCACCCAGGTAGGCCAGATCCAGCGTCACCATCGGCGACGCGCCGGGTGGCTGGAGCCGGTTGATCCAGACACTGAGTTCACGCGGCGCCTCGGCGGTGATCTCCAGGAACGCGTCGTACACCTCCCTGGTCCGGTGCTCCGGCCAGATCACGCGCCCGCCGTACAGGACTGGCACGGGATACAGCTCGAATTCGAGGGCGGTCACCACCGCGAAGTCCCCGCCACCGCCGCGCAGCGCCCAGAACAGCTCGGGATCGGACTCGGCGGTCACCCGGCCCGGCTCGCCATCGGCGTCCACGATGTCGATAGCTCGCACGCTGTCGGAGGCGAAGCCGTACTTGCGGCTGAACCAGCCGACCCCACCGCCCAGGGTGTAGCCGGTCACGCTGACCCCCGGCGCGCTGCCGGACAGGCCAGTCAGACCCAGCGGACCGGCCGCCGCGAGCACCTGCCCCCACTTCACGCCTGCGCCCACCCGGGCCACGCGCTCCCCCGCGCGTACCTCCACCTCGTTCAGCAGGCCGGTACGCAACAGGATCAGGCCTTCCACATCACCCGAGGCGCCATGCCCGCTCGGCTGCGCGGTCACCGTCATACCCGCCCGCCGCGCGTAACGCACGAGCGCCGCCACGTCATCGGCATCCGCGGCCTCCGCCACGGCCACCACCGGCTGCCTGACGGTCAGATTCCACGCGGTGGCCGCCTGCTCAAAGCCGTCATCATCGGCCAGGAGCACGCGCCCCTTGAGGACACCGCGCAGATCGTTGATCGTCATCGTCGTCTCCCTTTTTCGAGTTCTCAGAAATGCGAAGGAACACCGTGCTGCACTACGGCAAGGACGGCGCCCTGACCGGCCCGGACAAGGATCACGCCGAAACCTCGATGCTGGCCCTGCACCTGCGGCGGTCCGCGCTGGTGTACACGTCAACACGCTGCTGCTTCAGCAGGTCCTCGCCGAGCCAAGGACCGGCGCGGCCTGACCGCGCTGTTCTGGTCCAACGTCGACCGGCTGCTGGAGCGCTGGTGCGGCGATGGCGGGACGCGTCGAAGAGCTCCGGCCGCCGGACCACGTGATTTACGCGATGAGCAGGAGCGCGCTGATCGCCAGCATCACCACGGCGGTGGCGCCGTGGATGCCATAGACGGCCGCCTTGGGCCCGTTGCTGCGCAGCACGATCACCGCGTCGCCGACGGGTATGGCGCTGGCGGCAAGCATGAACCAGCCCAACAGGTGGGTTGTTCCGCCGGCCAGCAGGATGAAGATGAAGAGCCCTGAGGCGATGTCGCGCACGCCCTTGACGGACAGCCAGGCGTGGAAGCTGCGGTCCTCGGTCGGCGTGTCGGGGATGCCGAAACCGACTGCGGCCTGCGGCGCCCAGAAGGCGCGGGCGCCCATGAAGATGATGCCCGCGCCGATCAGTCCGGCGAGCACAGTGGCGATGTTGCTGAGCATGGGTTGTCTCGCCTCTCGGGAGCAGTTCTACGAGCGCATTCCAGGTAGTGGGGTGGGTCGGGGGCGGGGTGTATGCCGTGCCGGTGGCATCACCGTTCGTAGTCGTCGACGAAATGGTTGTCGTGGGCTTCGTGAAGCCGGCTCTGGTCCCGCTCGTTCACAGTGGCGAGCTGCGCGAAGTACTCCTCCCGGGGTACGCCTGGCGAGAGTGCCATGAGGAGGGTGGCAGGTTCGGCGCGCTCCTTCCGGAGCGCGTGGACGTCACCCATCGCGGCATGCGCGGTGTCGCCGGGCAGCAGTGTTCGCCAGGCCCGCCCATCGAAGTAGTCGACTTCACCTTCCTCAACGATGAAGGTCTCGCTGAAGGCCGTGTGAAAGTGCGGGTCAGGTCCTCGGCTGGAGGGCGACATGCGCCACCGGTAGATGCTCACGATCCCGCTGGTCTCCGCCGGGGCGGCGAGGACTTCGATGGTCGATCCGCTGGCGCCCAGCCGGATTGTTCGCGTCTTTCGGGCTCGCTCGGGTTGCTTGCAGAGCCAGTCCATCGGCTTCGCCTCAGTCATGACCCGAGTCTCGGGGCTTCGCCGCTCCGCTCGCGCTCACTTCGGCGGTGGCCTAACAATATGGAGATGATCCGCTACCGATTGGGTGCTGGTGCTGCGAGCGTGCGGTGGGCGATGTCGCCGATCCACGAAGTGGTCAGTCTTGCCCGGCTGTTGACCGAACCGCAGCGTCACCCGATGTTCCACCGGTGGTTCCGCCGTCGCCACCACCGCCTTTCGGGCCTGGACCTGAGCGCGCTCACGGTCTTCATGGCCGATGGCGCGTACCGACCCGACTTCCTTGACCCGTCGCCGATGTCCAGTGAGCCGACGTTCGAGGAATGCATGGCCGCCCTCCTTTCCACCCCGGCGGACCAGGTCTACGCCGAGCTGGTCGACGCCACGATCGGGCGTGGGGCAGAAATAGGCCGCCGACTGCTCGATGACCCCGACCGAGCCAGGTTGGAGGCCGCCGATGCGGTGCGCCGCCTCTGGAAGGCGGCCGTGGAACCGGAGTGGCCGTCCATGCGGCAGGCGCTGCGTGCCGAGATGCTGGACCGGGCCATCCAGGTCAACCGCGAGGGGCTGCGCACAGTCCTTCCGCGCCTGCACCACTCCGCGGCGTGCGAAGGCGACACCATCACCGTCGAGTCGACCGTCGACGTCGACGTCAACTGCCCCGAGGGACTCATTCTCGTTCCGTCACTGTTCATCACTGACCGGGTGCAGTGCGCCACCTCAGACCACTGGGCTCCGGCGATCTATTACCCGGCATCCGGGCGGTACCTCTGGGCGGCACCTCCCAGTCCGAGATCCCTTGACCGGCTTCTGGGAGCGACTCGATCGAGGATCCTGGCCGCGCTCACCACTCCGCTGCAGACGACCGTTGTGGCCAGGCTGGTGAGCGTCACCGCCCCGACGGCCAGCGAACACCTGGCAATCCTGCGAGACGCCGGGTTGATCGACAGCAGCCGGGCCGGTCGCACGGCCACGCACGAGCTCACCAAGGCTGGACGTGCTCTCCTGGACGCGGCCTCGCCGCGACCATGACTGGTCTGGGAGCTGCCGGTCCTCCCTATCGGACCGGTGCGTGGAGGACGCGGATGATATGGCTGCGGAGCGTCGACGAATCGACGCCCGCACGACTGGTTCGTCATGGATGGCGACGATCTGCTGTTCAACACCGACGCCGACAGCGTCAAGGGCCGCGACCTGGCCATGAGGTGCTCCAGAGATTCCGGACAGGCCACTCGCTAGGGTGGTAACAGTTCGAAGGAGATGGAAACGTGCCGAAAGGTTCCAGGCGTAGGTTCA
>NZ_JBIUTQ010000040.1:0-12753 GCF_044741965.1 Streptosporangium sp. NPDC087985
AACCACCCCCGATTTTCACGCCCGCAGGGCGTGCGCGCAGCCACATCAAAGACTGAAAAGCGGAAGGTCGGCGGTTCGACCCCGCCCCTGACCACCTCAACTGACCAACAAGAACGCCCCGTTCCGATCTCGGACGGGGCGTTTTTCTTTGGGCTTGACGACAGCGCTGACGACAACAGCCCCCGTCCGCCAGCCGCCTGGAACGCACTGACGCTGACGCCAAACCCGAGGCGGTGTGGGTGTTCGGGCTGCCCCTAGACCTATACCGCGCGGAAGGTGCGCTTCAGCTGGGCGGCGGTGGCCACGGCGGGCCACAGGCGGGTCGTCAGGTTCCGCGCCCGGGTGCCGCCCCGCGTCGCAGGGACCATGAGCGCCGACGCCTGTCCGATGTTCCGCTACTTGGAGTCGACCAGGCGCTGATGGGCGGCCTCGTACGGCGGAAGGCCGACTCGGGGTCGTTCGGACCGGCGGCCAGTTCCTCGGCGAGGGTGAACGCCCCCGCCATGGCCATGGTGGAGCTGTCTCCGAACAGCGACACGCAGGACGCGGCGTCGCCGAGGAGTACGATCCGGGCGTTCCGCCAGCGCAGCAGGCGCACTTGGCTCACCGAGTCGAAGAAGAGGTCGTCGGCGGCGCGCACTTGCGCCAGGAGTTCGGGCGCGCGGCACCCACCGCGGCACGCTGCGAGCGCGCCATACGGCGACGGCGAGCACGATATTGCCGATGTATGGCGTGAACGCCCCGGGCAGCATGAATCCGTAGACGTGTACGAGGTCCTCGTTCATGAGGTCGATGAACGTCTTGCCCGCGTCGCCGAGGGCAGGGGTCAAGTACCACACGGCCGCGATGAGCAGCGTCATGGCGAGGACAAGGTTGGCCAGCTGAATCCCGAACCAGACCCACGTCGCGTCATGGTCAGGCGCAAGCTGGTCGAACCCTGGCGACGCATCCTTGATCGAGCCGAGCGAGGTCAGTCGATGCCGCCGTTGCTCTTCAAGAGCCGGCGGGATGCCTACCGCTGTCGGCTGAGGGCGTCCCACGCTTCCTGGGAATGCCTCTCACTTCCTTCCCGGGAAGTCGTGCTCCTACTGATTGGAGTGTCAATCAGTACACCAAGCAGCACGCAAGCAGAAGGAGCGCGACATGACCTCCGTCTCTCGCTCGCAGTCCGCCGAGCCCACCCCCTCCGTCTCCGGCACTGTCGACCGTCGGAAGCTGTACCGGTTCGCGGGTTGGGGGGCGGCGCTAAGCGGCGCCTGCTACCTCCTCCAGCCCATCCTGGTAGCCGGGATGGAGGCGACCAGTTCCGGCCCCGAGGACGTGTTCCTCTCGCCCACGGAGATCGCGGATGTTTTCTGGCAGGGCCCGGTGCAGGGGGCAATCTTCACCGGTATCGGCATCGGTCTGCTGGCCGCAGTGCTCGGAGTCGGCCGCCTCGTGCGCACCGGTGCCCGAGACGCCTCGCCGTGGTGGGGCGTGGCGCACGTCCTGGGGATCGTCGCCGCCTGCGGGTGGCTCCTGCTGGCAGGGCTCAGCATCGGCCTCTACAGCTCGGTGGCCCGCGCCATGGCCGAGATCGGGGCGGACGAGCCGACCATGCGGGTGGCACTTCATATGGGCAGCGTCGTGATCGCCGGGGGGCTCGCTCTGACCGCTGTCGCGTCCGCCGGCTGGCTGATTGGCCTGGGGCGGACGGGACGCCGGGCGGGCGTGATCGGGCTGCCCGCGGCGGTGGTCGCCCTGATCGCCGCGGCGGTGTGCCTCGTGCCGATTCTTGCGCTGTCCCAGCCGTTCGGTGTCCTTGCGACGGCGCCCGCGTTCATCGTCGTCGGGGTGTCGATGCTGCGCCGGAGCCGGTGAGCCCATTGGCGGCCCCGCCCGCGCCTGGCAGGCTCATCTCATGAGGCCAGGGGAGATTGCCCTTCTATTCACCCTGATCGCGTGGCACGTGGTCGTGTGGCCCATGGTCGTGATCCTGGGGGCCACCGCGGTGCGACGCAGGAGGTCCGAGCCGAGGTTCGCCATCGTGGCGAGCGCCCTCGCGGTCGTGTCGGTCGCCTGGAGCCTCACCTTTGCCTTCGACGTGTTGAACCCGGCGGCCCAGGGCGAGAGCATCGCCCCGGTGGTGCTGGGCGCGAGCTTCGTCGCCCTGCCGGTGCTGCTCGGCACGTACCCCGACGGGAGGTTCACGCCACGCTGGCTCGCCGTACCGGCCCTGACGCTCGCCGGGTTCGGCGTGGTGGCCATCGTCACCAAAGGCACGGTGATGGAGGAGCCGTGGTGGCGGGCGGTCGGCTGGGCGACTTTTCTCCTGCTCACCGGCCAGGTCTACCGCTACCGGCGGCGGGCCACCACCGCCGAGCGGGAGAGCGTGCGCTGGGTGGTGCTGTCGATGCTCGTCACCTTCAGCGGGTGCATGGGTCTCCTCGCCGGCATGGGGACGACCATCGAGGATGACAGCCCGGCACTGGTGCACGCGCTCGGCATCTTGGTCGTGCTGCCCATCCCTGTCGGACTCCTGATCGGACTCCTGCGGCCTCGGCTCCTCGATGTCGACGTCGCGTTGCGCGTCGTCGTCTCCGGCCTCATGCTCCTCGCCGCGGTGGGCATCCCGTACTGGGCGACGACGACGGCGCTCGAAGCCTTGGGCGCCGAGGCACCGGTCGCCGGTCGGATCGGCGCGCTGGCGGGCGCCGCCGCAGCGGTCGCGGCCGCGCGGTTCGCGGGCGCCGCAGCGGACTGGTTGGTCTACCGGGGCCGGCCGGACCCGGGCCGTGCCGTACGAGATCTGGGCCGGGCGCTGGCCGAGGAGCCGGACGCGGCCCGGATCCCCGCCGTGGTCCTGCGAGCCGTCGTCGACGCGCTCTTCCTCGACGGCGCCGAGCTGCGAGGGGACGGAGTCCTGCGGGCGCGGTTGCGGACGGTCGGCGACCGGGAGTTCGCGATTCCCGTGATCTACCAGGACGAGCATCTGGCGACCCTGGTCGTTTCGCCCCGGCGCGGTGAGACGTCGCTCACCCGGCGCGACACCGCCGTGCTTCGGCGGCTGGCCCTGCATGCCGCCCCCGCGCTGCACGGCGCCAGGGCCCTCGCCGAACTCAGCGAAGCGCGCTCGCGGGTCGTCCGGCTGCGCGCCGAGGAGCGTAAGGCGCTGCGCCACGACATCCACGACGACCTCGCCCCCACCCTTGCCGGCCTGGGCCTGTCAGCGGCGGCCGTCGCCGCCCTCGTCAGGGACGGCGACCCGGAGGCCGCCGCGGTGGCCGACACGCTGGTCAAGGATGTCAACTCGGCGATGGCACAGGCCCGCGAGCTGACCCACGACCTTCGACCACCGATCCTCGACGACGAGGGCCTGGTCGCCACGGTGCGGGCGCGGGTGCAGCGGGCGGGCGGCGGTCTGCGGGTCCGGATCGACGCGCCCGCGGACCGGCTCGTGCTGCCCGCCGCGGTCGAGATCGCCGCCCTGCGGATCGTCCAGGAGGCCGTCTCCAACGTACGGCGTCACGCCCGCGCCACCGAGTGCACCGTACGTCTCGCCCTTGTGGAGGATGCCCTCGAGATCACGGTCACCGACGACGGAGTCGGCTTCCCCGCCGTGACAGGCCGTGGGAAGGGGATCGGGCTCGCGTCGATGCGGGAGCGCGCCCACGAGCTCGGCGGGGCGGCGTTCTTCAGTGCCGCACCGGGGGGCGGCGCTAGGGTCCACGTGTCGTTGCCTTCCGGCCCGACCCCGCACGTTGCCCCGCAACCCCGGCCCGTCGAGGAGGTGACCTCATGACTCGCGTCGTCATCGTCGACGACCACCCCGTCTTCCGCCGCGGACTCGCCGCGCTCCTGAAGGCGTCCGGCCTGCAGGTCGCCGGGGAGGCCGCCAGCGCCGCAGAGGCGGTTGCCGTCGTCGACGCCGTGGCACCGGACGTCGTGCTCATGGACCTCGGACTCCCAGATATGTCGGGCATCACGGTCACCGCCCAGATCACCGCTCGGCACCCCGAGGTCCGTGTCGTGGTCATCACGATGTACAACGATGGTGTGACCGTGCACCGCGCCCTCGAGGCCGGCGCCGCCGGGTTCGTCACCAAGGACGCGTTACCGGCACAGATCATCGCGGCGATCCGGGCCGCCGAGTCCGGGGCGACGATGCTCGGGCCGGGGGTTCCGCTGCCGAGCCTGGAGGCACCGGCCATGGACGACGAGCCGTCCGGCTACCAGTCGCTCACCGAACGGGAACGGGCGATCGCCCGCCTGCTCGCCCAGGGGCTGCCGAACCCGATCATCGCCGAACGCCTCGGGCTGTCAAGCAAGACGGTGGCCAACTACGTCTCCAACGTTGTGCTCAAGCTCCAGGCCGAGGACCGGCACGACGCCGCTCGGCTCATGCGCAGAGGAGACGAGCGCCGGCTTGGACGAACGGACGCACCCCAGATCGGCCTCCCCTGAGCTCAGGTTGTTCCCCGATGAATGGCGACGGCAACCCTGACGGCAACTTCCACCAACGCAGCCGTACACGAGGCACTGGTGACGAACTTGTACGCCCCGTCTTCAGGAGGGCTGCAGGGCGAGCGTCAAGCCTGAAAAACGGACGGTCATGCTGGCATTCCGCTCTCGGTGAGCTGGGCAAACTGGCCGCCGGACTGCGCACACGAATCGGCTTGATGTCGGGCCACGAACCTGAGCGCATGACCGCTGCCATGTTGGACGCCCTCGGCCGTCGACTCGACATGCCTCGCGTGCCGATGTCGGCAACGATCAGGCCCGCTACGGTGCTGATCGTGTCGTTACTGATGTGCTCCAGGCGATGGAGATCCTGCAAGCAGAGCGGTAGCCGGCCCAGGTCTCCGGACGGCACGAACAGTGATCTTGCTAACGCGGATGCTAACAACGGTTCTGGACGACCATGGACACGCCTGGACTCCCGGACCTCGTCGACCCCGTCTGATCAGGCACGCGAGACAGCGATGGACGGTTCTGGACGACCTTGACCTTGCTACGGATCTCAATGTCAGGCTGAGTCTTACTTCCGCAGCGAGCTGGCTGACGGGAGGGGACGGAAAGGTCCATTCCTTTGTCGAACCTTCTCCTCGACGCCGTCGATCTGCTGGAGCGAGTGCGCGGTCAACGTGGAGCGCCCGCAGCGCAGCGAGGACGAACGACGTTGACAGTGCCAAGCGCCGGCGCACACTCATTGTCGGAGGAGGGGCTCGGGTGACTCACTACGGATCTGCCGTGATGGCTTGCTTCTGACGTGTCCACGAGCCCTGAACACCGGCTTTATCCGGGCTGAGCGGCGTGACTTGATAGCGCCTCTGTGTGTCAAGCGGCTGCCGTTGCGACTCGTTGTTGATCTTTTCGGATGCGTCGGTAGATCACGTTGGACAGTCGTCGTTTGAGTGCGCGGCGGGCTTCGGCGGGGGTCTTCTTCTCGGTGATTTTCCGCTGGTAGTAGACGTGTCCGGGGCCGGGATCACGGGCCTGGCACACGGCAATGGTGTGCAGGGCTGAGTTGAGTTGCCGGTTGCCGCCGGTGTTGAGCCGGTGCCGGATTTGATCACCGCTAGAGGCATCCAGCGGTGCGGTGCCGGTGTAGCTGGCGAACCGATCCGCGGTGCGAAACCGCGTGACGTCACCGACATGGCCGAGGATCTTGGCGGCCAGGACGACACCGACGCCGTGAATCTCGGTCAACGTGCTGCCCGCAGCGGCCAGCGCGTCCCGCGATTGTGCTTCGTTGTCCTTGAGCCGCTGGTCGATGCGCCGCAGATCAGCAAGGAGGTCGCGAGCCAGATCACGTCGCAGGGCCTGAGTGGCGGTGGTGGGACGGACAGTGCGCAGCAGGGCGGCGGCCTTTTCTGCAGACAGGCCGGTAGCCGCGCCGCCGGGGACCAGCTCGCGCAGCAGCCCATGTAGGCGGTTGAGGATACGGGTTCGCTCATGAGCCAGGTCGTCACGCCGTTCCGACAGCAGCCGCAAGATGGTGTTCTGGTCTTCGCAAGTGACGACGCGCAGGTCGCGCCGGTAGAGGGCGACCTGCGCGACGCTGAGCGCGTCGGCTGGGTCGCTCTTGCGTCCGCCGCCGGTGCTCAGCAGGCGGGCGCGCACCGACAACGTCGCCGGGACATCCAGTACGTGCTCGCCGACGGCGGACAGCTGCTGGGCGATGCCGCGGCCGAGGCCGTTGGCGCCTTCGACGGCGAATCGGCGCTCGGGCCATGCCGCGGCCCAGGTGGTGAGCTGGCGGAGGGTGCCGGAGTTGACGGTGAAGCGGCGCTGGCTGATCGGGTGGCCGGCGGCGTCGACGGCCACGGCGGTGAGTGAGGACTTGTGCGGGTCGATTCCGATGGTGATCACAGAGGGCTCCACGGTGGCCGACGACTTCGGATCGTGCCGTGGCGGGCACCCTGACTTGAAGAATTGAGCAGATCATGCCTCTGTCGAGCCACACCACGGCGGGTGCCGGCGGCGTGGCACGCTATCAATGAGCCAACCACCAGGGCGGCAAGAAGCCTGCGAACCTGCGCCGACCGGCACCCTGAACGCTAGGGCTGCAGACCCCGGCATCTGGCCTCATTCAATAAGTCAGGAGCCTGGTAGATCCCTCGATTGAGATATGTCGGCCGCCCGGCCCGGATGTCCCCCAAAGAACGGAGACATCTCCATGATGGTGTTCGGCATCGACCCGCACAAGCAGACCCACACCGCGGTGGCGGTGGATGAACTGGGCCGCAGGAAGGCAGAACGGACCGTCGCCGCCCGGCGGGAGGGGCATCTGCAGCTGCTGGTCTGGGCGGGCAAGCTCACCGCCGATCGGGTCTGGGCAGTGGAAGACGTCCGGCATGTGGCCGGCAATCTGGTCCGCGACCTGCTGGCCGCCGGCGAGAAGGTGATTCCCGTACCGCCCAAGATGATGGCCGCAGAACGCCGCGGCGGCCGTGAGCACGGCAAGTCCGACCCGATCGACGCGCTGGCCATCGCCCGCCTGGCCCTGCGCGAGAGAGCCGATCTGCCGCTGGCGGTGCTGGATGAGCACACCCGCCCGATCCGGCTGCTGGTCGATCACCGCGACGCGCTGATCAAGGAACGTACCCGGGTGATCAACCGGTTCCGCTGGATGCTCCACGACCTGGCCCCCGATCTCGCACCTGCTCGACGTACCTTGGCACACAGCGCCACGCGCGTCCGGCTGGCCGCCCAGCTCGCCGCGCTGCCCGAGAGCACCTCCCGTCGGATCGCCTGTGCCCAACTGACTCATATCGACCTGCTGTCGACGCAGGCCAACGCCGTCGAAGCCGAGCTCAAGGCGCTGGTCGAGCCTCTTGCGACCGGGCTCCTGACCGTGACCGGTGTCAGCGTGTTGACTGCTGCCAAGCTCCTGGGAGAGATCGGTGACATTCGCCGTTTCCGGACCACCGCCGCTTTTGCTCGGCATAACGGCACCGCCCCGATACCGGTCTGGAGTGGCAAGACCGAGGTCTATCGGCTCAACCGCGCCGGAAACCGGCAGCTCAACGCGGCCCTCCACCGCATCGCCCTCACCCAGAGCCGATGCCACCCCGGCGCCCGCCAACTGCTGGAACGCCGCCGGCAAACCTGCCACGACACCACCAAAGGCGGCCTGCGCGTCCTCAAACGACACCTGTCAGACGTGGTCTATCGCGTCATGATCGCCGACATCGAAGCCCGGGACATCGCCCCGACGCATACCCACCAAGCAGTCGCTTGACATAGGAGCGTCAGAAGGTTGGGGCTTCGAGTACCTCCGGCCGCACAAGGCGAAAGCCTAGGTCCTCACCGCGATGACCCGGGCTTTTTCGCATCTATGATCAGTTGCCGGTGTCCGGCTGTGATCTGTTGACTCCGGCTGACTCTTCCCAATGCGTTCCCGCGCTCCGGGGTCTACCGCTTCTTCGGGGGCGGATCATCAACCATCTCGCTCTTCGGCCTCATCGGCAGGAAGCCCGGGGGAACAAACTTCATCCGCTTGGCCAGCTTCTTCGGGTGCTTCCCTCCGATCCCTTCAGACTTCTGGTTGCTCTTCTTTTCCCACTCGGGAGATGTCCGGATGACTCTCTGTCCCACTGCTGGCCTCCAACTCTCGCGGTCTCAATGTACGCTAATATTGCCATTTCCGCCCAGTACGTCGCTGATCCGGCGCATGGCGATCTCGTCGTGACCCACGAGGCATTTCTCATAGGTGAGGTGCAGGACTTCCACGCTGTTACCCACCCACTCGGCGACCTGCTTCGGCGAGACCTCCGCATTGAGCCAGGTAGACAGGCATGAGTACCGAAGATCGCAGGGTGACACGCCAGGGGAATTCCGTGATAGCCGACACGGACCATATCGTTACCGGCGTGCTCCAGGCCATAGGGATCCTGCACGCCGAGCGGTGACCGAGCGGCCAGGACGCAGCTCCGCAGGGAAGTGCTGTACAACAGCTCATACAGCAACACCGCCTTACACGATCACATGCCACCGACCCGCATCTACCGCCCGACCAGGGCGCGAGCCCTCCGACCAGGACAGTGCCGTTCACAAGTAATGAAGGGCTCCAAGGTTGAAGTTCGTGACATGGCTCGTGGCTTCCGCCTCGGCGAAGTAACACTGACCAGCTTTATCTCGATCTGATGTGAGCCGAACGTTTCGCGCAGTTACTTAAGATGTGAGAGCGAGCCTGGTTTATATGAACGATCTTGCTAGGGCGGCAGTTTTGGGGCTGTCTATATCGCTCCTCATCGCTGTGGCTCTGGTCAGCACGCAGCTCTGGCTCAACAGAACCCCGACAGCGCTACCGTCCTCCGCCGTAACTATCACCATTACAGCTACTCCCACTGTCCTATCCTCTCAAGTTGTGAGACCCAGACCTCCTCGCGTCGTGGCAACGAGTCCTCGCCCAAAACCACCGCGAGTGACACCCTCTCAGGCGAGCAAGCCGCGACCGCAAGGTAAAGTTGCATTAAAGGAATGGCACAATCAAAGCGCCGATAACAAGTGCGTCGAAGTCCAGGCCTTTTATGAGAATCGCTCTAACATTGCCATAAAAACGGTTACACAAACCTTTCTCACCAACTATACTCCCAGGCATCGTTTGGGGGAATACCCTGATAGTAAAGATGGCCCTTACAAGACGATCACTGAAAATGTAGGTATTCCTCCATTTGAAATTCGGGAGGTTTTGTGGGATGTGTGCGCTCCGGAGCTCACGAGACTGATGAACCCTCCACCGGCCGATGGTATCGACGGCTTCATGTCTAAGCTCGGGGCTGTGCCCAAGAGATTCACATGGACATGGTTCTCGGAGTGATTCGCCACTTTCGCCAATATCCCGCAGGAGAGGGCTCGAATTGTCGCATAGGCGGAAATTTTGCCTACATACTGAAACGCGGCTGGCAGCTTCCCCGACCTGGGGCGACTCGATGAAGATCTAACGCTTGACGGACGAGCACTGACATCACCGGCGGAGGGCGCGCAGCGCGTCTGCGTACAATCTGGGTCGACCGCGATCACGGTGCTGATCATGCCGTTGCTGACGCGCTCCAGGCGATGGCGATCCTGCAAGCGGAGCAGTAGTTAGCCCAGGTCTCCTGACAGCACGAACGGCGATCTTGCTAACGCGGATGCTAGCAACGGATCCGGACGGCTCTGGACGGTCATGGGCTGAGAGGCCCCGTAGAGCCCGCCCAACCAGGCCCGGAAGTCAGCCGTGGACAGTTTTGGATGATCGTGTTCTAACTCGTAATGAAGTGGTCGGGTTGCGCTCGTCTGTCCTTGAGCGATGAATGGGCGTAGATCGTCATCGTGACCACAATGTCCGAGTGGCCGACGATCTCTCTGACAGTGTGCGGTGGCACACAGAGGTCGAAGGTCGAGGGAGGCTTACGCCCGTGTGGCGGGGGTCGTGAACCGCACACTCCGTCCCCGGCCCCAGCGGGTCGGCAGCGAACGAGGTGATCAGGATTACGTGCTGCACGTCTTTGTGGACAACCCCGAGCGGCATCCAGGTTTCTCGATTAATCGCGGGCCTCGTTGGCCGCAGTGAGCAACTCGGTTTCGCTGCGCACCTTGTCAATCAAGTCAACTATGCGATCACCACGCTTCGAAATAAGTCGCCGTAGAAGGTCCTCGCTCCAGACGACTTTCTCGTCGGCAAGGTTGCCCAACTCTTTGGCAACGGGGGCGCCTTGGGGGTAGGCAAGTATTATAGTTGCGCCCAAGTTTTGGATTTCTCGAACTGCTTCCGCCAGGTCCCTGTCTCCCGCAACAAGGACGATCCTCTTGGTCATGCCCTGTTGCACAAATCGAAGCATGTCTAGAACGATAAGGGTGTCGACGCCCTTTTGTGTGTATCTCGTTTCGAGATTGAAGTGCTTCATGAGATTGCTGTAGTCTATGCCGGCTGTGCTAGCGGCCGCCCTTAATTGCTCCTTGTGCTCAAAAGGTAGCGACTGGAGGTGTCCTAGTCTGAGCTGAATTCCTGCACACTCTTCCAGCTTATCCAGCTCGGCGCGCTGGCGACTTCTAAGCGCAGCCCCTTCGGGGTATTGACCGTCGTACCAATAGCATCGCAGAAGGCTGTTATTCATTCGGTTAGCGGCTACGAGAAACCACGATGTCAGCTCCTCGCCTTCAACATGCACTTCGCCGACAGGAATTTGAAGCGCCCCAGAAATAGATCGTGTAAGAAATCCAGCATCCACCATGCCTACTACCGAGGGCTTCATTTGAATCCTCCTTTGCCGTATGCTGCGTGCCCCAGCGAGAGTGGGAGGTTCTATGCCACACGAGTCGGAAATCACTCCGTGGAGCGATGAGAGTCAAGACTATCCAATCCCACGAGGCAGGCAAGGGGGTGATTCTACCCTTATGTCTCTTGAAGTCCTAGTTAGTGCTACTAAGGGATCGCTGGGACTATGGCTAGTGCTTCCAGGGGGTTTGCTTCGCGGTCTGCTAGTTAGTCCAGCCCAGTGGCACGAAGAATGGTTTACAGGCATCGCCGAGGCGGGCGAGGGAGGCGCGACGGCGCACGCCATCTTGAAGGGGGTATTTGGTGCGTCTGGGAATCTAACACCCGAAGGCGCAGTGATTGACCATGATGAACATTATCTATACCTAAAGGATGGCTACTTCGTAACGGGCACTGGAGAGTATGGCCCTATGCCGTGGAAGGTGCGGCTGAGCTCCGTGGCGGCATGGGGTATGGGTTCCAGGCCACCCAAGTGAGGTCACGGATCAGGCTTCCAGAGCGTCGCCCGAGAGCTGTACAGCAAAGTCGTATCACGCCATCGCGTCAGAAGGGCGGCCTGGACCTACAGGTGGAGCGACAGGCCATGTCACCCACGACGGGCCTGCCCTACCATACGGATCAAGTGATCAAGGTTGAGGCCGTGACAATCGCTGGCTTGGCACCCACCGTGCGGGGTGGGGCGATCGACTGCGACCCTACTCCGTCGGGCCTTGCCACCGAGTGACGTGGGGGCCGACCTCGACAGGTGCGGGACATGTGCGGGATGATCTTTCAAGCGGTGCGTGCTGCGCGGGGCCTTTGCGCAGGTCACAGTGCATCCGCCAGCCGTGTGACCACCGCTCTCCTAATGCGGGTGTCTCAGGATCAGACGTTTCCTCATAAGGTGGGGTGCCGTGCAGAGGCTCGCGCTCTTCGACCTGGACAACACGCTCGTCAACCTGGACGAGGCGTTCCAGGTATGGGCTGGGGAGTTCGCCGAGCAACACGATTTAGAACACGAGGCGACCGACTGGCTGCTCTCTCTAGATCGAGCCGGCTACCCGCACCGTGAAGTCTTCTTCAGCAAGGTCCGGGACCGTTTCGCCGTGCCCGAGCCGGTTGACGAGCTATGGAGCCGCTACCGCGAGCGCATGCCGTACCTCGTCCACTGTCAACCCGAGGTGATGGACGGGCTGTCTCGACTCCGCGCATCCGGCTGGAAGGTGGCGATCGTCACCAACGGCACCGCGGACAATCAACTCGGCAAGATTCAGCGGACAGGGCTGGCCGAGGCCGTCGACGCCTACGCGCTCTCGGGACTCGAAGGTATCCGTAAGCCCGACATCGGTCTGTTCGAGGTCGCGGCCAAGCGCTGTGGCGTGGTTCTTGCCGACGGGGGATGGATGGTCGGTGACCACCTCGTTGCCGACATCGGCGGAGGACACGCAGCCGGTCTGCGTACGATCTGGGTCGACCGAGGCACGTGGCCCGACCACGATCACGACGCTGATTATGTCGTCACTGACGTGCTCCAGGCCCTGGAGATCCTGCACGCCGAGCAGTGATCGAGCGGCTGTGCCGTAGCCCCGAGGAGGCGTGCCGTACAGCACGGAAGTACAGCAACAGGGCCGCACAACCCCTCACGTCAACATCCACCATCACACGCTTGAGCAGGCCGAGGAGCTCCCCAGGTGGTGACCGGCTCCCCTTTGCAATCAGACACTCAACTTGTCATTTAGCCCTGCGTCCGTGGATGCTCGGTCGCATGTCCATCTAGCCCGCCGTACGTCACCATGAGGGCACCTGGCTACTCCGAGCGTCGCAGCCTCCCGAACGACCTTGCCGAATTGTTCTTGTGGGTATCAAGACGGCGGCGTGGCGCGCCGCCGCACCACGGCCCCACGCCCGCCCGCCGCACGGGCGTGCGGCGTGGGCGGGTCACGTCCAGCGAAGTGGTGTATGAGTTGATCTCCGCGTGATCCTGTTTCTGCAGGTTAAGCGGTAAGTGTCTGCGGAATGGGTTTCTGCTG
>NZ_JBIUTQ010000041.1:0-9089 GCF_044741965.1 Streptosporangium sp. NPDC087985
CAGGATGCTGCACGTGTTCCTCGTGCCGTCCCTAGGACGGCACCGCGCAGACGAATCCGCAACCTCAGTGATCTGAACCTCGAACAGACCCTAGAACGATCCAATGGCCCGTCATGCAGCCATGGCCAGGTAACTGGTCCGGCTTCGGAGGGGTGAACTGACGGCGAAACGGACCTTAGGCACGGCTCTTGCTATCCACGCTGTCGGGCGCTGGTGGTGTCTTGCGATACCGAGAGCGCGACAGAGAGTCAGGACGAGATCACTACAGGATGGGACATGTTCAGGACGTCCGGTCTACGATTGCCAGGTCCCTGGACGTCCCCTCCTTGCGGGCAGGTGAGATGGCGAACGAGCGGTTACGCGTGGCTCTCCTTGAACATGGCACCACCGTTGACGCGCTGGCTGAAGCCGTCCAGGTCGATGCCAAGACGGTAGAGCGGTGGATCACTCAGGGCCGCATACCGTACCGAAAGCATCGATTCGCGGTCGCCAAACTCCTCGGCGTGGAGGAGGCGTGCCTGTGGCCGGACGCGCTGAGCCCCCAGCAGGCGGCAGCGGTGTCCGAGAGCGAGATCGTCACCGTCTACCCGCACCGCTGGACCGTCCCCAAGGACACCTGGGGACGTCTGTTCTCCGCCGCCGAGCGGGGGATCGGCGTTCTGGTCTACAGCGGCATCTTCATCGCCCAGGACACCGGCATCATGCGCCTGTTCGCTGACAAGGCGCGGGCAGGTGTACGGGTGCGCATCCTGCTTGGAGACCCGGACTCCCCGGAGGTCGCTCAACGTGGCCAGGATGAAGGCATCGGCGACGGCATGGCCGCGCAGATCAGGATGTCGCTCGTGCTGTACCGGCCGCTGCGACAGCTCGACGGCGTGGAGATCCGGCTCCACCGCACCGTCCTCTATAACTCCATCTACCGCGCGGACGATCAGCTTCTCGCCAACACGCACCTGTACGGCATGCCCGCCGCCAACGCGCCGGTCCTGCACCTGCGCAAGGTGCTGGGCGGGGGCATGGTCTCGACCTACGTCGACAGTTTCGAGGCCGTCTGGGCCGGTGCCACACCGGTAGAGTCCTGAGCCATGGCTCGCCGGCTGGACTTCTACGACGACCCCGAGGCGCCCGCGCCCAACAGCCTCGTCCCCTCGGTCAATGTCGTGGTCACCAACGACGCCGGGAACATCCTGATGATTCGCCGCTCCGACAATGACAACTGGGCCGTGCCCGGGGGCGCGATCGACCTCGGCGAGTCCCTGCCCGAGGCCGCGATCCGGGAGACCTTTGAGGAGACCGGCATCAGGTGTGAGATCACCGGCCTTGTCGGCACCTACACCGACCCTAAGCACGTGATCCTCTACACCTCCAACGGTGAGGCGCGGCAGGAGTTCTCCATCGTCCTCACCGCCCGGGCCGTCGCAGGCAAGCCCACGCCGAGCGACGAGTCGCGTGAAGTGCGATGGGTACCGCGTAAGCAGGTCGAGGCGCTGGACATGGACCGGTCAATGCGGCTGCGGATCGGGCACTACCTAGCCGGCCAGGCTACGCCGTACATCGGCTGACGTCGTCACCGAAGCTGCGCCGGCGCCCCGGCCTGCGCGAGCGGCAAGCCGATTGGCCATACTCGCAAGGTGAGCGAGCCCTTCACCGTGAACGAGCTGACCTTGCAAGTCGACGTGCGTCCAGCGGACTGGGTGGTGGCGGCGGTGAGGGACTTCAGCGACAACACCGTGGGATGTCTGGTGCCACCGGTCTTCGCCGCTTACGCGCGGGTGTTCCATCCGGCGCGGCGGACCGTCGACGGCACCGAGGAAGAGGTGTCCTGGATGCAGGTGACCCGCGCCACCGGGCGTACCGCGCATCCGGCGATGCAGTGGCCTTTCATCACCGGCTCGTGGCGGTTCCGCTCCGCGGATGGGCAGCCGGGCATATGGGACGACCCTCCTGAGGAGGGATCGCTGCCGATGCGGCAGACCGTACGCCTGGCCCAGCTGCTCGCCGCGCATACCGCCACCCCTGAACAGTGTTGGTTCGCCGTGTGGGAGGGATTCGGCGACCTCAACCTTCCGGTGGAGAGCGAGATTCCCAGGGTTGAGATGCCGGCCCGGCCGATGCTGCTCTTGGCGGGACCGGTGGGGGCCGCCACCACGTCGTTCGCGGCGACACCGTGGCGCGATCAGCGGGCCAGCCTGTGGTGGCCGCAGGACCGCGCGTGGTGCGTCGCCACCGATGTGGATCTGATGACGACATACGTCGGGGGCAGTGAGGAGTGCGTCGCGACGCTGGTGGCCGACGGGGAGCTCGAAGTGATGGAAATCGACTCTGACCAACGGTTGGCTTGGGACAGCGATCTCGTCAACCCGGTCCCGCCCGACCGCGATGGCCACTGAGGTGCGTATTCACTGTCACCCTGTACTCCGCCATCCTCATCGTGTCCGGTGCGGCTGGAGAGGCGCGTCCGCCCTGGCGAGCTGCCTGAGATGAGTAGCTCGGCTGCGCCACTATCGGATGACAACCGATCTTGAAGCGGTGGCTTCCTATTGTTCCTGCAACGCGGCTTGGATCGCGCGGACGGCCGAGATGATGCACGGGGTCGCGTTGCGGATGGAGCGGCTGACCAGATGCTCGGGGCCGTAGCGTGAATGGATCTCCGCGAGCCGGTCGAGGGCCGCCAGGGGAAGACCGTCCGGGCTGGTGGTCATGTCGGCGTAGGTCAGCGCCGTCACCAACTCGGGGCGTTCCTGGTCGAATTCGGCGTTCAGCACGTCGAGCAGGCCGCGTTCGGTCGCTTCATAGACCGCGCAGGAGTGATGGGCCACCAGGCGGCAGAGTGCGTCGTCGGCGGCGTGGACGTCGCGCAGGTAGCGGGCGCCGTCGAGGGAGTGGAAGCCGGTGTCGACCAACTCGGGCGAGTAACCGATGTCGTGCAGCCAGGCCGAGGCGGTCAGCAGGTCGGATTCCTCCCCGAGAAGCGGCGCCAGTGAGGCGGCGCGTGCGGCCACTCCCTGGGTGTGCGCCCATCGGCGCGGCAACGGCCTTTCCAGCAGTTGCCTGGCCAGGTCGCGCGCCCACTCAGCTTGTCGCATGCGGTTCACGATAGACGCCGGCCCTCGGGGCGGATCCAGTGTTGCGGACGGGACGTCTCAAGACGTCTCAATTGTTCAGGGGCCGGACGAAGCGGCCTCTACCGTGTTCCGTCGTGATCAGTCCTTCGCGTTCCAGCACCGCGAGAGCGTAACGGACGGTGTTACGCGAGGCGTGGTACTGCCGCCGTAGCGCCTGCTCGCTGGGCAGTACGGTTTCCACAGCGAGGATGCCGGCGCGGATCTGCTCACGGAGCACGCCCGCGATCTGCTGGTAACGGTACGACGCTTCCGTCTGGGCATCCCCTACCACCACGCGCCCCTTGCCGGGCAGCGTGACGATCAGTCCCTCGCCCTCCAGCACGGCCAGGCTCCGCCGCACGGTGGTCCTGGCCACGTGGAACTGCTGAGCCATAAGCGACTCAGAAGGCAGAAAACTTCCCGCCGGGTAGTCGCCGGCCGCGATCTGGGCGCGGAGTCGATCGGCGAGCTGTGGATAGATCAGCCCACCGGTCAGCCACGTGCTTTTCCCCATCGTCATCATCCGCTCACATACGGTACGCGTCGGCGATCTTGCTCAGGTCGACACTCAGCGTCTCCTGCTCACCCTCGCGCCACCCCTCCTGGGCCGCGGTGGAGATCACCCTGGCCGCGTTCTCCACCCGCAGGGATGAGGATCGCTCGTCTGGGCGGTCGCCCCAGTAGAACCAGTGGAACGCCGTCTGGAGATAGACACGCCGGGTCCGGAAGTGCCGGTCGACGACCTCCAGACAGGGTTGACCGTTGGCGTCCACGATGAGGACCGTGGTGATCTCCAGCTGGCCGAGTTCGTTCTGCAGCGTGGTCAGCAGGTCCTGCTGGTAGGCGCGCCGTCTGTCCTGTGCGCTGTTCATGCGAGGTGCTCCTGTCGGCTTGACGTGCGGAGCCCGTGAGCTGGGCTCTCCCGCCGATGAGCTTCGCTTTCCAGCTGGGATTCCAGCACCGCAAGTTAAGGACGTCTAGGGACGTCTAGTGTTAGCGTCGCGACCATCGGCCCTGTTACGGAAGGTGCGCCCCATGAACGAAAGCCTCCGTCACGCGCTGATCCGGGCGCGGCTGCAACCCCTCGATGTCGCCACCCAGCTGACCGTCGACCCCAAGACTGTCAGCCGCTGGATCAACGGCCGCATCCCGCATCCCCGTCACCGCCTGGCGGTCGCCGACCTCCTCCACGTCGATGAGAACGACCTGTGGCCCGAGGAAGTCCGGAACCGACGAGGCCTCTCCAGTGAGATCAGGGCCCTCTATCCGCACCGCTGGGCCGTACCGGCCGACACCTGGCGCACGTTCTTCGAATCCGCCTCACGCGAGATCAGCATCCTCGTCTACAGCGGACTGTTCCTCGCCGAGGACGCCGGACTTCTCCGCATCCTGACCAACCGCGCCCAGGCCGGGGCCAGGGTGCGCATCCTCCTCGGCCACCCCGACAGCCCACACGTGACAGCACGCGGCATCGAAGAAGGCCTCGGCGGCGACGTCATGGCCGCCCGCGTCCGAAACGCGCTCACCCTCTACCGGCCACTCCAAAACGTCGACGGAGTCGAGATCCGACTCCATCAAACGGTGCTCTACAACTCGATCTACTGCGCAGACGATGACCTCCTGGTCAACCTCCATGCCTACGGCACCCGAGCTCCTGAGGCACCCGTCATCTACCTGACGCACACCGAAACCGACAGCACGGCAACGACCTACCTGGACAGCTTCGAACGCGTCTGGAACAGCGCCGAACCCGCAGCTCAGATCACCTGAGGGGCACCGAACCCAAGATCGAACGTAACTTATCTGTTCGCTTTTAAAGGCGATCCGCCTACGGCGTCTCGCCGCGCGTCGGACGGTCGCTGGCCGCGCTGCGGCTCTTCGGCCGGTCGCGACCAGCGCCGCCGACGCGCCAAGCCATAATCCCGTAATTATATGGCGTTCAGAAGCTTACGCGAAACAGATGGCATCTGGGATAGAAAAGCTCACCCATCACGCTTCTCTGGCTCATCCGACGGACGCTCAAAGTTCATCTTCTGAATTCGTATGCTGCGAATTCTATCATCTGTTCCTTCTTGAACAGGCTGCGCCTCTACGGTTCGCCTCTTTGTCGTCCGAAAGAAAGCTGTCAACAGGATCTCGTTTGACGGCCAGTTTATTTCTTTTAAAAATTCATCCACATCAAACCTGGAAATAACTTTGTGAGTGAATGACTCAAGCCATGCGTGGTAAAGCCACGAAGAGCGGGAGGTGAGGAGCGGCTTCTTTAATTTTGCAAGCATCTTGAATTTAACCGCATATCCGCTGACACTCCTATGGTCTAAGTGTAATACATATCTTATGAACGACAGAGGAAGTGAGGCGGAAATCCCCTCGCAAGTAGTTGTGAGCTCTATTCGCATCACTGGGCTGTCGATCACCAGTGCATTATTTTGGCCTCACCGTATAGAGCTTTTTGCGGGAAGTGAAAGATTGAATTTGGAGTATATTAGATGTCCGTAGATGGACATCGTCGATGAGGGCTGATCGTTATGGGCTTCTAGTGGAAATCCGGGGCGATCTGCGATATCCCTAGAGATCATTTCGAGGACTCGATTACGAAGCAGCACATCGGGTAGATCCTCCCGAGAAAACTCTTTTAGCTGAGGTGCTGAGAATCCCTTGTCGGCAAAGTAGTCCGTGAGGTGGGTGCTAAGTTCTTCAAGAAGCAAGTATTCGGAGGCTTCGCGCGCCAACCGCAGGCTCGCAGCATTGGTCCACTGGAGAGTTGATTCCTTTATCCGAAAGGCATCTGATGGTGGTTCACTCACCCACTGTCGCTTCAATGCCTCATTCTCTGAAAATACCGAAGTCGTGGTACGAAAGAACGCCTGCCCGAAATGATACCCTGGAACAGGGATAATCCTTTCTGGATCTTTACGGTTTACTATAAATGCAGCATCTATTTCGGTAGAAAACTCGCGCTCGCGAGTTCTCGCTACAGCAAAGTAGGTGATACAGGCGGCAATAATGGCGATGCCGCCAATGACGCTGTATGGGCCGTCCCATGTTTCGAATATTGCAGAGCTGATCAGGTTTACCGCTAGAGATAGTGAAATGGCGAGGGTTGCTAGCTCCCAGATCTAGCGACGCGCCGACCGTGCGCTCTTGAAAATTTCACGCGAGGAGCTTTGCTTCATGAGTAACCCTTTTCGAGGAAATCAACAATTAGCGCAGGTGGGCCATTTTTTATGTATGAGACAAATAAGTCTAGCATTTCTAGAAGTATGGTAACGGGCGAATCGGGTTTTCGCTCAGATCAGGTCAGGTTAGTCATGGTCACAACGACTCCTCTCCCGAGGTGGTGCTCTTTGGGCTGCCGCGTGGCTTCCGTTCCTCGGGCCTGGTGGCCCTGCGGTACGGGTCCACTTGCCATCGGATGAGCTGGCTAGCCGTCTATCGAGCCGCTGTGCAGCAACGCTGTTTTACTCGATCGCACGCCACTGACCCGCATCTGCCGCTTGAGCAGGGCAGGGAGTCCTCTTCGCCATGGCCGGCTTCCGTTTGCAAGCAGGCACTCACACTAATGACGACGACTCGATTAAGGTGGCTTGACGTGCAGCGACTCGCGCTCTTCGACCTAGACAACACGCTCGTCAACCTGGACGAGGCTTTCCAGGTATGGGCCGAGGAGTTCGCTGAGGAGCACGCTTTGGAGCGCGAAGCGGTTGACTGGTTGCTCTCTCTCGACCGGGCCGGTTACCCGCATCGTGAGGTCTTTTTCACCAAGGTCCGTGACCGCTTCGCCTTGCCCGAGTCGGTCGACGAGCTGTGAAGCCGCTACCGTCAGCGCATGCCGTACCTCGTCCACTGTCGGCCCGAGGTGATGGACGAGCTGTCTCGGCTCCGTGCGTCGGGCTGGAGGGTGGCGATCGTCACCAATGGAACCGCGGACAACCAGCTCGGCAAGATTCAGCGGACGGGACTGGCCGAGGCCGTCGACGCCTACGCGCTCTCAGGGATCGAAGGTATCCGTAAGCCCGATGTCGGGCTGTTCGAGGTCGCGGCCCAGCGTTGCGGCATGACCCTCGAAGGTGGGGGATGGATGGTCGGAGACCACCCCCTTGCCGACATCGGTGGGGGACAGGCGGCCGGTCTCCGTACGGTGTGGATCGACCGAGGGACATGGCCGGATCAGGAGCGTGACGCGGATCATGTCGTCACTGACGTGCTCCAGGCGATGGAGATCCTCCGAACGGAAGGTGACCGGTCCAGGCAGTCGGGCAGCGAGAAGGCTGATCTTGCTAACGGGGATGCTAATCCGAAAATCGGAGCGTCACTGGGCAGGCGGTAGCGAACCCCGGCGTCCGACTAACAAACGGCCTCAACCAGACCAAGCACCTACGACGTCGGCGAGCAACCACCCCGATTTTCACCCCGGAACGGGCATCCCGCCAGGGATATCGAGGACTAACAACGGTCCTGGACAACCCTGGACACGTCTGGACTCCCGGACCTCGTCGACCCCGTCCGATCAGGCACGTGAGACAGCGATGGACGGTTCTGGACGTTCGTGTTCTAACTCGTAATGAAGGAGCCTGGGTTTAATTCTCTCGGAAGATTCGTCAAGGAGGTGTATCCCGCCGCGAAGGATGCACGGCAAGGCACATGTGTGTTTAGTGCCAAGAGCTGTTCGGGTCGGCGGATGGTTACCGTCCAGGACGCCTGGTGACTGCCATCGGCCCGAGAGCTCAGTAGTATCGGCGGAATCTTCAACAGATATCTAGGCTGGGACTTCCATAAGACCTTCGAACGCAGCTGGGAAGGGGGGTGCTGACCCGCATTGACGTTGTTCCTCCAACCGGTACATCAGGTCCCCTGACCATGCGCCAGTGGCTTCCCTCTATTCTTGCCCATCCCTTGGGTGCAGGGTGGCATGGGGTGGTTCATCGGGTGCGGCGCTGGGGTGGTTCGGGCCGGTCGGCGATCCAGCGCAGCAGTCGGAATGCGCGTTCGCTGAGGCGATAGGAGCCGAACAACGCGGCTCCTATGATGGTCATACCAACGACTGTCTCTAAGCTGGCGATGACGGTGCTGAGCGCCGGATGAACGGCCCACGCGGCGGCGGGGGCACCTGCGGTGGCGGTGGTTATGGCGGCTAGGCGGCCATAGCGCGACGTCGTCCCTGACATGCTCCGATCCCACCGAGCAAGCACACGTGCTGTCTCGATATGGAGGCGACCCCGGGTAACCCCGGGTTACCCAGATCACTGCAGGCTGTCGAGGATGATGACGAGATCATCTCTTTCGCCCATGGTCTCCGGAAGCGTATTTAGGCTTAGGACATCTAGATCGGTGGCGGCGAGCCGATTGCCTCTAGGGTGAACGGAGGTAGGCTCGTGGAACAGGAGCCGTCGCCCGCAGAGGGTCGGCGAACTTTCATTGGGTACCTCAAACAGGCGCGCGAGGCAGCGCGGAATCCTTCCGCTTTGATGTACCCCGAGTTTGGTGGAGTCGATCAAACATCAAGCGTGTCGCCTCACCACGGATCAGCGATACAGCCATCGGCCTCTAGCCCGAACCGCAGCAGATCCCCCTGCCGACCATTCCCTGTCTGCTTCAGTTGCTGGGCCAGCCGCCGCAGCGCCTTGGGGTTACCAGCGTCGATGGCTGCGCGGGCTAGCCGCTCGGCTTCTTTACGGTCGCCGACTTGCTCCCGTTGCCACGCTAAGTCCTCTAGAACGAAGGGGTCACCGGTATCGGCGGCTAGGCGGTATAACTGCTCGGCCCCATCCTGGTCGCCAGCTTGCTCATGTTGTTGGGCTAGAGCGTGTAGTGCGTTGGTGTTGCCGATGTCGGTGGCTGCGCGGGCTAGTCGCTCAGCCCCTTCATGGTCGCCAGCTCTTTCCCGCTGTTGGGCTAGAGCGTGTAGTGCGTTGGTGTTGCCGATGTCGGTGGCTGCGCGGGCTAGTCGCTCAGCCCCTTCATGGTCGCCAGCTCTTTCCCGCA
>NZ_JBIUTQ010000041.1:9185-11972 GCF_044741965.1 Streptosporangium sp. NPDC087985
CGCATTCGGGCTAGAGCGCGTAGTGCGTTGGTGTTGCCGATGTCGGTGGCTGCGCGGGCTAGTCGCTCAGCCCCTTCATGGTCGCCAGCTCTTTCCCGCATTCGGGCTAAGACGTACAGTGCATCGCTGTTGCCGAGGTCGGCGGCTGCGCGGGCTAGTCGCTCAGCCCCATCCTGTTCGTCGGCCTGTTCCAGTTGCTGTGCCAGGGTTCGCAGCGCGAATGGGTCGCTGGCGTCGGCGGCTGCGCGGGCTAGTCGCTCAGCCCCATCCTGTTCGCCGAGCTGTTTTCTAGCCTGGGCTAGAGCGCGTAGTGCGTTGGTGTTGCTGGCGTCGGTGGCTGCGCGGGCTAGTCGCTCAGCCCCTTCGCGGTCGCCAGCTTGCTCCCGCAGTTCGGCCAGGGCGTACAGCGCATGGCTGTTGCCAGTGTCGGCGGCCAGTAGGTATAGCCGCTTAGCTTCTTTCTGGCTGCCGCTCTGCTTTCGTGCTCGGGCTAAGTTGTACAGTGCATCGCTGTTGCCGATGTCGGCGGCTGCGCGGGCTAGTCGCTCAGCTCCTTCATGGTCGCCGACCTGATCCCGTAGCCGGGCCAAGGCGTGCAGAGCATGGTTGTCGCCAGCGTCAGCGGCGCGTTGCCACAGAGCAAAGGCATGACGGTAACGTCCTCGATCGTCTGCGGCCTGAGCGAGAGCGGTATGGTCTCTTGAGGTAGCAGCGTGGCGGGTGGCGGCGTCCCAGAACCCAGCCGGGGGACATACCAGACGGCGGGCTTGAGCGCCGTGTTGTTCCAGGTAGTCGGCCAGCCGGTAAAATGGTTCACCCCTCTCCCGACTTGTCGGAACGAAGGAGGTGCCGGGGCGAGACTTGATCCGAGTCAGTGGAGGGCGGGCCCCGCGACATGGCAGTGGGTCAGTCAGGTAGGCGAACGCCTTCTCCAGCCAGTCATCGGCCAGCAGGTCCCATTGGTCGTCGCTGAGGTAGCCGGCGGCGGCTTCTTCTAGCAGCAGCCGCGGCAAGGTGGCCTCGTGCCCGAGCCGACGAGCATCCATTGCCGCGTGCAACAGCGCCCGGGCCGCGAGGGCGGCCTTGTCATAGCGCTCGATCAGGGCGGGCCCGCCAGCTAGGTACTGAGTCAGCGCTCCCGATGAGGCATGGCGCAGAGCTTCGGCCAGCCGTGGATCCTTCTCCGCAGTGACGGTGGCGGCGTCAAGGTCAGAGCCAGTGAAGGCGTCCGGGATGCGGATGCTGACATTTTTGAGCAGGTCACGGGCTTGGGCGTGCGGATCAGGCTTGCCGGGAGTAGGGACAGCGGTCAGAAGGTCCCAGTATTGTGGCCACAGGGTGCCCAACACCAGCACTGGACCTCGCTTGGGGCTAGCCAGCAGTTCACGTATCCCGGCGGCGACCTGCTCGCCTGTTGTGCTTACAGGAGTGAGCAGGTAATGCTGGGCTTCGTTCAGCCAAACCACGGTGTGCGGGCCAACATTCTCCAGATCGGTCAACGCCGCCTCAGGCCGATCTGGGCGCAGCGGATGCCACAGCCGCCACGGCGGCGGCAGGTGGCGCACGGCCTCCCAGCAAGTGCGGGTCTTGCCAGTGGAAGATCCGCCGACTAGCACTCGCATGCGAACATCGCCGTGATCGCGGACCTTCTGCACTACAGCGGCCAAGGCCTCATCGTGGGCGCGGTTAATGTAGGCGGGCAACGTGTCCAGGCCCATGCCGACCGCGCCAGCGTCGATCGCCGGATGCACTTCCAGATCAACCGCTCGCACCTGCTTGATTGGCCGCCCCGGACCGTGCAGGTCTGTACCTTCCCAGGCAGAGCTTCTTTGGTGCACGTTTCGCTGGTCTGCTGGTGGCGCGATGACAGGGCGTACCGGCAGCGGGCAGGTGATTGGCCGGGTGTTTTGCGCATCGTCGTAGGCCTGCTTCCAAGCCGACATGGTGCCCAGTACCGCGTCGGGATGTCCGCGCTGATCGTCTGCCACTTTGCATCGGTAGGCGGCCAGCAGCGGCTCTACTTGGGTGTTCCAATCAGGCAGCCTCGTACGCCGGCCACCGATCAGGCTTTCCACTGTGCTCTGGGAGATCCTAGACTGGCGGGCCAGCCATGCGGCGGAAGGATTCCAGGCCATCTCGCGCGCCTGTTTGAGGTACCCGATGAAAGTTCGCCGACCCTCTGCGGGCGACGGCTCCTGTTCCACGAGCCTACCTCCGTTCACCCTAGGGGCAATCGGCTCGCCGCCACCGATCTAGATGTCCTAAGCCTAAATACGCTTCCGGAGACCATGGGTGAAAGAGATGATCTCGTCACTATCTCGCACAGCTTGAGGGTGAGGCGATTCAAGGGACCCGGGATTACCCGGAATGACCTTGGCCCCTCAGGGAGGGTTGGTACAGCAGTGCCGTACAGCAACACCGCCTTACGTGATCACACATCCCCGACCCGTATCTACCGTCTGACCAGCACATGAGCCGTGTGACGTGCATGCTGCCCTTGGCTTGTAAAAAGTCTTCCTGTCCCTTCCGGTGACGCCACACAGGCGTGAAAATTGGCACGGGTTGCCCGCCGAACGCCGGTTCCTTCTGGGGATACAAGCCCGTTAAACAGTCTGGCGTCGGGGCCCGACCAGATGGGTCACGCACTGTCGCTTTGAGCACGCCGGTCAGAATGTTCGGTTCCCGACCGAGGCCCCCGGGCATCCCACGGCCTACCTCCTTCAATGGTGCAAGGGAGACGATCCGCCAAGTGGCGATGAGACAACCGCAGCAGATCCCTGACGAGCA
>NZ_JBIUTQ010000042.1:0-11478 GCF_044741965.1 Streptosporangium sp. NPDC087985
GTGCGATTACGCGGCTGACCGCGTCCCGCTACCCGGCGGCCTCGTGCACGACACCGACCTCTGACCAGGTCAAGCCCACCACTTTTGTTAGGAGTCCTAAACCCGGGCAGAGCGCGGCGTCGGCTTCGGGCGTCGATTTCCGACGGATGCGACCTTCCATCAACTGGAGATTGGGATTCAGGTAATCCAGCTTTCGCCATATCACGCGGGTCCCACGGCACGCCGCCTCCAACGCCTGAGCACGGCCGCCGCTTCAATGACATGCTGCTGTCCCCTTCACCTTTCGGATCCAGGTGAGCCATCGGACCCAGGAACCTCCTTCCAATTCCTCCCGGCTCAGCCGGGGATACGACCAGGCGCCTCATGGCGCACTGCCACCGATCGCCGGCCTGGATCGTTTGCGGGAGGGCGCGGCGAATCGCTTCGGCGTAGGCGCCGGAGCCGTCTCGGCACACGACCTGCACCCCGGGATGGGCGCGAAGCCAGGCCTCCAGTGTGTCGGCGGTGCGATCAGGCAGGACATCGATACGCTCGCGGGTTTCGGCGTTGATGAGCACGGTGGCGTAGCGGTGACGCCGACGCAGGGCGAAGTCGTCCACCCCCAGGACGCGGGGCACCTGAAGCCGGGGCAGGGGCAGGGGCAGGCGCAGCAGGAGGCGCAGGGCGGTATGCCGGGACAGGCGCACGGCCAGGGCGGATAAGACCCGGGTGCCGGCGCGTCCGGCCAGTTCGCGGACCACCGCGCCGATCTGGCCGGCCAGGCGGGGAGTGCGCCGCTGGTAGCGTTCCAGCACGCCGGGGAGCTGTTCGCGGAACGTCTGATGGCAGCCGCGCGTCGGGCATACCAGGCGGCGGATCCGCACCACCACGAGCACGCGGCGTGCATCGACCGGGACATCGGCCACGCTCCGCTCGTGGTAGCCGTGCACCCGTGTTGTCTCGGCTCCACAGCGCGGGCACGCGACCGACCCGTCTGGGGTCCGCGCCCGCACCCGGATATGTTCCCCCTCGTCCGCCACGTCCTCCACGACCAGCGGCGATAAGCCCGAGAACACGACACTCACAAGCTCGTCGATATCACGCATGACTCACCGTGACGCAGGGGACGTTCCGTCACCACCGAATCTGCGACAGAGCCGAATCTCGACAGAGCCGTTAACTGGACACACCCTGCCTGCCAGTTTTCACCCGTCGTCGACACACGGCGGGTCAGAAGTGCGGAAGCAAACGAATGGAGTGTGATGATCCTGTGACGGGAAGATCATGCTGAATCAATGCGAAACAGCCAAGTCGTCACCTCAGCCCCGGGCGATTCAGACTGGTGAAGTGCACTTATTCGAAGTGTGCAGTATTCCCATCTGGTGTCGGGTACTGGTTCAGCTGCGGTGGGCGATCGTGATGATCTCGCGACTGGTTTCGGTGATGGGACCCCGGTGCCAGTCGCCGTACTGATCCTCGATGGTGAACCCGGCCTCGGTCAGGAACGTGGCCAGTGCTGGGACGTCGAGGAAGCGCAGGCTTGTCCGGTCGACGCGGAGGACTGTGTCGTCGCGCTCGGCGGTGGTCTCGGTGAACGTGACGACATCGCCAACGACAGACTCAACTTCATGCCACATGCGTAGCTTGCGTCCGGTGGCATCTTCGATGTCGAAGGCGTTCGACGGGTTCCAGCTTTCCCAGGCGCGAGCCTGCGGGTGGCGGGTGCCGAAGACGAACTGGCCACCGTCGCGGAGCGAGGTGCGGATCGCGATCAGGGAAGCACGCAGTTCATCATCGGTGACCAGGCACTGGAAGGCGTTGCTGGTCATCGTGGCCAGGTCGAACTCCCTGTCCCAGACGGCGTCGGCGGCGACGCCGGAGACCCATTCGATGTCGGTGCGGCGCCTGGCCCGATCCAGCATGCCCTGATCGGGGTCGAGACCGACGAGACGTCCGGTGTGACCAAGATCGCGGGCGTAGTGCAGCATGCTCCCGGTGCCGCAGCCGAGATCCAGTACGGCACCGGCCGCCATCACGAGTTCGGTGCAGAAGACGACCTCGGGGTAACGGGCGGGGTCCCACGGGTTCATCACGTCGTAGAGAGCTGCGGCCTCAGCATCAGAGAACATTCCGGCAGTATCCACAAACGGCCGACGACAGCCAACCGAATTACGCCGGTCTGCCGATGATCTGCGGATTCAAGTGGCACCACTTCCACCGCCGGGATCACCCAGAGACGTCTCCGTCCCGTTGTTGGTGACGCGCCGCTATGTAGTCGCTCCAATCTCGTCGAGTGCGGGTGGCCCACTTGGTGGCGGTGCTGATGCTGACGCCGAGCAGATCGGCGGCGATGGGGGCGGGCAGGTCTTGGGCCCAGGCGGCGCGTGCAGCGTGGCGTGCGGGGCGGGGGTCGATGCCGTGTCGGCGGAGTTTTCGGAGTAGGACCTTGGCGGCGATGGGTCTGCCGGGGAATCGACCGGGGAAGAGCAGCCGGGTCTGCTCGTCTGAGTGCTGGAAGCTTATGCCGCGCGAGGATGTGTCGCGCAGGGCCTGGACCAGGGAGGCGAGTGGTGGAGGGAGAAGGGCCGGGGTCACGTCGAATTGCAGGTAGGTTTCCTGACCGACCTGCCGGATGTCGGCGGTGGTGAGGGCGGCCAGCCGAGAGGCTGTCTGCCCGTAAAGCAGCATCAATGCCCCTGCGGCGCGGACGTCCAGGGGAAGATCGCAATCGTGCAGGCAGCGTGTGAGGAGTTGCGTCCGGTGAGCTTCGTCGAGGAAGGTATCCGGATCGGTGCGGGGGCGTCTGGGGATGGCCAGTTCTCCGCAGAGGTGGCGGGCTCTGGCCCAGTTGATGAAGCTGCCGAGCAGGTAGCGATACTCGGTGGCGCCGTCGAGCCAGGCGTCGATGTCTGCTTGCGTGGCGGTGGCGAGGGTCTTGCCGCGATCGTCGAGGAAGGACAGGAGATCCAGGGCGAGGGTGACCTGCGAGCGGACCCAGGTGGCGGCGTTGGTCGTGGTGGGGCGCCTGCGTGCGCGCTGCCGGGCTCGGCGCAGAGCGTGCCAAACCGCGAAGGGCCGCACGATGCTGACATGCTCCTGCGAATGCCGGCTGAGAACATGGTCAAGCCAAGGCTCGATGCGGTCGAGCAGTTCGGCCCTCTCGGGGAGCACGCCGGAGTAGACGAGGAGGTCGCGCAGGCGGTGGAGGACGTAGCTTTGGGGGTAGCTGTCGAGGAGATCATGGGTGATGGGCTCGTGGTGAGCACGCTCGGCGAGGCCTGTCAGCAGTTGAACGCCTCCGCGGCCGCGGCGGAGCCAGGCGAGTACTGAGGCCGGGTTGGGTGCATCGGCCAAGATCTCGAGCACCGGCGTGAGCTGTGATGCGAGGCCATGTTCGGGATGAGAGAGCAGGTCGCGGAGGCGTTTGAGTACGACATCGCGGATGGTTTCGCTTCGGCGCCGTCGCGTTCTGTCGGTGGGCTCCCTGAGGTCTGGTTCGAGCACATGGCCCGCGTCGCGGCAGCTCAGACACAGGGGTAGATGTGCCAGGGGGTTCGCGTGGTGAGAACGCCCGCAGATCGTGCAAGGGCGTTCCGGCCGGATGTTGCAGCGACCGCAGAGGTCAGGCTCGGTTCCGGTGGCGCGTCGGTCGATCGTGCGTACTTGTCCGCATGCACCGCATCGGCGACGCGGCCGCTGGTAGCAGAGTTTGCAGATGGGGCCATTGGAGGTGTTGGCGTAGGTGGGGGCGACCTGACCGCACCGGCTGCAGGCACGCGCGGGGGTCTGGTAGCAGTTCGGGCAGAGGGCGGCGCCGTCATCGCGTCGAGCTGCCGGTCTTCGGAGCAGGCCACAGTTTCCGCAGACCTCGGATCGGCGGGGCCTGCAGGAGGTGCAGAGAACGCGGCCCTGATCGTCTCGGCTGCTGATCGTTCGTTCTCTGTCGCAGTGAGAACACACAGCTCGAAGGGCAAGGTGGTAGCAGTGGTCGCAGAGTCGGCCACCCTCGATCCGGTGTCGTAGCCCTGCTGTCTGGCCGCATCCGGTGCAGCCGGGGACGCGAACATTGGTGTGTCCCGCAGCGACCAGAAGGCCAGCCAGCACGAGCACCGGCATGGGCGCATCGCAGGAGCCCGACGTCAGAGCGTCGGGGAACGCGGCAAGGTGAGCTTCAAGCTGGCGGAGCGTGGGTCGGGCCGTGGCCTTCTCGACCATGTCACGCGCGGTGGCAAGGTCGAGCTCGGGCACTGCAGCGACGACATGACGGGCCGCCCGCTCCAGCACGACCGGGCGCGGTTCTCCTCGCCCTTTGGGGGTCATGTGCTCTCCGGGCGACGGATGGTGGTCCGCCGGGCTCTCGGCGAGGCGGTCCGCTCACCGACATCACCAGCGACCTTGGCAACTTGGGCATTGACGACGTCGATCTCGATGAGATCGTTAGGAGTGCAACCGAGCACGTCGCAGAGCGCCGCCAGGGTGTCCATCGACAGCCGTTGCGGCGGTTGGGTGACCAGCCGGAACACCTGTTCCCGGGACAGATGGATCCCACGCTCGGCAAGCAGCGGACCCAGGTCGCTGGTCTGAAACATGTCCCGGTCGGCCATCAGCTTGCGTAGATTCCACCGGTACCCCATCTTCTTGATCACTTCGGGTCCTCCCACAGCTCTGCGCGTCTCTCCAGCGAGCGGCGAATCAGCCTGTTGCGATAGTCATCGGACACGTTTGTGTAGATCGAGGTCGTCGAGGCGTACCGATGACCGGCCTGCTCGGACACGAACCGCTCCGGATAGTCGAACTCCACCAGATGCGTGATGTAGGAGTGGCGCAGCGAATGAAGATCAAGGTCAGATGGCAACCCGGCCGCCTCGCGGACCTGCTCGAATGCCGTGTTGATCCCTCGCAGCGACATGCGACTCGACCGTTCGGTCACCCAGAGCGCCGCTAGAGAACCCGGGCTGAACAGTGGCCTGACCTCGGTGACCCAGTGATCGAGGACATCCACAACCCAGTCCATCTCCGGCACCGTCAACACTGTGCGGCGCTTGGGAGGACTGCCCTTCGATGCCTTGCCCCAGCGGATGAACCACGCTCCGTACTGACCGTACTGGGGGCTTTTGGGTGCGTGTCGCCGATCGCTCAGGTCCAGGCCTCGAGCTTCCCTGCGGCGCAGTCCGTAGGCGTAGACCGTTTTGAGCAGGGCCGCGTCCCGCAGCGCGGTCAGCCCACCTTTGCGGCCACGCCGCTGGGCCGCCTCGACCCGGCCGTCCGCAGCGTCGAACAGTGCCTGCACCTCGTCATAGGTCAGTGGCCGGCGCCCTGGTTGCCCCTCAAAGTCGGTGACATGCGTGACGGTATTGCCATCGTGGAAGATCTGCTGGGGGACCTGCATGAACCGGTCCCAGCACACCGCTGGCCAGCCGTAACGGCGATCAGTGACGTACTCCATGAACAAGCTGATCGCCAGCTCATATCCCCGCGCGGTCGACATGACGATCGGCCGCTTCCGCCCGGTGGACCGCAAATGCACGATGAAGTCCTCACCATCGGAGGGCTCCCACTGCCAGGGGTAGGTGTTGGTGAACTCCGAGAGCCGCCGCACCAGCGACATCCGAGGTCCGATCGTCCCCTCGTCATTCAAGAACCGGGTGCGCTGTTGCCGAGCCCAGCCCGCCAGCATCGCCTCGAACACCGCTTGGGCCGGATCGAGATGGATCACTCCCTCCACCAGCTCCAGATGCGCAGCACCAGGCAAATCGGCCGCTTGCACCACAAGTCACCTCCGTTGCATCTAATGCAACATTGTTGAGGTTAATCGCGGCTGCCGCCATCTCCTTGGCCAACGCGGTCTGAGTCAACGGCAAAGCAACTACCTACACCCGTACGACCAGGCATGATGAGTCGTAGCCGATCATGCCGAGTGTTGCATCTGCTGCAACTTTGCGCGGTTTTGATGCTAGAGCCCGGCTTTGCCCATGGGGTTGTCCTTCCAGCGGTCGACGGCGCGGACGTAACCGTGCACGGTGGGGGAGGTGGGCTTCCAGCGGCCCTGTTCGGCGATTTTGCCGGTGGGCACGTTCGCGTCGGCCAGGGTGGTCGCGCCGCCGGCGCGTAGCCCGTGTGCGCTGTAGCGCTCGGCGTCGGCTAGACCGGCTCGTCGTGCGGCGTCCTTGACGATGGTGTTCAGCGTGACGCCCGACAGCCGTAGTCCGCCGCGGCCGGCCCAGCCGGGGGTGCCGCCGATGCGGCCGAAGCGGTCGATGGGCCGCAGCAGCGCCCCGGTGGCGATGCCGTGCTCGCGCAGCACGGCCAGCCAGGTCTGCACCGAGCGCACCGGGCAGGTGGCAAGGTGTGAGCCGTAGGGGACCGCGACGGTTTGCCCGGCGGCGTCCTGGTCGGTTTTGCTCACGGGGATGAACACCTCCAGTCCTTGGCGCGGGAAGGTGAGGTGGTCGCAGTCGATGGCGGCGATCTCGCTGCGCCGGCCCATCAGGGCGAAGCCGAGCACCAGCGCGGCTCGGTCCCGGATGCCGGTGGGGGTGTCGTCGGGGGTGTGCGCGACGAGGCTGCGCAGGATGTCGATGGTGATCGGCGGGGCCTTGCGCACCGTGTTGCCCCCCTTGGTGCTCCAGTCACGGCGGTAGGCGCGCAACGCGTCGCGGGCGGCGGTGGTGTGCGGTCTGGCCAGGCCCGCCTTGCCGTGCGCGGACGATACACAGGCCAGCGCCTGGTCGATGCTGGCCGGGGCCAGGCCGCGCCCGGCCAGCTCGGCGACGAAACTGGCCAGGGTGGCGGCGGTGGCCGGCAGCGGGGTGCGGCCGGTGGCCGTGCACCAGGACAGGTAGCCGGCCCAGACGCGGGCGTAGGCGCGGCTGGTGTTGGCCGCCGGAGCCGCCGCGATCAGCCGCGCCGCCTCCTCGGTCACCTGCTCGTCGGCCGAGCGCCGATCACCGACGACCGTCACCCCGTCCAAAACGACCGCATCGCCCATACGTGCCGCACTGTCGGCCGGAGCGCGCCGGGCAAGCACGGTCCCGGGCGAGCTCGGCTCATCGGGGAAGGCACCCACCCCGGCACCGTCATTGCCGTCAAGGCCCGGCGTCGTGCCGTCATCTTCGTCTGGGCGCTCCAGGTTCATGCGGCCACCCCCCGTTAATTCATAGGATCATTGGTTCTATTTTTGGCGCTTCAGGCTTGCGATAAGGCAACTTATCGCAAGCCTGCTCAGGATGCACTGATCTTCAGAGTTTCGTTTCGTGACGCACGAAAATATGATCGTTCGCGAACGGTACGATGCTATTCTTTGCGAGTGAGTGACGATCCTTCCCGCGCGTTCGACCCCTTTGCGACCCTTGAGAAGGGCCCAGATGATCCCGATACGGGGCGGATGTGCGCCCGCTCGGGATGCGTCAACCGGCTCGAACCCACCGGTCGGCGCAGCGGTCGCCCGGCCCTGTACTGCGGGGACGCCTGCCGCGCCGCCGCGCACCGCGCCCGCACCGCCACCCACACCCCGGTGGTCGCCGAGGCCCTACGCCGGACCGGTGCGCTGAGCGGCGATCTGCTAAGCGCAGGCGAGCAGTGGAGCGTCCAACTGGCCGCCTTCACCGAAGCGCTGAGCGTCGCGACCACCGGTGCGCTCACCCAGATCGACGCCGCCGAACAGGCCGCAGAAGAGGCCCGCGCCGCCGCCGCGGCCGCCGAGCAGCGCGCCGCCGAACGCATCACCGCCGCCGACCGGCGCGCCACCGTCGCTCAGGACAGCGCCGAGGCCGCGATCGCCGCCAGCGAGAAGGCTGTGGAAAAAGCCGCCGCGGCGCAGCAGCGCGCCGAGGAGTCCGAACGCGCGGCCTGGCGCACCGCCGGCGAGCACGAATCCGCCCGCGCCCACGCCCAGCAAGACGCCACCACCAGCGCCGAGCGCGCCACCGTCGCCGAACACATCACCCGGCGCATCACCTCCGAACGTGACGCCCTGCAGGGCGTCCTGGACGCCGAACGCCGCCAGGCCCGCGCTGCGACCAACGAACACGACCGGCAGATCGCCACACTAAAAACCGCACTGGCCGACCGCACCACCGCTCTCGATCAGGCACGTACCGATCTGAAAGCCGCTGGTAGCCGAGTCGAGCGCGCCGAGAGCGCCCGGGAAAAGGCGCACCAGGAAGCCACGGCGGCCCGCGCCGAGATCACCCAGGTGCGCGAGGAACTCGCCGCCGAACGTGAGGAACTGCGGCGCACCGGTATTCAGCGCGATGAGGCACGGACCGCAATCGCGGTGGCCGACACCCGGCTGGAGGCGCTGCAACAGGCACTGGAAAGGGCCGAACTCCGTGCCCAGGCCGCCGAGCAGCGCGAAGAGGTCGCCCAGCAGATGATCAGCCGTCTCCTCGTCCTTCAACCGCTCCCGGAGACCGCATCGGCTGAGGGCTCAGGCGGTACCCCACATCGCGAGGACTTCCCTGAGCGTCCCTGAGACGCTCGCCCCCTTCCGCCGCAGCGGCCATCGACACCGGAAAACGCCTCTCTCAACACCGTGCCCCGCTCCGGCGTAGAGGTGCAGGTATCGAGCCTGACCAAGCGGAGAAACCAATAACCGGGCCCGGGAGCCACCCATCATTGACGGAGGCCTCACTGACATCCTGATGACGATTTCCACTGACAGCAGGCGACGAACCCCCAGCTCAGAGCGTCTTTCTCCTCGTCATGCCGTCCCGGAAACGTCCCGTGATGTCGGTGACACCGACGGTTCTGCGCCGACCTTCGGGCAGCGAAGAATCTCTGTGCCCGGCGTAGCAGCGAGCCCCACCACCATTCCTGAGCCAAGCCATCTGGGTCATGGTTCTGCGCTACGTCGACGGTTATCAGCGCGACCACACATCCTGCGCAACGCCGCAGCCTGTAGCCAGCCCGGCAGCAGGCCGAAGCCCGCGCCACCGAGCTGATCCGGGTGCAGACACTGCACGAGGCCAACCAGGACCTGCTCGCCGAACTACGCGGCCAGCGGGAGGACCTCAAGGCCCGCCACGAGGCCCTGCACGCCGAGGTAGGGGAGCTGAGAGCCGAGATTGACCAGGTTGCGGAAGCGCCCCGCGCCCGGCGCAGCAGAGCCCGAACAGGACCGATGAAGCCCTACTCAACCGATATCGCCGCAGGTCAGAGTGCACAAATCCGTCCATCAGGCACGGCGTCAACGGCTAGGGGTAAGAGAGCCGAAGGGCCGCATCCCGGTGGCGCATGGCCAGCGCGAGACCACCGACGATCACACCGCACACTGCCCAGCGAACGTTTCACAGGTGAGCCTCAGGAGGCCGGGCTGGACCTGGTGACGGCCCAGACGATCACAAGGTGGCGGCGACCGGCATCTGCCCATATCGGGTCAAGTGCTCAATGGTTGCCCGCAGCCCGCTCTGCACCCTTGAGGCCAAGTTCATCCAGTCGCGTTGCACAGCGGCTGCGTACAGGAATCGTCGACCCGACGTCGAACCAGTCAATCAGCGCATGGCCGCCGCTGACATCCCAGTGACGATTTTTGCTGACAGCAAACGACGAAACCGCAGCTCAAGCAGCCACAGCACCGTCAAAACCCCGCAGGAAACGTCACCAGATTTCAGCCGGGGGAGCATCGCTACGCCGTCCAGGAGCGCATACACCGAACGGGGCCAAGCCACCGAGCTGCGGAACGTCCACTGAGAGAGAGGGTGAGATCGCTTAAAAATTAAGACGAAACCGGCACAAAAGCGGCAAGCAAGTGAGAGGTCTTCACGTTACTGACACGAGGTGACGATTTCGCCGACACCAAGCGACGAAACCCCATGTCGGCGAACTGACGAATCCCAACTTCGTGGCAGTTTGCAGGGCCTCCTGGGCCGGAAGAAGGTCCCCGGACTCCAACTTGCGGGAATTCTCATTCCCGGTAGTTACTCATCCCCGCCTTGGACGCAACAGATCGAAATTATTGATTTTGAATTTCCAGAAAATCAATAATGCTACCCTGAGGCGGTGACGGAAGAGTTGGGCGTGGTGACGCCCTGCAAGCACTGTGGAGCGCCGATCGAGCAGCGCCCCGGACGGGGGCGCCCACGGGCGTACTGCCCGCAGGGTGACTGCCAGGCGGTGGCCAAACGGGAACGGGAGCTGAAAAGAGCGACGCCCGGGCTGGAGGGGATGCTGGCCCGGGCGGAGGAGTTCTACGAGCGTATGGAGAAAGGGATGGCGGCGACGATCGCGCCCCTGGCGCAGGTGCTGGCCGCTGAGCTCAGTCCCGCCGGGGTGGAGGCCAAGCTGAGCGCGGTGCAGGCCGAGGCCCACACCCGGGTGGCGATCGCGCGCACCGAGCGGGAACAGGCCTTCGAACAGGTACGGCTGGCACGTGAGGCCACCGGTCACGCACGTCGGGAACGTGACGCGATGGCACGGCAGGTGGAGGAGGCCAACGCCGAACGCGACACCGCGCTGGCCGACGCCGAGACGGCCAGGCAGCAGGCGCTGGCCGCCCTGCACGAGGCGGCCGCCACCGAACGCCAGGCCAAGCACGCCGAGCAGGAGGCCAGACGTAGGGCCGAACACGCCGAGGCGGCCAGGGACGCCGCGGTACGGGAGCTGGCCGAGCGGATGGAGGCCGCAGAAACCGAGATGGAGCAGGCCCGGGCGCAGGCCGTACAGGAACGGCAACAGGCCGAGCAGGCACGCGCGGAACGAGACCTGGCACAGACCGCGGCCGGAACCGCCCGGCAGGCACGGGCCGAGGCCGAACGGGCCTCCGTCGCCGCCGAGGCACGGGCGCAGACGATCGAGGCTGAACGGGATCGGGCGGTGGCACGGGCCGACAGTGAGACGCGAGCGCGGGGGCAGGCTCAGGCCGAGGCCGCCGAAGCCCGAGCGCAGGCGGCTCGTGCGGCCAAGCAGGCGGCCGAGGCCGAAAAGCGGACGGCACAGCAGCTCGCCAAGGCCGAGGAACGGGCCGCTGAGAAGATCTCCGAAGCGCGGGAACGCGCCGCGGTGAAGGCCGCGCAGGCGCAGGCCGAGCGGGACGAGGCGCGGATGCAGCTGGCCATGGAGCAGATGAGACTGTCCGACCTGCGCGAACAGACGGAGGCGCTGCGAGCCGAGGCCGCCCAGCTGCGGGAGCGGGCGGTGACGGCGGAGCTGCGGGCTACCCACGGACCGTCCTGAGCCGGCCGCTCCCCAGCCATGAGTACGGCCTTGGGGAACGGCCCCGTAGTCCCGGCTCGGACACCAGGGAGCAAGTAACCCGCCGGTAAGGCCCAAGGGGCTTGGGCCTGCCGTTTCCTGCTGCTGGGACGCCTCGTTGGGCTGATCAGATGAACCGACGGTTCGACGAGGCCCTCCGCTCCCGAACGTGTCCCCAGACATCCGAGCACGTTGTGGCGTCAAGCAGCGGCTACTAGGGCGTGTTCTGAGTTCGGATCTCTAGGTGGGTTGGAGGCTTCGGATCCATAGGATCGTGCCCCGCAGGTGGAGCCCGGCCAGGTAGCTCTC
>NZ_JBIUTQ010000043.1:0-9656 GCF_044741965.1 Streptosporangium sp. NPDC087985
CCGCCCGCTACCGCGAACTGGGCGCCGACTACCACGCCACCCGCATCGACACCGGAAAGAAGATTCGCAGCCACATACGGCAACTGCAAGCCCTGAGGTTCGCCGTCACCGTGACCCTGGCCGCCTGACCCATACCGCCCTCACAGACGACCCCACCGTGATCACCGGTCGGGGTTCGCTGCCGCCTGCCCAGCAGGGGTAGTGATTTTCCGGTCAGAAGGTCAGGGGTTCGATTCCCCAAGGCGGCTCTTGTGTGGTTCCTCCAGTCCTTCCGAAGAAGGACGAAGTAGATCCACAAGCCAGATCACGAGCCGGTCAGCAAGGGGGCCAAACCCGGCCTACAGGCCGAAACGACACGTGCCACGGGCGTGCCAGATGGGGTGGTCTACAACGGGCGCTCACGGAGACTCACGGATAGCGGCGCATGCCTCCTGAACTGCACAGCAGCAGGTCACGCGAGGATGGTCCGAAGCCTTCCAAACTGGTGTCTCCGGTCATCGCCAAACCGCGAGATCACCGCCCGGCAGGCAAACGAGGAGCAGAGCGCCCGGACCGTGTGCGCTCCACGCCTCGTACTGAGGATCAGGTTTCACGCTCAAATGTGCCCCAATGTCGAAGACCAACCCCAGCGCACCGGACTTGAAAGCGACCGATGAGAGAACCGTTGCGCCGAAGAGAGCCAGAGCCGGCGCTACTTCCTGGCGCTCGGGGACGAGCCGATCCATCGTCGCGTCTGGAGCGCTCAGTGGACCGTGGCTGAGCATCGCCTCTGCCTCCATGTCCACGTGAGCACCGCTGTCCAGGAGCAGCGTCAATTGATAACTCACCTGAACTTGAATCACCTGCATCCCCCGGCAGGGCAGAAGCCAACGACCCTCCAGCTCGGCCAGCTCTGTCGGTGCGTCCATACGCAAACCCTGCCAGGTGTCGACTGCAGCCCGCTTCATCACTTCGACGCTCGGTGCTCGGCGTGCCCGTTGCGTGCCCGTCAGAAGGGTGACCAAAGGGGACTCGCGGGGAATCACAGGTACTCGGAGTGCTCCCCCGCAGGTCAGCGTTTCGCCAGCTCAGCGGCCAGGTGCGATAGAGACTTCCCAAGCTGACAGCGCGGGTTCAATTCCCGTCACCCGCTCCACTCACCAAGGACCAGGTCAGTAAGAGATTCCCGACCATGGGTGTTCGTCAGCTTCTGAAGTAACCCTCTGAGCCAAGAGGCCTTCGGGTGCTTGCTCATGGCCGGTACCGCCTAGTGCGTAAGTGCTCGGCACGCTCCGCCGCCATGCGTTCCCGTCGCTCCTGAGTCAGGATCTCTTGGGGACTCGGCACCCGCCGCTTCTCATGTCTGATCGCCAGGCGGATCGCCCAGTAAAGAAAAAAGAATGTCAGTACGGCCGAAACGGCCCATACCACCAGCGAGAACAGAATCCCAGTGAACCCGATCTCCATCTGATCCTCCGCATAGGGAGAACCAGCATGCCTGATCTTGCAGACTGCGTCCATCGATGACTTCGCCCGGCCGTCGGCCCAAGGTCAGCTTTCACCCGTCGTCGACACGCCCTACCGTCTGACCTGCAGCCGTGGCCTTCGAGGCGATGAACAGGATCATTCGTCGTACGCCTGCCGCCAGAGCGGTGAAGGCGTGCGAAGTATGGACTTCGGTGGGATGTGTGATCGCGGCGGGCTGCACTAGATTGCCTGCCATGTCGCTTGCCAGCATTCCCAGTCCCTCCGAAGGAGTCTGGTATTTGGGGCCGTTGCCCATCCGTGGTTACACGATCTGCATCATTCTCGGTGTCGTGGTGGCCGTCGTCATCGCCGAGCGCCGCTGGCGGAATCGCGGTGGGACGCCGGGAACCATGCTGGACCTGGCGACGTGGGGGGTCCCGTTCGGCATCGTGGGTGCGCGGCTGTATCACGTCATCACCGACTGGCAGCTGTACTTCGGGCCTGATGCCCCCCACCGGCCGATCGACGCGATCCTGATCTGGAGCGACTCCGGACCGGGCTGGCGCGGTCTGGGTGTCTGGGGCGCCGTCGCCCTGGGCGGGGTGGGCGTGTGGATCGCTTGCCGCCGCCGGGGCATCGCCTTGAGCGCGGTCGCCGACACCGTGGCCCCGGCCGTCGCCATCGGCCAGGCCATCGGCCGGTGGTGCAACTATTTCAACCAGGAGCTGTTCGGCGGCCCGACCGACCTGCCCTGGGGGTTGGAGATCGATGCGGGCCGTCCGGGGACCGTGCCGGGCGTCACCACCTATCACCCCACGTTCCTCTACGAGTCGCTGTGGAGCCTGGGCCTGGCGCTGGCACTGATCTGGATCGGCGGTCGCTTCGCGCTGCGGCACGGCCAGCTCTTCGCCTTGTATGTGGCGGGCTATACCGCGGGCCGGTTCTGGATCGAGGGCCTGCGCGTCGACCCGGCCAACGAGATCCTCGGGATGCGGCTGAACCAGTGGACGTCGATCGCTCTGTTCCTGGGCGCGATGGCCTATGTCTACCTGACCCGAAACAAGAGGTCCAAGGAGTCTCTGGGCGATGAACGGGTTCCCACCGAGGTGAAGTGACCCCACGCGATGGCGCCACCTGGATACGGCGGGCCTTGCCGTTACTGAGGCTTTTTCATCCTGATGGCCTGGTACGGCAGGCCGGCGGAGAACAGTGCCTCCGTGTAGCCCACCGGAGCTTGCAGCGGAGTGATCCACCGGCCGCGGCGGCCCTGCGGGAGTCACGGCCGACGGGTTCTGCTCACCTCGGTTTGGGAACGCCTCCGCACAGGTAGGTGGACTCCTCAGCGAGCGCGTCCAAGATGCGCTGGTTGGCCACGTCGCGTTGGCCGTCGATGCACTTGGCGTAGACCTTGAGCATCACGTCCACCCCGTGGCCGGCCCGTTCGGCCGCTTCCGGTGCATGCACTCCGGCGTTGAGCCAGAGGGAGACCACCGCGTGCCGCAGGTCGTACGGCCTGCCCGCCAGAGGTGAGGCGACCTGGTCAGGTGTGAAGGCGTAGGTCCGGGCCTCCTTCCAGACCTTGGCGTACGCCGACCCGGAGATCAGGCCACCCGTGCGGGTCCGGAACAGCCGGCCATCATTGCCGACGCCGTGCTGACCTACTCGGCGAGGCCCTTCGTCTTGAAGGTCGTGGACCTCTCCCGGTTGCCCACGGTCCAGCGGACCGTGTGGGAGACGATACGGGGTTTCTTACCCGTCCCCTCAGATCGGGTGTTGGCCCGGATCTCCCAGAACTTCACCTGGTCGGAAACGGAAAGTCATGGGGCAGGTATTTCCAAGCGATTCCCGTGCGGTTGACGTACAGGATCGCGTTGAAGACCTCCCGCAGCCCGACCGAGGCAGGCTGACCGGTGGGCCTGCGATCGAGCCGGGCCTGCCGCCAGGCGGTCAAGGTCGGCTCGATCAGCGCCCAGCGGGCATCGGACAGGTCGCTGGGGTACGGCTTTCGCTCACTCATGACAGAGCTTTTACCTGAACCATGCGATCGGCAGTGCCTTCGACCAGTAGGGAGTTTCCGCCTCATCGCTAAACCAGACGGAATCCGAACGACATAGATGAACTAAATGGGCGCTCCGATCATCTCCTCGGACCACGCGAATTCACTCCTACAGTACGAAATGCCCCGAAAGCCGCTGGCCGCAAAAGCGACTTATCTCTACTGAGCATATGTAAACGCCCTCTAACGTTTTCCGTAGGTGAGCAGGATGGTCTTAGCCGGGGCCTCGGGTGGTGGCGCGGGTGATCGGGTAGCGGATTTGGAAGCGGCTGGCGTCGCGACGGGTGAGGTTGACTGTGCAGACCCCGGTGGTCGACGGCCTGCTGTACGGCATCGTGCCGTGGTCATCGCGATCATCGCGCACACCCTGGCCGGACTGCTGCATACCGTGATCAAGAACATGCCGACGCACCCGACCATGATCCAGCATCTAGCGATCTTCGAAGACGGACCCTAGGTACGGGTGGTCACCATCGCACCAGCGTACGAGCCGATCATGGTGGCTTCCTCGCGGGTGAGGTTGCCGGCCAGCCGGTAGCCGAGCTCGCGCTGGAACTCCTCGAAGGCTGCCAGCTCAGGCAGGCCCTCGCCGTCCACGACATGGACGAAGGTGACTCCGTCAGCGAGTCGGAAGCTGCTGTACCGCAGCCCGGCCGGCGCCGCGGTCGCCAGCTCAGCGAAGACGTTCTCGATCAGCCGCTGGTTCTCGTCGGCCGATTCCGACTTGGTCTAGTAGCGGATCACTGCTGCGCTCATCAGGCTCTCCTCGATTAGTTCGCTGTTACTGGTACTGACAACGCGAACGCTGGGAACTCATCGCCGCGATGACTCGGGGCCTTCGCCGCTGTCAGTACCAGTGACAGCGACTTTCTGGAGGACCTCTCGTGAGTAGCAAGGATCGGACGGCCGTCGAGCAGCGCTGGGTGCTGGGCCTGACCTCGATCGGCGCGGTGATGGTGGCGCTTGACGCGCTGGTGGTGGCGGCTGCGCTCAGCACCATCAAGCAGGATCTCGGTGCCTCGATCGAGCAGCTGGAGTGGACGGTGAACGCGTATACCCTCAGCTTCGCGATGCTGTTGATGATCGCGGCGGCGCTCGGCGACCGGTGGGGCCGGCGACGGATGTTCGCGGTCGGCCTGGGCCTGTTCTCGGTTGCCTCGGCCGCCTGTGCGCTGGCCTCTTCGGTCCAGTGGCTGATCGCCGCCCGCGCCGTGCAGGGGGTCGGGGCGGCCGTCGTGATGCCACTGGCGATGAGCCTGCTCGGCGCGGCTTTCCCACCCGAACGTCGGGGCTGGGCGATCGGTATCTTCAGCGGACTGACGGGCCTCGGCGTGCTGGGCGGCCCGGTCGTCGGCGGCGCCGTGACCGAGGGCCTTGCCTGGCAGTGGATCTTCTGGATCAACGTACCCGTCGGCGCGGTAGCGATCTTGCTCGTTCTCCTCCGGATCAGCGAGAGCAGTGGAGCGGTTCGCCGCCTGGACCTGGGTGGCGCCGCCCTGATCACCTTGGCGGTCCTCGGCATCGTCTGGGGTGTCGCCCGTGGTGAGACGGCTGGCTGGGCCAGTGTCGAGGTGCTCGGCTCTTTCTTGGTCGGAGGCTTGCTGCTGCTGGCATTCCTGGCCTGGGAGAGCCGCGCACCGCAGCCGATGGTGCCGCTGACCTACTTCCGGTCGAGAGCGTTCTCGGCCGGTAACGCGGCGGGCTTCTTCCTCACCGCCGCGCTGTTCGGTGCGGTGTTCTTCATGGCCCAGTACATGCAGGTGGCCTTTGGTGCCGGTCCGCTGGAGGCCGGGCTGCGGCTACTGCCGTGGACCGCCACGCTCTTCCTCGTAGCGCCCGTCGCCGGCCGACTCGTGGACAGGGTCGGTGAACGCCCGCTGGTCGTGGCCGGCCTGGGTCTGAAAGCCGTCGGCATGTTCTGGATCAGCCAGGTGAGCAGCGGTACAGCGCAGTACGCCGAACTGATGGCGCCGCTGATCGTGGCTGGGTGCGGCGTCTCCATGGCGCTGCCGGCGGCACAGAGCGCGAGTATCGGAGCACTGCCCCGCGAGGCCGTCGGAATCGCCTCCGGTATCTACAGCATGATGAGGCAACTCGGTGGAGCCGTCGGAGTAGCTGTCCTGGCTGCGGTCTTCGCCGCCGCTGGGGGCTACGAGTCCTTCGCCACCGGATTCACCCGAGCCTTGGCCGTCTGCGGCGTACTGTCGTCGCTCGGAGCGATCGCGGGGCTCTGCATCAGCGTACGACGTAGCGTAGTACCCGGTGCTCCGAGCGCTCGGCCGGAGCCAGTCGAGGAGCCGGTGTGAACCTGGAGGACGAATTCGCGCAGTACCGAAGTGAGCTGGTCGCGCACTGCTACCGGATGCTCGGCTCGCTGCACGACGCAGAGGACGTGCTACAGGATACGTACCTGCGCGCTTGGAAGGGATTCGCGGAGTTCGAGCAGCGCTCGTCGGTCAAGACGTGGCTCTACCGGATCGCCACTCGGCTCTGCCTGAACGCCTTGCAGCACAGCAGTCGCCGCCTTGTGCCCTCAGCGTTGGGTGCTCCCGGCACCGATCCGGAAGATCTGGACGCGCCGGCGCTGGAGACGAGCTGGCTCGAGCCGTTCCCGGATCACCTGCTGAGCACTGACCCGGCTCTGGTCGTCGGGACTCGGCAGAGCCTGAGGCTGGCGATGGTTGCCGCGTTGCAGCACCTCCCGCCGCGGCAGCGCGCGGTACTGATTTTCCGGGATGTCCTTGCTTGGCAGGCGTCCGAGGTTGCCGCGCTGCTCGAAACGACGACTGCGGCGGTCAACAGCTCGCTCCAGCGCGCGCGTGCCGAGCTCGCCAAGGTCGCACCCGCCGAAGAGCAGTTCAGCGAACCGGACGAGCCCGGACGCCGTGCTCTGCTCGACCAGTACGCCAAAGCCTTCGAGCAGGCGGATCTGGTCACTCTGGAAGGCCTCCTGACTCAGGACATCCGGTGGGAGATGCCCCCGATCCCGACCTGGTTCAACGGCCGCGAGGACGTACTGCGCCTGATTGCGGCGAAGGTGGCTCCTGGGGAGGGGTTGCGGATCATGGTGGAGACGTCGGCGAACGGCCAGCCCGCGTTCGGCCTATACAGCCGCAGTCGCGACAGTGGCTTTCACGCGCGCTACTTGCAGGTGCTGACGCTGGCCAAGGCGGGAGTGTGCTCAGTGCTCGCGTTCCACCGGGCCGACTTGTTCCCCTCCTTCGGCCTGCCGATCGACCGCCCTGCCTAGTGCCGTGACCTTGATGGTTCACCGGGGCGTCATGCCGCCTCGGTGATGGGACGTCCTCCCCAGCGGATGCCTTTCTCGCTGTGGATGCGGGCGCGCTCGCACCGTTTGGCGGCCAGCACGTCGGGATGACGGGCATTGGCATTGCGCCGGCGCAGGTAACGCTGCGACCTCGCTGCCCACCCCTCACCTCGTCGAGCGCCTGGCGGCCATCCGACCGACGGCTCATTCGCCAGGTCGCTCGTTAAGGCTTGTACGACTCCAGCATTCAGTTGTGGCGCAGGCAGCGCGACGAGGGCGCGTTGAAGGGCGTGTCCGGGGACAAGCAGGTAGCGTCGGCATTTTCATGATGCCTGCGTCTGTGCCGTTCCTCGTCATCGAGAGCCAGACCTTGCGCTACGTAGGTCTCGCCATCCTTGGCGTCGGTGCCACGCTGGGCGGTCCGCTTGGAGTCGTCGCTGTAGTCCAGGAGATGCTTGCTGATCGAGCACGACTCCAGCAAGCCGCCGAAGATCCTCACGAACGTCTATACCGTCGCATCCAGGCCGTCAATAAGGCCTTCACGGAAGCGGCCGGTCTCATGGATGAGCTTCGGCGCGACCTCGAAGCCCAGCAGGCGACTCGCGAGGCCCTGCTTGTCGAGGCCGAACGGCAGCAACGACTCCTCGAAATCAACAAGGATGAGGCCGAGAAGATCCGGCAGATTCTGATTGGCGAGACCAAAGCCACCATTCGTGCCGAGCGCCGTCGCCAGTGGATGTACATCGGCATTGGCGCGCTGCTCTCCATACCTGTCGGTGTGTTCGTCAACTGGATCAGCTAGCAGGGCACAGCGCTCCGAGAAGAGGCGGCAAGCACCGTCAAACGACGACAGCGTTTTTGCAGGTCAAAGCCGGTGCTGCCCCTTCTGGTGCAGGTCATGGGCTTGCCGAATTAGAACCTGGCCTACAGGCCGACTCGAGGTCAGGCCTGCCCCTACGTCGCCGACGCCGTCAGGCGTCGAGGTCGCGGAGCCCGACGGCGTCGTGACGCCAGAACGGCTCGGAGTAGACCAGCGTCCCCGTCATCCACGGCTCGTACGCCGGAAGCCTGATCACCTGGAAGGCTGCGTCGGGGATGCGCAGGGACGGCTTGCGGAAGCCCAGCTCGGCCCCCGAGGTGAACCCGAAGCGGGAGTAGTAGCCGGGGTCGCCTTGCAGGAAGACGAGGGGGCTCTCCCCTTCGGTTAGAGTCGCGAGCCCGGCGCGGACCAGGGCCGAGCCGATGCCCTGCCGCTGACGCTCGGGCAGCACGCCCAGCGGGCTGAGCACCCGCACGTCGACCAGCCGCCGCGGGGCGTCGAGCAGGCTGCGGGTGAACATGACGTGCCGACGACCTGCCCGGCGTCCTCGGCCACAAGAGCGAACCCCCGCCAGCGCCGAGAAGCGCCGCGTCGTATACGCGTCGCCGTGCGCGCTCGGGTAGCCCGTCCTATGGCGTTTTAGCACGTCGAGGCTTATGTCGGAGCTCGATCGACAGGGCTCTGTAAAACCGCTGGCAGTTGGTACCGCACTCACGACCGCCTCTATGCGGCCGGCCACCATAAGTGGATGGGGACGATCAACGGGCCGGGGCCCTTGTGCCTCAGCCATGGCTCACCGGACACGCTGGCCGGGACGGCGGCTTCATCCCCTAGCATCCATGGCCCGCGACCGGTAGCACAATCTCAGGCGCGTCAGTTACCGCGCACCGGTTCGCATGCTGTAACCCACGGTCCACCTGCGAAAACAGCCCCGAAACCACGATCGTTGGAGCGGTCGCCCTGTGGCACCTGGTCGCCGTGCGATGTCGTCGTATCTGGTCATCTATCTCGATGTCCTGCGGCGCTCTCGGAGGGGCGTCCGTCAGGCGGTTGGGCGGTGGTACCGCACCCAGATGTCCCCGCTGATGTGGCCGGACAACCGCAGCACTACCCCATCCGGTGACGGAGGCTCGGGCAGCCTGTTGTGGACCCGGAGGAGCCGTATCCACCCGCCGGACGTCATCTCATCGGAAATCACCTGCCAGCCGACTGGGACGCGGATGATGATGTCTCCGAAAGGCGAAAGGCAGTGCACGTGCATGGCGATTTCGCGGTGCGGGCAGATCGCCTCCCTGAAGTCGATCACTGCGGTGCGCCAGGTGCAGTCGACGTTGATGCGCGCGGGTGCCGTCCACCGTCCGGTCTGCCTGATCGCGTGCGTGCCACGAGAGTGAAGCCGCAGAACGTCCTGGCCGCTCGGCTGTATCTCGCGTTCCTCCTGGGGCAGGTCGGCGACGATGGCGTCCAGTTCCCCGAAGGTTCGGGCCCCATATACCCGATCGAGGCGTTCGGTCAGCTCCTGGACGCTGATGCGTCCCTCGCCCGCTGCGACACGCAGCATCTCGGCGATTCGCTCCCGATCACGGTCACCCGCCCGTAAATCCGGCTGTATCTCCACGGTGAGAAGCGTAATGATCAACGCTTTGCGCTGCCAGCCGCCAAAGGGGTAGTTAGTGCCCTCCACCCAGCCGCACGACGGCACTGTTGACGGCAACGTCCCCAGACGCCGCCAGAGCCGACCGGACCCCCCTGGACACTCAGCCCCAGATCAGAGCCCGTTTGCCCATGGCATCGGTCAGCTTTTAGTTTGCGGGTTCGAAGGTTGCTCTGCTGGAGCGCCAGAGTGGACCGCTGGATCCCAAGCGGCTAATCCGACGGTCGCAGGTTCGAATCCTGCAGGGCGCGCAACCGAGACCAGCTCAAACACCGTCTGAGCTGGTCTTTTGTTTGGGTACGGCTCCCACCCCACATGGTTGCGTCCACGGAGGTGGTGTACGAGTTTCCCCAGGTAGTGGGCGTGGCGCCGTGAAATGAGGACGGCCATCGCGTGATCCTTCGAGTGCGAA
>NZ_JBIUTQ010000044.1:0-8806 GCF_044741965.1 Streptosporangium sp. NPDC087985
CGAAAGCTATCTGGCCGGCCTTCATCTACGCGGAGCCATCTTGTGGATCCGAAGCCTTCAACCCGCCTGAAGATCCGAAGTCCATACAGACCCTAGCAGCGCGTACAGCTGGGTGGTCTCGGTGGAGGCGTGGCCGAGGCGGCGGCGGACGGCCTCGATGGAGACGCCGGCGTTGATGAGTTCGGTGGCGTGGGTGTGCCGCAGCTGGTGGATGTCGACGTCGACGCCAGCCTGCGCGCAGTAGCTCTGCCAGCGGTGGTGGGCGGCGTCGTAGCTCAGCGGCCCGCCGGCGCCGTTGATGGAGGCGCGAAACAGCGGCCCGGAGGTGTAGCCGGCGCGGGCCAGGTAGAGCTTGAGCAGGGCGACGTAGCCGCGGTCGTCGAGCAGCACGGTGCGCACGCTGCCGCCCTTGCCACAGATGCGCACGTGTTCGTCGTCCAGGCGCAGGTCGAGGTCTTCGACGTACAGGCCGCAGACTTCAGAGGCGCGGGCGCCGCAGACGTAGGCGGTCTCGAACAGCGCCCGATCGCGCAGCCGGTCGAGCGGGAGATCCTTGCGCGGCCGCCGGGTGCAGATTACGGCTAAGACCTTGGCGACGTCGGCGGCCGCCGCCGGGCGGGGCAGGTTCTTGGGCACCTTGACAGTGTCGATCCGGTCCATCGGGTTGGCCTGCAGCAGGTCGTGGCGGGCCGCCCACTTGCAGAAGGAGGCGATGGCGGCGCGCTTGCGCTTGCGGGTCGATGGCGCGAGCCCGGCGATCTCGGCCAGGTAGGCGCGGACCGGCGCGGCGGTCAGCTCGCCGACCGGGTCGCCGTGGTGGCCGGCGAACTGCAGCAGGTCCCCGCGATAGGCGCGCCGGGTGTGCGCGGAGGCCCCGGCGTTGATCAGGTCGGTGAGGAAGTCGTCCACGGGTGCCGCCAGCGGGTGTGCGTGGCCGAGCTGCTCACTGATGACCGGATCCATGCCGCCCGCCCTCCGCCTTCTCGGCCCCGATCGGCTCAGTTGCCAGATAACTGGGAAACGAAGCGTCCGCGCCGGAGACCGGCCGCCCAGCTCACACCCAGCCCGTGATCGCTATCTTGCCAGATAACGCAGATTATCCCGCAAGTGTCAGGCGCTTGAGGTCCAGGCTCGCCTTGCCCGCAGCGTGGATGCGCTGGAGGCAAGGTCTGAGCTATCGTCGCCCTCTCTTGGCGCGGACGCGTCGTCCACCCAGGTTGTGCTTATTCCTGCAGGATGGAGAGGGCTCGGGATGGGCATAGGGTGACGGCGTGGCGCGCCTGTGCGGCGGTCTGGTCGTCGGGGTGATCGGTCAGCAGGGCCACGATGCCGTCGTCGTCTTGGTCGAAGACGGCCGGCTCGGTCAGGACGCATTGGCCGGAGCCGACGCAGAGGTCGCTGTCGGCTTTGATTCGCATCATGTCCTGCTCACCAGGTGACCGGGAGTTCGTGAACGCCGTAGATGACGGCGTCGGTCTTGAACGGCAGGTCCTCGGCCGGTGCGGCGAGCCGCAGGGTGGGGATGCGGCGGAACAGCGTGTCGAAGACGATCTGCAGCTCCATCCGGGCCAGGTTCTGGCCGAGGCACTGGTGCGGGCCGAATCCGAAGGCGAGGTGGTGGCGGGCCCCGCGCTCGACATCCAGTTCGGCCGGATCCTTGAACGCCGCCGGGTCCCAGTTGGCCGACAGGGTCGAGACGATGACGCCCTCGCCGGCCTTGATGCTCACCCCGCCGATCTCCACGTCTTCGGTGACCACCCGGGAGGTGACCCCGTCGGCGATGGTGAAGTAGCGCAGCAGTTCCTCCACGGCCATGGGCGTCCTGCCCGAGTCGGCCTTGACCAAGGCCAGTTGCTCCGGATGGAAGAGCAGCCCGACCACGCCGAGCGAGATCATGTTCGCCGTGGTCTCGTGTCCGGCGGTCAGCAGCAGGAAGGCCAGGCTCACCAGGCCCGCGTGGTCGAGGGTGCCCTTCTGGCGTTGCCGGGCGATCTGTCGGCTGAACAGGTCATCGCCGGGTTCGGACTCTTTGCGGGTGACCAGGTCGTCGATGTAGGCGCGCAGTTCGGCGAAGGCTCGCTGACGGTCTTCCAGCGAGGTCCGGCGCACCATCATGGTGGTGCGGCTTTGGAAGAAGTCGTGGTCGGTGTAGGGGACGCCGAGCAGTTCGCAGATCACCAGGGAGGGCACCGGCAGGGACAGCGCCTGCACCAGGTCGACCGGCCGCTGGTCGGCGGCGAGTATGTCGTCGATGAAGTGGTCGACAATGTCCTGGATCCGCGGGCGCAGCGCGGCCAGCCGCTTGACGGTGAACTCGCCGATCACCGGACGGCGGGCCGCGGAGTGTTCCGCGCCGTCCATGCCGAGCATCAACGGCGGCTGGCTGCGGAGCTGCTGCAGGGTCGCCGCATCGAGGGTGAAGAGCGGGAAGCCGTCCTTGCGCTTGTCGGAGGAGAAGCGGGGGTCGGCGAGGATGGCCCGGCCTTCCTCATGCCCGGACACCCACCACGCCTCGCCGCCGCTGGTCAGGCGGACCTTGCTGATCGGCGCCTGCTCACGCAGCCGTTCGTAGGCGGTGGGCGGGGCGAACGGGCAGCCCCGCTCGACCGGCAGTTCCAGGCCGGCGAGTTCGCCGGCGACGTTCTTCGTCATGAAGGACCCCTCAGTAATAGATCTGGCGGAGTTTGTCGTTGGTGTTCATCGCGGGGTGAGTGGGGTCGCGGGGGTGTCGATGCGGTTAGCTGCTCCGGGTTGCGGATGCGTAGGCGAGGCCGGTGATGCGGCCGTCTTCAGAAGGTCCTGCCGTGACAGTGGCGGTACGGCGTGCGCGCAGGGTGCCGGCCAGGCACAGCAGGAGACCGAGCGTGAGCCAGATCAGCAGGACGGCAGCGGGGCGGGTGGCGCCGTGGCCTTCGAAGAAGGCGGTGGAGCGCAGCAACTGGCCACCCGCTCCCGGTGGCAGCAACTGGCCGAGTGTGCCGGACCAGCCGGGCAGCATCTCGGGTGCGGTCGCGGCGCCTGACAGGGGGTTGCCGATGAGCATCATGGTGACGGCGCCGAGACCGAGGCCGACGGACCCGAGCAGGGACTCCAGCCCGAGGATGCTCAGGGAGGTGGCTGCGATGGTCAGGGCGATGGCGCCGCTGTTGGCCCAGTAATCGCCGTTGAGCGAGCCGAGCCAGAACTGCAGGATCGCTGCCACCGTCAGGCCGCCGGTGATGGCGAAGGCGAGTGCTCCGGTGACCCGGCGGGCGGTGCCGCGGACGAGTCTGGCCAGCAGCAGCGCGGCAAGCAGGCCACCCATCACCAGGGGCAGAGCGCCGGCGGCCAGGCCGGCGCCGCGCGGGTCGTCGGCCGGCAAGGCGACGAGGTCGCGGACGGCGACAGCCGTACCGGTGCCCTGTGTCTGCGCCTGGCTGAGCGCGGTCGCCAGGCTCTGCAGGGTCTGAGCGACCGCTGCGCTGGCGGCGGAGGCGATGATGACCTGCGGGGTGCCGGAGCTGGCATCGATCGCCCCGTACACTTCCCGGTCGCGCATCAATCGTTCGGCGGCCGCGGTGTCGGCGACCTCGGTGATCTCGAAGCCGTCCGGCAGGCGCTGACGGAGAGCGGTGCTGACCGGCTCGACCGCGGCGGCCGGCCCGGCGACGGCGATCGGCACATCGTGCACCGACGAGCGCACGGACGGCCAGGCGAAGGCGGTGAGCAGCACGGAGACGATCGCCGTGAGCAGGACTACTGTCCCGGCCACCGCCCGCCAGGGCGACGACGGCAGTGTGTTGGCTGCCAGCGGGGCCTGAACGGCCATATCCACTCCTAGAAGAGAACGTTTGCGTGATTTACGTGGTGACGGGGCGGGCCGGTACGCACTTGTGCCGATGAGCGGATGCCTTCGCTCGGGATGCTTCGCACTGTCGAGATACCGTGATCAAGGCGCGGTGGCTGAAGGATTACTTCAGCGTGAGTGGGGTCTCGGATGCGATGCGGGTCAGCTTCTGCGGGTTGCGGACGTAGTAGAGGCCGGTGATGCGGGCGTCCTCGACCCGGACCGCTATGACGCCGTCGATCTCGCCGTCCACGCGGAGGAGGAGTGCCGGGTTGCCGTTGACCACGGTGGGCTCGCTGGTGAGCGCGACTTGGGCCTTGGCGAGGCCGCCGACGATCATGTGGGCCACCTTGTCGGCGCCGATGATCGGCCGCGGCGCGGCCTGCTTGACGCCGCCGCCGTCGCTCACCAGGACGACATCAGGGGCGAGCACGTCAAGGAGACCCTGCAGGTCCCTGGTTTCGAGCGCGCGCTGGAACGACTCAACAGCCGCCCGGGCCTGTCTCGGGGAGACCACCTCGCGAGGCCGCCGGGCATCGACGTGCTTCCGGGCCCGGTGCGCGATCTGGCGCACGGTCGCAGGGGTCTTGCCGACGGCGGCCGCGATCTCCTCGTAGCCGACGTCGAAGACCTCGCGCAGCACGAAGACGGCCCGCTCGGTCGGCGACAGCGTCTCCAGGACGAGCATGAGCGCCATCGACACACTCTCGGCGAGCTCGACGTCCTCGGCCACGTCCGGCGTGGTGAGCAGGGGTTCGGGCAGCCAGGGTCCGACATACGCCTCCTTGCGGCGCTTCATTGTGCGCAGCCGGTCCAGCGAGCGCCGGGTGGCGATCCGCACCAGGTAGGCGCGCTGGTCGTGCACCTGCTCCACGTCGACTTTCATCCACCGCAGCCAGGTTTCCTGCAGGGCGTCTTCGGCGTCGGCGGCCGAGCCGAGCATCTCGTAGGCGACGGTGAACAGCAGGTTGCGGTGGGCGAGGAATGCCTCGGTTGCCGGGTCCATCCGGCCGCCACCAGCCATCGGCTCGGCTGTGCCAGTCGTTGCATCCCTGCGCTCGTTCATACCTGGCTCCTGCCTGTTCACCCGCAACTCCTGCTCCATGCATAAGGCGCCGGCGCCCACCGCTGTGTGACACCCGTGATCAGTGGCGTACATCACAAGGCCGCACTGTCACAAAGTTCGGGGCGCCGACGCCGCATGGTCGTCAGGACGCCGCGCGAACGATCCGCGCGGCACACAACTCCACGAGTGATCGCCTTGGCCCCGTCGCGTGGTGACCATCGCGCGACCGCCACCGCAGAAAGAACGGAAAGACATTATGAGCAAGGTCTGGTTCGTCACCGGTTCGTCCCGCGGCCTGGGCCGCAACTTCGTCGAGGCCGCCCTGTCTCGCGGTGACAAGGTGGCCGCGACCGCCCGCAACACCGGAAGCCTTGACGAGTTGGTCGCCGCCTATGGCGAGGCGGTGCTTCCGCTGAAGCTGGACGTGACCGACAAGGCCGCCGTCTTCGAGAGTGTGAAGCGGGCCAGGGAGCACTTCGGCCGACTGGACGTCATCGTGAACAACGTCGGCTACGCCCATGTCGGCGCGATCGAGGAGATGACCGAGCAGCACCTGCGCGACCAGCTGGAGACCAACGTGTTCGGCGCGGTGTGGGTCATCCAGGCTGCGCTGCCCTACCTGCGTGAGCAGGGCGCGGGACACATCATCCAGCTGTCCTCGGCGGCCGGGCTCATGGCGTTCCCGCTCAGCGGCGCCTACAGCGCCTCCAAGTGGGCCCTGGAAGCCCTGAACGAATCCCTCGCCCAAGAGGTCGCCGACTTCGGCATCAAGGTGACCGTGGTCGAGCCCGGCGGCTTCGCCACCCGGTCCGGCAAGAACCCCGATCCCCTCAACAACGGCCACATGGCCGAGACCAACCCGATCTACGACGGCCTCCGCCAGCGCATCGCGCGGTTCGCGGGAAAGCAGCCCGCCGGCGACCCGGCCGCCGCGGCCCAGGCACTCCTCAAGATCGTCGACTCCGACAACCCACCCCTGCGGGTGCTCTTCGGGCAGGGCTTCTACCCGATGCTCCAGCAGGTCTACGCCGACCGGCTCAAGACCTGGGCCGACTGGCAGGACCTTTCTGCGGAGGCTCACGGCAACCTCGATCAAGAAAATCGGTGACCCAGGGCCGAGTCAACTCACCTAGAGCAAGCGAACCGACAGGAGCAACACATGAAGCACCGCATCGTCGTCCTCGGCGCCGGCTACGCCGGGGCCTACGTGGCCGGGAACCTGGCCCGCCGGCTGTCCCCGAAGGACACCGAGATCACCGTGGTCAACGCTGAACCGGACTTCGTCCAGCGGCTGCGGCTGCACCAGCTCGCGGCCGGCCAGGACATCGAAGCTCCGAAGCTCGCCGACGTCTTCGCGGGCACGGGGATACGGCTGCGCCTGGCCCGTGTCACCGCCGTCGACCCCGGGCGCCAGGTCGTCGCCGTGGCCGACCCCGACGGCGGCGGCGAGCTCGGCTACGACACGCTTGTCTACGCGCTCGGCAGCCACGGCGACGACTGCGGCGTCCCCGGCGTGGCCGAGCACGCCTTCGACGTCGCCGCCCGGCCCTCGGCGCTGCGCCTGCGCGAGCGCCTGGACAGCCTGGGCAGGCGGGGCGAAGGCGGGAATGTGCTGGTCGTCGGCGACGGGTTGACCGGCATCGAGAGCGCCACCGAGCTCGCCGAATCCCGGCCCGGCCTGTCGGTGGCGCTGGTCGCCCGCGGCGAGCTGGGCGCCCGGCTCTCCGCCGGAGCCCGCAGCCACCTGCGCCAGGCCTGCGACCGGCTGGGCATCACCGTCCTGGAGCACACCAGCGTCGAAGCCGTCGAAGCGACGCGGGTGCTGTGCGCCGACGGCACCGCCCTGGCGTCCGACGCGACTGTGTGGACGGCCGGGTTCGCGGTCAACCCCATCGCCGCCACCAGCGGGCTGGAGGTCACCGAGAACGGTCAGATCATCGTCGATCGCACCATGCGGTCGGTCTCGCACCCGAACGTCTACGCCGCCGGCGACAGCGCCTACGCCATCGGCGAAAACGGCCGCCCGCTGCCGATGTCCTGCGCTTCGGCCGGCTACACCGGCATACAGGCCATCGAGGCGATCGTGGGACTCCTGACCGGCCGCAAGATCGCGAACACCAAGCTGATCTACTCGTACAACCACATCAGCCTCGGGCGGCGGGACGGGATCCTGCAGATGGTCGACGACGAAGCGCAAGCGAAGCCGAAGTATGTGGGCGGCCGGAAGGCCGCGAGGGTCAAGGCGGGCATCCTCAAGATGTCGCTGTGGGCCACCTCGCACCCCACCTACGGCATGCCCAAGCGCAAGCGCCGCCTGGCCGCCGCGCCGGACGCGATCGCCGAGAAGGTGCTCGCGTAGCCGCCTCATAGAGTGTGGTCCGCGTGGACAGCACCGCCACTGATCGCTTCGACACCAGCCGGTTCGAGGCCAGCCGGAACCGGCTGGCCTCGCTGGCGTACCGGCTGCTGGGCTCCGCCGCCGACGCCGAAGACGCCGTGCAGGACGTGTTCCTGCACTGGCAGGCCGCCGACCGGCAGCGGATCAAGGTGCCGGAAGCATGGCTGACCAAGGTCGTCACCATCAGGGGTTGAGCAGGAAGGTGGTGCCTGACTCGTTCACCAGGGTTGGTCGCAGCGGTCGCCAGCCGTCGTCCAGTTGGCGAGCTCGGCCTCGATATCCACCTCGATGAAGCCGAAGAAGTTGATGTTGCCGGAGTCGTACGACATCGCCTCCGAGTTCCAGCAGGGCGCGCAACCCCGACAGCGACACCGTCGAAGACGAATTCGACCACCGGGGCCCAATCAGTCGCGGACAAGAACGAGGCCCGCGACAACAAGACAACCGCTGAAAGGCTGGCCCGGCGGCGCCACCGTCTGCGTGAGGGCGCCGGCGCCGATCGGCGGAGGGGGCACTGGACCCTTTGGCCGTCAGTTCTGTTCGTTGTCTTCGGCCTTCGCATCGCGCAGCGGCCGCAGGTTCCCCGGCGCCTCCGGCCGGGTGAACGGGTAGCTGCCGTGGAAGTTGATGTGCTCCCAGATCAACGGGGACAGCCGGGCCCGGGTCTCCGGGCCGATCAACAGGTTCCCGTCCGCCTGCAGAGCTTTCACGGCGGCGTCAATGTAGAGGCTGTTCCAGTAGATGGTCGCGTTGAGACCCAGACCGAGCGCGCCGAGCTGATCTTCCATGCCCTTCGCATAGCCCTGGCGGAGCTGGCCGAGGTTACCGAAGAAGACGCGCCGGGCCAGGCCGTTGCGGCCCTCGCCAATGTTGAGCTGGGCGCCCATCATCCGCCGGTAGTCCTCCAGGTGGGCGACGTGCAGCAGGTGCATCGACTTGAAGATGCGGCCGTAGTGCGCGAACGCCGCCCCCAGACCGGTGAGACGACCATCGGCCGACAGCATCCGCAGCAGGTCTTAGGCGCGCACCTGGTTCGTCACGAGCGACCCGGCGATGTGCAGCATGTCGGCCCAGTGGTGCCGGATGATCCGGACGTTGATCTTGCGCAGGCCCAGATCGTTGAGGTGCCGGTAGCGGGTGTTCCCCCCGGAAGGGTGTGGGCGTCCATGTTGCGCAGGTAGAGCAGCTTGTCGATGGCCGTCTTCACCGAGGTCGCGCTGGCGTCGGTGGCCGCCCTGATCAGCCAGGCCAGCCGGGTCATCTTCAGCCCGGCGTCATAGACCAGCAGCCGGTCCAGATCCGCGCGTAACTGATCGGTCAGCAGGTGCGCCACCTTCTCCCAGGTCAGCGCGGTGGCACTGGTCCGGGCGGTGGCCACCATCTTGGCCAGCGTCGTCACGCCGGCCGGATCGTCTTAGGGACTGTACGGAGTTGAGATCAGAAGGATTCGCCTGCGCCTCGGTCCCTGATGCTGATAGTTCATCGCCATGGCGCGTGGAGACCTCACCGACGAGGA
>NZ_JBIUTQ010000045.1:0-8025 GCF_044741965.1 Streptosporangium sp. NPDC087985
CAGGAGAACGGCTCCGACGCCGCCGCCCGCCAGTTCACCGGCACCACGCCGACGGTCACGGTGAGCGACACCCGCAGTCCCGAGGAGATCCCCGAGGGCGAGTTCTGGGCGGTCGTCGGCCAGGCCGGCCAGTTCACCGCGACCGGCGACCCCGCCAAGACCATCGGCCCGGAGTACCTGGGATGGACTCCGCGCCTGTTGACCGGCTCCTCCACCGGGGCGGTGGAGGCCGGTGAGCCGGTGTCCAGTGTCATCTCCGACGGCACCGACGCCCCCGCCGTGGGTCTGCAGGGCCAGGAGATGCTCGTCTCGACCGCGAACTCCGCCAGCGAGATCGGCACCTGGGAGGTCAACGCCGACCTGGCCCTGCGGACTGCGGTCGACGTCGCCGCCGGGGAGTACCACTCGACCCTGACGCTTTCCCTGTTCAACCAGTCCTGACCCCGCGGGCGGGACGACACCGCCCGCTGGGCGCGTCCGGGACGTGTGCCATCTATAGGGGCGGGCTATAGGGGGCGGGGCCGGCCGATCGGTCGGCCGGCCCCGGTTCAGTACGGCGGCGTCCCCGGCGCGTACACAGTGGCGTACACCGTGGCCACCGTCGGCCCGGTCAGCCGCAATTGATCGCGGTGTAGTCGGCCTCGTAGGACGAGGTGACCTGCTTCCCGCCGATCGTCGAGGTCCCCGTCACGGTCACCGTGCCCGCACCACTTTGCCCACACCTGCACGCGGCCGCTGCTGCCAGCGTGCACGGGTGTGTGCACCATGACCGCGTTGGGCGAACGCCGCGGAGCGAGATGGGAAGCAGCGGCGGCGACGGTCAGCCCGGGGTAGCGGTCTTCCTGGAGGGCCACCAGTTTCGCTCGCCGAGCATCACCGCGAGAGCGGGGACGAGCAGGGCTCGGACGAGGAAGGTGTCGACGAGCAGGCCCAGGGTGATCACAAAGCCGATCTGAAACATCGCCTCCATCGGAAGCACCATCAAGGTCGCGAAGGTGGCGGCCAGCACGAGGCCGGCGGAGGTGATCACGCCGCCGGTTCGCTCAAGGGCCTCCGTCACCGCGCGGCGGGTCTCGTGCTGCCGACGCAGCTCGCTGATCCGGCTGATAAGAAACACGTTGTAGTCGACGCCCAGGGCGATGAGGAAGATGAACGCGTACAGCGGCAGGTTTGGGTCTGAGGCCGGCTGGCCGAGGACGTGGGTGAAGAAGAGGGAGCCGACGCCGAGGGCGAAGCCGAAGGAGAGGACCACGGTCGCGATCACGTAGAGCGGCATCACCACCGCGCGCAGGAGCACAACGAGGACGATGAGGATCAAGGCAAGGCTGACCGGGACGATCAGTCTGGTGTCACGCTCGAGTGCCTGGCGGGCATCGTAGTTCTCCGCCACGGTCCCGCCGATCAGGACGGTCTGGCCGTCGGCCGCGCGATCAGCGACCTCGCGCAGCACTGGGACGGTGTCGGTGGCCTGCTCCGAGAACGGATCCATCCGCAGGTCTGCATCGAAGATGAGCAAGTCTGTCGCGGACCTTCGCTGGCCTTGCGCCTCCGCACCCAGGGAGTCGCCGTCCGCCCCGATCGACCTGGCCACCGCGTGCATGTCGGCGACGGGTGTGTGCGTGCCTTCGGTGAGAGCGCTCTGGACCTTCCCGCCTGCCTCGTCGGCTACGACGATGCGAAGCGGCGCCGCCCGGCCGGGGATGAAGTGGTCGCGGATCACCTGCTGGCCGCGGACCGAGTCCGGCGCCTCGCGGAAGGACTCGGAGAAGTCGAGCGCCGGACGCCCGCCGATGCTGGCCAGCGCACCCGCAGCGAGGAGAGCGGTGATCGCCACGGCGATCACTCTCGGGCGTGCGTTAACGAGGCCCGCGACGCGTCCCCAAAACGTGACTGCAGGTGCGGGCTCGGGATCGAGGCGGGGAATCGCGGGCCAGAACGCCCGTCGCCCGAGGGCGGTGAGCACCGCGGGCAGGAGCGTCAGGCCGGCACAGACCATGATCGCGACGCCGAGGGCGAGGATCGGGCCCATCTCGCGCGTGGCGTTGAAGTCGGCAAGGGCGAGGACCAGCATCGCGCCGATGACGATTGCTCCGGCGGAGAAAATCGCCGGGGCGGTGCGCTGGGCGGCGGCGACCATCGCCTCCTCCACGTCCCGTGTACGGCGCAGCTCGTCGCGAAATCGCGCCACGATCAGCAGACAGTAGTCAGTGCCCGCACCGAACATCAGCACGATCAGGAGCGCGGTCGCGTGGCCGCTGACCTCGGTGAGGCCAGCGGCCACGAGGCCGTAGGTGAGGCCGGTGGTGACGAGATAGGCGAGGGCGACGACGGCCAGCGGTACCAGAGCAACCAGCGGCGAGCGGTAGGTCACGAGCAGCAGGAGCAGCAGCACGGCGACCGTGACTGCCAAGAGGGTCCCGTTGATCCCTTTAACCGCAGCCTTTCGATCGGCCTCGAAGCCGGCACGGCCGGTGACGAAGGCACTCAATCCGCTCTCGTCGCCGGCGGCCGACGGGACGACCTCGCGGATTGCCGCGACCGCCTGCTCGATGGCGGGCGTCGAGTCGTCGGTCATCAGGACCGTGCTCAAGATGACGGTGTTGTCGGGTGAGGTGAGCAGCGAGCCGCCCGGGCTCATGTTGAGCGGATCGGTCTCGCCGCACGCGCGCTGGTACGGGGTGGCGACCATCGTCAAGTTCGGGATCGCGCCGGACCGGCACAGCGCGAGGGCGTCGGCGTCGGCGCGCCGCCCGTCGTCGTCGGTGATCCCGCCCTCGCGGAAGTAGGCGATCACCGCCGCTGTCTCGCTGCCGCTCCGGAACCGCTCGCCGATGATCCGCTTGGCCTCCGCCGACTGCGATCCCCGGACGAGGAAGGTCTCGCTCTCGTCGGCGGCCCGCTCGCTGAGCTTGGCTTGTAGTGGCACCGCGAGCATCGCGAGCGCAAGCCACACCGCGATCACGACCCACCGTGACCGCCGACCGGCGGCGATTACGGAAGCCCTGGTGAGAGGTCGCATCGGGTCGCCGACCTTAGAGCCCACCACCGACCCCCTCTATGTAGCTGACGACGCCATGCGCGACGTAGACGTAGATCTTCGTCGGGTCGATCTCTATCGGCACGGGCTGGCTCTTGTCGTCCTCGCGCGAAACGATGATTTCGCAGTTGTGACGGGCCGCCTTCTCACGCGCCTCAGCGAGCTCCATCTCGAGCAGCTCCGCCGTATCGAAGGCGTTCTTCGCGGGCCTGTACTGGTTGACGCCCTGTCCCGTCTCCACCATCGGGCATTGAAGCGCGGTCAGGTCGCGCCCCCGCGTCTTCGCCTCCCCGGAATCGTCGCTACATCCCGTCAGAGCCAGTGCCCCGACGGCGATCGCAACTGTGGCCGCAGTGACGCTGAGAAGCCGCCTGTGAACTCTCTGCCCGCTCATAGCGGGGACGCTAGCGGACGAAACCGTCTCATTCAAGACAACTAACGTCTTTGGTCGACGTAGCTTTGTAGTTTCTGTGGCGGAAGTTCTTGACAGTGATGCAAAAGGCACCCACGCTACGTCTTAACCTTCAGGCGGTCGAACCACATCGCTCCGGCCGCGGGGCTGGTCGCCGCCGCATTGGGAGAGGAAGTGAGTGGTATGCGGAACGCCGCGCTGCCTGCGCGGAGTGTGAGGGGTTCTTTAATCGCGCTGACTGCGGTCGCTCTTGGGGCTCAGATGCTCGCCCCAGCGACCGCTGCTCAAGCGAAGAGCACCAGCACCCACCTGGCGGCTGCTGCCCCGGCGACGATCACCGGGCAAGCTAGCAGAACCCTCCTTGCGGCTCCTGCCCAGGCGGAGGGCAAGAGGGTCCTCATCTACACCGGCACGACCGGGTACCGGCACGCCGAGGCGATCGACAACGGTCGCCCGGTGGTGCAGGCCGCTCTCAAGGCCGCAGGCTACGAGGTCGACTGGGAGGACTGCGACAACAACGGTGGCGGCACGAACAACTGCAACCACCCGAACAAGAACCCCCGAATCTTCACCGACGAGAACCTGGCCCGATACAACGCGATCCTGCTCCTAAACGCATCGTGGTCGTACGCCGGCGGCGGTCGGCCCGGACCGCTCTTCGACCAAGCACAGCGCGACGCGTTGATCCGCTTCACCCAGAACCGCGGCGGGGTCGCGGCTGTGCACAACATGACTGACGCCGGCGCCGGCGTGTCCGTGTGGGACTGGTGGGACGGCGGGCCGGACAGCGTCGTCGGCACGACGATGACCGCCCACTCGAGTGGGTCGGCGACCGGCAACGCCGCAACCGTCGAGGTTGCCGACCACAACCACCTCTCTACCAAAGACCTGCCCGACACCTACAAGCTCGCCGACGAGCACTACAACTTCGTCCGCAACGTCCGGGGCACCCACCACGTGCTCGAGACCTTCGACGAGCGCACCTACAACACCGGCACCCAGAAAATGGGCCAGGACCACCCCACGACGTGGTGCAAGCTCTACGACGGCGACAGGGTCAAGGACGGCACCGCCACCCCGCGGTCCTACAACGATGGGCGGACCTGGGTAACCTCGCAGGGCCACTTCGGCGTGCGTTACAGCGAGAACGGCGGCGACAACCCGCTGATCAAGCAGATCGTCGGAGGGGTACGCTGGGTCGCCGGCGAGGGAAATAAGACCGACTGCTCAGGCACCGTGTGGTCGAACTTCTCCCGCACGACCCTGGTCAACAATGCGAACGGCCCGATCGCTATCGACGTGGCGCCGGACGGCAAGGTCTACTGGACCGAGATCGGCCCCACAACGGGCTACCAGTCCGAGGGCTACGTGAAGATGCACGATCCGAACGGCCCGGCGAACAACTCGACCACGGTCGCGAAGATCCCGACCCGCGCCGACCACGGCAACTCCGAGGACGGCGTGCTGGGAATGAGCCTGGAGCCGGGCTTCGACCTATCGAATCCGAGCAAGCGCGACATCTACGTCTACTATTCCCCGCGCAACCCCGACTGGCCGACCACGGGCAACACGATAACGGTCGGCTACAACCTGATCAGCCGCTTCACGCTGAACGAGACCGGCACCGCGTTCGAGCCCGCACAAGCATCTGGTGACCCGGCACATCCATACGATGAGCGGGAGATCCTGCGCGTGCCCAAGGCGAAGATCTCGGGCAACCCCTCAGGCTTCCCCGGTGGCCCCACCGACAACGGCCCCGGCCATGTCGGCGGCGCGAGCCTGGTGTTCGACTCCGAAGGCAACCTTTACCTCGGAGTCGGCGACGACGTCTCCCCGAACGCGTCCGGCCACAACCGCTACGTGCCGATGGACCATCGCGCCTCCGAGCGCTGGGACGCACGCAAGACGGCGGCCAACACCGCCGACCTGCGCGGCAAGGTCCTGCGCATTAAACCGCTCAAGGACATCCCGGCTCCGGGCCCAGGGAGCGCCCCCGACCCGGGTCTGGACAAGACCTACACGGTTCCGACGGGCAACATGTTCCCGCCGGGCACCGCGAACACCCGGCCGGAGATCTATGCTATGGGCTTCCGGCAGCCGTTCACGGTGCACACCGACCCCGCCAACCCGGGTACGGTCGTCGTCGGCGAGTACTGCCACGACAACTCGGTGGACCAGGCCAACCGCAGCCCGGCCGGCACCTGCGAGTGGGATCTAGTCGACGAGCCCGGCTTCCAGGGCTGGCCGTTCTGCGTCGGCGACAACTCGAAGACCAACACCACGTGGCGCTGGAACTACGAGACCAACTCCTCGACCGGTCAGCAGTACGACTGCTCGCTCGACAAGATCCCGGCCGACCTCGACTGGGCCCCGTCGGGCGGTAAAAATTCGCAGCCCACATTCCAAGGCCTCGATGAAATCCCAGGCCCCGCGAAAACAGCGACGATCTGGCGCAAGTACCCCGGCAACACCGGCGGTGAGAATCCGAAGGACTTCGGAGACCTGGGCCCCGGGGGCATGCAGCCGGTCACCGGCCCGGTCTATCGATACAAGGACAGCTTCGGTCCCGGCGCCTTCCCGCCCTACTACGACGGCTCGTGGCTGATCACTAACCGTGGCGCCGACAACGGGTTCTGGAAGGAGGTGCGCCTGCGGGCGGACAACAACAAGATGCTCCGGGTCAACGACTGGCTGCCGGTCAACCACTTCGGCACGCCGAACAGCAGCTTCGTGATCCCGACCAAGTTCGGGCCCGACGGCGCCCTCTACATGGGGCGCTGGACCTTCGGCTGCTGCCGCGCTCAGCTCAACTCCACAGCGAAGATGGAGTTGATCAAGATCGAGTTCAAGCCCTCTAGCAAGTGCACGGAGGACACCCAGGCACCGACGGTCTCGCACCAGATCGAGGGCCGAGCCCACCCCAGCCAGCAGAACACCTACGTCGACTCGGCCACGCTCAAACTCACCGCCAACGATGTCGGCTGTGCCGGCGTGGAAAAGGTCGAGTACCGCGTCAACGGCGGAGCGTGGACCACCTACGACGCGCCGGTCCCGTTCAAGAACCCGGGGAAGTACACGGTCGACTACCGAGCCACCGATTACTCCGGGAACACCTCCAACCCGCAGAGCGCCATCTTCACGGTGCTCGACGGCGGCAGGACGCTCCCCACGACGTGCGACATCTACGCCACGGGCACGGGGTGGAGTCCCGATAACTGCGATATTGCCCGCGGTGGCACCGTCACCTGGCACTTCAACGAGCCGGACGCGGGGATGCCGCACGATGTCTGGCTCGTGCCGCCCGGCGGCAACCCGGACCCGAACGGCGGCGACATCTTCGAGGTCACCAAGGGCGCTGTCTCGCCGGGAGGTCCGCCGGTCTCATACACCTTCGATCGGGAAGGGACCTGGACCGTCATCTGCAGGCTCCACTCCGGCTACGACGGCAAGAAGTGGGCAGGCATGGTCGCGACAGTCACGGTCGGAGGAGGGCTCGGGGGTGTCTACACCATCTCCCCCAAGAGCAGCGGCAAGTACGTCACGCCGCTGAACGCCTCGACCGCCGATGACGCCACGATCGTTCAGATGGGTGCCACGGAGGGCAGCGAGCAGCAGTGGGAGGCCATTCCCTTCACCGCTGGCTCCTACCAGCTCAAGAACGTCAACAGCGGCAAGTGCCTTGACGTGCCGCGTGGCTCGACCGCGACGGGCACCCAGCTCGTCCAGTACACCTGCCATCCCGACGGACATAAGGACCAGCCCAACCAGCGGTTCTATCTCATCCCGTCCGGAGATGCCTACCAGGTCAATTCGGCGGTAAGTGGCCTGTGCCTCGACATCAACGGCAACTCCAAGGCCGACCGCGCCGCGGTGATCCAGTGGACCTGCAGCAACGCCGACAACCAGCGGTTCAGCTTCACCCCGGTCGTCGTGGCCGATAAGACGCCGCCGGTGACGACCGCGACGACCGACCCGGCCCAGCCGGAGAACGGCTCGTTCACCGGTCCGGTCACGGTCACGCTGACCGCCGTCGATGAGGACAAGGGCAGCGGGGTCGACCGGACGGAGTACAAGCTGGACGGCGGTGACTGGACGGTCTACACCGGTCCGGTCGTCGTCTCCGGCGACGGCTCGCACACGCTGGCCTACCGCTCGACGGACAAGGCGGGCAACGTCGAGGACGCCAAGACCCTCACGGTGACCATTTCCTCTCCGGGGGTTCCGCTGACCGTGACCGCTTCGTCCCGCTGTGTGGGCGCGTCGGCGTACGTGGCGGTGACGGCCGTCAACGGCGGCGATGTGCCGGCGACCGTGACGTTGACGACCCCGTACGGTTCCAAGACCGTGGCCGACGTGGCCCCGGGCAAGCAGGCGTACCAGTCCTTCAACGCGCGGGCCGGGCAGATCGGCGCGGGCAAGGTGACTGTTACGGGGACCGCGACGATCGACGGCAAGCAGGTCACCTCGTCCTACGAGGCCGACTACACCGCGATCAGCTGCGGCTGACCGGGCCGGCGGTGGCCACGGTGTACGCCAGGGTGTACGCCACGGCGTACGCGCCGGGGACGCCGCCGTA
>NZ_JBIUTQ010000046.1:0-7972 GCF_044741965.1 Streptosporangium sp. NPDC087985
GTGCCGGACCGCCGATGACTTTGGGAGCCATCTGAGGGATTGGACACGCCGGTCGCGGGTTGCCGTGGGTGACGGCCCAGTAGTTGAAGCTCTAGCGAGTCACGGAGCAACCCGAGGTAACACATTTGTCTGCAGCGTAGAACTTCCTACATGATCAGGCATGACACTGACTCGGGAACTGCTCGCCTACTACGAGCAGGACAGGGAACACGACCGGCTCCGTGAAGGGCGCGGCCGACTGGAGTTCTGGCGGACGCCGCAGCCGACGTCGAGGGCACGATGGGCACCATCAGGAATCGCGCGCAGGATGCGGGGATGGTAAGCGAGCGGGCAGTCATTCTCGACACCAGTCGTTCGCTTGCGCACGGAAGGGGTACTCGCGCCCCGGTGAACCCGGGGCCGAGTCACCCGACGTTGAACTGACAACCTGTCTCGATGGTCAGCCGCAGTGAGTCCAGCCTGATTGCCAGCTGTCACCACCACCGGCGCCGTTCGAAGCAACGCCCCCCCACGAGACACAGGTGCCGGGAGCGCTGACCTTCACGGGACCGGCGTAGCTCATGTAGAAGTCGGTGTCATCAATCCTTTTGCCGCCCTGCTTTTGGATGGAGGCCCCCGTAGTGCTGTAAACGCCCTGGTACTTGCTGCTCTTCCACGTCACCACACAGTTGGTGCTGCCGTTGTAGAGCAGGTAGATCGTGGCGAGCCCGCCAATGGCGTGGCTGTCGATGACGTGGTAGCCGCTGCCGCACGCCGCAGTCGGCGATGACGCGGCCATTGCCGGGCTGCTGCCCATGACCACGGAACCGGCAAGTGCGGCCGCCGTGGCGACCGTGAACACCGCCGTCTGCTTGAATCTACGCACTGTCTGGTCTCCGCTCTCTTCAAGATCGTGCTTTGACGCTGGGCAGCATAATGGATCATTGCCAAGCATCGTGACGAAGCTAGTCAGACCCCGCGGAACGGGACATGTCACTGAATTGCCCTGGCTTCGGTGGAGACTTGATCCTTGAGAGGGTCGAGTCCATGCCAGGTAAGTCCCCCTCCCCGCCGAACTGCGCAGACGAGCGGTTCGGATGGTCGCCGAGGTGCGGCCGGATTACCTGACCGAGTGGGCCACGATCAACGCGGTCGCGACCAAGCTCGGCATCGGCACTGCGGAGACGCTGCGCACCTGGGTCCGCCAGGCCCAGATCGACGAGGGCAGCCGGCCAGGCCGCACCACCGCCGCCCCTCCGAGCGCCTCGGACGGATCGGCACACCATCCGCCGACTCCGAATAGGACTACCAAGCGGAAACTTCCGTCAGCCGAATCCGACCAGGTGGGCTGACCACCCCGTGAGTCATCGAGGTTAACCCACCTTTGGCGATTACATGGTTTTTCCTACCGAATACTGCGGACATAGTATGAAGGTGGCTTATCTTGAACAGTATGACGCCCTAGCTGACGACCGGGAAAAAGTCGCACTGGTGCGCGGCTGGATCCGCACGGACGCGATTCCCTTTTTCCGTGAACTTCGCGAGCACCGTCCGATTTTTGTAACACCCGGATTTACCCTGGTCACGCGGTTCCCGGACGTGATGGAGGTGCTGTCACACGAAAATATCTTCTCCGTGCGTCTGTATGCGCCACGCATGGATCCAGTAGTCGATGGCCCATTCATGCTCGCCCGCGATGATACGCCGGTCAACTGGCGAGAAAAGGGAATCATGCAGGCCGTTCTTCGGCCAGAAGATCTTCCGGATGTACGCGAAATGGCGGGCAGAATCGCGGACGAATCTCTTGACCGCAACGCTCAGGACGGTCGCATTGAAGTGGTGAGCCGGCTCGGACGCTATGTACCGATCAGGCTCTGCGGAGAATATTTTGGCTTCCCGGGTCCTGATCTGGAAACAATGTATCGCTGGTCCCGTGCGACCCAATTCGACATGTTCAAGAACCTGCAGAACGATTCAGTGGTCCACGAGGAGTCCGTCCGTGCCGGGCAGGAGATGATGGCGTATCTCAAAGATCTCCTGGACGATAAGCGTGCAGCTGTGGAGCATGTGCAGGTGAACTCCCACCAGGACATCTTCAGCCGGCTTATCCGGACCTATTTCCCTGCTGAACTGGACTTTGACGACCATCGGATCCTGGCGAACGTCGCCGGTCTGCTGATCGGCGCGGGAGAAACAACCTCACAAGCGATCATCCAGGCGCTGGAACAGATCCTTTTGCGGCCGGATATCCAGGCTCAGGCAACCGACGCGGCTACCAGACCCGACTTGGGGAGGTTCGACCGATATGTCTGGGAGGCCCTCAGATTCAACCCCATAAACCCACTGGTCTTCCGGTACTGTGAGAAGGATTACAAACTGGCCGCGGGCACGCAGCGTGAAACGCTGATCCCGGCCAACGCGATCGTCTTCGCGTGTACGGCTTCCGCCATGTTCGATGAGTACTACGTTCCGGACGGAAGTTCATTCCGAATGGATCGTCCCGACTTCATTCGCCTTCACTTCGGTTTCGGCCATCACACCTGTCTGGGACGCTACGTGGCAGGCGTGATGATCCCGGAAGTCGTCCGGCGAATTCTTTTGCGCCCAGAAGTGTCGCTGCTCCCTCCACCGCACGGAGGTGTCGACTTCCAGGGCGGGCCGTTCCCTGAACGATTCACCATTTGCATCGGTGCGACCGTTCGAAAAGATTAGGGAGCTCGATGGACACTAGGAGAAGTAAGACCAACGACGGCTGGAACAACCGGATTGAATTCTACCTGACCACACACTTCGAACCCCTCTGGCGATGGATTCAGCGCATTCCGACGCTACGGCGCAAGGTCAACAAGGCGCTCATCAACCGAGCCATCTTAAAGACCCCCACGCGGCCGAACCCGCTCAGCACGATGGTCCCGTACACATCATGGAGTTCGCTCACGGACCGCACGTTCGACAGTCGGCACCTTCCTCCCGTGCCAAGTGGCGACAGGAGTTATCCAGACGTCAAGAAAACGAGTGATATTTTCTTGCGTCATGGCGACGGCCTCCAGTGCCCGAAGTCCACCGTTCTTTTCGCTAATTTCGCGCAATGGTTCACCGATGGGTTCCTGCGTAGTGACCGTTCACTCCCTCGAGATCCGAGAAAGAACACGTCGAACCACGAAATCGACCTCAGTCAGCTCTACGGCCTGAACGGCGAGGTGACGGAGCTGCTCCGCACCAGAGAAGGCGGCCTCCTGAAGAGTCAGGTCATCAACGGCGAGGAGTTCCCTCCTTACCTCTGTCGAGACGGGGTCATCAAACCCGAGTTCCAGGGCCTGTCAGTTGTGGACTTCGACGATCTGTCGGATACGCAGAAGAACCAACTCTTCGCGATGGGCGGCAATCGCGGTAACTCCCAGACCGGTTACTCGATGCTGAACGTCCTATTCCTGCGCGAGCACAATCGCGTCGCGCGACTATTGGGACGCAACTACCCCGAGTGGGATGACGACAGGATTTTTGGAACCACTCGAAACATCCTGATCGTGATGTTGATCAAAATCGTAATAGGCGAGTACATCAACCACATCACACCCTATAATTTCAAGTTCTTTCTCGATCCATCGGCTTTCCCCAATGAGCGATGGTACCGGCAGAACTGGATGGCGATTGAGTTCAATCTGCTCTATCGCTGGCACAGCCTGGTACCCTCGACCCTGCGTATCAACGGAGAGAGCATGCCCCTCGACGCAACTCTCTTCAACAATGAGATCTTGACTTGCCACGGGCTTGGGACAATTTTCGAGAGCTCCTCCGACCAGGCCGCCTGTCGAATAGGATTGTTCAATACCGACCCATACCTTGAGGAGGTTGAAAGAGCAAGTATCATTCAGGCTCGCGAGGTTCGGCTGGCGCCGTACAACGACTATCGGGAAATTTTCAGTTTCCCCCGCGTGACCGGCTTCGATCAAATTTCCGGAGATCCGGCCGTACAGCGTGCCCTGCGCGAGCTCTATGGCAGGGTGGACAAGGTCGAACTGTACGTCGGCCTCTTCGCGGAGGACCTGCGGCCCGATTCCGTGCTGCCCTCGCTGATGGGACGGATGGTGGGGGTCGACGCCCTGTCCCAGGCGCTGACCAATCCGCTCCTCGCCCCACGCATTTTCAACGAGCAGACCTTCACCCCGCTGGGTTTGCGCCTGATCCAGCAGACGCACCGCCTGGCCGACATCGTCAACCGCAATCTGCCGGACGGGTCGCGACGATACGACGTGCGCATGACGCGCCGGGACTGGCGCCGCGGGACCCCCGGACCTGGGAACGCGCCCAGAGTGGAGCCCGCTCCGACCAGGGCGAGTCTCTATGGAACCACGCTCGGAAATCGTATGACCACGGCCTCGACGAGGCTCTGGCGGATCACGGGGGGATCATGACCCATCTCATTGTGTGCTGCGACGGTACCTGGAATTCTCCGCAGATCGAGTCGGTCACCAATGTTTGCCGGCTGTATAACGCCCTCACCGAGACAGGCGTGGACGGCGACCGCCAATTGGCTTACTACCAGCCCGGCGTAGGCACGCTGAGCAACCGACTGCTGGGGGGAGCCGTCGGGCTTGGCCTGTCCGACAATGTGATGGACGCCTATCTCTGGCTGACCATGCGATACGCCCCGGGGGATCGCATCTCACTGTTCGGATTCAGCCGCGGTGCCTACACGGCCCGAAGCCTTGCCGGGATGATATCGGCGTGCGGGCTAATCGACACCACCAAGGTGGACGAGGCAAAGCTCTGGCCTCAGATCAAAGATCTGTACGACCGCGGTTACCGGCAAAGAAAGCGCGACCCCCAAGGTCGTGAATGGCGGAACGGGCTCACCTTTCGCTGGGACCCGGACGATTGCGACCAGATCCCAATACACTTCATCGGGGTGTGGGACACCGTCGGCGCGCTCGGTATTCCGGCCTACATGGGCTGGCTCAGTCTTCTGGACCCATTGCATCGGCACGACTTTCACGACGTGCGGCTCAATCCGTATATCGAGCACGGTCGCCACGCCGTGGCCATGGACGAGCGCCGCAGTCCCTTTACGCCGACGCTGTGGTCGGAGCCGTATGGAACCGAACAGGTCGTCAAGCAGGTGTGGTTCCCCGGTAGCCACATGGACGTCGGTGGCGGTCATCTTCAGAGGGGGTTGAGCGACTGCTCACTGCGGTGGATGATCGACGAAGCGCGCGAGGCGGTCGGTATCGGTTTCTACAAGACGACCGTGGAAGACCAGATCAATCCCAATCCGCTCGACGTTCTGCACGACGACGACCATGGCGTGGTCGGCGTGCTCGAGCCCTTGGTCGACCCGCAGCTCGACCCGGTGTTCGAGATCTTCCTGCAGCCGCGGCCGCGTGCTGTGCCCGAAATCGACCCAGACGCAACGACCCCCCTGATCCACCAGTCGGTATACGACCGGTATCAGAACCCACCTATAACGAGCGGGCCCTACCGGCCTACGCAGGTGCTTGCTCCAGGGCAGAGCAGGACGGTCGAGGTGTTCGCCCACGAGCTGTGGAATGAGACAGGGCTCTACCTCGAAGTCGGCGACTATCGCTTCACGGCTGAGGGCCAGTGGCGCGACGCCGACATCCTGTCCGGTCCCGCCGGTACCACAGGTCTGCGCCGCTTCAACCCTCTGGTGGAGAGGCTCCGACTCGTGGGCACGCTGCTGGGTCAGGGCGAGAAGCTGTTCCGGCTGGTGACGCGGAACAAGATGGCGAACTTTGTCGGCACGCGCCGGGAGGAGAACATGCCGTGGATGTCGCTTGTCGGCGTCGTCGCCAACGACGCGATATCGGTCGACGGTGAGTACAAGTCCCACGAACGCATCGCCGTTGGCGCCGGCACATGCTGCCGTGTGACCAGGAGCGGATATCTGTACGCCTTCGCCAACGACGCCTGGGGTTTCTATGGGAACAACCGAGGCAGCGTGCACCTCACCGTGACCAGAATGCCTGTTGAGGAGCAGCCAACCGTGCCCGCTCGCACCAGACGGGAACGTAGTCAACGGCAAGCCGTACTCGCCGGTAAAGAGAGGGTTACCGGCGAAGCTTCGCGACGCGGCGCCGCACCTTCTGGAAATCGCCGGGCGGAGTTGGCCGATGTAGGCCAAGGACGTCGCGTCGGTAAGCAAGAGTGACGTCCCGTCGAAACCGGGAGGGCGGCCCCTGAGCCTGGATCCACCGAGTCGGACCTGATGCGGATGCTCTGAACAAGAGAGAGGTGCCCTCCGACCTGGGGTGATCGGAGTTCTTCACGCTTCAATCAGCTCAGCCGAGAGGACACCTCGTAAGTGCAAGTTTCTCACGCCCTGACGAAGACCCATACAATCTTCGATGAGGAGCACCTCGTCGCCTACGCTGGACTGGAACCGGTCATGCGACTGGCCGAACGATGCGGCCTGACCGCGCTGGCAGGCCGGCATGTCGCGATCAACGACCGGCTCGGGGCGAACATACCGATGAAACTCGCCTCGATCGTGGCCGGGATGGCCTGCGGCGCCGACTCCATCGATGACCTGGACGTGCTGCGCCACGGCGGCATGAACAAACTGTTCGACGGTATCCGCGCGCCGTCCACGCTGGGCTCGTTCCCGCGCTGCTTGAACTGGGGTAACGTCCGCCAGATCGAGAAGGTGGCCCGGCTGCTCCTGGCTCGCCTGGCTGCGCATACCCCGCTGTTGCCCGGCGCGGACACCCTTGCGTTCCTCGACGTGGACTCGATGCAGCGCCGCACCTACGGCTATGCCAAGCAAGGATCCGGGTTCGGCCACACGAAGATCGGCGGCAAGAACGTGCTGGTGCGTGGATTGAACGTGCTGGCCGCAACCCTGTCCACGCCGCCGGCCGCACCGGTGGTGTGCGGCACCCGGCTGCGCGGCGGGAGCGCGAACTCCGCCCACGGCGCTACGTCGTTCATCGCCGAGGCCATCGGCGCGCCCCGCCGCACCGGAGCCACCGCCACCCTGGATCATGCGCGGTGACTCAGCGTTCTACACCGCAGGCTCCGTCAACGCGTGCCGCCGCGCGGGCGTGCGGTTCTCGGTCACCGCCAAAATGGATCCGAAGATCAAGACGGCCATCGCCGCCATTGACGAGTCAGCGTGGATCGCGATCAAGTACCCGAATGCGGTCTTCGATGAGCAGGCCAGATGCTGGGTCTCCGACGCCGAGATCGCCGAGGTCACCTACACGGCGTTCGCGTCCAAGAAGCACGACGCCGTCACCGCCCGGCTGATCATGCGCCGGGTCAAACGACTCAACCCGGCGGCCGCCACCGGCCAGGAAGAGATCTTCACCCTCCACCGCTACCACGCGATCTTCACCGATAGCCCGTTCGCCCTCCTCCAGGCCGAGGAGCAGCATCGTGATCACGCGATCGTCGAACAGGTCAACGCGGATCTGACCGCCGGAGCGCTCGCGCACCTGCCCTCCGGTGACTTCAACGCCAACGCCGCGTGGCTGACGTGCGCGGCGATCGCGCACAACCTGCTGCGCGCCACCGGCTGCCTGGCCGGCGCCTTCCACGCACGTGCCCGCACCGCCACCGTGCGCCGTCACCTGATCGCCGTGCCCGCCCGGCTTGCCCGGCGCGGCCGAGGCCACCTCACCCTGCACCTACCGGCGCATTGGCGCTGGCAGAGCGCGTGGATGAATGCCTTCGAGGCCATCCATCACCCGCCACCCGCTCCAGCGGCCTGACCCGCCCGAATCTCCGGTCACCACCCGCACCACCACGACCCGCCGGTCACCCGCGCACGCATCGCGCACGCATCCATCCCGAGCCTATGGACACCCGGACAAGCCATGGTCCGCGCACGGCAGCTCTCCCACGCCCGGAACAGACATCCACCAGGAGGAGCCCCGTCCTGGTTGCGTCCACGGAGGTGGTGTACGAGTTTCCCCAGGTAGTGGGCGTGGCGCCGTGAAATGAGGACGGCCATCGCGTGATCCTTCGAGTGCGA
>NZ_JBIUTQ010000047.1:0-7626 GCF_044741965.1 Streptosporangium sp. NPDC087985
GGGCAGTGAGTCACGCTGCCTGACGCGGACCAAACCGTCGAAGCCACCGACGGCGAGGAGCTGCAAGCTCAGTCCTTCAGGGCTGAGAAGCTGACTGCCCCCCGCGGTCGAGGGCGGCGACCTCGCGTACGGCCTCGGCGATGGCCGGGAAGTCCTTACGCAGGATCGCACCGTGGTTGCTGGCGACCTTCGCGCTGATTTTGATGTTCGGGTTGCGGGCGGTCACCGCATCGAGACTGGCGCGTATCCGTTCCTGCTCATCACCGCGGCTTCCGAAGGACGTCCCCGAAGCAACCACATACCGCGCCGGGACGGTGATGTTGTCCAGCACGGGGCCCAGCTCGCGCTCGCGGGAGATCCTGCCGACCTCGATGTTGCTGTCGGCCTGCTGTTCGGCGGTCATCCGCGGGGCCAGGCCCGTCGGGCGCAGCAGCGGCAGGAACCAGCCCATCCGCCGAAACAGCTTCCGGATCCGCTGCTCCATGGCCTCGTCGAGCCAGTCGTACGGTTGCGCGCCGTCAACCAGGACCGCGCCCAAGGCACGGTCCGGATTCCGGCTGGCCCAGTGCGCCGCTACGAACGCTCCGTAGGACCAGCCCACCAGCAGCGCCCGGTCCACACCCCTGGCCGCGAGAACGGCATCGACATCCCGGACGGCGGCCTCGAAGGAATAGTCCGCCGACCGCTTCGATTTGCCGCGAGCCCGCTCGTCGTAGGTGATGTGCCGCCACCCCGTCCCCAGTTCAGCGATGACCCGCCGCCAGTAGCCTTGAGTGGCGAACTGGCCATTGAGGTAGACCACAGGGATACCGGGGCCGCCGGTGTCGGTGACGGCCAGGGCCGTATCGTCAACCGGCACCATGCCGGTCCACTTCGAATTGGTCGAGGAAGTGCTGTTCTTCGTCATGTGTTCCACCTGGTCGCGTTAGGCGTCTTGTACGGCTTCTTCAGGCCCTGCACGTGGATCGCAGGCCCCTCGGGACGGACGGCCGCGTCGTCGGCGACGACCGACAGGATCTCGATCGCGGTGGGCCCGGCCGGATAGTCCTGGTTCTGCTCCTTTAGAGGCTGCGGGCGGTGATGTCGCCGTGGGAGGTGGTGGCGCGGATGTCGAGTTCGGCGGTGCCATCGTTCTTGAGGGCGTTGCTGATGCGGCCGTAGCCGGTGCCGGCGTCCAGGGCGGCCGAGACGCCGGCGGCGGCGGCGACCGAAATGTCGCCGGACTGGGTGCGGAGCACGAGCGTGCCGCGCACGGCCTCGGTGATCCGGATGTCGCCCCTTGCGGTGCTGATCTCCGCGGGGCCGTTGAGCCGGCCGACCTCGACGTCGCCGTCGATCGCAGTGAGGCGGACGCTCGCGGCCTCGTCGATCTTGATCTGGCGGTACGCGCCTTCGAATGCGACGTCGCCAAGGCGGCCGACGCCGCGGAGCTCGGAGCTGGCGGCCTTGGCCTCGATGCGGGAGCCGGCGGGCAGCTGGACGGTGACCTTCAGGGATCCGGAGGGGCCGAAGAGCTGGTTCTTGGGCTCGGGGGTGTGGATCCGCAGGACGCCGTCGGCGTAGGCGACGGTGGTCTGCTCGACGGTCTGGACGTCGCGGCTCTTGGAGGGGTTGGCGGGCAGGACCTCGACGGTGGTGTCGGCGCGGTCGGCGGCGATGAACTGGATGCGTCCGGCGGGGATGTCCAGGACGGCGGAGATCGGGGCGGGGGTGTCGAACTTCTGCATCGTGCTCTCCCGTGCTCGCTCGTTGTTTCTGACACCGGAAACGCTACGTTGCTTTCAAGAATCCGGCAACACATCTGTTGCGCATAATCGACATCTACGCAGGTAAAGACCGGGAAACTGTTGCAATGGTCTTGAGAGTAACGCAACGACAACTTCTCCGATCATTGCAATGGATGAGAAGTGAACGCTATAGTTGGGGGATCAGGGACCACCACGAAGGATCACCAAGGAGATCGCGATGCCGGGAGGCAGGCTCACCCAGCAGGAACGCCAGCAGATCGCGCTGGGACTGGCCGACAGCCTCCCCTACGCCGAGATCGCCCGACGCCTCGACCGTCCGACCTCGACGATCACGCGTGAGGTGATGCGCAACGGCGGCCCCACCACCTACCGCGCCGACCTGGCCCACCGCGCCACCGAACGCCGCACCCACCGGCGCAGGCCCGCCTCCTCCCGAGGGCCGGAGTCAGTCCCCCAGCCACACGGACGCGACGCCGAGGCCGTGGCCGAGTACGAGGAGACGTTCACCACCGTCCTCATGGCTTCGGGCCTGCCCAAGATGACGGCCCGGGTGCTGACCTGCCTGTTCACCACCGACGCGGGCAGCCTCACCGCGTCCCAACTCGCCCAGCGCCTCCAGGTCAGCCCGGCGTCCATCTCCAAAGCGATCGCCTTCCTGGAGAGCCAGAGCCTCGTCCGCCGAGAACGCGACGAACGCCGCCGCGACCGCTACGTCGTCGACGACGAACTCTTCTACCAGGCGACGATCGCCAGCGCCCGATCCAACGACCAGCTCGTCGAAACCGCACGCCAAGGCGTCGCCATCCTCGGCCCCCACACCCCCGCCGCCACCCGCCTGGAGAACATCGCCCGATTCCTCGACTTCATCAGCGAAAGCATCACCCGCGCCGCCGAACAGGCTCGCGAAGTCCTCCACACCAAACCCGAAACAACCTCAAACGACACCGCCCAACCAAGTCCAGACCACGGATAGACAGCCGTCTCGATAATCTCCGTCCAGAAAGTCGATGCGGGGTGTGGGCGCAGTACGGCCTGGCCGCCGCGCTGCGCCGCGCGGCGGAGTTGCTGGAGTCCCCGCCCGGCCAGTGACCGCAAGCGGCCCGGAGCGCCTTCCGGCGGGAAGGTGGACGACGGTGGGCACGGTCCTTCCCCTGCCGCAGATAACAGGGCCGCCTCGCGGATGTCCTGGCCGCCCAGGCCGCCGGGGCAGGCGTCCCGGTGGTCACCGCCCGCCCCTGGCTCGACGTGCTCGGACGGGTCATCGCCGCCCTCGGCATGCCCTCCCCGCTCGGACAGCGGTAGCACCATCCAAGGGATGCATCGGCGGATGGTCACCTGGGGAGCACCGCCGATCCCGACGCGCACCGCTGGATGAGCCGCATCGGATGTGTGATCAAATACGCCTCTGTGGATGATGTGGCGCTGGAGGCGCTTGCACAGCGGTTGGTAGAGATCCCCGGGGTGGTCGCGGTGGTGCTCGGCGGTAGTCGGGCCCGTGGCACGCACCGCCCGGATTCGGACATCGATCTGGGGCTGTACTACCGAGGTGATCTGGACGTGACGGCGCTACGAGCGCTGGCCGTGCAGGAGGCTGGCGAACGGGCCGAAATGACCGTGCCGGGTGGCTGGGGACCATGGGTCAACGGTGGCGGCTGGCTGACCATCGATGGCTGGCGAGTCGACTGGATCTACCGCGATCTGGACCGGGTCCACCGGGTCTGGGCCGACTGCCAGGAAGGCCGCTATGAAGTCGGAGTCCAGGCCGGACATCCGCTGGGTTTTTACTCCCACTCTTATGCCGGCGAGGTGGCACTGTGCCGGGTGCTGGCCGATCGCAGCGGGGAGTTTACCGACCTGCGGGAAAGCACCCATGCGTACCCTGCGGCGCTGAGCGCTGCGCTCGTGGACGGGCTGTGGGAGGCCGACTTCTCCGTGAGACTGGCGCGGTACGGGGCGGTCGGCATCGACCCCACTTATGCGGCCGGCTGCATGTTTCGCGCCATCGGCGTCGCCTGTCAGGCGTTGCACGGGCACGCAGGCCAGTGGCTGATCAACGAGAAGGGCATGGTGCCCTCGGCCGGCCGACTGCCCGTAGCCCCGCAGGGCTTCGCCGCACGGGCGCAGAGGCTGCTTGGCCATGTTGGCGAGTCAACGCAGCAGATCGAACAGACCGTGGCCGACGCGACCGCCTTGATAGGGGAGGTACAGACAGCCGTCGGTCACTGACCGCAGTCCGCGCTACGTCACCTTCTCGGACTGTCACCGGATGCCCATCGACGGGGACCAGGCACGCGTGGGCGGGACCGGTATCCAAGCCGTATACCCGGCTGGCTGGCAGTCGCTGCTTGACAGCTTAGGCGGATCGGATGTCTGCGACCGTCGGATGAGAAGTGGATCTGAGGGGCTGCGGCAACAGCTCCGGGCTCTGCTCATCGCGGCTCGCCGCCCCAACGTCCCCACTGGTCGACTACGCCAATGCCAGGCAACAATAATTAGTGAACACGCTACGCACTGGAACTCCGGCGATGAAGGTGGCGTACGCAAGCCCGGTCAACGCCTTCCAGGGGCACGGAGGCTGCGACATCCCTGAATGGAGTAACAAGTTCGTCGCGGGGCCGAGCGGCAACGGCGATTTCCACAGCGGAGACCCGGCGACGCAGTTCTGCGTTGTGGAAGGCTCGCCATGCTTAAGCCATGAATCGTTCCACCCGAACAAGAGCGGGACTTCAGAATATGCTGACGTCATGAGCACGCTGCTCAGGAACATGGGATACACAGGATCGTAAAAGTGCGACAGGACCCGAACAGCTCGCCGACACGCAGCCCGGCACGGTGGATCGCGTGGCTGTTCGGGGCCATGGCGTCGCTGATTGCATTGGCCGTGCTGCTCTGGGTGATCGGCGTCCACTGGTTCTTCTGGTCTGTGTCGTCCCACCTCGATGAAAACGAAAAGTGGGATCTGGCCAAAATACGACAGCAGGCGGTAGAGGTCGAAAGTCGCCTCCGTGCCGCTGCGGCGGACGGGAAGCTCGCCGACGCCGAAATCGATAAGGCCGCAGAGCGCCAGCCGTGGCATGTCAACCGGAGCCCCGAACAGATACAGATCGTCGTACGAATGATCAGCACCACGGCCATCGGCCCTCGATGCTTCACATACACACTCATCGAGCCCCTCGGCTCGGGCCGCGTGATACGCGATGACCGAGAACGTCTCACATGCTCCGAAGCCGTCTACCACCCCGAGTTCCGCAATTGATGTATCCCGAGTTCTGTGGAGTCAGGTTGGTTGGCTTTCACGGAACCCTTTTCATCCTTGGGCGACCCGGTGGTTCTGAAGGACGGCGATGGCTTTGCACAGGTGCCCAGCTTTGCCGGGGCTGCGGCGGAGCTTGTGCAGGATGCGCCAGCTCTTGAGCTGGGCGTTGGCTCGCTCGCCCGGGCCGCGCAGGCGGGCGTGTGGTCGGTTGACCCGCTTTTGTGGCTCCGGTTTGTTCTTGCCCTTGTACGGGGTGACGACTAATACTCCAGTGACATTTTGAGATCATGGTTGTGATCTGCGCTGGTAGTGGCATTGGCGAGCGATGGCTTGGTGTCGGCGACGCCATTTTGACCAGCGCAGGACCTCCTCGGCCGTTACAGCTCTGGGCGACCCGCCGGCGTGAGTACATGGGCGATCCGTTTGGTGACGGCGTCGATCTCGTCGACGGGAGCGATCTTTTCTGCCCAGCTCCACCAGAAATGCCACTGTCCCGCCTCCTGCGCTGCGTAGACGATCTCTGTCAGGCTCGTCACCTCCGGGTTGATCACTCGCATGGAGGCAACGTCTCTCCTGGGTGCCGAGCACACCCGGGCCTGGAAGCCCACGACCTGCAGTCGATTACGGAGTTCTTCGAGATGGTCGGCCGCGCTGACGGGAGCCGCCTCCTCTGCGGCCCGCTTGAGCTCTGCCCATACGACGCGGCCTTCCGTGTCGCCCTCGACACCCATGCCCGCGCTCAACGCGGCGACGATAGCCAGCCCGCGGCCGCCTTCGAGTGAGTTTGACTTTCACGGCGACTGACGATCCGCGGCCGGGGCGCCAGGATCGCCGCTGACCTGGGCATCTCCCGCTGGAGGGGGCGGGTCACGGGCCGAGGCGTTCGATGGTGAAGGTGGCGAGGTGGGCGATGAGAGCGGCCAGGCCGCTGGCCACCGCGATGCCGCCTCGGACTCCGAAAACATGATTGGGAAAATCGGTCAAAACGGCATAAAATACACGTCAAGCTGTGGCGAGGGGGCGCGGAGGGCATGATGCACAAGATTGTTCACGTCAGGCCGGTCGACGATGCCGTCGGGCACGAGGAGTCGGTCGACTGCCTGTGTGGTCCCACCGGCCAGGGCGTGCACGTCGCGGCGGCGGACCGGTCCGTCGGAATGATCTATCACCATCACGCGCTGCGTCCCTGCCATGAATGGGAAGCCTCCGCCGAAGCGTGAGGAGCCGGCCGGGCGGCCTCGTCCCCGGCCGGTAGGGCGACCATGGGGGGCGCGATCGCGCGCCCTGGTCAAAAGAAGCCCGCCACCTGAGATCCCGTGTCCCCGTGGAAGAGCCTGTTGCCTGAGGCCGCGCGTTTCGGCACAGGTCATCCGCGGCGGGACGCGACTTCGCTGAACCTTGGGGCTGCGCATGCCAGCAGCAGAGACCACTTCGGGGAAAGTGCCATCATGGGCATTTTCTTCAGGTCATACCGACCCTTGCTGAGATCCTCCACCGCGGCCGCCGCCGTCCGTCACGCGGGCGGAACGGCGATGAAACAGCGGCGGATCGACGAGCGGGCTCGGCAGGCCCACGGAATGCCCTCCCATCGGGCCTGACGGCCCAGTGATGGCCGGACGGCGGCTGATCGCCTGTCCCGCCGGCTCTTTCCGGTGAGATTCGGACCAACGGAACACGAGGACAACATGAGCCACCTGATCGCCATCGACTACCCGGACGTCGCCACCGCCACCACGGTGCGAGACCGGCTGCTGGAGATGCAGAAGGAAAAACTGATCACGCTGGAGGACGTGGCCGTCGTCGAGCGCAGGCAGGACGGCAAGATCAAACTCCATCAGATGACCAGCACCACGGGGATAGGCGCGGCCGGGGGCGCGCTCTGGGGCGGTCTCATCGGACTGCTGTTCTTCATGCCGCTGCTCGGCATGGCCCTGGGAGCGGGCGCCGGCGCCCTGGGCGGCGCCATGACCGACGTCGGCGTCGACGACAAGTTCATGAAGGACCTCGGTAGCAAGCTGGAGCCGGGCACGGCGGCCCTGTTCATGCTGGTCGTGAAGAGCACGCCCGACAAGGTCATCCCGCAGATCGCCCAGTACGGCGGGCGCATCATTCAGACCTCCCTGGGGACGGAGGAGGAGGCGCAGTTGCGCACGGCGGCCAAGGCGGCGATGGGTCGTCGGTGAACCGGCGATCGACGGCGACTGCGCAGAAGGGGTGGCGGGGGTCGCGTCCGCAGCCGGGGCAGGCGGTGCCGTCGGCGATGTCGGCGGCCAGTTTCCGCAGGACGTCGTCGAAGCGGCGTAGGTGTTCGTAGTCGCCGAAGGTCGGGTCGCCGGCGAACGTGGCGCAGTAGGCGGCGATGGCCTGCGGGGTGTACCGGGTCAGGGCGTCGGAGATCCTCGTCAGGAGCCGGGTGCGCAGCCAGGCCGGGGCGGCGCGGTAGTGGCCGGGCAGCCGGCCGAGTAGCTCGCCGGCCAGCCGGGCCCGCTCTTTCGGCGTCGGTTCTTCCGGGTTCACCGCAGGCGTCGTGGCGGCGCCTGGCGGGGTACGGTCCGCACGCTCGCCTACGGCGAGAAGGGGGAGGGCTTTTCTGTTCTTCTCGGGGTGCTGGTCTTCTTGCTT
>NZ_JBIUTQ010000048.1:0-7003 GCF_044741965.1 Streptosporangium sp. NPDC087985
GCCCGCGCCGATCTGTCCGGCCCGCGCGTTGAAGGACTGGTACGCCTGCTTGCCCGGGGCCACGTCGGCCACGGTCTTGGAACCGTACGGGGTCGACAGCGTCACGGTCGCCGGCACGTCGCCGTCATTGACGGCTGTCACCGCCACGTACGCCAGCGCACCCACGCAGCGGGACGAGGCGGTCACGGTCAGCGCGACCTTCTCGGGCACGCGCACGAGCGTGAAGTCGTCCACGTCGAAGTTGGCCCCGTTGAACGTCAGGTAGAGCCTGACGGTGCCGGACGGCACGTCCTTCAACGTGGTCGAGACGTCGGCGTAGGACTCCCAGTCGCCGGTATTCGGCACGGTGACGCTGCCGAGCACCGGGCCGGTCGGTGAGCCGACGCGGATCTCGAAGCCGCCGGTCGGGCCGGGTGAGGCCACCCGGGCCTTGAAGCCGGTGACCCCGGTGAGGTCCACGTCGTCGTAGGCGGCCCAGTCGCCGGGGTCGACGAAACCGAGCACGGTGCCGCCGTGCGCGGGCGCGTGCGGGTAGGTGTCGACGCCGCTGGCCTGGGACCAGTGCTCCGCCTGGATCACGGTGTCGCCGCTGGGCGGGCCGAGTTCCTTGATCCGGATGTTGCGGAACGACACCTCGTCGCCGTCGCCGTGGTTCTGGATCCCGATGTGCCCGTGCAGCGAGCGGGCCGGGTCGGTGTTGGTGAAATCGTTGATCTTCACACCGTTGAGGAAGATCTGCAGCCGTTCGCCCTCGACCCGCAGCTCGTAGGTGTTCCACTGGTTCGGCGGGTTGAGCGCCGCGTCGCGGGCGGCCAGGTCGGCGGACTTGAAGGTGTAGACCGCGCCGGTGGTTCGGTCCGGAGCGTCGGTGGCGTCGATCTGGATCTCATAGCCCTTGTCCACGGCCGACCACGGGTCGTTGGAGGCGGGGAAGCCGATGAAGACACCGGAGTTGTCATCCCCGGCCATCTTCCAGTCGAGCTTGAGCGAGTAGGAGCCGGTGAACTCCTTCGCCTCGTACCAGAACAGGCCCATGCCGCCGTGGGAGGTCAGCGTGCCGTCGGCGTTGGTGAAGCCGCCGGGGCCCGCCTGCTTCCAGCCCTTGGTCGAGCCGTTGTAGATGGGCGTGTAGCCGCTCTCCGGACGGCAGTCGGCCTGGGACTGACCCAAGGCGTACCGGATGCCGCCGAGCAGGTGCTTCCTGAAGTCCGGCTCGGCGAAGGACGCCGAGGTGTGCCCGCCGCCGGTGTAGAAGGAGCGCCCGCCCTGGTACACCTTGCACCAGGCGATCGGGTGATCGGCGCCCATCCTGCCGCCGGAGTAGCTCGACTCATCCAGGGTCGCCAGCACGCGCGCGCTGGTCCTGGCGTTGGTCCGGTAGTCGTACCACTCGTCGGTCCGCTGCCAGGTGTCGCCCAGGTGGGCGGTGGCGGCGTGCGCCCGGTCCTCGACCTTGACCGTCGCCTGCTGGATCGCCGGGTGCGAGGCGAACCAGGCGCCGACGAGATTGCCGTAGAACGGCCAGTCGTACTCGGTGTCGGCCGCCGCGTGGATGCCCACGTAGCCGCCGCCCGCCTTGATGTAGTCCTCGAAGGCGGCCTGCTGGGCGTCGTTGAGCACGTCACCGGTGGTGCTGAGGAACGCCACCGCCTTGTACTTGGCGAGGTTGGCCGCGGTGAAGGCGGTCGGGTCCTCGGTGGCGGTCACCTTGAAGCCGCCCTCCTGCGCGAGGTCCTTGATCGCCTGGATGCCCGCGGGGATCGAGTCGTGCCGGAAGCCGGCCGTACGGGAGAAGACCAGCAGCTCATCCTCGCCACCGGTGCCGGCGGTGGGCACCTTGAACTTCTGGTTCACGCTGCCGTCACACGTCCTGATCACCAGTTGTGCGGCGTTGGAACCGTCGAGGCACCTGCCCGACTGGGGATTCCGCAGTGAACCGTCCTGCTCGACGGTCCAGTTCTGCGCGCCGGTGTTGTTGCACTCGTAGATCTGCACCTTGGTGCCGTCGGCGGTGGCGCCGCCCGCGATGTCCAGGCACTTGCCGAGCGCCCTGATCGTCGGGCCTTCGAAGGTCCAGACCTGGGCGCCGGTGTTGTTGCAGGTATACAGCTGCACCTTGGTGCCGTTCGCGCTGTTGGCGTTGTCGACGTCGACGCACAGCCCGCCGGGTCCGACGATCGGTCCGATGACCGGGTTGGCGCCGGCGGCCTCCTTGCTGAGCGTGAAGTCGTCGAGGTCGAACAGCGCGCCCGAGCCGCCGGTGAAGACCAGGTAGAGCTCGGTGGTCTCGGCGGGGGCTCCGCTCAGCGGGGCGTGGACATCGATGAAGGTCTCCCACCCGCCGGTCACCGGGACGGTGACCTTGCCGAGCAGGGTGCCGGTCGGCGAGCCGGCCCGCACCTCGATGAAGCCGCCGACGCCGGCGGAGGAGACCCTCGCCTTGATCGACTTGGCATCGTCGAGCCGGTAGGGCTCGAATGCGATCCAGTCGCCGTTGTGGACGTCACCGACGGTCTTGCCGCCGTGCGCGGGTCCCTTGTTGATCTGGACGACGCCGGACATCTTGGTGTAGTGCTCGGCCTGCCGGTGGCGCGGCTGCAGGATGTGCTGGGTGTGGGTGGTCAGGCCGCCCTTGTCGGTGTACTCGGCGTCGAACACCGCGAAGATGTTGGCCGCGTCGTCGTGCTCACCGTCGGTCGGGATGGTCAGCTCGCCCTCACAGCCGTTCTTCGAGGTGATCTGGTGGCCGTGGCTGTCGTGGCCGAGCACGTAGGTCAGCGTGACCTTCGCGCAGTCGATGTCCCCGTCCTCGGGGTCGGTCACCTTGATCTTGTACGGGACGGTGTCGCCCCAGTTGAAGAGGGTGCCGGCGGCGGGCGTCTCGGTGACCACGGTGGGCGCGGTGTTGCCCACCGTGATCACCACGCTGGCCGTGCCGGAGTTGCCCGCGGGGTCGCGCACGGTGAGCGTCGCGGAAAAGTCGCCCTCGGTGATGTAGGTGTGGGTCGGGTTCGGCTCGGTGGAGGTGGCCCCGTCGCCGAAGTCCCAGGCGTAGGTGAGCGGTTCGCCCTCGGGGTCGGCGGAGCCGGTCGAGGAGAACTTCACGGTCAGCGGGGCCTTGCCTGAGGTCTTGTCCGCCTTGGCCACCGCGATCGGCGAACGGTCCCTGCCCTTGATGTACTCGATGCGGTAGAGCGCGGAGTTGTGGTCACCGCCGAAGTAGCCGGAGCCGTAGTCCAGGACGTACAGCGCGCCGTCGGGGCCGAAGGCCAGGTCCATGACCTGGGTGCCGGTCCAGTGGAAATCGGCGATCTTGCCGCGGGTGCCGTCCTCGGCCACGTCGATCGCCTTGATCCACTGGCGGCCGAACTCGCCGGCGAAGAAGTGACCGTCCATGTCCTCGGGGAACTTGACGGCCGACTTCAGGTCGGCGTCGTAGCGGTAGACCGGGCCGCCCATCGGCGACTCGGAGCCGCCCCCGAACTCGGGCGGCGAGCCGGCGTCTCCGCCGTACCTGATCCACGCGGGCTGCGCGGGCGGGAGCTTGTCCAAACCGGTGTTTCGGAAGGAGTCGTTGACCGGGCCGCCGGCGCAGTCGTACTTCGGCCCGCTCGGACCCGAGGGGAAGGTGTACTGGTTGTAGGTCTCCGCCGGCGTGTTCGTGCCGGTGCAGTACGGCCAGCCGTAGTTGCCGGGCCCGGTGACGCGGTTGAACTCGACCTGCCCGCTGGGCCCGCGGTTGGGATCGGAGCTGCCGGCGTCGGGGCCGTAGTCGCCGACGTAGACCACGCCGGTGGCCTTGTCGACGCTCATCCGGAACGGGTTGCGGAAGCCCATGGCGTAGATCTCGGGCCGGGTCTTCGGCGTGCCCGGGGCGAACAGGTTGCCCTCGGGGACCGTGTACGTGCCGCTCAGCGGGTCGACCTTGACCCGCAGGATCTTGCCGCGCAGGTCGTTGGTGTTGGCCGAGCTGCGCTGGGCGTCGTAGGACGGGTTGCGGTCGGGCCGCTGGTCGATCGGCGAGTACCCGGCCGAGTCGAAGGGGTTGGTGTCGTCGCCGGTGGACAGGTACAGGTTGCCCTGGGCGTCGAAGTCGAGGTCGCCGCCGACGTGGCAGCACATGCCGCGGTCGGCCGGCACCTCGAGGACGGTCTTCTCCGAGGCCGTGTCGAGCGTCCAGTCGGCCTTGACGGTGAACCGGGACAGCCGGTTCACGCCCTGCCAGGCCGACCAGTCCGTGCCCGTGGTGGGCGCGTCGCCGGCAGGGGTGTTCAGCCGGGGCGCGTAGTAGAGGTAGATCGTCCTGTTGGTGGCGAAGTCCGGGTCAGCGGCGACGCCCTGCAGACCCTCCTCGTCGTGGGTGTAGACCGGAAGTGCGCCGACGACGGCGGTCTGGCCAGTCGCGGTGGTACGGCGCAGCGTTCCGTCGCGCGCGGTGTGCAGCACCGACAGGTCGGGCAGCACCGCCATCGACATGGGCTCGCCCATCGCGGCGACGCCCTTGGCCAGCGTCACGCGCTGGTAGTCGGCCGGATCGATCGTGTCATGCGCTTGTGCCGGGGTGGCTACGGTGAGCACCGCGGCGCCGGTGAGGGCCACGAGTAAGGCGCTGGTCTGCGCAATCCATCGGGAAGTGCGGGTGGTTCTCCGCCTGGGGGGCATAGGCAGGTTTCCCTTCCATCACGTGAACGATCGTAGAAGCGATCGAAAACGGCAGCGGGGAGGGCCGATCGGCCCTCCCCGCGCTGTTCAGTTGTCTTTTGCTCTAGGCCGTGTTCCTAGACGCAGTTCCGGTCAGCCGCAGCTGATCGCGTTGTAGGCGGCGTCGTAGGACGAGGTGACCTTCTTGCCGTCGATCGTCGAGGTCCCGGTGACGGTGACCTTGCCCGCGCCGATCTGCTTGGCCCGCGCGTTGAAGGACTGGTACGCCTGCTTGCCCGGGGCAACGTTGGCCACGGTCTTGGAGCCGTACGGGGTCGTCAACGTCACGTCCGCCGGCACACCGCCGTCGTTGACCGCCGTCACCGCGACGTACGCCGACGTGCCCACGCAACGGGACGTCGCGGTCACGGTCAGCAGCGTCGTGGGGGCATCGCCCTTGTAGTCGATGCGGTAGAGGCCCGCGTCGGGGTTGGCGCGGAAGAAGCCGTCACCGTACTCGAGGACGTACAGCGACCCGTCGGGGCCGAACTCGAGGTCCATCGGGTTGTCGGTGATGGGCATCCCCATCTTGGTCAGCTCGGCGTTCGGCAGGAAGTGCAGGATGTCCGTGACCGGGCCATTCGGGTCCGGGGCGGTGAACACCGCGAGGAAGTCCTGCGAGAACTCACCGAAGAAGTACTTCTTGTCCCAGTAGGCCGGGAACTTGGTCGGCGAGGGGTTCTTCGCGTCGTAGTGGTAGACCGGACCACCCATCGGGCCCTGGCCGCCCTGCGGGTCGAACTCGATGAGCCCACGCCACTCCGCCGGCTGGTCGGTGACCCGGTCACCGTAGTAGAGGGTCGCCGGGAACCCGGGCAGCAACTGCTCCAGACCGGTGTTCCACCGCGAGGTGTTCTTCGGCCCGCCGTCGCAGTCGAACCACTCGCGCGGCTTGGAGTTCGCGTAGTCCCAGTTGTTGTAGTTGAAGTTGTGGCCCGTGCAGTACGGCCAGCCCGCGTTGACCGGCTTGTTGAGCGGGAACATGTTCCACTCGACGTAGCCCATCGGCCCGCGGTTGGGGTCGGCGTTGTTGGCGTCGGGTCCGTACTCACCGAACGACAGGGTGCCCACGGTGGAGTCGACATGGATGCGGAACGGGTTCCGCACGCCCATCACGAAGATCTCCGGACGGGTCTTGGGCGTGCCCGGCGCGTACAGGTTCCCCTGGGGGATCGTGTAGGAGCCGTCCTGCTGGACCTTGATCCGCAGGATCTTGCCGCGCAGGTCGTTGGTGTTGCCCGCGCCGCGACGCGCGTCGAACCCGGGGTTCATCCCGGGAGCGTCGTTGTTGGGCGCGTAGCCGTTGGCCCCCGGCGCGCTGGCGGGGGTGTTGTCACCGGTCGACAGGTACAGGTTGCCCTCGGCGTCCCAGTCGAAGTCACCGGCGACGTGACAGCACTGTCCACGGTTGGTCTCGACCTTGATGATGACCTGCTCGGTGGACAGGTCGAGCTTGTCACCGGCCCACTTGAACCGGGAGAGCTGGTTGTAGCCCTTCCACTGGTCCCAGTACGACTCGTTCTGCCCCGCGGGCAGCGAGTTGGGCGCCGACCCCGCCGGGGTCTGGTTCACGTACGGCGGGTCCATCGTCTTGGGGGCGTAGTAGACGTAGACCCACTTGTTCTTGTCGAAGTCGGGGTCGATCCCGATCGTCTGCAGGCCGTCTTCGGAGTTGTTGTAGACGGGGATCGTGTTGATCACCTTGGTGGTGCCCGTGCCGGGGTCGGTCATCCGGATGTCGCCGTTACGGGCGGTGTGCAGGACCCGCCTGTCGGGCAGGACCGCCATATCGATCGGCTCGCCGACATCCTTGGTCAGCAAGACCTTCTCGTAGTTCGACCAGTTGAGCGCCGGCTCCACGTGGTCGTCACCATTATTTGCGCTTGCCGGTGTGGCGGTGAGGGCCGCCAATGGGAGCACCAGTGCGGTGAGTGCTCCCCCCAGCATCATGCGAGTACGCTTCAAAGAACTGCGCCTCTCTCAGGGGGTGTCAGGGAAAAGGGCGGGCCGCCACGTGCACCGGTGCAACGGTTCGAGCACGTGGCGGTTCCGCCGTAAATGTCAGGCCTTGTCGGCTGCTCAGCCGCGCAGCTTGGCCATGTTCTCGTAGCTGATCCCGGGTTCCGGGACGTGTGCCAGATCGCACACGTCCCGGACACCCTGCGGGCGGTGTCGTCCTGCCTTCGGCTCAGGACTGGTTGAACAGCGAAAGCGTCAGGGTCGAGTGGTACTCCCCGGCGGCGACGTCGACCGCGGTCCGCAGGGCCAGGTCGGCGTTGACCTCCCAGGTGCCGATCTCGCC
>NZ_JBIUTQ010000049.1:0-2901 GCF_044741965.1 Streptosporangium sp. NPDC087985
GACGTCGTCGTGCATCCGGCCGCGTTCGCTCCCCGGCGCAGAGGCGGCGAGGACGTCGCCGACGGCGTCTATCCCCGCCCGCCCGTCGAGACAGGCTGGGACATCCTGACCCGGCACGACGGCGACAAGGTCGACGAGGCGCACGCCCGGCAGTGGCTGGATGAGGTGTACGGCACGGCCTGGGGACAGCGGTGGCACGACGAGGTGCTTGGATTTCAGGCGGAGTTCACCGAGGTCTTCCTCGGCTTCGCTCATCCCTTCGTCAGTCGCGACGAGCTCACTGAACGGTTCGACGAGCTGTTCGACGGCACCGAGGCGGTGCTGGCCGAGGACCGGGACGCCTACGAGGCGGACCTCGGCCGGGTGGACGGCGACAGGGCGGCGGGACGGCTGCTGGCTGAGCGGTATCTGATCCCGATGCCGTACTGGGCTGCTCCGCTGACTTCGTGGGAGAAACGGCTCGGCCTGCGGATCGTCAACGCCGACTACGACCAGCGGTTGGGCCTGGGCACGATCCACGGCCCGGCCGCCCAGACCTACCAGGCGGGTGAGGTGCTGTGATCGGCGCCGAGGACGTGGGCGGGGTGCACGTCAAGTATCTGTACCACTGCCGGCGGCAGCTGTGGCTGTATGCACGCGGAGTCCGCCCCGAGCATCTCAGCACGACCGTCCAGCTCGGTGAGGCCGTCCACGAGACCTCCTACACCCGCAGTTTGCCGGTCGACCTCGGCGCCGCGAAGCTGGACCACCTCGACGGCGCGGCCTGGGTGCACGAGGTGAAATCGTCCGCCAAGCCCAGCCGGGCCGACGAGGCGCAGGCCATGCACTACTGCTACCGGCTGCACGGTGTGGGGGTCGCCGCCCAGGGCGGGATCCTGCACTATCCCAAGACCCGCCGCACCAAGCGCCTGCCGTACACCGCGCAGGCCGCCGCGCAGGCCGAGGCCGATATCGCCGAGGTCCTGGACGTGGTCTCCGCGGACACCTCTCCGCCGCTGCTGCCCAGGTCGGCCTGCCGGGGTTGCTCCTACACCGACTACTGCTGGAACGATTAGATGCCCACTGCCGCCCGGACCTACTGGCTCACCACGCCCTGCCGAATCCGCCGAAAAGACCAGTCACTACGGATCGAACGGGTCGACGGCTCGCCCGTGCACATCCCGATCACCGATGTCCGCGACATCGTGGCCTGCGAGTCCGTCGACATCAACACGGCCGTGATCAGCCTGCTCAACCAGCACCGCATCAACGTCCACTTCCTCAGCCACTACGGCGACTACGCCGGTTCGCTGCTGACCTCCGACACCAGCACCTCCGGCCAGACCGTCATCGCCCAGGCCCGGCTGGCGGGCGACCCCGTGGCCTCCCTCGACATCGCCCGCGCCATCGTGGCGAGCACCGCGGCGAACGTGCGCCGGGTGATCGACCGCAAGCTGCTGGCCCGGCCGATGGCCGTACTGGAATCCTCCGTCGCCGAGGCGTCCACCCGCGAGGAGCTGATGGGCGCCGAAGGCACCTTCCGCCGCTCGGCCTGGGCGGTGCTGGACACCCGGCTGCCCGACTGGCTCCAGCTGAACGGCCGTAGCCGCCGTCCGCCGCTCAACGCCGGGAACGCCTTCATCAGCTACGTCAATGGCATCACTTATGCGCGGCTGCTGTCGGCGGTACGGCTGACGCCGCTGCATTCGGGGGTGGCCTTCCTGCACAGCACCATGGAACGGCAGCGTCACTCTCTGGTCCTGGACCTCGCCGAGGTGTTCAAACCGCTGTTCGCCGAACGGCTGTTACTCCGGCTCGCCGGCCGTGGCCAGCTCAAACCCGCCCACTTCGACGTCGAGGTCAACCAGGCGATGCTGAGTGAGTCGGGCCGCAAACTCGTCGTGCAGACCGTCCGTGACGAGCTGGCCGTGACCATCCAGCACCGGACTCTGGGCCGCAACGTCGCCTACGACGAGCTGCTCTACCTTGAGGCACTGCAGCTCACCCGGACGTGCCTGGAGGGCACGCCGTACAAGCCGTTCAAGATCTGGTGGTGAGGTCACCGTGTATGTCGTGGTGGTCTACGACACCCTGGCCAAACGCAACGCCGCCATCCTGCGGCTGTGCCGGCAGTACCTCCACCACGTGCAGCGCAGCGTGTTCGAGGGCGCTCTGAGCCCGGCCCAGCTACGACGTTTCCGCCACGAGGTCGAAGGAGTGATCGACCCCGGTTACGACAGCGTTCTCGTCTTTAGTTTCCCACCCGGCACCTCACCCCAGCGCCAGGAATGGGGAGTCGCCCAGCCCGCTCCCAGCGACATCCTGTAGTACTCATGAGACAATGCTGATCATGAAGTTTTGCAACAAACCTCCGGGGTTTTCTGCACTACCGGAGGTTCACTGCAAAACACAGCTGAATTCCCTCGGTGACCATGGTGCTGACCTGCGCCTTTACCGTGGGGTCCTCATCGCCCCTACGAGGGGTCGCAACTTGAACTCGCCACCCCACCGCTTGAACACGGCCAGGTCCTCATCGCCCCTACGAGGGGTCGCAACGCGAGCCACACGGTGTAGGCGCGATCCCCTGCAGGCAGTCCTCATCGCCCCTACGAGGGGTCGCAACGGGGGCAGGGGCGGACTCGCGGCGGGCGATCATGGTCCTCATCGCCCCTACGAGGGGTCGCAACGGGGGCAGGGGCGGACTCGCGGCGGGCGATCATGGTCCTCATCGCCCCTACGAGGGGTCGCAACAGTCGAGCCTGGTAGATCTTGCAGCGGAACTTAGCGAGTCCTCATCGCCCCTACGAGGGGTCGCAACGTGGGTGATGCCAAGGACAAGGCGGCTGTGTACCTGTCCTCATCGCCCCTACGAGGGGTCGCAACTACAGGGTCGAGCGCAGCTGGTCAGCGAAGGCGATCGTC
>NZ_JBIUTQ010000049.1:2997-6163 GCF_044741965.1 Streptosporangium sp. NPDC087985
CGTCCTCATCGCCCCTACGAGGGGTCGCAACACGGTCTACACCGCGCGGCAGGCCCGCCGGGCGAATCGTCCTCATCGCCCCTACGAGGGGTCGCAACTACAGGGTCGAGCGCAGCTGGTCAGCGAAGGCGATCGTCCTCATCGCCCCTACGAGGGGTCGCAACACGGTCTACACCGCGCGGCAGGCCCGCCGGGCGAATCGTCCTCATCGCCCCTACGAGGGGTCGCAACGCGGTGGTGGCCGTGGCCACGTCCACCTCCAGCCACTGTCCTCATCGCCCCTACGAGGGGTCGCAACATCTGCTGGTCGTAGGCGTCACGGACGCTCTGCGGGTCCTCATCGCCCCTACGAGGGGTCGCAACTCGAAGGATGCCACGCTATGCCGCCACCGTCGCGGTCCTCATCGCCCCTACGAGGGGTCGCAACGTGACGTCGCCCAGGTTGAGACCGAGCTGCTCAGGTCCTCATCGCCCCTACGAGGGGTCGCAACAAGGTGTGTGCGCCCCGGCTCACCTGCTCTGCGGCGTCCTCATCGCCCCTACGAGGGGTCGCAACGGGATGAAGTCCCTCCCCTCTGTCCCTGACGTGTCGTCCTCATCGCCCCTACGAGGGGTCGCAACGCGTCGCGCCGGCGTCGGCGTCTTCACGATCGGCCGTCCTCATCGCCCCTACGAGGGGTCGCAACTTCCGGCAACAATCGGTTCCGGCCAACCGCAATCGTCCTCATCGCCCCTACGAGGGGTCGCAACTTGAACAAATCGGCCAGTGCCTTGCCTGACCCGTCGTCCTCATCGCCCCTACGAGGGGTCGCAACGTCAGGTCCACGATGGACGCCAAGGCGTCGCTGTAGGGTCCTCATCGCCCCTACGAGGGGTCGCAACACGGCGCTGTCCATGTCTTCAACCATGACGATGGCCGTCCTCATCGCCCCTACGAGGGGTCGCAACAAAGTACGGATGCGCGAGGCTTCGGTCTCGAACTCGTCCTCATCGCCCCTACGAGGGGTCGCAACAAGTGGGTCAAGGCGTGCCTAGGGTCGCCGAGGTGTCCTCATCGCCCCTACGAGGAGTCGCAACTCTCAGACGGTGCGCAGGTAACCGCCGCCGAGCCCCGCGTCCTCATCGCCCCTACGAGGGGTCGCAACATGAGGTCGGCCTTCGTCATCGCCTCAGCGTCATGTCCTCATCGCCCCTACGAGGGGTCGCAACGAAGCGTCCTTGCCGTCCTTGCCGTCGACGCCGTCGTCCTCGTCGCCCCTGCGAGGGGTCGCAACCTCGCCCTCGGGAGGGGAGACGCGCAGGAACACCTCCTGTCCTCATCGCCCCTACGAGGGGTCGCAACCGGAGGGCGCCGGCCATGTGCGACTGGCTCAGCTGGTCCTCATCGCCCCTACGAGGGGTCGCAACCGTGGGGCATATCGTTTGACGACGCGGGCGGGTGGGTGATGAGTCCGCCCGCCCGCGTCACGCCCAGGCCCGGGCACCCCTTCCGTGCCGGGTCTGGGCGGGTGGTGCGGCGCGGCGGCGCGGGGGAAGTGATGCCGCCGCGCCCGTTCATCGGAGGTGGGGGCCGCCCGCCGTGTCCCCGGGCGCGGGTGTCGGGTGCCCGTGCCCGGTGAGGACGGCCGTCTCCGCCTCGCGCATCTGCTCTGCCAGCCCTTCCGGGTGGTGGTCGGAGATGATCAGCGGCTCGGGGACGGGCCGGGTGGCCAGGGCGTAGAAGAGGCGGCTGCCGGTGCCGTACAGCACGGCCCACCCGGGCCAGGCGTCGTCCAGCCGGGCGGCCTCGGCGCGGGCCTCGCGGTCCCAGGAACGCTGAGGTACGGCGGCGCGGTCGGAGCCGTGGCGGTGCCGTCCGGCGGTGCGGGCACGGGAGGGCTGCGTCACCACGTTCCCTCCCCGGCCGTCTCCGGGGTTGTGCTCTCCTGGGCGGCTTCCTCCTGCCGGGTGACTTCGGCCTGCAGGTCGTCGAAGGTGTCGGCGTCCACGGTGCGGAAGGGCGGGCTGTTCCAGGCGGTGTCGTCGGGGAAGGGCTCCTCGCGGCTGGCCCAGTAGCGTCCGGCGTCGCTGCGGATCACGCGCCAGCCGGGGATCGCCGGGGCCGGGGTGGCGGTTTTAGGGTGGTGCATGGATCGGACCTCCGATGTCCGGTCAGGGGTCCGGCCGGCGCTGGTGACGTCCGGCCGGACCCGGCTCAGGTGAGGGGCAGAAGGCATCAGGGGGGCACCGCAGAAGACGGGCGCTCGGCACGGAGGCGCCGCGGTCCCCTCGGGGCGGGGGCCGCGAACGGTCACCCGGGTACGGTGCGGCGCCGGTCGTCGGCTGTCGTGGCGCCGGGGCGGTGCGGTGGCGGCGGGCCGGAGCGCGGGTTCCGGGTGCCGGACAGGACGGGGCGTCGGCCTGGGCACCGGCACCGGCACCGGCACCGGAAGGGCGGGAGTAGCAGGCGAAACAGGCGGGGGCGCGGGCGGCACGACCGGGGCAGGGGCGGAAGCGGTGGCCGGGGCGGAGGCGGCCGTGGTGCCCGGGACGGGCAGGGGGACGGCTGTCGGGGCAGGCAGAGGGACGGCTGCCGGGACGGGCGCGGGGGTGGTGACCGCAGGGGGCGCGGGGCGGCGCTGGGTGGGCACCAGGGGGATCACCTCGTAGGGGGCCACGACGGCCGGCGGTCCGTAGACGGGCAGGACTCGCCCCAGGCCGAGCTGGTGGCGCACCCGCAGCCGCTCGGCGATCAGCGCGCTGGACGGCTGCGCGTAGCCGTGACCGGGTGTGGCCTGGTTGCAGCCGTGGGCGTAGGGCGGATGTCCGCAGGCGGCGCAGCCCATGGGCATCGGGGGTCGATGGGTGAAGCAGCCGCAGCCGCTCGCCGCCTGCCGGTCGAGGACCGCGGCACTAGGGTTGGTCATGGGTCAGGAGTCACTTCCTGATCAAGGACCCGTTTGGTGTTCTCAGCGCCGGGCGGGTCCGACTTATGGGCTTTGAGGCGGGTTCCCCAGGTTGGTCTATAGATCTTCCTCTCGATTGTTCGTCTGTACTCGTTCATGCTCGTACACACATGAGCGACTATAAGCATGGCCGTCTAGGTTCTTTGCATGATCGAATTTGAGCGCGATCGGCCGGTATGGATTCAGGTCGCAGAAATCCTCCGCGAGAGAATCGAGCGAGG
>NZ_JBIUTQ010000050.1:1884-5142 GCF_044741965.1 Streptosporangium sp. NPDC087985
CCGTTTGACCTCGTGCGGGGCCAGCCTCCTGCCAGACCAGCTCATCGGGTGATGGGTGTTGGTGGTGGGGTGGGTTTGGTCGCTGTCTGTTGTTTGAGATTTGCATAGTGGACGCGAGCATCTTTGTGGCCAAGTTTTTTAGGGCACACGGTGGATGCCTTGGCATCAGGAGCCGATGAAGGACGTGGGAGGCTGCGTTAAGCCCCGGGGAGTCGCCAACCTGACTTTGATCCGGGGATGTCCGAATGGGGAAACCTAGCACCAGTCATGTGGTGTTGCCTCCGCCTGAATGTATAGGGCGGTTGGTGGTAACGCGGGGAAGTGAAACATCTCAGTACCCGTAGGAAGAGAAAACAATTTAGTGATTCCGTGAGTAGTGGTGAGCGAAAGCGGATCAGGCTAAACCGTATGCGTGTGATAGCCGGCAGGCGTTGCGTGTGCGGGGTCGTGGGACCCTCTGACGGTTTCTGCCGAGACCGTAAACAGTGAGAAATCGATGAGGTAGTCGAAGCTTCTGGGAAGTTGCGCCGTAGACCGTGAGAGCCGGGTAGGCGAAATCTTGTCGACTGTTTGAGGGGATCCCAAGTAGCACGGGGCCCGAGAAATCCTGTGTGAATCTGCCAGGACCACCTGGTAAGCCTAAATACTCCCTGATGACCGATAGTGAACAAGTACCGTGAGGGAAAGGTGAAAAGCGCCCCGGTGAGGGGTCGTGAAATAGTACCTGAAACCGTGTGCCTACAAGCCGTAGGAGCGTAGACGTTTTCGGACGTCTGTGATGTGACTGCGTGCCTTTTGAAGAATGAGCCTGCGAGTTATGGTGTGTGGCGAGGTTAACCCGTGTGGGGAAGCCGTAGCGAAAGCGAGTCTGAATAGGGCGTTTGAGTCGCATGCTGTAGACCCGAAGCGGAGTGATCTAGGCATGGGCAGGTTGAAGCGCGGGTAAGACCGCGTGGAGGACCGAACCCACCAGGGTTGAAAACCTGGGGGATGACCTGTGTTTAGGGGTGAAAGGCCAATCAAACTCCGTGATAGCTGGTTCTCCCCGAAATGCATTTAGGTGCAGCGTTACGTGTTTCTTGCCGGAGGTAGAGCACTGGATGGCTAATGGGCCCTACAAGGTTACTGACGTCAGCCAAACTCCGAATGCCGGTAAGTGAGAGCGTAGCAGTGAGACTGCGGGGGATAAGCTCCGTAGTCGAGAGGGAAACAGCCCAGACCACCGACTAAGGCCCCTAAGCGTGTGCTAAGTGGGAAAGGATGTGGAGTCGCAGTGACAACCAGGAGGTTGGCTTAGAAGCAGCCATCCTTGAAAGAGTGCGTAATAGCTCACTGGTCAAGTGATTCCGCGCCGACAATGTAGCGGGGCTCAAGTACACCGCCGAAGTCGTGGCGTTCACACGTTAGCCGAGCCTTTGTGGTTTAGGTGTGTGGACGGGTAGGGGAGCGTCGTGCGGCCGGCGAAGCAGCAGAGTGATCTAGTTGTGGAGGCCGTGCGAGTGAGAATGCAGGCATGAGTAGCGAATCAGAAGTGAGAAACTTCTGCGCCGGATGACCAAGGGTTCCTGGGCCAGGCTAATCCGCCCAGGGTAAGTCGGGACCTAAGGCGAGGCCGACAGGCGTAGTCGATGGACAACGGGTTGATATTCCCGTACCCGCTGTGATGCGCCCATACTGAATCCAGTGATACTAAGGGTCCTTAAGCCCTCTAAAGCCTTCGGGCTTGGGGTGAGGCTGAACGCCTGGCCTGATCTGGTAGTAGGTAAGCGATGGGGTGACGCAGGAAGGTAGCCCATCCCAGGCGATGGTAGTCCTGGGGTAAGCATGTAGGGAGAGAGGTAGGCAAATCCGCCTCTCACGTATCCTGAGATGTGATGCCGAGCCGATTGTGGCGAAGTGGGTGATCCTATGCTGCCGAGAAAAGCCTCTAGTGAGTGTCATGGCGGCCCGTACCCGAAACCGACTCAGGTGGTCAGGTAGAGAATACCAAGGCGATCGGGTGAACTGTGGTTAAGGAACTCGGCAAATTGCCCCCGTAACTTCGGGAGAAGGGGGGCCTTCGCTGGTGATCAGACTTGCTCTGTGAGCTGGTGGGGGTCGCAGAGGCCAGGGGGAAGCGACTGTTTACTAAAAACACAGGTCCGTGCGAAGTCGTAAGACGATGTATACGGACTGACGCCTGCCCGGTGCTGGAACGTTAAGGGGACCGGTTAGCTGCACGTGTGTGGCGAAGCTGAGAACTTAAGCGCCAGTAAACGGCGGTGGTAACTATAACCATCCTAAGGTAGCGAAATTCCTTGTCGGGTAAGTTCCGACCTGCACGAATGGCGTAACGACTTCCCCGCTGTCTCAACCGCAGACCCGGCGAAATTGCACTACGAGTAAAGATGCTCGTTACGCGCAGCAGGACGGAAAGACCCCGGGACCTTCACTATAGCTTGACATTGGCGTTTGGAACGTCTTGTGTAGGATAGGTGGGAGACTGTGAAGCTGTCACGCTAGTGGTGGTGGAGTCATTGGTGAAATACCACTCTGGTCGTTTTGAACGTCTAACTTCGGTCCGTGATCCGGATCAGGGACAGTGTCTGGTGGGTAGTTTAACTGGGGCGGTTGCCTCCTAAAGAGTAACGGAGGCGCCCAAAGGTTCCCTCAGCCTGGTTGGCAATCAGGTGTCGAGTGTAAGTGCACAAGGGAGCTTGACTGTGAGACCGACGGGTCGAGCAGGAGCGAAAGCTGGGACTAGTGATCCGGCGGTGGCTTGTGGAAGCGCCGTCGCTCAACGGCTAAAAGGTACCCCGGGGATAACAGGCTGATCTTCCCCAAGAGTCCATATCGACGGGATGGTTTGGCACCTCGATGTCGGCTCGTCGCATCCTGGGGCTGGAGTAGGTCCCAAGGGTTGGGCTGTTCGCCCATTAAAGCGGTACGCGAGCTGGGTTTAGAACGTCGCGAGACAGTTCGGTCCCTATCCGCTGCGCGCGCAGGAGACTTGAAAGGAGCTGTCCCTAGTACGAGAGGACCGGGACGGACGAACCTCTGGTGTGCCAGTTGTTCCGCCAGGAGCACGGCTGGTTGGCTACGTTCGGAAGGGATAACCGCTGAAAGCATCTAAGCGGGAAGCTCGCCTTGAGATGAGGTCTCCCACCATGAGAGTGGGTAAGGCTCCCAATAGACGATTGGGTTGATAGGCCGGAGGTGGAAGCACAGTAATGTGTGGAGCTGACCGGTACTAATAGGCCGAGGACTTGACCACAAAGC
>NZ_JBIUTQ010000051.1:0-4440 GCF_044741965.1 Streptosporangium sp. NPDC087985
CCCAATTCCCACCCCGCAGACCCTGCCCCGACATCACTGGCCAGGGTTCGCTGCCGCCTGCCCACTAACTCACCGATTTTCGAGCCAGGCGGACCAACTGTGCTGCTCAGCTCGACGGACATGGGGTCAGAGGGCTGTGGACGGCTGCCGCCGTGTGCCTGAGGTGGCCGATGTTGTCGTCACCGTTGTCGTCAACCCCACATCCCATAGCCGGCGGTGGAGGCTCGAGATTCTACACTGGATTCGCGACACGCTCTACCGCGAAGACCACTCCACAGCACGCACCCGCTCCGGCCCCCGCGTCATGGCGTCCCTACGCGACCTCGCCGTCGGCGCCCTACGCCTAGCCGGACGCACCGATATCACCGAAGCGACCCGCTGGGCCTGCCGCTAAATGAGCAGGCCATTCGCCATCCTCGGCCTCACCTCATGATCTTGGAACGGCCGTGGAGGACCGGGTGACCTTCCGGCTTCGGCCCGGCGGTCGTCTCCAGCACGAACAGCCGTGCGGACAACGGGGCCAACGCGACACCCATCAGAGCGAACATCATGATCCCGGATACGGCGTCGGGCGCCGCGAAGTCGGCTGCCAGTGCCGCCACCAGCGTCACTGCCGCCCACCGCGGTGCCAGTCGCGTCCGCCAGAGGGCGACGGCGAGGGCGAGGGTGCCCGCGACGGTCGCCAGCAGCACCGGGACGATGAGCACGGCGAAGGGCGGTGCCGTAAACATCGCCGCGGCGATCTCGACCGCACCTGCCCGGTCCGGGTGGCTGGCGAGCGGGTACTGGGCCATCACGTAGGCGACGGGACCGATGTGGAGCGCCCACCCCAGCGCCGCGAGGACCGTCGCAGCGACGCCGAGCCGCGAGCCCTGGGCGCGGAAGAGCCCGGTGAGCCCGAACAGGCCACCGGCGAAGCACAGGAACGAGATGACGAGCAGCACGTTCGCACCCATCCAGCGGGCGGGCTGCGCCTCGATCAGGGCGAGCTGGGCGGAGGCGTCGGCGGACGCCGGCAGGAGGATCGTGCCGGCCAGGCCGGCGACGGCGGCGGTGAGCAGTGCGACGGCGGTGCTTCGGCGTGACATGTGGACCTCCGGGGGAGCAGTGGTTGGTGCCGCCGACGCTAGGGACGGCCGGCGCCAGAATCGTCGGAGGTCACGCCGAACCGCATACGAGCCTGCTCGTATGCGCCTACCTCCCCGGGTCGATGCGGCACGGGGCAGCGCGCCGCTATGGTTCGTGCCATGACCGACGACGGCGCCGACGCCCTGGCGCAGTGGCTGAGGGCCCGGCCGCGGCTCGTGGACTTCACGGTGGCCGCCGTCCTCGTCGCGCTCGGTGCCGGGCAGGTGATGGCCGGGGACGGCGCCGCGACGGCGCCGATCGTCTCGGTCGCCATGACGGCGCCTGTCGCGTGGCGGCGCCGACGGCCCCTGCTGGCCGTCCTGATCGGGTGGTCGGCCCTCTTCGTCGGGGAGGGCCTGGGTGCGGACGTCACGAGCCAGGGCTACGCGGCCGTGATCGCGCTCATACTCACCGTCTACTCGGTCGCCGTCTACGCCCCGCTCCGCCGGGCGCTCGTCGGCCTGGTCGCGGCACTGGCCCTGGTGTGGGGCGCGATCCCGTTCGCCGCGTCACAGACAGTGGCCGACTTCGCGTTCACCGGGCTGATCACGCTCGCGCCCTGGCTCGCGGGCCGCACCATCCGGGACCGACAGCTGCGCATCACCGAGCTGCGACGCCTGGCCCGCGAGCTGGAGCACGAGCGGGAGGAACGGGCCCGTGAGGCGAGGGATGCAGAGCGCTCCCGCATCGCCCGGGAGATGCACGACGTGCTCGCACACACTGTCAGCGTGGTGGTGGTCCAGCTCGGCGCGGTCGAGCGCATCGTGGAGTCCGATCCGGGCACGGCCCGCTCAATGGTCGCCTCGGTGCGCGCCACCGCGAAGTCCGCACTCGCCGAGCTGCGGTTCCTGCTGGGCCTCGATGGCGTTCCCGCGGCCGGGCCTCGTCCCTCCCTGGCCCGGCTCGGCGACCTTGCCGACGACATGCGTACCGCCGGCGTGCCGGTTGAGCTGACGGTCAGAGGTTCGGTCGGCGGGCTGTCGCCGGCGGTCGACCTGGCCGCCTACCGGATCGTTCAGGAGTCCCTCACGAACGTCATGCGCCACGCCACGGGCGCACCCACCCGTGCCCTCGTGGTGGTGGATGAGGATGCCGTGCGTCTCACGGTTGAGGACGACGGCGCTACCCGGCCCGCGTCGCGGGTACACCCGCCCGGGGCGCCCGAGCGGGCCGGTTACGGCCTGATCGGGATGGCGGAGCGGGCCCGGCTGTGCGGGGGCGACCTTGAGGCCGGGCCCCGGCCGGGCGGAGGCTTCCGCGTTCGGGCGTGGCTGCCCCTGGTGCGGGCCGTGAGCGTGGCGTGATCCGGATCCTGCTGGCCGACGACCAGTCGCTCGTGCGTGCCGGGTTCCGGCTCATTCTCGAGACCGAGGGAGATCTCGAGGTCGTGGGCGAGACCGCCGACGGGCGGCAGGCGGTCGCTGCCGCCCGCGAGCTCCGACCGGACCTCGTGCTCATGGACATCCGGATGCCTGTGCTCGACGGGATCGGCGCGACGCGTGAGCTGGCGAGGGCCAGCGCCACGGCCAAGGTCCTGGTACTCACCACCTTCGACGACGATGCCCTCGTCCACGACGCGCTGCGCGCCGGCGCGAGCGGGTTTCTTCTCAAAGACGTGGACCCTCCCGACCTCGTCCATGCCTGCCGGACCGTCGTCCGTGACGAGGCGCTGCTCGCGCCGGCCATCACCCGGAGGCTCATTGAACGGTTCCTCGCCACCCCGCCGCCGGGCCGCCCGCCGACTGCGTTCTCCCGGCTGACGGCGCGCGAGCTCGAGGTGTTCACGCTGATGGCTCGGGGTCTAAACAACCAGGAGGTCGCCGACCGGCTGGTGATCTCCGCCACGACCGTCCGGACGCATATCACCCGCATACTCGCCAAGCTCGGCCTGCGTGACCGGGTGCACGCCGTAGTCTTCGGCTATGAGTCCGGGCTGGTCCGTCCCGGCGAGGGTGCCTGATCAGATCCAGGTCGGCAGCCACACGTGCAGTCGCCAGCCCTCGTAGGAGATGGTCTAGCCGGTCCGCACCGGCCAGAAGAACACCGCCGCCGCGACGGCGAGCCCCACGACGACCCCCCACAGCACCCACGCCGCCGGGTTGAGGCGGGTGTCGCCGTCATCGCTGACGAACAGCGCCAGGCGGGAGGGTGCACATCACCGGGGAGCGGTCGCGGACATGGCCGAGGGCGCCGGAGGCGGCGGTGGTCTCTACATTGTTGGTTCAGCGCCCCTTTTAGTCGCGCGAAGCTCGTCAAGGTCCCGGTGCCCAAGTACAAGGTCAACCGCGGCCTGACCGTCCCGCAGACTCGTGCTGTCCTCAAGGCCGCTCGGGATCACCGGCTCTACGCGCTGTACGTCCTGGCGCTCTGCCTCGACCTGCGCCGTGGGGAGGTCCTCGGGCTCCGCTGGACGGACGTCGACCTTGAGGCCGGCAAGCTGGAAGTGGTTCAGAGCCTTCAGCGGGTTGCTGGCCGTCTCCAGTTCGTGCGCCCCAAGACCTCCGACTCGGAGCGGACTGTCCCGCTGCCGCCCATCTGCGTGGAGGCCCTGCGGGAGCACCGAAGGAAGCAGTTCGCCGAACGTTCCGACCGGTGGGAGGAGTGGACGGAAAACGGCCTTGTCTTCCCCTCGCGCTGCGCCACCCCGATGGAGCCGGACAACCTGCGGCGAAGCTGGGGAGCGATCCGCAAGGGCGCCGGCCTCGGTGAAATGCGGTTCCACGATCTCCGTCACACCTGCGTGACGCTCCTTCTCAACCTCGGCGTCCCGCCCCAGGTCGTCCGGGATATCGTCGGCCATAGCGACATCGAAGTAACCATGACCATCTACGCTCATGTCTCTCTCGACGAGAAGCGTCGTGCTCTAGGCAAAATCGGTGACGCGCTAGCGTAAGAAATCAGGAAGTCAGCGCCTCAGCCCAAATCGGTTGAGGCGCTGAACCATTTGTGACCACACTCGCTCCATGGAATGGGACAAGCCTTCGTCATCTGTGTGGCCGAATGCAGACAGCGACCTCCTCGGGGAGGTCGCCCAAGAGACCCCAACCACTGCCTTCCCGCGATACCGGTGTTCCGTCGCAGACCCATGGTTCGGTCATGTCGAAGGCTTCCGGGCTGCGGCGGGCGCCATCTTGAAAGAGGTCGAGGCAGGTAGCCCCCATCGAGACAGCTTGGTACTGCCCTTCCTGGTCTGCTGGCGGCACTACGTCGAACTTCATGTCAGCTTCTCAGCCCTGAAGGACTGAGCTTGCAGCTCCTCGCCGTCGGTGGCTTCGACGGTTTGGTCCGCGTCAGGCAGCGTGACTCACTGCC
>NZ_JBIUTQ010000052.1:0-3947 GCF_044741965.1 Streptosporangium sp. NPDC087985
CGCCATTCGAAGTTCTCGACGAGTACGCGGCACTTCAATCGGCTGCGTAGTCAACAACCGCAGATTCCGCTGTCCGGAATGATCTCAGCCCCTCATCACCGTGAGACGTGCCTACGCAACCAAAGCGGGGACCGGCGATGGGGCGAAGGCCGGCCAGTCGGGAGCGGTCAGACTCCTGTGGCTGAGGAACATTGGCCGGGACGGCGCCATCACGGAATCCGACAACGACACCGATGAATGGCGGACTGGCATACCGGAGAGCCACCACCTCCAGATCGGCGACATTCTGCTCTCCGCAGTAGTCGCTGGCCGTGCCAAGGCGGCTCGCGTCGAGGAATCCCACCTGCCAGCCGCAGCTGCAGGCTGTGTCTCCCCACTCCGTCGGCCAGACGCGGTAAGCGAGGCTGCTCTGCAAGATCATGAGGCATGAGCATGGCCGGCTACTGCTCGAAGACGCGGTCCATGACGGCTTGGCCTCATCCCTATGGCGGAGATGGATGATGACCAGCACGGCTAATGTTGATCCCATGGTCGAGCGGCGTCCCTTGATCGTGCGCAGGCTCCGGCCCGGCCACTGGGTGGCCGTCGACGCGATCGCCGCTGTCGTGCTCGCCGTCGCCTTCTGCGCGGCGGCCTGGCTGGCGTCGCAGTACGCGACGATCCCGCTGATCGCCGTCGCCTGCCTGCCGCTCGCGGTGCGGCGACTGTGGCCGTTGCCGGTGTTCTCGGTGGTCCTGGCGGCGACGGCGGTCGCGCCGCTCGCCGGGTGGGAGGAGGCGTACCCGGCGCTGGCGGTGGCTTTGCATGCCGTGGCCCTCCTCGAACGGCGGCGGCCCGCGGCGGTCGCGTTGATAGCCGCCCTGACGCTCACCGCGGTGGGTCAGGCCGTCGCCTCGGTCTCGTGGGCCTTGGCGCTGTCGGCGTGCGGTTTCGCCTGGTTGGTGCTCGGTCTCGCCTGGATCATCGGCGTCGCGGTCCGGGAGCAGCGCGCGCACGCGGCGCGTGCGGTCGTCCAGTCCGCCCAGGCCGCGGCCACAGCGGAGCGGCTGCGGATGGCTCGCGAGCTGCACGACGTCGTCGCGCACAGCATGAGCCTGATCTCCATGCGCGCCGGCATCGCCAACCACGTCGCCGACACCCACCCCGCCGAGGCGCGCGAAGCGCTGACGCTCATCGAGGACACCAGCAGGAGCGCGCAGGCCGACCTGCGGCGGCTGCTCGGCCTGCTCCGCGACGACCCGGCCGACCGCGAGGCGTGCTACGGCCTGGCCGCACTACCCGGGCTCGTTGTCGGAGCCGCCACGGCCGAGGTGGAGGTGGACCTGTACGTCGAACCTGGCCTGACGGTCACCGACGGGCTCGCCTTCGTCGTCTACCGCGTCGTCCAGGAGTCGCTCACCAACGTGATCAGGCACGCGGGCCCGACGCGCTGCCGGGTCGCCGTCAGCACGTACGACCGGCGGGAGCTCGTGGTTGAGGTGATCGACGACGGTCGGGGGGAGGCGCCCGGCTGGGGCGGCGGTCACGGGTTGGCCGGAATGAGAGAGCGGGTGACCATGTACGGCGGAACCTTCTCAGCGGGGTCGGAGCCTGGGGGCGGCTTCGCCGTGCGTGCTCGGCTGCCCTTGGAAGGTGAGCGGTGAGCGTGTCCACGGTGCTGGTCGCCGATGACCAAGCGCTGCTGCGGGCCGGGCTGCGCATGCTCATTGACACGGCGCCCGACCTGGAGGCTGTGGGCGAGGTGGGCACCGGGCGGGAGGCGGTGGAACTGGCCAGGCGCCTCCGCCCCGACCTCGTGCTCATGGACGTACGGATGCCCGACCTCGACGGGATCAAGGCCACCGAGCTGATAAGGGCCGACCCGGTCACCGCCGCGGTCAAGGTGGTGATGCTGACCACCTTCGACCTCGACGAGTACGTCTACGCCGCGTTGCGCGCGGGTGCCAGCGGATTCCTGCTGAAGGACGCCAGACCGGGCGACCTGCTGGAAGCGTTGCGGGTGGTGGCGGCGGGCCAGGCGCTGCTGGCTCCCTCCGTCACCATGCGGCTCATCGGGGAGTTCGCCAGGCGCGAGCCGGCCGGTGTTCCGGGGGCGTTGGCGGCCAGGCTCGCCCGGGTCTCCGGCCGGGAGCGGGAGGTGCTCGTGCTGGTGGCCAGGGGGCTGGCCAACCCGCGGATCGCCGAGCGGCTCGGCCTCGGCCTGGCCACGGTCAAGACGCACATCCGCAGCCTGCTGGCCAAGCTCGACGTCCACGACCGGGCCCAGCTGGTCATCGCCGCCTACGAGGGCGGCGTGGTCACGGCCGGTTCAGCGCCGGTAGGCGACCTCGGGGAAGGCGGGTGAGGGCCCGTCCAGCAGCGGCTCCTTCTGCTTGCGCAGGTGCAGGTCGAAGAAGGCCAGCGGGTAGGCCTTCTGGAAGGCCAGCGCCCGCTCGGCCGGGATCGTGCCGACGATCTCCTCGACCTCTGCCTTGCTGAGGCCCAGCGGCTTGGCCGACATCGGGATCAGTAGGACGTCGTCGCCGAAGGAGTTGTGGGCCGCCCCCTTGAGTGTGAGGTTGAGCCGCCAGCCGCGCAGGCCATCCCAGAACGTGCGCAACGCCGGGTTGGTCGACATGCCACCCTTTCCTTCGGTGTCGACCACCAGGTAGGGCCGGTCGAGCCCCGACTGCGCCACCTTGCCGAACACGGCGCCGTCCAGGCCCAGCCCGGCCCTGATGCGTTTGTCGGCGTACATCGCCGAGGAGGTCGCCGCGCCGCCGAGCGAGTGGCCGAACATGCCGATCCGCTGAAGATCGAAGACGTGTGCCTTGTCCAGCGTGGGCAACTGGTCCAGGACGAACCGCACGTCCGCCACCCGGACCTCGACCGCCTTGGCGAAGTCGGTCACCTCGGGCCCGGTCTCCACCCTGCCGTCGGGGAACTCGACCACCGCCGCGTCGTAGGTGTGGTCGATGGTGACCAACACGTAGCCTCGGCTGGCCAGTTCCTCCACGACGCCGGTGCCGTACGCGCGTGAGGCGTTGGCGCCGGGTGAGTAAAGGATCACCGGCAACTTGCCGAGGCCTTGATCGATGGGGGCGCCCTCGTGACCGTCGGTCGTGTCCAGCAGAACAGAACCCGGCTTCAGCCCGTTGTCCTCCAGGTATCGGTCGGCGGCCGCCTTGGGCAGCCAAGGAGCGACCTTGTGGTTCTGCGCATCCTTCGCCGGATACCACAGGCTGACCATCAGTTCGCGCTTGGCGCCCGACGTGGTCCAGGGGTCCTGGCGCGATTGATCGGTCAGGTGTACGGATACGGTTCCCACGGGATGCGGCCCTGTCGGTGAGGGGATCATCAGGCGCTGTGCCTGGACGGTTGCCGGGGCGCCGCAGGCGGAAATCGGCAGGACCAGCGCGAACGCCAGAAGGAGAGCTCGTTTCATATCTTTCACGATGTCGGCCATGACCAGCCGCGGCCTCGGGCGCTGGCACGATCTTCCGCTCAACCCGGGAAGGTAGCGCCCGAGGCCGACTCCACCCTGAGAGCCAGGTCCGGCGCTCGGGTTCGCGCGATGGGATGCGAAGTAAGGACGTTTCCCCTGGTCACGATCTCCGTAGGGGGCGCCGGAAGCTGCCGGTCGCAAAGGCCACTCCCGGTGATCGGAAGTGGCCTTTGAACTGCGAGCCGCCTTGGGGAATCGAACCCCTGACCTTCTGACCGGAAAATCACTACCCCCGCTGGGCAGGCGGCAGCGAACCCCGACCGGTGATCACGGTGGGGTCGTCTGTGAGGGCGGTATGGGTCAGGCGGCCGGGGTCACGGTGACGGCGAACCCCAGGGCTTGCAGTTGCCGTATGTGGCTGCGAATCTTCTGACCGGAAAATCACTACCCCCGCTGGGCAGGCGGCAGCGAACCCCGACCGGTGATCACGGTGGGGTCGTCTGTGAGGGCGGTATGGGTCAGG
>NZ_JBIUTQ010000052.1:4043-4170 GCF_044741965.1 Streptosporangium sp. NPDC087985
CAGGCGGCCGGGGTCACGGTGACGGCGAACCCCAGGGCTTGCAGTTGCCGTATGTGGCTGCGAATCTTCTTTCCGGTGTCGATGCGGGTGGCGTGGTAGTCGGCGCCCAGTTCGCGGTAGCGGGCGG
>NZ_JBIUTQ010000053.1:0-3091 GCF_044741965.1 Streptosporangium sp. NPDC087985
GGGTGATCTGGAACCGGCGGACCTTGTCCCGGTAGACCTCGTGGTCATAGCCGCGGTCGGCGTACAGGTGCTCGGGGCGGCGCAGTGGCTGGCCGTGCTTACCGCGGATCGGCGGGACGGCCTGGATCAGCGGGATCAGTTGGGTGACGTCGCCCGCGGTTGCCGCCGGTGGTGATTGCCGCGAGCGGGATGCCGTGCGCTTCGACGATCAGGTGGTGCTTGCTGCCGGCCTTGCCCCGGTCCACCGGGGACGGACCGGTGGCCGGCCCGCCCTTCATCGCGCGGATGTGGCTGGAGTCGACCGCTGCGCGGGAGAAGTCCAGCAGGTCTGCGGCCCGCAGCTCGGAGAGCAGCAGCTCGTGCAGGTGCTGCCAGACCCCGGCCTCGTTCCAGTCCCGCAGCCGTCGCCAGCAGGTCATCCCCGAGCCGCAGCCCAGCTCCTGGGGCAGAAACTCCCAGCGGATCCCGGTGTACAGCACGAACAGGATCCCGCACAGCACCCTGCGACTATCCAGACGCTTACGACCTGGACGCCGCGGATTACGTGGGACGACCGGCAGCAGCGGCTCGATGCGCGCCCACAACTCGTCGTCGATCTCCCACGGTCTGTCAGCGGTCTTCCTCGTCTCGACTGGCTCGCACCCCCTTCGGCCAGCATCAACGAGAACTGACACACCGTCATTCCCAGAGGTCCAGAAGCCTCTTTTTGTTAGGAGTCGTAAGACCAAGCTCGCCAGCCTCAACCGGATCCCCGTCGACGGCCGCGCCCACTTGGTCGCCCTCGGCATGCCCACCTTCACCGACCCGCCATCCACCTCATGAACGGGAGAGCCCTGCCGATGACACCGCTACACCTGATCTCGTTCGGCTACCTGCACCTGCCCACCGACGCCGAAGGACATCCAGTTCCCCCGACCGCCGACCGCATCGAGGACGTCCGCGACCGACTACGCGACCCTGCCCGCGCTCGCGACATCCTCGATCTCGACGGATTCCACCCCCGCGTTCAGGACGTGGTCCTCAACACCGTCGGAGCTCGGGAACTCATCGACAACCTAGTCGAATACGCGCTGCTGTCCGCTGGCCCGAAAACGATCGCTCTCGGTTGCGCTGGCGGACGTCACAGGGCATGCGGGCTTGTGGAACTCACAGCCCAGCGCGTTCGCGCCCGCGGCCGCGAGGTCGAGATCGAGCACCTTCACGCCCACCTACCCCGCGTCCTGAGGCCCGTGGCCTCATGAGCGGGTCAGTTCGTTCTCGGTGCGACCGCGCACAGATAGGCCGATTCCTCCAGCAGTTGCGCTGTCAACTTGATCCCGGTCAGGTTCTCGGCCAGTGCGAAGACGGCCCCAGTACGAGCCGCTACGTCTTCAGCGACGGCGAGCCTCTCCGGTTTGTCGTTGTCCTCCAGATCAAACCCCGCCCGCCGCATGGCCTCCACCGCTCCGTCTGGATCGCTGCCATATCGGTCAGAGGCGAAGGGGGGCTCGAACCCCAGTTGTATTTCGCCGTACTCCGCCCAGTAGAAGTGCTTGACCGCGTTGACGTTGCGGCGGTGAGACACCAACCGCGTGCCGGCCGACAACGGCTTGATGATCGCCGGAGTGGCTCCCATGAAGCCGTTGGGCTCAACGATGAGGCACCAGTCTTCGACCGACACAGCCCCGAAGAAGTGTCCATCCCAGGTGCCGTAGGGGCCCGGACCGGAGTAAGCAGCGCTGTTCAGATCATCGAAGCTCATGCCAGAAGGAACGTTGTCCATCCAGTCGCCGAATCGCGCCACAACGTCCTCGGTCCGCGCACCAAGTCGTGTCACAACGTCCTCAGGGCGCAAGCTCTCGACCAGGGTGAGGCAGTACGCCTCCCACAAGCTCGGAAATCGGTCATAGAACCAGACGTAGTCAGCTGCTGTCGCGATCACGTCCCCATGCTGCCAGCGCTGACCGACAAAACGATCAGAAGCGAGACAACTAGCTCGAATGCGGTCCCAGCTCCTCTTCCATGCAATCCCTTAGTCCGGAAAAGGGCATGCGGTCTGGCAGAGATCATTACTCAACGCGTTTCGCGCCCGTGGCCGTGACGTCGAGATCGAACACCTCCCCGCTCACCTGCCCCGCGTCCTGAAGACAGCCAGCTCATGATCGGCTTGTTCACCGGGGCGGTAGAACTGAGTTCGTCAAGCCGATGCGGGGCTGTCGCAAGCATCGTCGTTGGACGCGCTGCCGGAGGACAGTCCTTCGAGGAACGACCGGAAATCCCTGGCCAGGGCCAGTTCGGTGTTGAGGTCGGCATCGAACCATGCAACCGCGGGGTCTCCTGCGCGGCCACACCCTCGATAGTCAAGTCCGATCCAGTGGTGCCCGTCGCCGGACAGGAGCACGACGGGCGATGGCATCCCCCATTCCTCGATCAAGTAGGGGGTGTCCAGCAAAGACGTCATGCGTTCGCTTCGGCCGATGCCCATCAGCTCACGGAACGGGACATGGTCAGCACTCCACGAGGTCGGCCGGGACTGTACGGTTTTCGGCTCTGTCCCGTATTCGGTGGTGGCGCTGCGTGACCGTTACTGCAGAAGAATGCGGTGGCGGAGTAGGTCAAACCCGGCCCTGCCGTGCATCTGCCGCATGATTCTCTTCGTTCGCGTGTTGACGCCTTCGGTTCGGCCGTTGTGATGCGGCAGGGTGAGGCCGGCGTTCACCGCGTCGCGGTCGAGCTCGAGGCCATTGGCGAAGCCGTGCAGGTGGGGTAGGTCAGCGGCCCGGGCGGCGGTGATCCAGGCGGTGAGCTTGGCGTCGTTGCCTTCAGTCGGGGTGAGGAGTTCGGCGAAGCTGCGGACCAGGCGGGCGAGCTCGGTCAGTTCGGGGCAAGCAGCCGTGAGTTCCCACAGTAGCCGGGTGTCGCCCTCCCGCAGCTTGTCGGGGCGGGTGAGCAGGAGCCGAGCGAGACGGCGTGGGGTGATGACGGGCCGGTCCCCCTCGGCTCGGCCCTGGGTGATGTAAGGAATAACCCCACAGTTCCCTGAGCCCTCCATCGTCGCCATAGCTCCAGGACCTGGGCGTTCTCCGTACAGCGCACGTCGCTCTGGCGGTTG
>NZ_JBIUTQ010000054.1:0-2784 GCF_044741965.1 Streptosporangium sp. NPDC087985
GGTGTGCTCCGTGCCGAGATCGAGGCGTGGGCCGATGAGCTGGACGGTCCGGTGCTGCTGGGCTGGGCGCCGGGATTCCTCGGCGAGCAGCGGGAGCAGGTCCGTTCCGAGCTGGCCGACCTGGTCACCGCCGGCAGGCTGGTCATCGACCATCCGCGGGTGCTGCTGGGGGGCCTGGCCGAGCAGATCGAGCGGGGGGAGCGGGACGCCTGGTTCGAGGACCCCAAGGCATGACCACGGTCGAGGCGCTGGAGGTGACGGTGACCGCGCCGATCGTCTCCTTCCGCAACCCGCTGTACGCGGGGGTGCAGGTGGCGCTGCCGTGCCCGCCCCCGGCGACGGTCGGCGGCATGCTCGCGGCGGCGGCCGGAGGCTGGGACGCCGTCGACCCGGGGACGCGGTTCGCGATGGCGTTCCATGCCAGGGGCAAGGGGGCCGACCTGGAGACCTACCATCCGCTGGACGCCACCGGGAAGAAGGCCGACCCGACCCCTCGGGAACGCGAGTTCCTGGCCGACGTCACGCTCACGGTCTGGCTCACCGGTGACGTCGACCTGTGGGGGCGACGGCTACGCAGACCGGTGTGGCCGCTGCGGCTGGGCCGGAGCCAGGACCTGGTCGGGCTGGCGACCCGCCGCGTCCAACTGCGTACCGGTCCCGGCCGCCAGGGCTCGGCTCTCCTGCCGGAAGGCGTCACTCCCTCGCCGGCCGGGAGCCTGCTGCGGCTGCCGACCGCGATCTCGCTGAACCGGGACCGGACCCGCTGGGACGGCTACCACTTCGACGCCTCCGCACGGAGCGACACGGCGGTCCCCTCCGGCTGGTCGGACGCGGAAGGCCGGGCGGTGGTGCTGCTGCCGCCGGTTCACCCCGGGCAACTCACCGTCGAGGGGGCGTGACCGTGGAGCTGCGGGAGATGCTCGCCAAGAGCGCGCCCCAGGAGAGGCTCACCGCTCATCTGTCGGCCACGCTGGCGGGTGCCGTCGCGTTACGGCGACGCGTGGGACGGGTCGCCCTGCTGGAGCGGGTCACCGAGGAGCTGTTCTGGCCGGCGGTCTGCCTGGCCGCGCTGTGCCACGACGCCGGGAAGATCCCGGCCGGGTTCCAGGCGATGCTCAAGGGGACCATCCGGTCGTGGGGCGAGCGGCACGAGGTCGTCTCGCTCGGTTTCCTGCCCGGCCTGATCGGCGAGGAACGCCTGCTGGACTGGGTGGCCACAGGGGTGGCCACCCACCATCGGAACCTGGAGGGCGGCCGGGGTCCGCTGACCGAGGCGTACGGCTGCGCGCCGGAGGAGGAATGGCGAGAACGGCTCCAGCCGATCCCCGGCGGTGTGGCCGCCGAGCTGTCCGGCTGGCTCGCCGCCACGGCGGCGGCAGCGGGACTGCCCGCCGTACGGCCTGCCTGGGATGGACCCGACGTGGTCGGTGAGGCACGGCGGATGTTCGAGCGGCTGCTGGAGCGGTGGGAGCTGCCGGCCTCGCCGGACGAAGGACTCACCGCGGTCCTGCTGCAGGGGGCGGTCACACTGGCCGACCACGTGTCCTCCGCCCACGGTGTGCTCCACACCCACCAGCCCTTCGACGCCGGGTTCCGGTCACTGCTGGAGAAGGTGTTCGCCGGGCAGGGCCGGAGTCTGCGCCCGCACCAGAGGGAGGCGGCGGCGGTGGACGGTCATCTGCTGCTGCGGGCTCCGACCGGTTCGGGCAAGACCGAGGGCGGGCTGCTGTGGGCGGCGGCGCAGGCCGCCGCGATCAGCGCCGGGACGGGCGGCGTGCCGAGGGTCTTCTTCACGCTGCCCTACCTGGCGTCGATCAACGCCATGGCCGGGCGGCTGGGCGGATTGCTGGGTGAGGGCACGCTGGTGGGAGTGATGCACTCGCGCGCCGCCTCCTACCATCTGGCCACGGCCATCTGCCCGCAGGACGGCCAGGACGAGCAGGCCGAGGCCGCGCGGAAGGCCGTCTCCCGGGCGGCGGCGACCCGGCTGTTCCGGGAGACCGTCCGGGTGGGCACGCCGTACCAGCTCCTGCGCGGTGTGCTGGCCGGTCCGGCGCATTCGGGGACGCTGATCGACGCCGCGAACTCGGTGTTCGTGCTGGACGAGCTGCACGCCTACGATCCCCGCCGGCTCGGCTACATCCTGGCGACGGCCCGGCTGTGGGAGCGGCTCGGCGGGCGCATCGCCGTACTGTCGGCCACGCTGCCGGACGCCCTGACCCGCCTGTTCCGCACGGTACTGGTCGAGCGGGACGTGCACCCGGTCGAAGCCTCCGTCGTGGACGCCCCGCTGCGGCACCGGCTCGCGTTGCGCGGGCGGCACCTGACCGACCCGGACTCCATGGCGGAGATCAGCGGCAGGCTCACGGCCGGGGAGGCGGTGCTCGTGGTGGCCAACAACGTGGCCGACGCCCAGCACCTGTTCGCAGAACTGGCGCCCCAGGTCGACGACGCCGCCTTCCTGCTGCACTCACGGTTCCGCCGGATGGACCGGTCGGCGCTGGAGCGGGCCATCGGCGACCGCTTCGGGGTCGGCCGGCCCCGGCAGGCGGGACTGGTGGTGGCGACCCAGGTCGTGGAGGTGAGCCTGGACGTGGATTTCGACTGCCTGTTCACCTCGGCGGCGCCGCTGGAGGCGCTGCTGCAGCGGTTCGGCCGGGTCAACCGCATCGCGGCCCGGCCACCCGCCGACGTCGTCGTGCATCCGGCCGCGTTCGCTCCCCGGCGCAGAGGCGGCGAGGACGTCGCCGACGGCGTCTATCCCCGCCCGCCCGTCGAGACAGG
>NZ_JBIUTQ010000055.1:0-2609 GCF_044741965.1 Streptosporangium sp. NPDC087985
TGAACCTACGCCTGGAACCTTTCGGCACGTTTCCATCTCCTTCGAACTGTTACCACCCTAGCGAGTGGCCTGTCCGGAATCTCTGGAGCACCTCACGGTGCCCGAGTCGCCAATCAGACACAGCGGGGCGCCTTTGCCGACCCATTCGCAGGTCGCCAGGGTGTTGATGATGGCGGGTTCGATGTGGGGGTTGGCGTCGTAGTCGAAGTCTTTGAGCCATTTCGGGCGGGGGAAGGCGGCGGCGCGTAGCTGGCGTTCGGCGCGGCGGCGGTCTCGCTCGTCGCACTCGACCATGAAGAGCTCGGCCAAAAATCCCCGGTAGGTGAGCTGTTCGCGTTCGGCCCGGTCGGCGCAGTCGGCGAACTGGTCGCGGATGGCCGGCAGGCGCAGCACTCGGCAGGCGGTGTCGATCGCGGCCTCGGCGGCGGGTTCGGTGATGCCCCGGTTGCGGGTCATGACGCGCTCTCCTGGTGGTGGGTGTCGGACTGGTGGCAGGTGTTGGGCGCCGGATGGCGCAGCAGTTGGTCGTAGGCGTCCACGCTGGGCAGCGGACGGGTGTCGGGGGGAAGCTCGGCCAGGCGTTTGCGGGTCAGGCTGGTCACCTGGGGGCTTTCGGCCGGGACCGTCGTCGGCCCGCTCAGGCGGGCGATGCCCGGGGTGGGACGGCCGGTGCCGCGGACGTCGGCGGCCTTGCGGGCCTCCACCGCGATCACGTCGGCGGCGAACGAGCCGACCGACAACGCCGCGCGGATCCCGGCCATGACGTCGGCGTCGTCCATGGTGCGGTGCAGCAGCAACACCTCGATCAACGCGCGGGTCGCCCCGGGTTCACCCAGCGAGCGCCGGGCCGCCGACCACAGGGCCTCATGGGCGTCGGTGAACGCGCCGCCGACGCGGGCCGCCTCCAGCGCGACCGACCCGGCAAACGCCCCGGGTTTGCGCATCAACGCCTCCAGATAGTGATCCAACACGATGGTTTCGGTGCCCTTCCCGGTCAGCCGTTCATGCCGGGCGACCTCATGGTGCCGGTCGTAGACGATGACCTCACAGGCGTGCAGCACCACCCGCACCTTGCGCCCGATCAGATGAATCGGCACCGAGTAGCGGCAGCAACGCACGGTGATCTGGCCATAGCGGTCAACGCGGGGCGTCAGCAGCAGACCGGTAGAGAAATGATCGTCAGGCAGCGCGCGCAGCAGCGGCGCCTCGATCGCGAAGTCTTGGGCGATGGTGCGCAGCCGCGCCCCGATCCGGCGGCTGTCTTCGAGCTGCTCGAAGTGCTCGATGCGGGCGTTGAGCTCGGCCAGGCTGTCCACTTGCGGCACCGGCGACAGGTAGTTGCGGCGAAAGTAGCCGACCTCGCCTTCCACTCCGCCCTTCTCGTGAGCGCCGTCGATGCCGCGCTCGCAGTAGAAGGCCTCGCAGCGATAGTGCGAGCGAAACAGCTGCCAGCGGGGGTTTTCCACCCGGACCCGGCCGCGGAAGAGAACCTTGGTCACCGCCGCGGTCAGGTTGTCGTAGCGGATGTGCCGGGTCGGGGTGCCGCCCAGCCGGGTGAATGCCTCCACGTGCCCTTCCAGGAAGGCCTCCTGGCCGCTGGTGGAGTAGATCTTGTGGATGGCCTTGCCGGAATACGACATGCGGTAGACGAACAGGTAGCACTTGGTCAGCACCCCGGCCAGGTTCACCCACAACTCGCCGAAGTCGACCTCGGCTTCCTCACCGGGCGGATGGTTTTGACGGATGAATACCTTGGCCGGTGCCCGGCCCTCCTCGATACGGATCTCGGGTTTGCGCTTGGCGAGGTAGTCGCGCACCGTGGAGTACGACAGCCCGGCCGCGTTCTGCTCATCGAGCAGTCGGCGGTGGATCCGCTTGACGGTATGACGCTGTTTGCGGGGGGCGTCCAGGTCAGCGCGTAGCCACTCGTCGATCACCTTCTTGAACGGCTCCAACTGCGGAGATCGCCGTTTCGGCGTCTTACGCGGTGTTGGTTCGGGCTGCGTCAGTGCCTCGCGGACCAGCCGCCTGTGCACGCCGTACTTGCGGGCCAGTGCCCGAACTCCTAGGCCTTCACGCCACGAATCCCGGCGGATCTGGTCGAACAGCTCGACTTTGGTGAGCGCCACCAAGCCCCCTTGCCGCGGCGCGCGTGATCTAGCAGGTCGAGCCTGTCACCGCAACTCTAAAGGTGGGGCCATTTCAAGCCGACATGTCGGTCTGGGATCACTCCACCGACCCGAGGTGGGTCCAGCTCAAGCCGCCCAAGTGGGGCCGTTTCAAGTCGTCATAACCAGCAGGCCCTTGACCTGCAACTTCTTGGGTCCGGGGGCGGGATTTGAAACCCACGGCCTCTTCGTTTGCATCGAAGGAGTCAGGCCCGGCAGGGCGGGACTGCTGTACAGCAGCCTGTACAGCAACATCGGCTCATGGGAGCGCACAGCACCGGCCCGCGACTACCGCTTCAGCGCACCGGAGTGCCGCCTACGAGGTACCTGACCTTCCCTTGTAAACAGTCTTCCTGTCCCTTCCGGTGACGCCACACAGGCGTGAAAATTGGCACGGGTTGCCCGCCGAACGCCGGTTCCTTCTGGGGATACAAGCCCGTT
>NZ_JBIUTQ010000056.1:0-2449 GCF_044741965.1 Streptosporangium sp. NPDC087985
CGAGATCCTCGGGTTGGAGGTCACCTCGGCCGAGGACGGCGCCGGCTGGCTGGCGTTCCTGCGCGGCCTGGTCGCCCGCGGGCTGGGCGGGGTGCGGCTGGTCATCTCCGACGCCCACGCCGGGCTGGTCGGCGCGATCGGCGCGACCCTGCCAGGCGCCTCCTGGCAGCGCTGTCGCACCCACTGAAGCCGTAAGGAAATAACACGACGATTCCTGGTTTGGGGTTTGATGTGCTGCTACGGCGATCTTGTCCGAGGTGCTGGAGCAGCTGGCGTTGAAGTTCGAGGTGCTGTTGCCGCATCTGAACGAGCGGCAGCGGCGGTTGCTGTTGGCCGCGGAGGCCCGCCTGCTCGGACATGGCGGAGTCCGGGCGGTGGCGCGGCTGGCCGGGGTGAGCGAGACGACCGTCCGCCGGGGCGTGTTTGAGCTGGAGGAGGGGCAGGACCCGTTTCCGGAGGGACGGGTGCGGATGGAGGGCGGTGGCCGCAAGAACGCTGAGGACCTGGATCCGGGCCTCATACCAGCGTTATTGGCGCTGGTCGAACCCGAGGAGCGGGGTGATCCTGAGTCGCCGTTGCGGTGGACGACGAAGTCTCTGCGGCATCTGGCCGCAGAGCTGACCCGCCAAGGGCACCCGGTCTCCGCTCCGACGGTCGGGCGTCTGCTGCGGGAGGCCGGTTTCAGTCTCCAGGCGAACGCCAAGATGCTCGAGGGCACCCAGCATCCCGACCGGGACGCCCAGTTCCGCTATATCAACGAGCAGGTCAAACAGCATCAGGTCGACCGCCAGCCGGTGATCAGCGTGGATACCAAGAAACGCGAGCAGCTCGGCCGGCTGCCGATGGCCGGGCGGGAATGGCGGCCCAAGGGCGATCCGGTGCGGGTCGAGGACCACCACTTCTTCTTCACCGGCCCGGACGTGGAGCAGGCGATCCCGTACGGGATCTACGACATCACCGCCAACACCGGCTGGGTGAACGTCGGCGTCGACCACGACACCCCTGTCTTCGCGGTCGAGTCCATCCGCCGTTGGTGGAAGGTGCGCGGCAGCCTTGACTACCCCGACGCAACTCGGCTGTTGATCACCGCGGACTCGGGCGGCTCCAACGGCCACCGCTACCGCGTCTGGAAGAGCGAACTGGCCGCGCTGGCAGCCGAGACCGGCCTATCGATCACGGTCTGTCACTTCCCGCCCGGCACCTCCAAGTGGAACAAGATCGAACACCGGTTGTTCTCCCATATCACCTTCAACTGGCGAGGCAGGCCCCTGACCAGTCACGAAGTAGTTGTCCAGACGATTGCGGCGACCCGCACCAGCGGCGGGCTGCGCGTCCAGGCCACCCTGGACCCCGGCGACTACCCCATCGGCGTCGCGATCAGCAAGGAACGCTTTGCCGCGCTGCCGCTCGAACGGCACCCCGTTCACGGCACCTGGAACTACACCCTCCACCCCCAGTCCGCCACCGAGACCACTGCGGCCACGGCTGCCGGCGAGGCGAACGGTCTCGCCCAACGCCGTCAAGCCATGCTTCAATGCCTGGCCGACCCACGGCTGACCGGCCTGAACACCACGCAACTCGAACGACTGGCCGCCCGGCTCGCCCCCGCCCAGGCCGCCCGCACCCAGGAACGACACAGCGAGCAACGCAGCGGACGAGCCCGCCGCGCCACCGGCAGACTCCGCGTCACACCCCTGTTCGACGACGCCGCACGACTCCTGCTCACACTCCTCTATCAGCGTCAGGTCTGCTCCATGAAAGTGCTGGCCGACCTGCTGGAAGTCACCGACGTCTGTATCAGCGACCTCGTCCGAGAGACCCGCCGGGTGCTGGAAGACGACAGCTACCACCCCGGCGTCACACCGGTTCGTTTCGGCACCTCCGCTGCGCTGCTCGCCTTCCTGGACAGCAACCTGCAACCCGCACGAACCACGATCATGGAACGGCTGTCTGACCCGGCCCTGACCGGGCTGCCCCGCACCGAACTCGATCACCTCATCAAGCAGCTCGCCGCCCGGCAAACAGCTCAAAACGAGCGCCTCGGCTACCAACGCCGTGGCGGCCCCCGCCAGCCCGGAGCCCGGGGCGGCATCTTCCCCCAGAAGATCAGCAATAGTGAACGCGTCCTGCTCACCATCCTCTACCAGCGGAAACTCTGCACGATCGACGTCCTCGCCGATGCCCTCGGCGACGTCAGCCGATCCGCCATCGGCAACGTCATCCGCGAAACCCGCCCCCTCCTCCAACAAGAGGGCCGCACCCCAGACCGAGCACCCACCCGCTACCGCACCGCCGCCGACCTCCTCGCCGCAGTACCAAGCCGCGACACGACAAGTTGATTCCTTACGGCTTCGACTACCTGCGCAACCTGCTCACCACGGTGCCGAAGTCGGCGCAGCCGTGGGTGGCGACCCTGGTACGCACCATCTTCGACCAGCCCACCGCCGAG
>NZ_JBIUTQ010000057.1:0-2393 GCF_044741965.1 Streptosporangium sp. NPDC087985
GGGCACGCCGTACAAGCCGTTCAAGATCTGGTGGTGAGGTCACCGTGTATGTCGTGGTGGTCTACGACACCCTGGCCAAACGCAACGCCGCCATCTTGCGGCTGTGCAGGCAGTACTTCCACCACGTGCAGCGCAGCGTGTTCGAGGGCGCTCTGAGCCCGGCTCAGCTACGACGTTTCCGCCACGAGGTCGAAGGAGTGATCGACCCCGGTTACGACAGCGTTCTCATCTTTAGTTTCCCACCCGGCACCTCACCCCAGCGCCAGGAATGGGGAGTCGCCCAGCCTGCTCCCAGCGACATCCTGTAGTACTCATGAGACAATGCTGATCATGAAGTTTTGCAACAACCCTCCGGGGTTTTCTGCACTACCGGAGGTTCACTGCAAAACACCGCTGAATTCCCTCGATGACCATGGTGCTGACCTGCGCCTTTACCGTGGGGTCCTCATCGCCCCTACGAGGGGTCGCAACACCAGGAGCGGGGTGTCGTCGTCCTGCAGCTCGGCCAAGTCCTCATCGCCCCTACGAGGGGTCGCAACTCTTGCAGCTCCACCTGGCTCAGGTAGGCGTCCAGGTCCTCATCGCCCCTACGAGGGGTCGCAACCGTGGGACATATCGTTTGACGACGCGGGCGGGTGGGTGATGAGTCCGCCCGCCCGCGTCACGCCCAGGCCCGGGCACCCCTTCCGTACAGGGTCTGGGCGGGTGGTGTGGCGCGGCGGCGCGGGGGAAGTGATGCCGCCGCGCCCGTTCATCGGAGGCGGGGGCCGCCCGCCGTGTCCCCGGGCGTGGGCGTCGGGTGCCCGTTTCCGGTGAGGGCGGCCGTCTCCGCCTCGCGCATCTGCTCTGCCAGCCCTTCCGGGTTGGGGTCGGAGATGATCAGTGGCTCGGGGACGGGCCAGGTGGCCAGGGCGTAGAAGAGGCGGCTGCCGGTGCCGTACAGCACGGCCCACCCGGGCCAGGCGTCGTCCAGTCGGGCGGCCTCGGCGCGGGCCTCGCGGTCCCAGGAGCGCTGGGGTACGGCGGCGCGGTCGGAGCCGTGGCGGTGCCGTCCGGCGGTGCGGGCACGGGAGGGCTGCGTCACCACGTTCCCTCCCCGGCCGTCTCCGGGGTTGTGCCCTCCTGGGCGGCTTCCTCCTGCCGGGTGACTTCGGCCTGCAGGTCGTCGAAGGTGTCGGCGTCCACGGTGCGGAAGGGCGGGCTGTTCCAGGCGGTGTCGTCGGGGAAGGGCTCCTCGCGGCTGGCCCAGTAGCGTCCGGCGTCGCTGCGGATCACGCGCCAGCCGGGGATCGCCGGGGCCGGGGTGGCGGTTTTAGGGTGGTGCATGGATCGGACCTCCGATGTCCGGTCAGGGGTCCGGCCGGCGCTGGTGACGTCCGGCCGGACCCGGCTCAGGTGAGGGGCGGAAGGCATCTGGGGAGCACCGCAGAGGACGGGCGCTCGGCACGGAGGCGCCGCGGTTCTCTTGGGGCGGGGGCTGCGAACGGTCACCCGGGTACGGTGCGGCGCTGGTCGTCGGCTGTCGTCGCGCCGGGGCGGTGCGGTGGCGGCGGGCCGGAGCGCGGGTTCCGGGTGCCGGACAGGACGGGGCATCGGCCTGGGCACCGGCACCGGCACCGGAAGGGCGGGAGCAGCAGGCGGGACAGGTGGGGGCGCGGGCGGCACGACCGGAGCAGGGGCAGGGGCAGGGGCGGAGGCGGTGGCCGGGGCGGAGGCGGTCGTGGTGGCCGGGACAGGCAGGGGGACGGCGGCCGGGACGGGTAGGGGGACGGCGGCCGGGACGGGCAGAGGGACGGCGGCCGGGACGGGCGCGGGTGCGGTGACCACAGGGGGCGCGGGACGGCGCTGGGCGGGCACCAGAGGGATCACCTCATCGGGGGCCACGACGGTCGACGGCCCGTAGACGGGCAGGACCCGCCCCAGACCGAGCCGGTGACGCACCCGCAGCCGCTCGGCGATCAGCGCACCGGACGGCTGCGCGTAGTCGTGACCGGGTGCGGCCTGGTCGCAGCCGTGGGCGTAGGGCGGATGTCCGCAGGCGGCGCAGCCCATGGGCATCGGGGGTCGATCGGCGAAGCAGCCGCAGCCGCTTGCCGCCTGCCGGTCGAGGACCGCGGCACTAGGGTTGGTCATGGGTCAGGAGTCACTTCCTGATCAAAGACCCGTCTGGTGTTCTCAGCGCCGGGCGGGTCCGACTTATGGGCTTTGAGGCGGGTTCCCCAGGTTGGTCTTTAGATCTTCCTCTCGATTATTCGTCTGTACTCGTACATGCTCGTACACACATGAGCGACTATAAGTATGGCCGTCTAGGTTCTTTGCATGATCGAATTTGAGCGCGATCGGCCGGTATGGATTCAGGTCGCAGAAATCCTCCGCGAGAGAATCGAGCGAGG
>NZ_JBIUTQ010000058.1:0-2332 GCF_044741965.1 Streptosporangium sp. NPDC087985
AGGGTCAAGAACGCGGCCCCGGCTTTCCAGATGGCCCATACGGCGATCAGCGCGCCGGCTCCGGGGCGCAGGTAGATTCCGACGATGTCGCCTTGCCGTACGCCGTGGTGGGTCAGCCGGTGGGCCAGTTGGTCGCTGCTGGTGTCCAGGTCGGTGAATGTCAGGTGGGTGGGGCCGTCCTCGATGGCGATCGCGTCGGGGGTGCGCTGGACCTGTTCGCGGAGCAGTTCGTGAACGGGGACGTCGGCGCAGGCCACGGCGGTGTCGTTCCACGACGCCAACAGCGCCTGTTCCGCCGCGCCGAGCAGCGGTGTGTTCACCCGCGAGGCGACCGGGTCGGCGACCATCGCCTCCAGGGCGCGCAGGTGGTAGTCGCGCAGGACGGTGATCTGCTCGGCGGGGAACTGCCTGGCGTCGTAGTCCAGTTCGAGCCGCAGCCCTTCGACGCCGGGTTCGCGGCTGACCGACACTCCCAGCGGGAAGTTGGTCCGCGCCACACCGGGCACCTCGGCGTCGGGGTCGGTCAGAGCCAGCGCGCCCTCGTCGGCGAGCCCACCGAACTGGTGGAAATGGTTGTAGTTGAAATCGACCTCGAAGAGCGGCTCGCCACCGAGCGCGCGTTGCAGCGCCGACATCGGATACCGCCGATGCGGCAGCAGGTCCTGCTCCGCCTCCGATACCGCCCGCACCAGGTCCTGCCAGGTGCCCTCGGGCAGCCGGAGCCGGAACGGCACCGTATTCAGGAACAGACCACGGACGTCCGCACCGTCGGTCTCCTCCAGGCGGCCGTTGGCGGTGAGCCCGACCAGCACGTCCGAGGTGCCGGTGATCAGACTCATCACCCGCAGATGCGCCGCCAGCACCACCGTCTTGAACGGCACCCCGCACCGCCTGGCGAACTCCTCCAGGCGGATCAGCAGATCCTCGGAGAGAACGGTTGTCAGGGCACCGTGCCCCTGGCTCTCGTCGCGCTTGTGCCGTTCACCGGGTACGGTCTCGCCGATCGGGAAAGAACCGTCGATGGGCCAGCGCGGCAGCCGGCCGTCAGGCCGGTCGTCGAGTTGCCGCAGCCAGAAGTCCTTGTCCTCCTCGGACCGGAGCGCCTGACGTTCGGCGGCGATGAAGTCGCCGTAGGTGGATCGCAACGGCTCCACGGCCGGGTCCTCGCCCGCCAGCAACGCGCGGTACAGGGCGTTGATCTCCGTCAGCGTGGAGGCCATGCTCCAGCCGTCGAGAATGGCGTGGTGCTCGGTCACCGTCCACTGGAAGGCGTCGTCGTCGACGATGTGCACCGCCATCCGGCACAGCGGTGCGACCGCCAGGTCGAAGGTGTGCCGCTGCTCGGCCCGCACATGGTCGGCCAGCACCACGCGCTGCTCGACCCGATCCATCCCGCGCAGGTCCACGACCGTGAACGGCAGCTCGGCGGTGGGGTGGACCAGCTGCATCGGTTCGCTGTAGCCGCTCAGGTCGAACGAGGTCCGCAGAATCGGATGCCGCTCCACCACCCGGGCCACCGCGTCCCGGAACCTGGCCTCGTCGAACGGCCCCGCCAGCCGCAGGCCGTCCACGTTGTGGTACGGCCGACGATCCTGATCAAGCTCCATCTCGTAGACCATGCCGACCTGGAGCTCGGCCATCGGGTAGGCGTCCGCCAGCCCCTCCGGCAGCCGCTCCCGGTCCTCGGCCGACAGCAGCGAGAACGGTTCGAGGGCTGGACGCCGCTCCCTGGCGGCGGTGTGGTGCGTTACGCCGGACAGTTCGGCGAGTGTGGGCCGGCGGTTCAGGTCCTGCAGGGTGAATTCGAGTCCGGCGTCGCGGGCTTGGCCGAGGATCTGGATGCTGCGGATGGAGTCGCCGCCCAGGTCGAAGAAGTTGTCGTGGCGGCCGATCCGTGACACCCCCAGGACGCGGGACCAGATGTCGGCCAGGAGTTCCTCCACGCCGGGCAGTGGGGCGGTGAAGGGGGCGGTCAGTTCGGGGCGGTCGTCTGTGGGTGCCGGGAGGGCTTGGCGGTTCACCTTTCCCTGGGCGGTCAGGGGGAGGGTGTCGAGGTGTTCGATCCAGCGGGGCTGCATGTGTTTCGGCAGTCGTTGTGACAGCCAGGTGCGGAGTTCGGCGGTGGGGACGGGGTCGTCGTGGCAGACGATGTAGGCGGCGAGCCGGTGGGTTTGGCCGTCGGCTGCGGGGTGGGTGGTGATGGCCGCGGCGGTGATGGCGGGGTGGGCGCGCAGGGTGGCTTCGATTTCCTCGGGTTCGATGCGCTGGCCGAGGATTTTGATTTGGCGGTCGTTGCGGCCGAGGAATTCGATGAGTCCGTCGGGGAGGTATC
>NZ_JBIUTQ010000059.1:0-2330 GCF_044741965.1 Streptosporangium sp. NPDC087985
CCAGCTTGTCGGTTTTGGGGCGGCCGGGGACGTTCTTGACGTGCTTGGCGTTCAGCAGCCAGCAGGTGAATCCCTCGGCTTCGAGCAGGTAGTAGTAGGGTCGGGCCGGGGCGCGGTGGCGGCCTCTCAGCTGTTCCGTTTCCCCGGCCCGCCCTCCGAACCGGACGTGCCCGTTGGCCGAGCATCCGGCTCTCCACGAATCCATTCCGCAGGTCAGGTGGCTGTTTCCTGTTCTGGCCGGGTCCACGGCGAGGGGATGTCTGTTCCTCGGTAGCGGTAGCGGATGATGCCCACCGTCGCCGGGTTGAACAGACTGGCCTTGCCCTGCGTCAGCACGCCCGAGGGCGCATAGTGCTGACGCAGTTCCTTCCAGCTGGACTTGTGGTGCTTGTGCCGTAACCAGAGCCAGACCCGACGCCAGGTGAATGCGCCGAGGTAGGCGAAGGTCTTGGCCGAGGCCGCGTGCCGGAAGTACGTGGTCCAGCCCCGCAGCACCTGGTTGAGCCGGTGCAGCAGGACGGCCAGGGGTTGATGCGTGTTTCCCTGGGTCAGTGCTCTCACCTTCGCCTTGACCGCCGCGAGGGCGGCCCGGTGCGGATAGGTGTAGACGTAGCGCTTTGTCGCGCCCTTCTTCTGGTGCCGCTGGACACGGAACCCGAGGAAGTCCAGGCCCTCGTCGATGTGGGTGATCACGGTCTTCTCCGGCGACAGGCGCAGGCCCACCGTGGACAAGACCTCTGCGATCTCAGCCCGGAGGGCTTCCGCGTCGCTTTTGGTGCCCGAGATCATCAAGCACCAGTCGTCGGCATACCGGACCAGCCGGTAGTTGGGAAGACCTTGCCGACGACGCTTCGACCGCTCCCACGGCTTGCTCGCCGGCCCTCCCGCTGCCCGGGCGATGTACTCGTCCAGGACAGAAAGGGCCACGTTGCTGAGCAACGGGGACAGAATGCCACCTTGCGGACAGCCCGTGCCGCTGTCCCTTTCCACCAGATCCTCACCGAGAATCCCGGCTTTAAGAAACGCCTTCACCAGGGCCAATACGCGCTTGTCCCCGATCCGCCTGCGCACCCGCTCCAAAAGAGCGCAGTGAGAGATGGAGTCGAAGCACGCCTCGATATCCCCTTCGAGTACCCACTCATAGGAATGAGAGGTCAGGAAGTGGACCTCGGCGATGGCGTCATGGGCCCGGCGTCCGGGGCGGAACCCGTAGGAACACGGGAGGAAATCCGCCTCGAAGATCGGCTCCAGCACGGTCAACAGAGCGGCCTGCACCACTCGATCCCGCACGGTGGCAATGCCCAGCCTGCGGCGCTTGCCGCTCGGCTTGGGGATCATCACCTCCCGCACCGGGCTCGGGCGAAACGCCCCGGCCTTCAAATCCGCCCTCACCTCGGCGAGGAACTGCTGAACGCCGCGCACGGTCTCGACGTAGTAGGCACTCTCGCCATCCACCCCGGCCGACCGCGCGCCCCTGTTGGTCCGCACCCGCTGCCAGGCCAAAACCAGCACAGCGGGGTCACACACGAAATTGAACACGTCATCGAACCGACGAGCAGGATCGTCGCCCGCCCATTGGTGCAGCTTGCGCTGGATCTTCAGTACCCGCCACCACAGCATGCCGGGCTCCCACCCGAGCATCGCCTCCGGCATCGGAGCGCTGGTATTCACCCACGACCTCCTGATCTTCCAGTCACGTCGCCGCGAACTCGCTGCCCTCCTTCGCCCCGTGACCGGCTTTCCCGGACTCCGACTACTACGAGGGCTCCGCCACATCCCGCAGCCACCAGCCGACCACGCACCTGTCCGCTCCAGGCCTGGCGGGCCGGGAAGACGGACGGCCGCGGGATGCTTCCCACGTTCACTGCTGACCGTTCGATGGGTGAGGCGCCCAGCTTTTCCCCTGCAGCCTCGCCACGAGTACGCCGCAGACCTTCCTCGTGGCCTCCCCACCGACCCGATCCGTCGGCTTCGGAGTCGCCCAGCCGCACCGCGACCCGACGTGCACTGCATACCGGCCCATATCCACCAGGTTGGAGCCGGTTCTGGACTTAAGGGGGTTCGACCACTGGTTCCTACATTCGTACGCCTTCCCACCTTGCTTGCCGGACCCGGGCCGTCTGGCAGTACCGACCCGTCCCGTCGTTGTCGGGGCTGCTTTCCACCCTCCCCCGCGTGTCCGGGGCCGGGCTGCCCCCAGCTTCGATCAGACCGCTGCGACGGCCCAACGGCGGAGTCCTGGTTGCGTCCACGGAGGTGGTGTACGAGTTTCCCCAGGTAGTGGGCGTGGCGCCGTGAAATGAGGACGGCCATCGCGTGATCCTTCGAGT
>NZ_JBIUTQ010000060.1:0-2227 GCF_044741965.1 Streptosporangium sp. NPDC087985
ACCTTGGGTTCCGGCGAACCCAAGGGTGCACAACCTCCCAGACCACCCCAACAGCCTGGGCTCGACCCTTGGGTTCCCGGGAACTCTGGGGTTTCTAAGGGTCCCGGTAGTAATCGCGGAATATCCAACGGATATGCCCCTGACCTGCTCTGATGTGAGGGCGCCGCAGGACTGGTGTGTCCGTTGGTAGATGCGGTGGGCCGGGCCGAGGATGCCGCTGACCTTGCCCGAGGGCTCCACGTCGACGCCGGTCAGCGATATCCGTTGGATTTTCGCCGATTACTCAGGACCCCTCTGTGCCGTGTCCTTCTGCATGGCGTGCCACCTGCTCAGCCGCTGAGAGGCTTGTCAAAAGGCGGCTGGGACCCCGGGGATGACCAGGTGCATCACGTTCTGGGGATGGTAGACGGCGAGCTGCCTCACTTGGCCGGTCTCCACGTTCACCGCGTAGGTAATCTGACGGTTCTCATTCCAACGGTCCGACGGGAGGGCGGCGAGCGTGACCTCGGCCACGCTCAGCCAGACGCCGGGGGTGAGCGTGGGGCTGCCCTTCGGCAGGCCGCGCATGGTCACCGTCTTCTTGACTTTGCCGGTCCTGGCATCGAGCACGGTGATCGTGTCGTCATGCGAGTCCAGGGACTGGCCACGCCGCAGCGCGGCCACTGCGGCGCCGTTGGGGGCAAGCGCGCTGAAGCGTGTGTAGGTCTCGTCCACCGTGATGGGTGAACCGCCCCCTGCCAGAGGCATCACCCAGATCCCTGGCTTCTCCCCGTACCTCCCGTACCGGGCCAAGGTCACGGTCGTGCCGTCGATGCTCCTGAGATCCCACCCGACGGGCAGGGGCGTCGTGGTTCTCGCTCGCATATCGATGAGCAGGCCGTCCTCCTTTCTCGACGGATAGCCGGTGAAAGCGAGGTACCGTCCGTCGTCGGAGAGCTCCAGGTGCGCGTTGCCGCCCAGCTCCGCTTCGGCTATGGCGACGGGGGCGGTTTGCTCGGTGCCGCTCGCCAGGTCTCGTACTTTGAACGTCTTGGCAGACTGGTTGTAGTAGGCGATGATGCGCCCGTCGCGGCTGATCGCCAGGGGGTAGAACTTCGGTCCGCTTTTCGTGCTCAGTGTGCCCAGTGCCTGCGGCAGGTGGTACGTCTCGCCGGAGAGGGCAACCACGCGCCACTTGCCGTTCCTGCAGTCGGGCGGGATGGGGCCACTGATGAGGCAGAAGGTCCGGTAGGCGTGGCTGAGCGGCCCGACACCCCGGCTGGGCAGATCGGCGATCTTACCGGTCTGCACCGCGACCACGGCTTTGTCGGCCATCAACGGCCCGGTGCCGGGAAATACGTCCAGTACGACGCCGGCGAGCACCGCCAGCCCGATCACGGCAGCCGACCCGGCGGCCATACGGGTCTTCCGCCTGCGCCGGCTGCTCGTGATCGCCCAGTCGGCCAGGTTGAGGGTCGGGGCGTCGGCCGCCGCATTGTCCAACGCCTCGCGCAGCCTGCTCATCGGCGCACCTCCTCGATCTCGGCGAACAACTGGGACAGCTCGGGCGCGAGCGTGCGCAGGCGGCCGAGCGCGTGGTGGGTCTGGCTCTTGACCGTGCCGAGCGAACAGCCGAGGATCTCAGCGGTCTCCCGCTCGCTGAGATCCTCGTAGAAGCGCAGGACGATCACAGCGCGCTGCCGGGGCGTCAACCTGGCAAGCGCCTGACGCAAGATGATGCGATCGATCGTGGCGTCGTCGTGAGCGTGCCCGCGCTCTGGCGGGTCGGTGTTGGGCGACTCCAACTGTTTGCGCCGCCGCCAGGAGATGTACTGGTTGATCATGGCCTTGCGCGTGTACGCCTCGGGGGTGCCGTGCCGCACCAGTCTGGGCCAATGGTTGGCGACCTTGAGCAGGACGCTCTGCAACAGGTCCTCGGCTAGGTGTGCGTCTCCCGTGAGCAGGTACGCACTCCGTGTCAGCGCCTGCTGACGGGCGAGCACGAACTCGCGAAAGCCGTCATAACGATTCAAGATAGATGATCTCCTCTCATCGGTTCTCACGCCCGCGAGAGGCAGAAAGGTTGGAACTCTGGCCCAGAGAGAAGCGCTGGCGACTCCTAAAGCGTTCCCGCGCGGCCGACTGCCCCCCACGTAAGGAATAACCCCACAGTTCCCTGAGCCCTCCATCGTCGCCATAGCTCCAGGACCTGGGCGTTCTCCGTACAGCGCACGTCGCTCTGGCGGTT
>NZ_JBIUTQ010000061.1:0-2192 GCF_044741965.1 Streptosporangium sp. NPDC087985
CCGTTCAGTTCCGCCGCCGACAGGCTGATCCCGCCGCAGACCACCGCCTCGGCGTCCGGAGCCGCTGCCACCCGCGCCTCGAACAGCTGAGCCAGGTTGCCCGGGGGCGTCGGGGCCGTGGTGTCGTTCCACTTCTCCAGCAGCGTGTACCGCTCCTCCGGCGCGAGCAGTTCCACCGCCCCCACCTGGACGTCCGGGTCCGCTGTCACGGCCTCCAGCAGCCTTATCAGCCGCGTGGCGATCAACTCCGCCGTGTCGCGGTCGAACAGGTCGGTCGCGTACTGCAGCACTCCGTCGACGCCGGCGGGGGTGGCGTCGGGGGAGAAGTTCTCGGTGAGGCCGAACAACAGGTCGCACTTCGCGCCGCCGAAGCCGTACAGCGAGTAGGCCGGGTCCGGAACCGCCGTCAGGCCCGGCAGCTCGCCCTGGCCGTCCGGGGTGTTGAGGAGAGCGAGCATCACCTGGAAGAGCGGAGGGCGGCCGAAGACCCTGGGAGGGTTGAGCGCCTCCACGACATTCTCGAACGGCACATCCTGGTGCGCGTATGCCGCCAGGTCCGTCTCCCTGACCCTCGCCAGCAGTTCGCGGAAGCTCGGGTCGCCCGAGGTGTCGTTGCGCAGCACCAGCGTGTTGGTGAAGAAACCGACCAGATCGTCCATCACTCCGTCGGTACGGCCGGCGACGGGCGCGCCGATCGGCACATCGGTCCCCGCGCCCAGCCGGGTCAGCAGCGCCGCCAGCGCGGCCTGCAGGGTCATGAACAGCGTGGCCTGGTTGCCCCTGGCCAGGGTGAGCAGCCGTCCGTGCAGCTCGGGCGAGAGCCACAGGGACACCGACTCGCCCCGGTGCCCCGCCGCTACCGGCCTGGGCCTGTCGGCGGGCAGCGCCAGCTCGTCCGGCAGCCCCGCCAGGGCTTTTCTCCAGTAGCCGGTCTGCGCGCTCATGAGGCTGTCCGGGTCCACCGGGTCCCCGAGCATGTCGCGCTGCCAGCGGGTGTAGTCCGAATAGAGCACCGGCAACGGTTCCCAGGCGGGGGCCTCGCCGCGCGTCCGGGCCTCGTAGGCCAGCGCCAGGTCACGCCTGAGGGGACCCAGCGACCATCCGTCGATGGCGATGTGGTGGAAGGCCAGCAGCAGTACGTGCTCGCCGGAGCCGTCGGATCTTTCCGAGCCGTCGGATCGCAACGCGAACAGCAGCGCCCGCATCGGCAGGTCGGACGACAGGTCGAAGCCGCGCCGCACGGTCTTCCTCACCGCCGCGTCGAGCCCCGCCCCGTCGACCTCCGCCACCATCAGCTCGGGAACGGTGTCCAGCACCCGCTGTGTCGGCTGGTCGTCTCGCAGGGGGAAGACCATCCGTAACGTCTCGTGCCGCCGTGCGACGTCCCCGATCGCGGCCTCCAGCGCGACACGATCCAGCCGCCCGGACAGCCGCAGGACCAGCGGGATAGTGTGGAGGCCGTCCTGTTCCCAGAGCTGGTCGGCGAGCCAGACCCGGTACTGGGCGAAGGAGAGCTCCGACCGATCCGCGTTCTCCGCGTGGACGAGGCGAGGTCTGATCCGGCCTGTGCCGGCGGTCTTCGCCGTCTCGACCCTGGCAGCGAGCTCGGCGACGGTGGGGGCCTCGAAGATCTCCCTCACCTGCAGCTCGACCGAGAGCGCCGACCTGATCGCGGTCACCGCCCGCATGGCCAGCAGCGAGTGCCCGCCGAGCGCGAAGAAGTCGTCGTCGATTCCGACCCCGGGTACGGCGAGTATCTGTGTGAACAGCTCGCAAAGGACCTTCTCGACCGGCGTGCGCGGCGCCGTGCCCGAGGTCGTGGTCTCAGGGGCGGGCAGCGCGTGCCGGTCGACCTTGCCGCTGTGGTTGAGCGGCAGCGCGTCCAGCACGACGAAGGCGGAGGGGACCATGTAGGCGGGCAGGTTGTCTTCGGCGAAGCGCCGTGCCCGCCCCGTGAGGTCTGGGTCCGTGGGGGCTCCGCCCGGTGGGTGGTGTGGGACCACATAGGCGACGAGGCGTCTGTCGCCAGGCTGGTCCTCTCTGGCCAGGACGGCGATCTGGGCGATGTCGGGATGGCGGCCCAGGACGGCCTCGATCTCGCCGAGTTCGATGCGGATGCCGCGGATTTTGACCTGGTTGTCGACGCGGCCGAGGTAGTCGATGAGGCCGTCGGGGAGCAGTCGGACGAGGTC
>NZ_JBIUTQ010000062.1:0-2148 GCF_044741965.1 Streptosporangium sp. NPDC087985
TGAACCTACGCCTGGAACCTTTCGGCACGTTTCCATCTCCTTCGAACTGTTACCACCCTAGCGAGTGGTCTGTCCGGAATCTCTGGAGCACCTCATGGAGCTGACCGCCGACTACCTGGCCAAGCAGGAGGAGGAGAAGGAGCGTAACCGCGCCCAGCGGGAGCAGCAGCGTGAGGAGGAGGCCGCGCGCCGGGAGTTCGAGCGGGAGAAGGCCCGGCTGCGCAAGGAGGAGGCTCACTACAAGGCGGCGCTGGCCAAGCTGATCGTCAAGGGGGACGAGGCCGGAGCGGAGGAGCTGAAGGCGAAGCTGGAGGAGATCGGCGCGGCGGTCAGTGACGTGGAGGCGCGCGAGGCCAACGTCCGGGCGGGCTACGTGTACGTGATCTCCAACGTCGGCGCGTTCGGCAAGGACGTCGTCAAGATCGGCATGACCCGGCGCTTGGAGCCGGAGCACCGGGTGCGGGAGCTGGGGGATGCCTCGGTGCCGTTCAGGTTCGACACGCACGCACTGATCTTCAGCGACGACGCGGTCGGGCTGGAGGGGCGGCTGCACGCCGCGTTGAACGATCGGCGGGTCAATAGGGTCAATCTGCGGCGGGAGTTCTTCCGTGCCACGCCCGCGGAGGTCAGGGATCTGCTGGAGCAGATCGCGGGCCAGCATCTGCTGGAGTATCGGGACGTTCCCGAGGCTTTGGAGTGGCGGCAGTCGGTTCACGCAGCGGTGGGGGAGGGGGAGGTGCGCGTCTGACGGCATTGCCCGGGGGCACATCGGGGGCACATGGCGTTGGAAGACGGTGGAGGGCAGTGGCAGAGGACGGCAGCGTTATTGCAGGTCAGAGAGCAGGCCGCTGAGTGAGCCGCAGGTCAGAGGTGGGCGGGATCAGAACCCGGCCTATAGGCCGGTTGGCCTTGAGATCTAGGCTCGGTCTCATGGATCTGCCCGATCTTCCCCCTGGTACTCGTGTCAAGATTCACAGAGACCCTGAGTATGGTCCTGGTCCCTGGCCGGCGGAACCCACCGGGTCAGTGATCGACTCCTACGTGGACGAACAAGGCCCTGGCCGCGTTCTGCGCATGTACTGGGTGAAGTTCGATGAACCTCAGTACGACACAGATGGCGATGGACCCTACGAGTCCTCCCAGGTTGCGCACGTCTATATCGAGGCGCTGTCCACTGAGGGCGAGGACAGCTTTGGATAGGTGAGTGACGAACTGCGTGACGACGGCCACGGACGACCATGGACACTGGCGGACGACAGCAGACGATCCCCGCAGGTAAGAAGTCTGCAAGACCAGTTCGAGCAACTGTTGCCGTTGCCTGATAAGGAAGCGAGAGCAGGCAGGTGGAGCAACCACCGTCTACACGAGAACGAGGTAGTTCGTCATGCGGGCTCTCACTCGCGCAGCATTACCGGCTGCGATAACTGCGATCTTCGCCACCGCAAGCTGTGCGAATGGGGGTCCGCGGCTGGTGATTGGAGGCGAAATCGGGATCAACGTGGTGGAGCCTGCGGCTGGGGTCATTCTATCCAACACCATCGCGCACCGGCCCTACTCTTTGGGAGGCTGGGTAATGTGCCTGGACCGGCCCGGCTCTGTGACGATCGAGAAGGCCGAACTGATCCGCCCGCACAACGACATCCGCCTGGCGGCCTTCTCCTCGCGTCTCCAGGGCGATCACGAGAACCTGGGCAACGCCGAAGAGCCGCTGACCTCGCTTGGTTTCCCCGCGCACAGCCCGGCCGTCACCACTCCCTGTGACCAAGGCTGGCCCTACACCGAACTCGGCCTCCAGTACACCAAGAACAGCGATGCGACGGCTCGGGCGGAAGGCGTCCGTCTCACCTATATTTCGCAAGGCGAGCGGCGAGCCGTTGATTTCATGCTCGACGTCGAACTGTGCGCGCCCAAAGACACGCCCAGATGTAGGGGGATGGATGAAGACTGAACTCCTCCCGCTGATGAGGCCAGGAGGGTGCTCATACCACGCGCCGACACTCTTCCGTCGAGATCACGTCCGGGTGTGTCCAGTGTTAACGGCTCTGGGGGTATTCGGCTCTGTCCCGTATTCGGTGGTGGCGCTGCGTGACCGTTACTGCAGAAGAATGCGGTGGCGGAGTAGGTCAAACCCGGCCCTGCCGTGCATCT
>NZ_JBIUTQ010000063.1:0-2128 GCF_044741965.1 Streptosporangium sp. NPDC087985
GCTGGGAAAGCCGAGGTCGAGGAGAGACCCATGCCCCGTAGACACGCCGTTATCTCGGGATGCGTTCTGGCGGTCACCGCTCTTGTCCTGGCGGCTGCTCCGGCCGTTGCCCACTCCCCGGCCGCGGGTACGTCGGACACCCTGGCCGCGCTGAAGCCGCCGCCGGGCATGCTGGAGGCACTCCAGCGCGATCTCCATCTGACCAGGGATCAGGCTGAGACCCGTCTGCTCAACGAGATCCGCCTGGGGCCGGTGGAGGCGCAGCTCCATAGACGACTCGGTGATCGCTTCGGCGGATCCTGGTTCATGGGAAGCGTCGCGCAGATCCTCGTGGTGGCCACCACCGACCCCGCCGACCTTCCCCTGATCGCCGCACTGGGTGCCCGGGGTGAGGTGGTCAGCCGGTCGCTGGCGCAACTCAACGCGATCATCGACAAGGTCGACACCGTTCTGTCCACCCATCAGAACGGACTGGTGCGTTATGTCGATGTGAGGACCAACAAGGTCGTCATCCTGTCCGACGCGCCCTCGGCAACCGTGGCCATCCTCAGGGCCTCCGGTGTGGACCCGGTCGCGGTGCGGGTGGTGTCGTCCAATGAGCGGCCTCAGCCTCTCTCCAACCTGGTGGGCGGCGACGCCTACTACGTCGGCCCCCTGGTCAGTTGCTCGATCGGTTTCTCCGTGCTCCACGGCACTCAGAGCGGTTTCGTCAGTGCCGGTCACTGCGGGACGGCGGGCGAGGCCACGATCGGCTTCAACCGGGCGCCCCAGGGTGTCTTCCAGGCGTCGACCTTCCCGGGCAGCGACTTCTCCTGGGTCGCGGTGAATGGCAACTGGACACCCAAGCCGTCGGTGAGCAACGGCAACGGCGGTGTGGTGAACGTCGCCGGGTCCCGGGTGGCCGTCGAGGGGGCGTCGGTCTGCCGGTCGGGCTCCGCCACCGACTGGCACTGCGGCACCATCCAGCAGCGCAACACGAGCGTCAGCTACGCCCAGGGCAACGTCTTCGGACTGGTCCGCACCAATGTCTGTGCCGAGCCCGGTGACTCCGGTGGCTCCTTCATCTCCGTCGACCAGGCTCAAGGGGTCACCTCCGGTGGTTCCGGTGACTGCACGCTGGGCGGTGTCACCTACTTCCAGCCGATCAACCCGATCCTCCTGACCTACGGCCTGAGCCTGGTGACCACCGCCGGTAACCCTCCGCCGCCGAGCACGGGCACCTGCACCGGCTATCCACACAGCGCCGAGGGCACACTGACCAGTGGCCAGTCCGTTTACCATCCGAGCAACGGTTACTACCGGTCGACGGCCGACGGTGTCCACTTCGGCTGCCTGGACGGTGTCGACGGTGTCGACTTCGATCTCTACCTGCAGAGGTGGGACGGCCGGGCCTGGGTCACCGTCGCCGCCTCCGAGTCTCCGAACCCCGATGAGAGGATCAGCTACACCGGCCCGGCCGGCTACTACCGCTACCGCGTGACCTCCTACAGTCGTTCCGGTTCCTACCTTCTGGGATACAAGGCGCCGTAACCCGGACCGTTCATCATCCCGCTCCGGCCGCCGATCGGACCTCTCGTCTGCGCGGTCTCCCCCCTCTTGCTGGGAAAGCCGAGGTCGAGGAGAGACCCATGCCCCGTAGACACCCCGTTATCTCGGGATGCGTTCTGGTGGTCATCGCTCTTGTCCTGGCGGCCGCTCCGGCTGTCGCCCACCCTCAGGTCGCAGCCGCGCCGGATGGCCTGGCCGCGTTGAAGCCGCCGCCGGGCATGCTGGAGGCATTCCAGCGTGATCTCGATCTGACCAAGGACGAGGCTGAGACCCGTCTGCTCAACGAGACCCGCCTGGCGAAGGTCGAAGCGCAGCTCCGCGACGCGCTCGGTGGTCGTTTCGGTGGGTCCTGGTTCGTGGGAACCGTCGCGCAGACCCTCGTGGTGGCCACTACCGACCCCGCCGATCTTCCCCTGATCGTCGCCATGGGTGCCCGGGGCGAGCTCGTCAAGCGGCCGCTCGCCGAACTCACCTCGGCCCTGAAAACCATCGACCTGGCGCCGCCGTCGACGGCCAAGGGGAAGGTGCGCTACGCCGATGTGAAGAACAACCGGATCGTCGTCCTTACCAAGGACGCCCT
>NZ_JBIUTQ010000064.1:0-1998 GCF_044741965.1 Streptosporangium sp. NPDC087985
CGGGTACGGGGACGGCCGATCGGGACGCGGACCTTGATGTGGGCCAAGACGGCGGCGAAGCGCGGGCTGTCGGCGGCCTGCCCGGGGGTGAGCAGAAACGACAGCGGGCGGCAGCGCCGGTCGGCGGACAGGTGGACCTTGCTGGTCAGCCCGCCGCGCGAGCGACCCAGCCCGGCCGCCGTCAGCCGGGCCCGGCGCCGTTGCCGCAGCCGCCGGCGCTCAGCCCGGGCCTCGTCTCCCTCCGGCCCGCCCAATTGGGCTGTTTGCCCCTTTCGTCGAGCCCCTTTTCCTCCTCGGCGGCCCGCTGCAGTTCCTCCAGCAGATGCGGATCGACCACCATCCCGGCGGCGTGGTGGTGGGCACGAGCCGTCGTGGAGTCCACGCTGACCAAGTCGAGGTCCACCTGTCCGCGGGCAGCGGCCTCGCCGATCATGGCCTCCATCAGGTTCTGGAAGACGCCCGTGGTCGCCCACGACCGGAACCGGTCATAGACGGTGGACCACGAGCCGTACTCGCCGGGCAGATCCCGCCACGGGCTACCGGTACGAAACCGCCACATCACGGCGTTGAACTGCCGCCGCAGCTCCGGGATCGGACCCCGCTCACCCAGCGGCAGATAGGGTTCGATCAAGATCCACTCATCGTTAGTGAGATCACCACGCGCCATACCCTGTGCTCTACCAGGGCCGGATCGCACCGCGCAGACGAATCCGCAACCTCCTGATCTGAACCCCGAACACGCCCAGCCCGATGAGCGGCTAGCCTTCTCTTTCCCTAGGCGGCCCCAACGGACGACGCCGGGAGACCACGAGCATCGCAACGACATGGATTTCAGAGAAAATATGACCGATAGCCCCACGCCCGCCGCCCCGACCACCAACGAACTACTGGAGATCGCCGACGCCCTTCTCCCCGGCCACTCCCTGGACAACGCCCGGGTCACGGAGGGCAATCTTCACCACGTCGTCCTCCTCTCAGGAACAGCAGCCGTACGGGTGAGCAAGCGTCCGTCGTCGGCGCAGGAGATGCCGCGCCGCATGGAGGCGCAGCGGGAGATCTCCCAGGCCGGGCTGCCCTTCGCGGTGCCGGAGCCGCTCACGCCCGTGACTCGGTTCGGCGAGCGTACGGCGGTCGCCGTCTCCTGGATTGACGGTGAGGCGCAGCCTGAGGGCCAGGGCGACCCCGGCCAGATCGGGAAACTGCTGCGCGCCGTGCGAGAGGTCACCGTCACTCCACGCCTGAGGCAACTGCTCAACGCCCCGAGAGAAAAGGGCTGGGCCGAAGTCCTGGCCGAGGAGGTCATTCCGCGTCTGCCGGACAGATGGCGGGACGAGTGCCGCACGCGTCTGGAAGCAGCGCGGGACCTGGAAGCCGTACCGGATGCACTGGTTCACGGCGATCTGTGCGGCGCCAACGTGCACTGGAGCCGGGACGGCCAACTGATCGGCGTCCTGGACTGGGACCAGGCACATCTGTTCGACCCCGCCATCGACGCGGCCCTGATGGCCTGGCACGGCTGGGACACCATCAGGAAGGCAGTGGACCCCGAGACCTACCGGCGCGCCCGCATCTACGACGCCCCGTTCGACGTCGGACATCTCGTCGGAGTCCTTGACGGCCGTCCGCTGGCGAACGTCGAGGGATACGTGCGCAGCATCGTCGCCTGGCTTGAGAAGAACGCCTAAACGGCCGAGCCGGGAGCCTGCCACAGGGTGCGCCCGATCCGCTCCGCGCCCTCATCGCCGCGCGGCCGCGACGGGCACGACCAGCCGCCGCGCGATGGCCGCATCGCGACAGGCTCCCACCCTGCCGCGCGCAACGACGCGCTGCTCTCGTCTTTTCGCGTGTAAGTGATCATCCGCTGATAGCCGAGAGCTTTCCCGGCCCGCCACGCTGCGCCGTACAGGATGCTGCACGTGTTCCTCGTGCCGTCCCTAGGACGGCACCGCGCAGACGAATCCGCAACCTCAGTGATCTGAACCTCGAACAGACCCTAGA
>NZ_JBIUTQ010000065.1:0-1669 GCF_044741965.1 Streptosporangium sp. NPDC087985
ATATGAACGAGCTGTTCGGGGGTCACGCCCGCATCGAAACACCATCCGGCCGACCCGACCAGTCACAACAGGCTGACCTAACAAAGCACTACTAGGGCATTCCGGGAGGGACGGGCTCCGCGGTATCGCGCCGCGCCACGAACACGAACTCCCTGCCCGGCCGGTCGGGTGCGTCGCGTACGTCCTCGACGACGAAGCCGTGCTCGTGCAAGTCCCGCTCGATCTCCGTACGTTCGCGGAAGCGAAGTGTCGATTCCGAGGTCAGTACGTCCCCGTCCGCAGCGAACACGTGCGTACCCCGGAAGCTCACCAGCGGCAGGCTCACGTCCGTCAGCTCGGCCCAGGTCTCGACGTGGCCGACGCCCGGGATGTCCGTCATGCGGTACGTGGTCTCGCGCGTCCACTCCGCCCACTCCTCCCACACGCGCTGCGCCGGATCGCGCGTCTCGAAGACAAGCCGCCCGCCGGGCCGCAGCGCCTCGTACGCGCCGCGCAGCGTCGTACGCCATGCCTGCGGATCGGCGATCGCCTGGGCGACGTTCCCGGTCATCGTCACCAGGTCGATCTGCATGGGCGGCAGGTCCCCCGCGTCGCCGTCGAGCCAGCGCACCCGCTCCGCGCCCGGCTTGCCACGCGCGACGTCGACGGACGCCCGCGCGGGATCGATCCCGGTGACCGTAATCCCGCGCTCGGCGAGCAGCAGCGCGAACACGCCCGTACCGCACCCGATGTCCAGCACGGACCGCGCGCCGAACTCCTCCGCCATCGCGAGATACGCGTCGAGATCGCTGCGGTCCGGATCGAGTGGGTCGTAGATGGCGGCGAGGCGCGGATGCCCGAAAGTTGCGTCAACCATGGAGGTGAACGTATGTGGCCCCGAGCCCGCGCGGCCACTGCTTTTTCGGGTTACGGCGCCAAGCGGGCGCGGCGAAGTGCGCCGCTGATCCCGGCGCCCCTATCGGGCACGGCCGTACCGAAGCGAACCTCGGCCAGGCCGCTTAGGAGTTGTCTTCAATGTCACGCCCACATCAGGAGCGAGGCGAGGGTGACGGCCGCTTGGTAGGACTCGGCGGTCTTGTCGTAGCGGGTCGCGATGCCACGCCACTGCTTGAGGCGGTTGAAGCACCGTTCAAGGAGCAAGCCGCAGTGCACACATAGCCGAGAAGGGGGCGGGGAATGTCCCTGTCATAGGGGTTGATGCCCTGTTGGCGCTGGTCGGAGCGGTCCGCCGGTTGCGGGACGGACAGGGCGGGACGGGCGAGGGAGGTGGGTCTCGGTGGCTGGAGGAGACACGGCTGTGCCCCCTGGTCCGAGCCCGCGATGGCGAGCGCACCGAAGTGGGAGTCCTTCCCGGAGGTGAACCGGGTAGTGATCCAGCGGTTGCTGGGCCTGTTGGTGGAACGGATGGCGACGACGACACCACCCAGGAGCCTGGACGGGGTCCCGGTAGTAATCGCCGCAAAAGCAACGGAAATGCTGGTCAGAGCCTCGGAGAAGGGTCTTCCAGGGCGAACCTTGGAAGGGCCCCTGACCTGCATATTCGTTGGAAATTCGGCGGATACTACTGGGACCCCTAGAAACCCCAGAGTTCCCGGGAACCCAAGGGTCGAGCCCAGGCTGTTGGGGTGGTCTGGGAGGTTGTGCACCCTTGGGTTCGCCGGAACCCAAG
>NZ_JBIUTQ010000066.1:0-1591 GCF_044741965.1 Streptosporangium sp. NPDC087985
CGGAACCTGTCAATTTGATCAAGGCAGTTGAGCTGGGCTAATTCTGTGTCGGCTGTTCTGGCGTGTCCTTCTGCTCGTTCGTGTCGTCGTTCTTGGGCTTGTTGATCCATGCCGGTCCGGGCAGATCGGGCGGGGTGGGGGTGCCGCCGGATGCGAACCGCTCGGGATGCGTGGCGTGGGCGGCGGCCAGGACACGGGCGCGTCGGTCACGGACGACGGCGGCGCGGCCGTAGTGCACATCGACCGGGTGGTGATAGCCGATCCCGGAGTGGTAGTGGTCGTGGTTGTACCAGGTGTAGAAAGTCTGGCAGAAGGCGCGGGCGTCCTCGATCGAGCCGAAGTGGCCAGGGAAGTCCGGGCAGTATTTGAGGGTTTTGAAGCTCGCCTCGATGTGGGGGTTGTCGTTCGATGTCTTGGGGCGGCTGTGGGACTTGGCCACGCCGAGGTCGATGAGCAGTTCGGCCACGGTCTTGGACTTCATCGAGGAGCCGCGGTCGGCATGCAGGGTGAGGGTGTCGCGGTTGACCTTCTGCTTGAGCGTGGTCTGCCGGATCAGCCGCTCGGCGAGGGCGGCCGATTCGCGGGAGGCGACCATCCAGCCGACCACGCAGCGGCTGTAGATGTCGATGATCGTATAGAGGTGGTACCAGACGCCCTTGTCCGGGCCGCGTAGCTTGGTGATGTCCCATGCCCATACGCGGTTGGGGGCATCAGCGAACAGTTCGGGGATGGTCTTGGGCGGGTGGGTGGCCTGACGGCGCCGATCACGGCCGACCTCACCATGGGCACGCAGGATCCGGTACATCGTGGACTCTGAGGCCAGGTAGGTGCCCTCGTCCAGCAGCGTGAAGTACGCCGTGGCGGGGGCCGCATCCGCGAAGCGCTCGTTGAGCACGGCTCGGACGTGGTCACGCTCGGCGGTCGACAGCGCGGCCGGGTGCGGCTTGCGCGGGGTGATGGGACGGGCCGGAGCCGGACTGCGGCGGTTGTTTCGGTACCAGTTGGCCTGTGGCACTCCGGCCGCCGTGCACGCTTTGCGGCGGCCGAGCAACGGGGTGAGTGCCTCGATCGCCTCGGCCTGCGCGGTCTGGATGATCTCGGTCACTGCTCGCCCCGAGCCGTCGAGTTCTCGCTGCTGGTGGCGAGCTGATCCAGCAGCGCGAAGAGCTTTCCCTGCACCTCGATCACCTGGCGGGTCTTGTCGAGTTCGGCGCGTAGCCGTTCGACCTCGCCCTCCAGCGTGTCGATCTGCTTGTCGCGCGGGTCGGCCTTCGGACGGCCGACCGGCCGGGCCAGTGCCTGGGTCGCCCCATGGTCTCGGGCGGTCTTCCAACTGGAGATCAGCGAGGAGTACAGGCCCTCGCGGCGCAGTAGCGCGCCCTTGCCGGCCTTGTCGAGTTGCTCGTACTCCTGCAGGATCCGAGCCTTGTACGCCGCGGAGTACCGGCGGGCTGTGGCCCGCTCATGTACCTGCGGGTCAGGGGTCTCGGGGTCTGGCTGTCGTGCTCCCACGAAGGGATGTCTCCTTCCCCGCCCTCGATACAGAGTTATGTACCTTTTTGTTGCCTCTGTCTAGTTTGGCAGGGAGGGA
>NZ_JBIUTQ010000067.1:0-1263 GCF_044741965.1 Streptosporangium sp. NPDC087985
CCACTCGCTAGGGTGGTAACAGTTCGAAGGAGATGGAAACGTGCCGAAAGGTTCCAGGCGTAGGTTCAGCCAGGAGTTCAAGGACGAGGCTGTGCGCATGGTCCTCGACGGCCCCCGCACGATTGCCGAGGTCGCCAGAGAGTTCGGGGTTCACGACACCACGCTCGGCAATTGGGTGAACACCTACAAACGAACGCACGCGGAGGAAGACCTGCACCCCCTCAGCGGTCCCGAGCGCGCCCGGCTGCGCGAACTCGAGCGGGAAAACTCCGAACTCCGCGAGAAGCTTTCTTTCCTGAAAAAAGCCGCGGCCTTCTTCGCGGCCGAGAACAATCGGTGACCGCGAAGTTCGAGCTGATCGACGCGGAGAAGGCCAACTACAAGATTGTGAAAATGTGCGACTGGCTGGAGGTGTCCCGCTCGGGGTATTACGAGTGGCATGGCCGGCCCGCTTCGGCGACCGCGCAGCGTCGCGAACTCCTCCAAGGCATGATCGAGGACATCTTCTACGAGCACGAGGAGGTGTACGGCTACCGGCGGATCCACGCCGAGCTGCTGCGCCGCGGTGAGCGGTGCTCCGATGAACTGGTGCGGGTGCTGATGCGCGAGCTGGGCCTGATGCCGGCGCAGGTGCGGACCTTCACGCTGAAGATCACCGAGCAGGGTGCCTTCAGAGGCATCCCCGACCTGGTCAGACGCGATTTCACCGCCGCTCGGCCCGGCGTCAAGCTGGTAGGCGACATCACGTACATCCCGACCTGGGAGGGGTTTTGCTACCTGGCCACGGTGATCGACTGCTACAGCAAGGCCGTGGTGGGGTGGGCGATGGCCGATCACTACCGCACCGAGTTGATCACCGAGGCGATCGAGGACGCGGTACAGACCTTCACTATCGAAAAGGACGCGATCTTCCATTCCGATAGAGGATCGAACTACACGTCCGATGAATTCGGCGCCGTGCTGAAGAGGCTGAATATTCAGAGGTCCGTTGGCCGTACCGGCATATGTTACGATAACGCCATGGCCGAATCGTTCTTTTCGGCGCTGAAGAACGAGTGGCTGAAGCGGTACGTTTTCACCAGTCGGGCGAAGGCTCGCCGAGCCGTGATCCGTTATATTGAGGGCTTCTATAATCGGCGCCGACTGCACTCGTCTGTTGGCTACCGGACGCCATTCGAAGTTCTCGACGAGTACGCGGCACTTCAATCGGCTGCGTAGTCAACAACCGCAGATTCCGCTGTCCGGAATGATCTCAGCCCCTCA
>NZ_JBIUTQ010000068.1:0-1214 GCF_044741965.1 Streptosporangium sp. NPDC087985
TCGCCTACGCCGCGACCGGACAGCCCCCCTTCGAAGGCCAACCCGCCCACGTCATCGAAGGCCCCGCCAACCTCACCGGAATCCCTCCGGAGCTGACCGCTCTCCTCGCCGCCTGCCTCGACAAGCGACCGCACGGACGACCCGACACCAAAACCGCCATGCTCCGCCTCCTCGGCGAGGAGTCGGCGATCATGATCACCGGGGACCACGCGCTCCCGGACGTACCGCGGCATCCTGCCCCCGTCCCTCCCCAGACGGCCGCGCCGTCCGGCTGGGGCGCGCCGCCGCTCCCGCAGGACGCGGCTCCCCCGGCGCAGACACCGTCCGTACTGCAGGGGCCGGCTCAGCTCCGCGAGCGACCGAAGAAGGGCGGCGGCCTCACCCTCGTGCTGGCCGCCTGCGTCGGCGTGGTCGCCCTGCTGTCCGGGCTCGGGGTGTGGGCCGCCGGAAGCTACGGCTCCCTCGGCACCACCGAGCGGGCGGCGGCCAACGGGATGGCCCCCCACGCGTCGCTCGGGCTGGTCGGCCAGTCCCAGGACGCGCCCCCGGGGGACGGGGGCGGAAACGGGGGCGGGCAGGGCATCGGGAACGACCCGGTGGACAAGGTGACCGTACCCTGGGGCGCCACCGCCGATCCGCGGGTCCCGGATGTCGGGCCGCTGCAGCTGACCACGGAGACCCCGACGGTCCCGGTCCCGTCACTGAGCTCGCTCGTCGCCCCGCCGCCGATCCCGGCGAGCATCGCCCCCCCGGTGCCCGGCCCCACTCGGGCGCCCACGGCCGCGGCCACCACCGACGCGCCGTCCAAGCCGACCCCGACTGTGCCCGCCACCCCGGCACCGACCCCACCGGCGGCGGTCAAGCCGACCCCGATCCCGACGCCGACCGTGCCCCCCGCCCCGGTACCGAGCAGGCCGCCGACGCTCCCGGCCCCGACGCCGACAGCGGTCCCGACGGCCACCGCCAGACCGACGGTGGCCCCGACGCCCCCCTCGGCGGTGACCGTCAAGCCCACGCCGACACCGCAGCCGTCCTCGCCGGCCCCTCCGGCCTCGCGCCCCAACCTCTACAGCCCGCAGCAGGTCTGCGGCTCGGGCTACTACGTGCAGCGGTCGGCTCCCTTCAGCGGCGGAACCGTCTACCAGCTCTACAACACCTCCACCGGCTCCAACTGCGTGGTCACCATGAAGAGCACCGATGTGGGCACCGCCACC
>NZ_JBIUTQ010000069.1:0-1192 GCF_044741965.1 Streptosporangium sp. NPDC087985
ATGGCCGTCTAGGTTCTTTGCATGATCGAATTTGAGCGCGATCGGCCGGTATGGATTCAGGTCGCAGAAATCCTCCGCGAGAGAATCGAGCGAGGAGACTACCTGCCACGTCATCTGATCCCCTCTGAAGTCCAGATGGTTCAGGAGTTCGGCGTTGCTCGGGGAACGGCCAGAAAGGTCGTCGCCTACCTCCGAGAAGAAGGGGTGGTCTACACCGTCCCGCAGATCGGCTCGTTCGTTTGCCCACCCGCCGAGGGGGAGAACGCTAAGGGCTGACGTGGAGCAGGGATCGTTGATCGCCATGTTCGGCCCTCGGGTGCTCCGTGGAGTGGGATACAACGCATCATCGTATGCACTGCGCATCGTCGCAAGCACTATGCGTATAGAAATAATTTCTATCTCGCTGCACACTGGACGCCATGCCTACGAAGAGCCCCACTGTTCGGCATCGCCGCCTTGGCCGTGAGCTGCGACGACTTCGCGAGCAGTCAGGGCTTACCCCAGAGAGAGCGGCCCTGCAGCTCGGATGGAGCCGATCGAAGGTCAACCGGATCGAGAACGCGCGACTGCTCCCGAGCGGGGTGGACATTGGCCATGCCTGTGACCTGTACGGTGTGGACTCCTCCGCGAAGGCTGGACTGATTCAGCTTGGCAAGGATGCCGGTCAGCGCGGCTGGTGGACCGCCTACAGCGATGTGTTCACCGGGTCTTACATCGCACTCGAAACCGAGGCAGCGGTCATCCGTCAGTGGGAACCGCTGCTGGTGCCAGGCCTGCTCCAGAGCGAGGACTATGCCCGCGAGATCATCGGTGCCGTGCACCCGAGGTTGAGCGCCGCCGAGGTGAATCGCCGCGTAGATGCTCGGATGGCACGTAAGATCAGTCTCCTCGGCTCGCATGCACCAACGCTGCATGTCCTTATGGACGAAGGAACTTTGGCCCGTCCTGTCGGACAGCCAGACGCCATGACCCGCCAACTCGACGACATCCTCCAAGTCGTGAACTGGCCTAACATCACGATCCAGATCCTGCCGCTCCGGGCTGGTGCGCATGGTGGTCTGGAAGGCGCCTTCTCCGTACTCAGCTTTGACAACGAAGACCCGGACGTGGGCTACACCGAGTGCCCGAGCGGAGATGTCTACGTGGAGGCGACCGACCACGTTCAGCGTCTTATGCTGACGTTCGAGCGCCT
>NZ_JBIUTQ010000070.1:0-1114 GCF_044741965.1 Streptosporangium sp. NPDC087985
CTACTACCTGCTCGAAGCCGAGGGATTCACCTGCTGGCTGCTGAACGCCAAGCACGTCAAGAACGTCCCCGGCCGCCCCAAAACCGACAAGCTGGACGCGGTATGGCTGGCCAAGGTCGTCGAACGCGGCATGTGCCGACCCAGCCTGGTCCACCCCAAGCCGATCCGCCAGCTACGCGACCTGACCCGCTATCGGCGCAGCCTGGTGCGCGAGCGCACCCGCGAGAAGCAGCGCGTGGAAAAGCTGCTGGAAGACGCCCAGATCAAGCTGTCCAGCGTGATCAGTGACATCTTCGGCGTCTCCGGCCGCGAGATGCTGGCCGCGCTGATCGACGGGCAGCGCGATCCCAAGGTTTTGGCCGCGATGGCGCGTGGCCCGATGCGCTCCAAGATCCCCCTGCTGCAAGAAGCGCTGACCGGTCACTTCACCGATGAGCACGGCTTCTTATGCCAGATGATGACTGATCGAGTCGATGACCTCACCGCTCGGATCGAGGCCGTTTCCCGCCGCATCGAGGACAAGATCGCCCCGTATGCCGCCGCAGTGGCCCAACTCGACGAGATCATCGGTGTCGGCACCATCGCCGCCCAGGAACTCATCGCCGAGATCGGCATCGACATGAGCCGCTTCCCCACCGCCGGCCATCTCGCCTCCTGGGCCAAATTCGCGCCCATCGACAACGCCTCCGCCGGCAAGAAGAAGGGCGGCTCCACCGGCAAGGGCAATCCCTGGCTCGGCGCCACTCTCGGCGAGATCGTCGCGGCCGCCTCCCGCTCCACCACCTTCCTGGGCGAGCGCTACCGGCGACTGTCCAGGCGCCGCGGACGAAAACGCGCCATCGTCGCCGTCGGCAACTCCGTCCTCACCATCGTCTGGCATCTGCTGTCCGACCCCGACGCTCGCTACCGCGACCTGGGCCCCGACTTCTACCAATCCCGCATCGCCACCAGACGCCGCGAACACGACCTCGTCCGCCAGCTCGAACGCCTCACCGGCAAAACCGTCACCCTGCAACCAACCGCCTGACCCCAATTCCCACCCCGCAGACCCTGCCCCGACATCACTGGCCAGGGTTCGCTGCCGCCTGCCCACTAACTCACCGATTTTCGAGCC